>JAPOIM010000041.1 GCA_029978905.1 Planctomycetota bacterium
GGTTGGCATGGTGTCGCTCAAGCCTTCGAGCATGCTCGCGATGCAGGGGCAGCGGTACCCGATCACCGAGCTGGGTGTGGAGAACCTCACCCGCCGCCTTGTGGAAGTGGCTGAGCACGACAAGCAGTTTGGCGAGTGCGAGGTCAACTTCTTCCCTGGTGCGAAGGTGAACGGCCGGGTGTGTACCTGCATTCAGGTGACCCATCCCGTGCCTCGTCGCAACTTCCGATTCCATCTCGCTCGTGTCTTCATCGATGACGAGCTGACAATCCCGGTCCGCTATGAGGCCTACGACTGGCCGCAAGAAGTGGGTGGCCAGCCTGTGCTCATGGAGGAATACACCTACATGAACGTGCAGGTAAATCAGGGCTTCGGCGACATCGACTTCGATCCGAAGAACCCCGCCTACAAGTTTGGTGTGAAGTAGTCGCGAGCTCTTCGCCAGCGGTGGCGATGCCACCGCAGACTCAAAACGTGCGCGGCCCCGAAGAACCTGCTGGTTTTTCGGGGCCGCTATGCGTTGGTGTGGTTCGGCCCGCGTGTGTCGTCACGACGTACACTGTCGGTGGTGACGATGCGAGGCTGACGAGGTGAGCGGAATGGATCAGAAGACCTGCCATACGAGTGTGCTGCCCAAGGAAACGATCGGGTTTCTTGCGCCGCAGCCCGGCGCGACGGTCGTCGACGGCACGCTTGGCGGCGGTGGCCACACCCGCATGCTCGCGGAGGCCGTGGGGCCTGAGGGCCTCGTGATCGCCATTGATCGCGATGCGGCTGCGATCGACCGCGCGTGTGAGGCCCTGAAAGGCTTGCCGGTGCGGTTTGCACAGGCGAACTTTTGCGACATTCCCGAGGTGCTCGACGCGGTTGGCGTGGAAAAGGTCGACGCCGTGCTGCTCGACATTGGGCTCTCCAGCGATCAGTTGGCGGATCGAGAACGTGGGTTCTCCTTTGAGTCTGACGGCCCTCTCGATTTGCGATTCGACGTGAGCGAGGGTGAGCCTGCCTTTCGTCTCGTCAACCGCCTCAAGACCGAGACGCTCGCCGACTTGATCTATGAGTTTGGCGAGGAGCGGTTCAGCCGCCGGATCGCCCGTCGCATTGCCCAGGTGCGAGAGCGTGAGCCCATTCACCTGGCCAACGACTTCGCGCGGTTGGTGGCGTCTGCCGTGCCCAGGCCGAAGACGCCGCAACGGATCCACCCGGCGACCCGCACCTTTCAGGCCCTGCGAATTGCGGTCAATGAAGAACTCAAGAGCCTCAAACTCGCTTTGGAGCGGGTGCCGGGGCGTCTCAAGGCCGGTGGAAGGTTGGCGGTGATCTCCTTCCATTCGCTCGAGGACCGCTTGGTCAAAGAGGCATTTCGCAACAGCCAGCAGTGGCATTCGCTCACCCGCACACCCATCACCGCGGGCGAGGAAGAGTTGGCAGTCAACTCGCGGAGCCGTTCTGCGAAACTGCGGGTTGCAGAGAAACTTGGCTGACCGACGGTTTGTGGAACTGCCGTTGCCGAACTGGCGGCGGTCGCTCACACTTCCGCGCCATGATGCTCGGACGCGAAACCAAAATACTATTGACCCTCCTCGGAACCCTGAGCTCCGGATTTGTGGGCGTGCTTGGGTCGAAACTCTTCGTCCCGAGACCACCGACCGGAACGGGGCCCGATGTGCACTTGCCGGCTCGTGATCTCGAAGACGGGCCGATCGTTGAGCCCCCTTCGTTTGAACGGCTGGGGCGATCGATGTTTTCGGCCACCGATCCTCTGCCTGGCGACCCAGGGCATGTGAGCGACGGGGAGCCAGCCGGGGACGACCTTGCGCCGCCTGCGTTTGCAGACGCAGGTTCTCGTTTTGGGTTTCGCGACGACGCCGAGCCGCTCGCCGAAGCGGGCGCCGGCTTTGACGACGCAGACGCTGCGATGGCTCCCGACGACGCTGATGCTGGGTTCGACCAAGGCGACATGCTGATCGCCGACGGAGGCGTGGCCGCTGTTGCCTTTGAGAGTGAGGATGGGGGCGAGGGCGAGGGCGATTTCTACGAGACTCCGCGCTTCGCTGCTGTGGAGCCGGACGAGCCCGCGGCGTTTGTGCCCCCTGCGGATGCCATGCCGATCGTGTCGGGTGGGTATGTGGTCACGGCCGCCGACACGTGGTGGGACATTGCCGAGCGGGCCTATGGCGACGGCCGCTATTACAAGCCCCTCTTCGCATGGAACCGCAGCCTCGACCCACGCGTGACGCTCGCCCCGGGCACCCGCCTTGAGGTGCCGCCACTGACTGCGCTGACGACGGCGCATGCCGAACTGGTGCCGGGCGATCTGGCCGCGGTGCCGGCTCCAAATCCTGTGATGGAGACCGCGGCGGTGATGCCGGTAGGCAACACGGTGGTCGTCCGGCCAGGGGACACCCTGATTTCGATTGCCCGGGAACAGCTTGGAGCATCGTCGCGGTGGCGAGAACTCTACGAAGCCAATCGCGAGGCGCTCGGCCGCAGCCCGGGGCCACTCGTGCCCGGCACGCAACTGGTCCTGCCATGAGCGGTGCCGAAGAGGCGTCAGCCTACGACTACGAGCTGCCGCCCGCTTCGATTGCTCAGGAGCCGCTGGCCACGCGTGACGCGGCCCGCATGCTGGTGCTGCATCGCGAGACAGGCCGCCTCGAGCACCGCCATGTCGCGGACCTGCCGGAGTATTTCCAGGCAGGCGACCTGCTGGTGAGCAACGACACCCGTGTACGACCCGCTCGGCTGGTAGGCCGCCGCAAGCAGACCGGTGGACGTTGGGAGGGGCTCGTGCTCGCCACCGACGGCAAGGCGTGGAAGCTCCTTGCCAAAACCCGCGGGCGCGTGGTGCCCGGCGAGCGGATCGTGCTGGTGGACCGTGAAGGGCGCGACGCAGACGAGCTCGTGATGCTGGAGCGTGCCGAAGGGGGCGGTTGGCTGGCGGTCCTCGATGCGCCATCAGAGGAGACCGATCAGGTGCTCGAGCGGGTGGGGCGTGTGCCCTTGCCGGGCTACATCCGTGGGGGCGTGGAGCAGGTTGGCGACCTCGAGCGTTATCAAACAGTGTTCGCTGCGACGGCCGGTTCGGCGGCGGCTCCCACCGCAGGCCTGCACTTCACCTCGAACTTGCTGGCCGCTTGGGAAGCCCGCGGGATGCAGCAAGCCCGCGTAACGTTGCACGTGGGCCTCGACACGTTTCGCCCGATCAGCACGGAGTGGATCGGCGAGCATCCCATGCACACCGAATGGTGCACCTGCCCACCGGAGACCGTGGCGGCGATCACGCACGCAAAATCGGCCGGCCGACGGGTGCTGGCGGTGGGAACCACGACCGTGCGGACGCTCGAGTCGGCGGCGCTCGGTGGCACGCTCGCGCCCTTTGCGGGGCCGACCGATCTCTTCATTCGCCCCGGCTTTTCGTTCCGCGTTGTCGACTGCGTGTTGACGAACTTCCACATGCCGCGGACAACCCTGATGGTGCTTGTCAGCACCTTCGCCGGACGTGAGCGGGTGTTGGCCGCGTATGCCGAGGCGATCGAGCGGGGCTACCGGCTGCTGAGTTACGGCGATGCGATGCTGATTCTCTAGCTTCCGGTAGAAACGCCATCATCTGCTAAGGTGGTTGGCGTTGGAGCTGCCAACCGGGTGGGTGAACAGACGCGGGAGAGATGCGATGGGAGAGGGGCTTGCTGAAGAGGTGCTTGTGGTGCCGCGAGCGGTGCTGGAGACGGTCGGCATGTTTCAGGGGTTTTGCAGTGATGTGAGCCGCTACTTGCCGTCGCTGCTTGATCCGGCGAACACCTCCTGGCGAACCCGAGCGGTGGTCGAGGAAGATCCTTCCTTTAAACAGCTGATCCCCTACTGCGTGCTTCGGTGGCACGATGTGGATGGTGTTGCCCGCTACTTCGCCTACACCCGAGGCGGTGGCCAGCAGGAGGCTCGGCTGCGGGCGAAGCGGTCGCTTGGGATTGGCGGCCACATCTCCAGCATTGACGGCGAGCATGGCGACGACCGTTCGTACGAGTCGGGGATGCGCCGTGAACTCGACGAAGAAGTGGCGATTGTCGGTGGCTATCGCAGCAGCTGCGTGGGCCTGATCAACGACGACGCGACACCGGTCGGCAGCGTGCACCTCGGCATCGTGCACGTGCTCGACCTGGAGTTTGCTGAGGTCGCCTCACGCGAGGCCGATCTCGTCGACGGCGGCTTCCATTCCCTTGCCGAGCTGCAGGCAGACCGGGAGCGGTTCGAGACCTGGTCGCAGATTGCCCTCGACGCCCTCGCTGCCGGCGGCATGGGGTGACCTCCCCTTGACTGCCGGGGGTGACGATGGCGCAAGTTGTAACGGCCACAAATGAGGCTTTTTCTGCCTTTTCTGGCTGCTTTCGTCGCAATTTCTTGCCCCGTCCGCAGTCTTCAACCAGAGTGTCTAGACGGGAAAATTTCCAAAGTTGATTTCTCCCTCGAGGCATGCTGCGCGGATCCTCTCCGAACGAAGTGCGACTTCGGTGCGTACGGCGGGAAAACCGCGCGCCGATGTCGCGTTGGGGAGGGTGGAGATCGTCCGTTCGAGTTGAGCACTTGTCTAGGCGAAGCATTGAGATGTCGAACAAGCTGAAGAAGCGGTTGCGGTCCCAAAAACGACGGTCGGCACTTCGGAATCTTGAGCCTCTTGAGAAGCGGCTGGCGCTTGCAGCCGTGCTCGATGTCACACCCCTCACGTGGGACATCGTCGGGCTTGATTCGAACAAGCCCGTGACCTCCGGCCCCGACATGTTTCTTGTGGGGGCTCGCATCACCAACACTGGGGATCAGTCAATTTCGGGTGTCCAGGCGACGCTTGATCTTGGCGACACGGTGCGCTTGAATGCCGACGACCAGTGGGCCGGCATCGCCAGCGACTACATCAACGTGGTGGGGCCCACGACGCTCGACTCGAGCTTCACCATCGCTCCGGGTGACTTCGTCGATGCGTATTTCAGCGTCCGTATCGACCGCACCAGCGACGCCTTTACGACCGCACGGCGCTACGACATCACCGCCAGCGACGGCGTGATCAGCGATTCACTCGATGACACACACCAACTCTATATCGAGCAGCTTGTTTCTCAGAATCGGAACTCGACATCTGAGATTTTGACGCTCCGCGCGGGCGTTCCCGTGACATCGGCACAGCCAGGCGATGTTCTGACGATCGTGCACCGGTCTGCGTCAGCCCCGGGAGGCTATGAGCAAACGACCAACGCGCTGACCATTCCGACCGATGTTTTTGAGATTCTGTCCACGACCGCGCAAACCGTGGAAACATCGTTTTCAACCGACTCAACAACGCGGCTCACGTCACCCGTCAGTGGCGTGTATCTGGATGCGGCTGGCTGGAACTCAAACCCCGGTGTTTTGAATCTCGATCCGCTCTACAACACGGCCACCGACAATCAGAAGGCAGGTGGAACGGTGATGGAGACGACCTATCAGGTCCGTGTCCGGCCTGCCGCTCCGGTTGGGGCAGTTGAGCTCACCGGTGTGATCTACGACTACTCAGGGTCGAGTTTCCATTACAACGCCGACTCCGGTGTCGTGTTTAAAACGCTGCAGATCACCGGAAGCGTGGGCGTGACCGGGCGGGTATTTCGCGACGTGAACGCGAATAATCGGCGCGACAGTAGCGAGCCGGGTGTGCTTGGTCTTCTGGTGGAACTGCGTGACGCCAACACCGATGCAATCGTTGCCACGACTGTCACGGACGAAAACGGTTCCTACCTCTTTAGTGAGGCCGATGGTCTCACCTTGGATACGACTTACGTCGTCCGATTTGTGAATCCCGCGGATACGGTTTTTGTCCGTCAAAACGCACCTGGTAGTAATGAACTGAATGACAGCGATGCCAATGCGACAACCGGCCGAACCGCATCGTTCGCGCTCACAAGTGCGACTCCGATGCTTGAGAATCTTGACGCGGGCCTAAGCTTCGCCCCCGCAACGGTGGCAGGGTATGCGTGGATCGATACCGATGGTGACGGGGTTCAGGATGCGACGGAGGTCGCCACAGTCGCTTCGGTGCAGCTCTTCCAGGTGGTCAATGGCGAGCCGTCGCGGGTGGCTACCTTTGAGACGGTCGCCACGGGGCCCAATGCAGGCGAGTATTCCTTCGAAGGCCTTGCGCCTGGTGAATACTTTGTGAAAATCGTGCCGAGTGATCCGGCGCTCGCGATCACGAACGTCGATCAAGGCGCAGACGACCTCGTCGATAGCGACATCAATCCTTTCACCAACGAGTCATTGGCCTTCACGCTTCCCGCCGGCGGTAGTCAGGTAGTCGATGCTGGGTTTGTGGCAGCGGCGGTGATCCAGGGAAGAGTGTGGAACGACGCCGATGTGGACGGGCTCTACGAAGGTGAACCCGGGTCGCAAGGGGTGACGGTCGAGTTGCTCGACGATACAGGCGCAGTCGTTGCGACCACCGTCACGGGTACCGACGGCAGTTATCTGTTTGAGATGCTGCCGCCATCGCTTGGGGCGGGGTACTCGGTCAGGGTTGTGCCGGCCAGCGGCTATGGCATCTCGCCCATGAATCAAGGCGCGGACGGCTCGGTCGACAGTGACGTCGATCCAACGCTCGGCACGTCGTCTCTGTTTGTTGTGCTTCCGGGCACGACGACCGTGCTTGATGCGGCGATCTATCTCGCTCCGCCGGATGCGGTCGACGATTCGCGGACGACACCAGTCGACACGCCGCTGAACATCGGGATGCTCGACAATGATACGTTTGCCCGGCTGAGGACCATCACGTTCTCGCAGCCCGTAAGCACCGACTGTTCTGTCAGCTTGGATGACAACGGAACGCCGCTCGATCCAACGGATGACTACTTTGTTTTTACCCCGTCCAACGGCTTTACGGGGGTGACCACGTTCCCATACACGCTCACGAACTCGGAAGGTGAGTCTGATACCGCCGTCGTGACGGTCACGATTGGCGATGCGGTGGCGACGACTGCGGACCTCTCGATCACGAAGACCGACGGGCAGTTGACGGACATTCCAGGGACTTCGATCACCTACACGATTGTGGTGAGCAACTCGGGGCCGGCTGACGCGGTGGGTGCCACCGTCGATGACGTGGTGCCTGTTGAGATCACTGGGGTCACGTGGACGGCGGTGTATTCCGCGGGCTCGACTGGCGCGGCGAGCGGTTCGGGGTCTCTTGTGGCGGAGGTCATCGATCTGCTGTCTGGCGGGACGGCGACGTTCACGGTCAGTGGGATGATTTCGGCTTCGGCGGTTGGCACGCTGACCAACACGGCTACCGTGACAGCGCCATCGGGTTTCACGGATGGCGATCTGAGCAACAATTCATCGACGGATACCACGACCCTCGTCCCAACAGTGAATCTGAGGGTGACAAAAGATGATGGCGTTACGTCTTTTTCGGCGGGAGGCACGACGGACTACACCATCACGGTGATAAATGATGGTCCGAGTGTGGTGTCTGGTGCGGTGGTGTCCGATGTGTTGCCGGCGGGCGTGGCGTTTGTGTCGGCGACCAATGGTGCCACGTATAACGTTGGCACCAACACGGTGACCTTCACTACCGGAACGGTTGGGGTCAGCGGTGTGGAATCGTTTGTGTTGACCGTCGCTGTCGCCGCCGCGTTCCCTGCTGGACAAGACGTCATCACCAATACGGCCACCGTTACCGCACCGGCTGGAGTAACGGAGTCTGACACTTCAGACAACTCGGCGAGTGACACCAACACGCTTCTCGCCGCGCCAGATCTTTCGATCACAAAGTCGAGCAGTGTGACGGAGATCAGCGCGGGCGACTCGGTGACGTATGTGCTGGATTACGCGAACACCGGCACGCAGGGCGCGACGGGCGTTGCGATCACCGACACGCTGCCGGTTGGGATGACGTTCAACGCTGCCGACAACGCAGGCTGGTCGCAGTCTGGCAGCACGCTGACGTTCTCGGTTGGGGCGTTGGCTGTTGGCGGCACCGGCTCGGTCAACCTCGTGCTGGTGGCGGACGCCTCGTTCGCGGCTGGCCAGGATGATGTCTTCAACACGGCGTCGATCGCTGACGACGGTACGAACGGTGCCGACGAAGATCCGACCAACAACACGGACGACGAGACGGACGTGCTCAAGGCGGCTCCCAACCTCGTGGTCACGAAAGACAGCAGCGTGACAGAAATTCATGCGGGCGAGTCGGTGACCTATGTGTTTGTGTACGCGAACCGAGGCACGCAAGGTGCGACCGGTGTCGAACTGACCGACACCCTGCCCGATGGCATGAACTTCGAGTCGGCAGCGAATCCAGGCTGGTCACTCGATGGCAGCACGCTGACGTACTCCTTAGGGTCCGTCGCAGCTGGGCAGGACGGTTCGGTGGAGCTCGTGCTTCTCGCCGACGCAACCTTCAACGCGACGCAGGCCACGATCGAGAATGTGGCGAGCATCGCCGACGATGGCACGAATGGCGAAGATGAAGATCCCACCGACAACACCGACAGTGAAATCGACGATCTTGCGGTCTATCCCGATCTGGTTGTCACCAAGACCGACAACCAGACCACGGCGATTCCGGGGACGGCGATTGAGTACACGATCGTGGTCCGCAACGTGGGCCAGCGGGACGTGGTGGGTGCCACGATTCAAGATCTCACCCCGGCCGACATCACCGACGTCAGCTGGACGGCGACCTACTCCGCGGGATCGAGCGGGCCGGCGAGTGCGACTGGAAACTTGGTGGGTATCGTCGAGGACATCGATCTGTTGGCCGGTGGTACGGCGACCTTCATTCTCACGGGCACCATTGCTCCGGATGCCACGGGCACGCTGAGCAACACGGTCACCGTTGCAGTCGACTCGGAGTTCCCCGACAGCGATCCGAGCAACAACTCAGCCACCGACACGACCGCGCTGACCCCGACCGGTGATCTTTCGATCACCAAGACGGACGGCTTGGATATCGTGGCGGGCGGTGACCGCGTGACCTACACGATCACGCTTGCCAACACGGGCCCAAGTGATGCGGTGGGCGCGACGTTCACCGACGAACTCTCCTCCGACATCGTCTCCGCGCTGTGGACGGCGGTGTACTCGGCCGGATCCAGCGGACCTGCGAGTGGCACCGGATCGATCGATGCCAACGAGATCACGCTGCGTGCGGGAGGAACTGCCACCTTTACGATCACCGCGAGCATTGCCGCGTTTGCGACCGGGGCTGTGCGAAATACCGCGACGATCACGCCGCCCGCGGGCTTCGACGACCCAAACCTCGACAACAACCTCGCGTCCGACAGCACGGCCGTGGAGAATGAGGTCGACCTGCAGGCCACCATTACCGACGGCCGTGAGGCCTATCTGGCCGGGAGCGATGCGGTGTACACCGTGATCGTGACGAATCGGGGGCCAGGCGCAGCGGTGAACGCACGCATTGTGGCGACGCTCCCACAAGGCGTGCCAACGGCCACATGGACCGCCAGTTACTCGCCCGGTTCTTTGGGCGAGTCCGCCGGATCGAGTGTTGGAGCAGACGGCATCGATACCACGGTCACCCTGCTGCCCGGCGGGGCCGTGATCTACACGCTTCGCGGTCCGATGGATGCTGAGGCAGTCGACTTCCAAACTGTGACGGTGGACGTGACTGCGTCTGATGACAACGTCGAATACAACCTCTTCGACAACGTTGCGAGCGACACCAACTACCGGCCTTTAATTGCTGTCGGCACCGACATCGACTGCGAGAGTGCGCCAACGGTCACGATCCTCGACGCGCAGACTGGAAGCATTGTCTCGCAGTTCCTCGCGTTCGAACCTGGGTTCCGCGGTGGTGTTCGCACCGCGATGACGGACGTCGACGGCGATGGTGTGCCAGAAGTGATCGCTGCCTCTGGGCTCGGACGCATCGGCGAAGTGCGGGTGTTCGATCTTTTTGGTGCCGAACGCCCCGAACTTCGGATGCAGCCCTACGGCACCTCATTCCTGGCCGGGGTGAGTATCGCCACCGACGACATCGACGGCGACGGCATCGGCGAGTTGATCACTGGGCAGTCGCGTGGAAGTGGCCGGGTGCAGGTGTTCCGTGGGTTGGCTGGCGCATCTGGATGGGAAGCAACTCCTTACCGCGTGTTTGATCCCTACGGCCCGTCACACGTCAACGGCGTGACTGTCGCCGCCGCGGACGTGGGCACTTTCTCAAACGGCGCGACTATCGATGCCCTGTCGGCTGACGGTCGACGTGAGGTCGCAGTGACAAGTGGGCCTGGCGTGGTAAAGCCCGCGAGGGTGTTCGATGTGTCGGGCGCACCGACGGTGATCCGTGAGTTGACCGGTGAGCCGCTTGGCACAACAGGCGGAGCCACGATCTCGGCTGGTCGCTACGACAGCGATGGCCTCGAGGATCTGGTGATCGCGGGCGGATCCGACTCCGGTTCGATTACCGCGGTGTACTCGGGCCGCACGGATCTGGCATCCGCTCAACTGCTGCAGCGGTACGCGGCGTTTGCGGACATCGCTGGCAGTTCGCCAGTCTTCTCGACAGGCGTTGATATCAACGGCGATGGCCGGATCGACGAGATCTTCAGTTTCCAGGGTGCCGGGGGGACGGTGGGCACGCGTGTGTTCGATCCAGCCGGCAACCTCACGGAGGTGGTGACCGTGTTGCGGGGTCCCCTTGAGCGTGGGGCGCAAGCTCATCTCACTGGCTCTGCTTCCTACGGCCCGCAGGCGATCCCGCTGATCACCACGGCCTCCGGCCTGCAGTATCGAGACCTCTTGGTGGGGGCCGGAGCGCCTGCCGCGGCGGGCCAAACAGTGACGGTGCACTACGTCGGTAGCCGGCAGAATGGCGAACTGTTCGACAGCTCGCGAACTCGCGGCACACCGTTTACCTTTACGCTCGGCACCGGTCAGGTGATCGCTGGCTGGGATGAAGGCGTGGCAGGCATGCGAGTGGGTGGACGGCGGACGCTGATCATCCCTGCGAACTTGGCCTACGGCGACACTCCGCCGGGCTCGGTGATTCAACCGGGCGACACGCTGGTCTTCGATGTGGAACTGCTCTCGGCGAGCTAAGCCTTAGGTCTCATGGCGATTTACCTCGACAATCACGCGACGACTCGGCTCGATCCTCGCGTGCTCGAGGCGATGCTGCCGTGGTTGGGTGAGCACTACGGAAATGCCGGAAGCCTGACGCATGCGTTTGGGCGCGAAGCGCATGACGCAGTGGAGGAGGCGAGGGCGCAGGTGGCGGCGGCCGTGGGGGCGACGCACCGCGAGATCATCTTCACCAGCGGAGCCACCGAGAGCGCGAATCTCGCGATCCTTGGGTCAGCCGCGCGTCCGGGGCGGGAGCGGGGCCGGCTTGTCAGCTGGCAGACCGAGCACCCTGCAGTCCTCGATCCGCTCGAACATCTCGCGTCGCGCGGCTACGACGTGCAGTTGCTCAGTGTGGCTTCGCAGGCAACCGATGCGGCGGGGCGGATCGACCTCGCCTCCCTCCAGCAGGCCTGTGTCGAGGGCACGTTTCTGGTGAGCCTGCTGCTGGCCAACAACGAGGTGGGCACGATCCAGCCTGCGGCCGAGGTGGCTGCGATCGCGCACGGCTGCGGAGCGGTGCTGCACCTCGATGCTGCTCAGGCATTCGGCAAAATGCCCTTCAAGGTCGATGCGCTCGGGGCCGATTTGGTGAGCCTGTCGGCGCACAAGTTTCACGGTCCCAAGGGGGTGGGGGCGTTGTTCGTGCGCCGCCGCGAGCGCGTGGCACGGCTCGCTCCGAGGGTGTTTGGCGGAGGCCAAGAGCGGTCGCTTCGCAGTGGCACACTGAATGTGCCGGGGATCGTCGGGATGGGCGTGGCGGCTGCCCTCGCCACCGCGGAGATGGAAGCAGACGCCGAGGCGATGCGGCAGTTGCGTGACCGCCTCTGGGGCCGGCTCTCAGAGCGTGTGCCTGACGTGCACCTGAACGGCCCAGCGCTCGCCGCTCGCGGGCTCCGCCTCCCCGGAAACCTCAACGTGCGGATTGGCGGCGTCGACGGCCAAACCCTCCTCGCGACCCTCGGCGACGGCGAACTTGCCGTGTCGAGCGGAAGTGCCTGCTCGTCGGCAAGTCCGCGGCCGAGCCACGTGCTGCGGGCGCTGGGGCTCGACGAAGACCAGGCCCGGGCAAGCCTCCGCTTCGGTCTCTCTCGGTTTACGACGATCGATGAGGTCGATCGCGCGGTGGACCTGATCGCCGCCGCGGTTGCCCAACTGCGGGGCTGAGGGCTCGATCTTTGCCGGTTTCCGTGATCGGGATACACTTTCAAACAGCGTCGGAAACGCGTCGACGCCAGTTTCGGTTGCATCGCTCACTGTTTGGAGTTGCCACAACATGGCCATCACGCTGTCGGAAAAGGCTGCCTCGGAAGTCAAGAAGATCATTGCCGATCAGAAGCTCGCTGATGAGACCGTGCTTCGCGTGGGCGTTCAGGGGGGCGGCTGCAGCGGGTTCTCGTATTCGCTGGGCTTTGACACCGCCTGGGACCCCAAGGCCGACTCCCTCGAGGAGCAGCATGGGGTGAAGGTCGTCGTCGACAAGAAGAGCGACCTTTTCCTCGACGGCACCACGCTCGATTTCCATGAGGGTATCGACAAGCGCGGCTTCACCTTCAACAACCCCAACGCAAAGAAGAGCTGCGGCTGCGGAAGTTCGTTCCAGGCCTAAGTTCGCTGTTTGGTTGGTGCATCAGGATTCCCTGCCGTGATCGGTCGGCATGGCTCCGCTGTCGCTGCGACTGACCGCAAGAAGGAGAGCACGTGGCTGCTGAGCGGGTGTCGATCGTCGGTATTGGTGACGACGGGATCGAGGGCATGACCGGCCAGGCCCGGCGGCTCGTGGAAGCGGCCGAGGTCTTGCTGGGGCCAGAAGCCTGCCGGGATCTGCTGCCGGCGTCGCTTGGATCTCGGCTGGTCGTCGCCACCAACCTCGAAGACCTTGTGGAGCGCGTGGAGCAGGCCGCTGGCCGCCCCACTGTGGTGCTTGCGTCCGGGGACCCGCTCTTCTACGGCATGGCGAGGTTTGTCTGTTCCAAGTTGGGGAAGGATCGCTTCGATGTGATTCCCCACGTGAGCAGCATGCAACTGGCTTTCGCGCGGGTGAAGGAGAGTTGGGAAGACGCCTACCTCGCAAACCTGACCGGTCAGTCGATTGAGCGTGTGATCGATCGCATTCGGCAAGCCGATACGGTTGGCTTGTTCACGAGCGATCACTGGACACCGTCGCTCGTGGCCAAAACGCTCCTCGAAGAGGGGCTCGATTCGTTTCACGCCTACGTCTGTGAAAACCTCGGTTCGCCCGATGAACGCGTCACGCAGGGCACTCTGGCTGAAATCGCCCGCGATTCCTTCGGGCCGCTCAATGTGATGGTTCTCGTGCGGCAAAGCCGCGCGACGGACCAGCCGGGCGAGGTTGGACAGCGTCTCTTCGGCAACCCCGATGAATGCTTCCTGCAGTCGCGTCCCAAGCGGGGCCTGCTCACGCCTTCTGAGGTGCGGGCGATGGCGCTTGCGGAACTGGGGCTCCGGGAAACGAGCATCGTTTGGGACGTCGGTGCCGGGAGCGGGTCGGTGTCGCTGGAGGCGGCGCGGATTGCTCGCAGTGGGCGGGTGTATGCGATTGAAATGGATCCCGATGATCACCGGCTGATCGAAACCAACGCGGAGCGGTTTTCGGTCACGAATCTCACCGCCGTGCTCGGCCGGGCGCCGGAAGCGTGGCGTGGGTTGCCTGGGCCCGACGCCGTGTTTGTCGGCGGCAGCGGGCGCGATGTGGCGAGCCTCGTGGAGCAGGCCTGGGAGAAACTCAAAGGAGGCGGACGGCTCGTCTCAGCGGTGAACAGCATCGAGAACCTCGCAGCCGTGCACTCGTTGTTGCGTGCCCGCTCCGACGATGCGGCCTACTGGCTGGTGACGATCGCCCGTGGCATCGAACAGATGGACCGCATTCGCTTTGAGTCTCTCAACCCCACCTTCCTGATCGCTGCCACCAAGCGGCGTTCAAGCTCCCATGTCTGCTGATCCTCCGCTCGACGTGATCGCCGTCGGCGCCCACCCCGACGATGTGGAGATTGGCTGCGGCGGCACGCTCGCCCTGCTCGCGGCTGCAGGCCGCCGCGTGGGCATCGTCGATCTCACCGATGGAGAACCCACTCCACGCTCAAGCGGGCGTGAAGAGCGGCTGCAGGAGGCTGCGGCCGCTGCGAAGGCTCTGGGCGTTGTGGAACGCATCACACTCAACTTTCCCAACCGCCAGCTCTTCGATGGCTTCGAAGTGCGGGTGGCCCTGGCCAAAGTCTTTCGCCGGTTTCGGCCTCAGCTCGTGTTGGGGCTCGCTGAAAAAACGCCGATGGCCTCCCCCGACCACGCCCAGGCCGTCGCGATCACGGAGGCGGCGGTCTTCTACTCCCGCCTGACAAAGTGGGACGACGTGTTTGATCAACTGCCGGTGCACACGGTGCCGGCGCTCGCGAGTTATTTCTTGCCGACGGGCGTCACGGACGTGCCCCACGGCTCCTGGCCGCTGGTGGTCGACATCACGTCGCATCTCGAACAGAAAATGGCGTCGATCCGCTGCTACGCCTCGCAGTTTCCTGCGGAGAAAGCCCACGTCTTTGATCGGGTCCGCACGATTGCCCACCACACCGGCATGCTCGCCGGCTGTGAGGCTGGCGAACTGTTTGCGTCGGTGAAAATGCCGTGCACGAGCGACCTCCTCGGCATGCTCGTGCCAGAAAGGACCTGAAGCGATGGCTGCACGCGAGTTGTTTGATGTGGCGGTGGTCGGTGCCGGGATGGCAGGGCTGTCGGCGGCGAGGGCGCTCGTGGAAGCCGGGCGCCGCGTGGTCGTGGTGGACAAAGGGCGAGGGATCGGCGGCCGCATGGCCACTCGTCGGATTGGCACCGCGGTCTTTGATCATGGCGCCCAGTATTTTTCGGTGCGGAGTCGTGGCTTTGGCAACGTCGTGGCCGAGGCCAGTGAGGCGGGCGAGGCTGTGGTCTGGAGCCATGGGTTTCCGGTCCTCGATGCCTCCGGCGCCATGGAGCTGCCTGGGGAAGGGCATCCACGGTGGTGCGGCAAGCCCGGGATGACGGCGATCGCCAAGCGGATGGCGGTTGGGCTCGACATGCGGACGGCATCGCGCGTGGAGGCGGTCGCGGTCGAAGGTGATCGCGTGCTGCTGCGGTTTGAGGACGGGGCTACGATCGAGGCCCAGGCGTGCGTGCTCACCCCGCCAGTGCCGCAGACACTCGACCTGCTCGATGCGGGCGGTGTGCCGCTCGACGCTGGTGAGCGTGCGACGTTGGGAAAAATCGACTACGAGCCCTGCTTTGCCCTGATGGCGGTGTTGGCCTCTCCCTCGAAGGTGCCGCCGCCAGGTGGGCTCTCGCTTGAGGCGGGCCCGATTGCCTGGATCGCCGACAACCAGCAGAAGGGGATCTCGCCGCTGCCCGCGATCACGATCCATGCCTCGTCACAGTTCAGCCGCGAGCACTTTGACGGGGATCCTGCCGCGGTCGCCGTGGCGTTGCTCGCGGCCGCGGAGCGGTGGATCGACGGTGGGGCGTCAGGGGTGGTGGAGCAATCGCTGCATCGCTGGAAGTTTGCTCGGCCGGTGTCGATGTTTGAATCGCCGCTCGCGGTGGTGCATCGCACTCCATCCATCGTGCTCGCGGGAGATGCGTTTGCGGGGCAGCGGGTAGAGGCGGCGGCGACGAGCGGTGCGGCGGCGGCGCGGTGGCTCACCAGGAACGAGCGGTCAGGCACGTGAGGCAAACGAGTGAGCAGTGAATTGGGTCATGACTGTGTGATCGTGGGTGCCGGGCTTGCGGGGCTTGCCTGTGCCCGCACTCTGCACCACGCCGGCCGCCGCGTGGCCGTGGTGGAAGCCTCTTCCCGGGTGGGGGGGCGGGTGTCCACCGATGACGTGGAAGGCTTTCGGGTCGACCGTGGTTTTCAGGTGTATCTCGACGCCTACCCCGAAGGCCGTCGGCAACTCGACCACAAACGCCTCGACTTGGGCCGGTTTGCCGCGGGGGCGATCATCGCTGAAGGTTCTCGGTTGATGCGGATTGCCGATCCGTGGCGACGCCCTGCCGAAGCAATTGGTGGGTTGTTTCAGGGGGTCGTCAGCGTTTCGGATGGATTGAAGATCGCCCAGCTGCGTTCGCAGGTGCTCGCACGCTTGCGGGCCGACGACCTGGGTGATCAGAGAAGAGGCGATACGGACGTATCGACGCGGGATGAACTGCTTCGCCGCGGGTTTTCGCGCGAGGTGATCCGTCGCTTCTTTGAGCCCTTCTTCGGTGGCGTGTTCTTGGAGCGGGAGTTGGCCACCTCCTCGCGGATCTTTGAGTTCACGTTTGCGATGTTTGCCCTTGGTTCAGGCTGCCTGCCGGCCGGGGGGATGGCCGCGATCCCTCAGCAGCTTGCCGAAGGTCTGCCCGCTGGAGCCGTGCACCTGGAAACGCCGGCCGTGGCAGTGGAGCCGGGAACCGTGCGGCTCGCGAACGGCCGGACGCTCACGGCACGGTCGATCGTGGTGGCGACGACGTTTGATGCCGCGGTGTCGCTCCTGCCTGGTCGGATCGACAGTGCTGCCGCATCGCGCACCTGGAAGGGCACCAAACTGGTGGCGTTTGCGGCCAACCGTTCGCCTCTGGCCGGGCCGCGTTTGCTGGTCGTGGCCGATCCCCGCGATGCCCGTGGGCCTGCCGGCCCCATCGACAATCTCACCGTGCCCTCGGATGTGGCCGCCGGCTACGCGCCCCGAGGCGAGTCGCTGGTGACCGTGTCGGTGCGATCCGACTGGCACGGCGACGGTGGTGTGGAAGAGGCGATCCGCCAGCAGGCATCGCAGTGGTTTGGTGGCCAGGCTCTCGACTGGCGTCATCTCACCACCATCGATGTGCCGAAGTCTTTGCCCGACGAGCGCCCTCAGGCCCGAGCCCAGCGACCGCACGCCTCGCTCGGCGACGGGCTGTTTCTCTGCGGCGATCATCTGACGACTGCGTCGATCAACGGGGCCCTCGCCTCGGGCCGGCTCTGCGCGGAGGCGGTGCTCGCCTCAGCCTGACGCTGACCTCGGCGGATTCTGACGCTTGACTCTGAAGAGGGCTGGCGTTGCCGACCACGGCTGCCGCGCTGGCGGGCTGTTAACGCTCCCCTTCCGCCACGGTTTCTCCTGAGGTATACCAGTGATTGAAACGCGCGTTTGAAACCGTCGTTTCCGGAAAATCTTCGAAAAAACAGGCTCTTGTGACCACGGTCGCCACGCACCCTCAGGCCGCTCAGGCAGGCAGCCCCCTCGATGACCCGAAGGAGAGAATCCTTTCGGCGGCGGGCGAGGAGTTTGCGGAGCGGGGCTTCGAGGCGACCACGGTCCGCCACATCTGCCTTGCCGCAGGCGTGAACGTGGCGGCGGTCAACTACTACTTCGGCGACAAGCAGCGGCTCTACCACGAGGCCGTCCGGCAGGCCCACCAACGCCTCGTCGCTCAGGTGCCGCTCGCGGTGTGGCCTGAAGGCACACCCGCTCGGGTCAAACTCCGCGACTTCGTCGGCAACGTGCTTGAGCGGATGCTTGGGTTCGAACGCCCGCGCTGGCAAACGCGGTTGATGCTCCGTGAGGTGCTGCAGCCCACCGAAGCGTGCCGCGACCTCGTGCAGGACTACATTGGCCCTCAGTTTCAGCTCTTGGTCTCGATCCTCGATCAGCTTTCCGACGGCCGCTTTGACGCGGCTCACCTTCGCAGGATCGCGATGAGCATTGTCGGGCAGATGTTCATCTACCGAGCCGCAGGTGACGTGGTGGGCATGCTTGTGCCTGCGGAAGAACTGCAGGCTCTCCACGCCCCACAGCCGCTTGCCGATCACATCACTCATTACGCCTTGGCTGCCCTGGGCATCGCTTCTCCTCTGACGACTCCGGAGTCTCGTGCATGAACGTGGTTCGAAGCATCCTCGGCTGGATTGCACCATTCGCCATCCTGGCCGCTGCAGCTGCGGTGTTTTTTGTGATGGGCAGCCAGCCTCCTCCCACGCGGAGTGACGGCGACACCGAGGCAGCCCTGCCGGTGCGAACGGCGGTGGTCACGGAATCTGACGGCCAGATCGAACTCGACCTCGATGGCGTGGTGGTGCCGCTGAAGGAGGTCTCGCTCGCGGCGGAAGTGGGGGGCCGCGTGCGGCTCAAGACCGAGGCCTGCGAGGCTGGCATGTTCGTGACCGAGGGAACGCTCCTCTTGGAGATCGATCCTCGCGACTACGAACTCGAGGTGGAGCGGTTGCTGCGTGAGGTGGCCCAGGCAGGAATCTACATCGAAGAAGTTGAAGAAGAACTCGCGCAAAACGAGGAGTCGATTGGCCTCGCACAGCGACAGGTTGAGTTGTCACAGCGGGAAGTCGCTCGCCTTGAGCAACTCAAGGCCAACCGCGTGGTCACGGAGTCGGAGCATGACCGTGCCCTCCGCGACGAGCTGACAGCGATCAACACGCTGACGCAGATGAAGGGGCAGCAGCGGGTGCTCGAGAAGCGGAAGAATCGGCTCGCTGAAGGGCGTCTGCTGGCGGAGACACAGTTGGAAAAAGTGCGGCTGGACCTTGCCCGCACTCAAATCACCGCTCCGTTCGACGGCATCATTGTGAACGATCCCGTTGAGCAAGATTCATACGTCAGCAAGGGAACGCCGCTGGTCACCCTGGAAGACACAAGTGCTGCGGAAGTGAAAACCAGCCTGCGGATGGACGAAGTGGCTCGGGTCTGGGGTTCGGTTGCCTCGCCGCCAGAAGGCCAGCCGCAGCCGTCCCGGAGTGGAGGTGCCTACGACCTTCCCGAAGTGCCGGCAAAGGTGGTCTTCCAGATCGACGATCGTCGCTTCCAGTGGGAAGGGACCCTCTCTCGGCAAGAGGGAGGCGGGCTCGACGCTCGCACCCGCACCTTGCCTTGTCGTGTTCTCGTTTCTAACCCGAGCGACGTGACTGCCCTGGATCGCTACGGTCAGGCCCTCGCACAGCTCCCTCCTGGTTCACCGAGGTCGCTGCTTCGCGGCATGTTTGTGCAGGTGGAGGTGCTGGTGGAGGCCGCTCGAAAACTCGTCGCCGTGCCGGTCGACGCGGTGCGTCCTTCGGGGGATATCTGGCTCGTGCGAAACAAAGAGTTGGTGATCATCCGCCCCACACGCGTGCACGCCACCGACGATTCGGTGCTCTACGCGGCAGACGATTCGGGCATTCTGCCAGGCGATCGCGTGATTGTAAGCCAGTTGGCCAACCCCTACGACGGCATGGCGGTGGAGGAGGCTCCGCTTCCTGGAGCGTCGTTGTCGCAGCCCAGCCCGTCCGACTCGCCCCGCCTTGCTCGAGAGGAGAACTGAGCGATGCGCAGCGTCATCCGCTGGACCGTCCAGAACATGCCCGCGATGAACACCCTGGTGGCGGCTGTGCTGCTGCTGGGGGCGTTTTGCTTCTACGCGATGCGGCGAGAGGTGTTTCCCGAGTTTGAACTGGAGATCGTGCTCGTCACGGTGCCTTACCCGGGAGCCACGCCCGAGGAAGTTGAAGAGGGCATCTGCCAAAAGGTCGAGGAGGCCTGCCGCAGCGTGGCGGGGATCAAGAAGCTCACGAGTGTGGCCCAAGAGAGTTCGGGCTTCTGCGTGTTTGAGCTTGAGCCGACCGTGGATGACGTGCAGAAAATCGTCGCCGAGATCCGCTCGGCGGTCGACCGCATCCCCAGTTTTCCAGAGTTGATTGAAGACCCCAAGGTGGAGCAGATCACGCTCCGGCAGCCAGCGATTCGCGTGGGGGTGATCGATACCTCGGGCAAGCCGGTCACGATTGAGTCAGAGACCGCCCTGCGGCTGATGGCAGAGAAGGTGCGAGATGACCTGCTTGGGCTCTCAAGCGTGTCGTCGGCCAACCTCGTGGGCGCGAAGGACTACCAGATTGATATAGAGATGTCGGAAGACACGCTACGGAAGTACGGACTTTCGTTGCGGAAGGTGGCCGACATCGTCCGGCGTGAAAACCTCGAACTCCCCGGTGGCACGATTCGCAGCGACTCCGGCGAGATTCTGCTGCGGGGCAAAAACAAGAAGTACGTCGGTGAAGAGATCGCCGAGCTGCCCGTGGTCACCCTGCCCGATGGCGTGGTGGTCACGGTCGGGGATCTCGGCGTGGTACGGGATGAGTTTGCCGATGTGGCGAGCATCAACCGCATCAATGGCTATGACGGCATGGTCGTGGCGATCGATCGCACTTCCAGTGAAGACTTGCTGGCGATGGTGGCTGACGTCACGCGGTACGTCGACGAGACGAAACTCCCCGATGGCTACGCGATGACCACCTGGGCAGATCAGTCGGTTGACGTTCGCGACCGTCTTGAGTTGCTGATGAAGAGCGGAGCGCAGGGGCTGGCGATCGTGTTTGTGATCCTTGCCCTGTTCTTCGACATCAGGCTGGCCTTCTGGGTGGCGCTGGGCATCCCGATTTCGATTCTCGCCACTGGGGCCTTGATGTTCATCACCGATCAAACGCTGAACATGCTTTCGATGTTTGCGTTTTTGATGGCACTTGGCATCGTGGTCGACGACGCGATCGTGGTGAGTGAAAACATCGAGCGCCACCGGCGGATGGGGAAGAGCCTTGAGCAGGCCTCGATCGACGGCACCGCGGAAGTGGTGCCGAGCGTGTCAGCAAGCGTGGCGACCACAATCATCACCTTCATGCCGCTCTTGTTTGTGTCGGGAGTGATGGGGAAGTTCATCGAGGTGATGCCCTTTGCGGTGATCTGCACGCTGGCGGTGTCGCTGGTCGAGAGCTGTCTCGTGCTGCCTGGCCATCTTGCCCACGAAAAAAGCGCAGTGCTGTCGCTACTCGGTGCGATCCTCTGGCCGTTGAAGCCCGTGCTCTGGTTGCTCAACCGTCTGCGGTTTGCCTGCGACGCGGGCATGGCGTGGTTCATCGAGCATGTCTACGCCCGCGTGCTCAACGTGGCCCTTGCGCACCGTCTGGCCACGCTGTCGCTCGGCGTGGCTGCCCTCGTGGTGGCGGTTGCCATCGTGCGGAGCGGCATTACCCCGTTCTCGCTCTTCCCGAAACTCGACGCCAATCGGCTCCAGGCAAAGGTGGTGTTTCCCGACGGCACGCCTGCCGCGATCACCGAGGAAGCGGTAGGCCGGATTGAGCGGGCGGCGTTTGACGTATCCAAGAACGTTTCGAGGCCGGAAGGGCCTTCCATCGTGCGGCTGGTGCACCTCGCCGTGGGGCAAATCACAAGCCCCGGCGCCCTGGGCAACGACTCCCGCACGACCGGCAGCCACGTGGGGGCGGTGACCGTGGAGCTCGTCGATGCGGCCGACCGCGATGTGACCAGTGAGCAGTTCATCAGCCAGTGGCGTGAACTGGCGGGCACGTTTACGGGGAGCGAGAGCCTGGTGTTTGGCACCGAAAACATTGGTCCGGCGGGGAAGTCGATCGAGTTCAAGCTGCTCGCCCCGGCAGATCCTGACGGAGCAAGGCAACTCGATGCGGCGGTCGAACGCTGCAAGGATTTTCTCCGTGAATACAACGGCGTGATCGACGTCGACGACGACTCTCGGCCGGGCAAGTGGGAGTATCAGGTGAAGGTCAAGCCCGACGCGGAGGCGATGGGCGTGTCGCTGGCTGATCTGGCGGCCACGATCCGAGCGAGTTTCTATGGCGAAGAGGTGATGCGGCTGCAGCGAGGGCGGCATGAGGTGAAGCTCATGGTCCGCTATCCACGCGATGAGCGGCGGGACTTTACCGCCCTCGACGACATACAGGTCGACGGACCGGATGGGCTCGTGCGGCCCGTGAAAGAACTGGCCGATATCTCGATCGTCCGCGGCTACTCGGAGATCAATCGCATCAACCAGAAGCGGTCCGTGACGGTCTCCGCAGACATTGATCAGACCGCCACGAGCCTCACAAGCTCGCAGGTGGTTGGTGATCTGCAGGAGCGTGTGATGCCGGGGTTGCTCAAAGAGTTCCCACTGCTGCGGGTGCGATGGGAGGGGGAGCAGGAGCAAACACAGGAGTCGCTCGGCAGCCTGGGCGTGGGCTTTGTGGTGGCGATTTTTGCCATGTTTGTGTTGCTGACGGTTGAGTTTAAGAGCTACTTCCAGCCGTTCTTGATCATCGGCATCATCCCGTTTGGCTGTGCGGGGGCGGTCTTTGGCCACGCCCTGCTGGGGATGCCGCTGACGATCTTCAGCATGTTTGGCCTGGTGGCGCTTGCAGGCGTGGTGGTCAACGACTCGATCGTGCTGGTCGACTTCATCAACATGCGGATCCGCGAAGGGCAGCCTGTGGACGTGGCCATTCGCGAGGCGGGATGCTTGCGGTTCCGTCCGGTGTTCCTCACGAGCGTGACCACGATCGGCGGTCTGATGCCGTTGCTGCTCGAGCAGAGCTTTCAGGCGCAGCTGCTGATTCCGATGGTCGCGTCGATCGTGTTTGGCCTTGCCGCCACCACGCTGATCGTGCTGATTCTCGTGCCGGTGGCCTACTCGCTGTTTGGCCTCGCGGCCGAGCAGGAGCGGGCGCTGGCCACCGCCGAGGAACTCGCGAGGGTACCGGCTGCTGCGGGCCACGATCCCTTCCTGCCGTCCTTGGCAGGTGCGGAGCATGGGTAGCGAAGGGGTGGTGCTGCCAGCGGCGTTTTTTGACCGACCCGCCGACCGGGTGGCGCGGCACCTGCTTGGCAAGCAGCTGGTGGCCCGCACGGCCTCGGGCGTGGTGCGGTTGCCGGTGACGGAAGTTGAGGCGTATCTGGGCAGCCACGACCTCGCCTGCCACGGCAGTCGCGGAATGACCAAACGCAACGCCACGATGTTTGGTCCTGCAGGCTCTTGGTATGTCTATCTCTGTTACGGCATGCACTGGATGCTCAACATCGTCACGGGCAAGCCGGGCGTGCCGGCGGCGGTGCTGCTGCGAGGGGCCGGGCACCTCACGGGGCCAGGGCGGCTGACCAAAGGTCTCGGGATCGACCGCACGCTTGATGGTGCTGAGGCCGTGCCGGCATCAGGGGTGTGGTTTGAGGATGCTGGGGTCCGGGTGCCTCCCCGACAGATCGCCCGCACGCCACGGATCGGGATTGGCTACGCAGGGGAGTGGGTGGAGAAGCCGCTGCGGTTTGTGCGTGAGTCGGCATCGCCATGATTAAGTACCTCGGGTCGAAGCGGACGCTCGTGCCGGTGATTGTGAAGGCGATCGAGGATGCGGTCGGCGGACAGGGCCAGCCGTGCACCGTCGCCGATCTGTTTTCGGGCACCTCGCGGGTGGGCCATGCCCTCAAGGCTGCCGGCCATCGTGTGCGTGCCAACGATCACAACGCCTATGCGGTCACACTCGCTCGCTGCTACGTCGAGGCGGATGCCGAGGAGGTGGGCCGGGAGGCGGAGCAGTTGGTTCGCGAGTTCAACGCGCTGCCAGGATCCGCGGGCTACATGACCGACACCTTCTGCGTGCGGTCCCGGTTTTTTCAGCCCAAAAATGGCGAGCGGATCGACGCGATTCGTGAGGCGATCGCGGCCAAGGGCCTGCGGCCGGAGCTCGAAGCGGTGATGCTCGTGTCGTTGATGGAGGCGGCCGATCGGGTCGACTCCACGACGGGGCTGCAGATGGCCTATCTCAAGAATTGGGCACCGAGGGCGCACAATGACCTCGAGCTACGGGTGCCGAACGTGTTGCCACGAGCGGCGGCAGGCAAGGGGCAGGCCCACTGTGCCGACGCGATCGCCGCGGCGGGGACGCTCACCGCCGACGTGACCTACCTCGATCCGCCCTACAACCAGCATTCCTACCTCGGCAACTACCACGTGTGGGAATCGCTTGTGCGGTGGGACAAGCCCGAGGTGTACGGGGTGGCCTGCAAGCGGATGGATGTGCGCGACCGCCGCAGCCTGTTTAACTCGCGGCCACGCTTTGCGAACACGATGCGCACGCTGCTCCGGGCCATCACGAGCCCCGTGATCGTGGTGTCGTTTAGCAATGAGGGCTATCTCTCCCGCGACGAGATGGAAGGAATGCTCGCGGAGTTGTGGGATGGCTGTGGTGAGGTGACGACCCTTGAGAACGACTTCAAGCGGTATGTGGGCGCGCAGATCGGGATCCACAATCCCGCGGGCCGCAAGGTTGGCAGTGTGAGCCACCTGCGGAACAAAGAGTTTGTGTATGTCGCCACACGCGTTGGGAAGCGCTAGCGTCGCTGCGCGTCGACGCGGATGCTGCCGCCGATTGGCAGTTCACGCCCTTCGGCGGCGAGGGTGGCGGTGAGTTCGAGCGGCAGCGACGCCCCGACGGCCGGCGCGGTGCCGTCAGCGAGGAGAGCATCGAGATAGGGCTTGATCGCGCCACGCAGGGTTTTGTCGGTGGCGGGGCGGGAGGTGTCGCCCACGAAGTTCCGCAAGTCCGCTCCCGCGAGCACATACGCCTGCCGCACGGTGTCGAACGGCGGGAGTGAGACCGCAAACACCGCCACAGGCTGGCTGCCTACCGGGTTGGTCAGTGTGAAGTTGAGGGTGCCGGTTTTTGGTGGGAGGAAGGCGTGCGGCACGCCGATCGCCAGCGTGTCGAAGGCTGCTCCGTAGAACTCATCCACGCGGGCTACTTCGGCGTTGGCGGTGGTGCTCTTGCCGGTGGTGTAGGCAAGGTCGATCTCGTAGGGCCTGGCAAAGGCGAGCCGGCTCGCTCCGGGAAGACGGCGGGCCACCGGGATGAGCATGTGGGAGGTCACGCCGTAGGGCGTGGCGAGGTGGAGGTCGACAACTTCACCGCGGTTGCAGCTGGCCAGCGGGTCAGGGCACCGGACTGTGATCGACGACGTTGCCGAGGCCTGGTCGGGCGCTGGCAGCTCTTCGACCGCGCGTGGCGAGCGGGGAGCGAGCGTCGGCTGTGGGGGCTCGTAGGGGATCGCCGGGAGCGTGGCCACACCCGAAGGAATGTCGGCCCGGAGCACATCGCGGCTGATGAGCGTGATGGGCACGGGGCGTCCGCCGGCGATCAGGCTGGTGTCGTGCACACTGAAGCCACGGCCGATCAGGAACAGGCTCGTGGTGCCATCGGGATCGATCCCTGGAGCTCCGTACCAGCCGAGGAGTTCTGGAGCGAGGGCGGTGGTGCCGGCGGAAAAGAGTTCAAAGCCTCCGGCAGTGTTTTCATACGGCAGCTGCGACGAGAGCGTTTGCAGCGGAAGTTCGCGGTCGAGCTGCTCCACACGCCGCAGCAGTGGCCGCACGGCGGTGGTGGGCAGATTGCAGCCAAGCGGAACACCGCCGGCGGTCGAGGTGCGAAGGGTGGCGATCATTTGGGAGCACGCCACCGCCTCTTCCAGCGAAGGCTCGGTGCACCGCGGATGGGCGAGCGAAAACCAGTTGGTGCGGACATCGAAGTTCACAGCCGGCACGAACGACGGCATGACCAAGATTGCGGTGCACTCGCGGATGCCCGGTTCGAGTTGTCGGGTGCCGAGGTCCGCATCGGCCGAGGGGCCACAGAGGGTTTCGGTGAAGGTGGCAAACGCACCACGGGTGGGAGGAGACTGCACCCGTGGATAGAAACGCCAGCCGAAGGTGTCGCTCCCATGCGAGAAGCCCACCGCGGTGCGGTTGAGGGCGAGGGTCGCCATGTCGGTTTCCAGGCGACGCGTGAAGCGGGCCAGAGCCGCGGCCGACATCCGCCCGCTGGCAAAGGCCATCGCCATGGCAATTTGCGTTTCGCGGCGACGTGCGTAGGAGTCTTCGATGTTTTGCTCCTGCACGACGGGATCGAGCGCAAACACGTGCAAGGGCCAGCGAGCCTGCACGTAGTGATTGAAGGCCATCCGCGCCTGCGGCGAAGGAAACGGGCCGAAGAAGGGGCCGGCTTCCGCTGGGAGGCTGGTCCCGCAGTCGGTGCGCTGCATATCGTCGGCAAGTTGGGCGTCGAGCAGGGCCGACTCCACAACGATGCCCCAGGCGAGCACGGCGGTGGTGGTGAGCGGTTCGGGCTGGTCCAGCATTGCAAAGAAGCGATCGCGGAACTGCTCGATCTCCGCGGCACGTCGCATGCGGATCAGCGACGCGAGATTCCAACTGGGGAGCTCGGGCCAGACGTCGGCGAGCTCGGCTTGCGAAAGCAGGTCGTAAGCCGCCTGAAGTTCCTCATCGAGGAAACTTCGGACATCGCCGTAGTCGATGCAGGGGCGGCTTGTGGGGAGTCCGGCAAGGGCGGCGTGGGTGTCGCGGATCAAGACGGCAATCTGCTCGACGCCTGAGGCGTCAACGAGCTGCGTGAAGGGGATCGGCATGCGGCTGCGGCGGGTTTTCGCTGCCGGCACGGGAGCGGGAGAGGCGGCGGGCAGCCGCTCGGCGAGGGCGGTGATGGCAAACGAGCGTCGTTCGTCGTGGCCTGGCAGGAGGCTGGTCGAGTCGCGCTCGGCCAGGTCGCGAGCCCACTGCACACACGAGGGATCGTTGACGCACCAGGTGAGGGCGGGGGCGATCAGGTCAACCAGGTCGTTGATCACCAGCGAACGAAAGGTTCGCGGGAGCAGGTCTTGGTCGAGCACAGGCTCCGCGATGAGCGTGGCCTCGGCACCATGTCCGCGGCGAGTGCGACCGCCAGGCAGGATCGAAACCGGGAGTCGCACGAGCACCATCGCATAGCCCGGGGCGTCGGCGATGTCGTCTCCCTCGTTGATCCGGCGGAGTTCGTGAAGATGGTTGAGGTAGCGGGAGAGCTGATCGAGATGGAGCGTGGGCTCGAGCGAAATCGGCCCATTGTCAAACTGAAAACCAGCGGGGTTCTCGGGGAAGGCGAACGGCTGCGTGCGTCCGATGATGGCGGTGTCGGGGCGGCCAATGTTCTCGTTGCCGGTGGGGAGCATGCCCTCGATCTGATTGATCACGCTGGCGGAGCCGCCGGCGGAGGGGAGCGGGACGTCCTCCGGGCCACGCCGCCGTCCGGTGGCTGCTTCAAGGGCGAGGGCCATGCCGAGATAGGACTGATCGCTGCGGCGGAGCGCGGCGTTGCTGCGAAAGGCGAACTGATCGAGCTGGGCCCGCAGGTGCTCCTCGTATTCGTGACGATGCCGCATCAGCCGGCTTTGGCCCCACACATCGGGGTGCTTCACCACGATGGAGCCGTAGGTGTCGAGGTGCTGCTCGAGCCAGTCGAGGCGGGCGGCGAGGTCGCGAACAGAGGGGTCCGCAGGCGGCGGCGCGTGGTGATGCGCGGTGAAGGGAGCGGTCACGTGCTCCCAAAAACTTGCCAGTTCGATCGCATGGCTCGTCGTCGCTGACGCAAGGCAGACGAGCACGGCCGCGACGCTTCCTCGCAGGAGTGACGCGGGCCGTGGTGGAACGGGACTGGCCATGGAGACCTCGTGCACGGAGTGTTGCGGAGACGTTCTTTTGGGTGGGATACTCCCTCGTGTGTGATTCTTGGGGTATCGGCAGGTGGCGGGGGGTGTCTCCGCTGCTCTCGTTGCATTTCAGCCGCGAAACGCGGCCGTTCTGGCCGACCCTTCCGGCTAGAGAAGAGAGGAAAACGCCAAGCCATGTCTGGTTCTCATCGTCATGGCGGCCGTCAGCCGCTGGCCTGCATCATTCCGCCGTTTTTGCTTGAGCGGATGGCCGAAGCCGGGGATGCGGCGATCCGCCGTCGCGCGGTCGTTGACCTCGCCCAGGCCACCGCGATTCAGGCGGTGCGAGATCTGGTCCGCTCCATGCCGTCGCTGCTCGCCACACCATCGCCGGGCTGCTGCCGGGAGCGGCTCGTGTACGACGCCCGTGGGCGGGATGAACTGCCGGGCAGGCTCGTGCGCCGCGAAGGGGATCGCCGCAGTAAGGATCCGGCCGTCAACGAGGCCTACGATCACTGCGGGGCCACCTACGACTTTTTTCGCGATGTCTTCGATCGCAATTCACTCGACGACGAGGGCATGAGCCTGATCTCGAGCGTGCACGCCGGCGAATCGGACGGCCATGGGTATCAGCCGATGAACAACGCCTTCTGGAACGGCTCACAGATGGCCTACGGTGATGGTGACGGTGTGGTATTTGAACGATTTACGCGGTCGCTTGACGTGGTGGCGCACGAGCTCACGCACGGCGTGCAGTCGTTCACAAGCAATCTCGTGTATCGCGGAGAGAGTGGCGCGCTCAACGAGCACTTTGCCGACGTGTTTGGGGTGTTGGTGCGGCAGTGGTCACAGGCCCGAGCGGCCACGACGGAGCCGGTGCCGCGGAGTTGGCTGATTGGAGCGGAGCTCGTGGTGCCCGCGCCCACGCGGCGTGCCGTCCGCGACATGCAGCGCCCGGGCACCGCGTTTGTCGAGGATCCGCTGTTGGGCACAGACCCACAGCCGGGCCACATGAGAGACCGCTACCGCGGCAGTGCCGACCGTGGCGGCGTGCACATCAACTCGGGGATTCCCAACCGGGCGTTTGTGCTCGCGGCGGAGGCACTCGACGACCAACCCTGGGAGACGGCGGGCCGCATCTGGTACGACACCATGCTGGAGATCCCCAGTCGAGCCGGCTTTGAAGATGCTGCGCGGATCACGCTGCGGATCGCTCGGGATGACCATGGGGCGGATGCGGCGAAGGCAGTGCGAGAGGCTTGGAAAGCCGTGGGGATCACGGTGCCCACGGCGAAGAAGCGGCAGCGGCCGCAGACTGCGGGCGAGACGGCGTAAGGTCCGTGAGCGAGGAGCGCGGTGCAGTCATGAAAATCAGCTTTACGCAGTCGGGAGGCTTTGCGGGGCTCGTGCTGAGTTGCCGCATCGATACGGCAGTGCTCGAAGTGACCGAGCGGGAGACGGTAGAGCGGTTGGTGATCGCCGCGGGGATCGAGGAGTCGTGCGAGTGCGTGTCGGAGACCGCGCGGGATGCGGTGACCTACGAGATCGTGATCGAACGCACGACGCAGGTGCGGGTGGTCTTTGACGAGATCCGGCTGCCCGAGGAGGCTCGCCCACTGGTCGCGTATCTCAAAGGCCATGCCCGACCGGGAGGGGTGTGATGGCTCCTGGCGAGACGGCTGCAGGAGATCGAGTGGTGGGAGGCGAGCGTTGGGGGGCGTTTGAAGGCCGGGTGCTGGCGGCGTGGCATGACGACGGTCGCACGATGACGCTCCTTGACCCGTTTGCCTATCTCGATCCGGCAGGGGCGAAGTGGCTCGCGCCGCAGGCGAGTGAGGTCAACGGGGCGAGTATCCCGCGAGCGTTTTGGTCGGTGATCGGTGGGCCGTTCGCTGGGCGGTTTCGCAATGCGTCGGTGGTGCACGATGTGGCGTGCGTGGAGCGAACCGCCGAGTGGCGCGATGTGCACTGGATGTTTTACGAGGCCTGCCGCTGCGGCGGTGTCGGGGTGGCCAAGGCGAAGGTGATGTACTACGCAGTCTTCCACTTTGGGCCGCGATGGGAAGTCGAAACCACGCTGCTGGTGCGTGACGGGCAGGAGGTCCGCGTGAAGAGCCCCCGCGACACCACGCCACCGCCAGCAACGTTGGCCGACGTCAACGCCGCGGTCGCCTACTTCGCCACTCACGATCCCCCCGCCGACGAGATTCCTGCGATCGGGCGGCTGGCGTCGCCACGGTGATGTGGATGCCGTGGTCATGATTTCGCTCACGACTTGGGGCACGCCGAGCGTGGCGGCTGCGTGAGGCAGGCGTAGGGCGTGTGGGGCAGAAACGACGACAGGAAGGGGAAGGACGGTGTCCTGGAGACCACGCTCATCAGAAGTCTTGCGTGGTGAATCGTCGCCGTCACGGAGCTGATTTGCAGGCTAGGCTTGAGGGACGCGTGGTGGCGCAGCGTCGCACTGAGAGGAGATGTCATGGCCAGTATGTTTTTTGTCCGTCCCGCCGTTCTCACCGCTTCGCTGGCTGCTTTCGCCACCGCTGCGGTCACCGTCAGCCTCCCGCAGCCTGCGGAAGCCGCCGGGCAGTCGCCAGGGGTGAGCTTGCGAATCATCACCTTCGGTGAAACACGCGACCAGCTGCAGGCGACGCCGATCGAGCAGAGGCCCTACCGTCCCGGGCACTTCTACGGCAACCGTGTTCGCCGGCAGAGCAACCGCGGCGCCAGCGCGCCGGCCCCCCGCTCCAGTGGCTCGAGCAACTCGCAAGGTCGCCGCTCGTCGTAACACGTGCGTCCGCCGTATGGAGGCCTACGCCTCGTAGCGGATGAGCAGTTCGCCGGCTTCCACCGGGGTGCCCGGCGAGACGAGCACCTCGGCGATTGTGCCGTCGCGCTCCGCGAGGATGGTGGTTTCCATCTTCATCGCTTCGAGGCTGAGGAGCTTCTGCCCCTCTTCGACTTTCTCGCCGGCGCGGACGGCCACGGTGACCACGAGCCCCGGCATCGGGGCTCCCACTTCGGTCGGCTCGCCCGAACGGGCCTTGGGGCGGCGGGCGGTCGAGCCTTCGAGCCCCTTGTCGACCACCGTCACGCTCCGTGGCTGACCGTTGAGTTCGAAGAACACCGCGCGCGTGCCGTCGGAGTGGGGTTCGCCCACGGAGAGCAGGCGGATCAGGAGTGTCTTCCCGGGTTCGATGTCGCAGGCCAGTTCTTCGCCTGGCTTGATGCCTTCGAGGAACGCGGGGGTGGGGAGAGCTGAAACATTGCCAAACGCTGCCTGATGCCGCGCGAAGTCTTCAAAGACTCGCGGATAGAGCAGCCACGACACGATTTCCTTCGATTCCGCGGGACGGCCGAGGAGGTCGCTGCAGCTCACGGCGGCAGCCTCGAAATCGGCTGGCGGCATCGATTCGCCTGGGCGGCCGGTGAGCACATCGCCGTTCTTGACCACCCGCTTGATCACCTCCGGCGGGAAGCCACCAGGCGGCTGCCCCATGCGGCCCGAGAGGAGGTCGATGATGCTCTCGGGGAACGCGATCTCACGGTCTTCGCTGAGCAGGTCGCTCGCCTTCATGTCGTTGGTGACGAGCAGGAGGGCGAGGTCGCCCACGGCTTTGCTCGTGGGCGTGACCTTCACGATGTCGCCTACCAGGTCGTTGACCTCGGCGTAGGTGCGGCAGACGTCTTCCCAGTGGTCACCCAGGCCAAGGGCCTTCGCCTGCTCGAGGAGGTTCGTGAACTGCCCACCAGGCATCTCGTGCAGGTAGAGGTCGGCGTCGGGGGCCTTCATGCTGCATTCGAAGGCGGTGTAGTGGTCGCGGACCGCCGACCAGTAACGGGCCAGGTGACGGAGTGGCTCGGGGTCGATGCCTGTGTCGAGGTCGGTGTTTCGGGCCGCCTCCACGATGGCGTTGAGGTTGGGCTGGCTCGTCAGCCCTGCAAACGGAGCCATGGCACAGTCGACCACGTTGGCTCCCGCCTCTGCGGCCGCCAGGCAACTCGCCAGGCTTGCGCCGCTGGTGTCGTGGGTGTGGAAATGGATCGGAATGCCCACCTCTTCCTTGAGGGCGGCGACCAGTTTGCGTGCGGCAAACGGCTTGCAGAGGCCTGCCATATCTTTGATGGCGAGCATGTGAGCGCCGTGCTGCTCGAGCTCCTTGGCCAGCTTCACGTAGTAGTCAAGCGAATACTTTGTACGGGCCGGGTCGAGCACGTCGCCGGTGTAGCAGATCGCAGCCTCGCAGATGCCCCCCGACTCGATCACCGCATCCATCGCCACCCGCATGTTGGGCACCCAGTTGAGTGGGTCGAACACGCGGAAGAGGTCGATGCCTCCGGCAGCCGCTTCCTTCACAAACGCCTGCACGACATTGTCGGGATAGTTGGTGTAGCCAACGGCGTTGCTTGCCCGCAGGAGCATCTGAAAGAGGATGTTCGGCACGCGGGTGCGAAGCTCAGCGAGCCGCTCCCAGGGGCACTCCTTCAAAAACCGCATTGACGTGTCGAACGTGGCCCCCCCCCACATCTCGAGCGAGAAAAGCCCCGAGCCGAGCTGCGCGTAGGCGTCGGCCACCGCGAGCATGTCGTAGCTGCGCATGCGGGTGGCCAGGAGCGACTGGTGGGCGTCGCGCATCGTGGTGTCGGTGAGGAAAAGCTTGTTTTGCGTGGTGACCCACTGGCAAAACGCCTTGGCGCCGAGTTCCAAGAAGCGGGTGCGGGCACCGGCCGGGGGGGCCTTGGTGCGATCGAAGGCAGGCAGCGGTGCCTCCTCGCGACGCACGGCCGTCGGCCGACCCTTCACGAGTGGGTTGCCGTTGACGATCACGTCGCCGAGATACTCGAGCAGCTTCGTGGCACGGTCTTGCCGCACCGGAAACTCAAAGAGGTCGGGCGTTTCGTCGATGAAGCGGGTCGTGCAGTCGCCCGCGAGAAAGGCCGGGTGGGTTACGAGATTGATCAGGAAGGGGATGTTGGTCTTCACCCCGCGAACGCGAAACTCCTGCAGGCAGCGCTCGATGTGGCTGGCGGCTTCGGTGAGCGAGAGGCCCCGCGCGGTGACCTTCACCAGCAGTGAGTCGTAGTAGGGGGTGACGACGGCGCCGGAGAACGCGGTTCCCGCGTCGAGGCGGATGCCCATGCCGCTCGCGGAGCGGTAGGCGGTCATCCGGCCGTAGTCCGGCAGGAATCGGTTTTCCGGATCTTCGGTCGTCACCCGGCACTGCAGGGCCACGCCCATCGACTTGATCGAGGCCTGATCGGGCAGGCCAATCTCGGGGTCGGCGAGGGTGTAGCCCTCGGCCACCCGCACCTGCCGCCGCACGATGTCGATTCCCGTCACCTCTTCGGTGACGGTGTGTTCCACCTGAATCCGCGGATTAACCTCGATGAAGTAGAACTTCTTCGTTTCGTCGTCGACGAGAAACTCGACGGTGCCGGCGTTTTCGTAGCGGGCTTCGTTGCCGATCGCGAGGGCGGCCTCGCAGATTTCGCGTCGGAGGCCGGAGTCGAGGCTCCAGGCCGGGGCGACCTCCACCACCTTCTGGTGCCGTCGCTGCACGGAGCAGTCACGCTCGAAGAGGTGCACCAGGTTGCCGTGGGTGTCGCCGAGGAGCTGCACTTCGATGTGCTTCGCCCGACGGATGAACTTTTCCACGAAAACGGCGTCGCTGCCGAAGGCGGTTTTCGCCTCGCGCTGGGCTGAGGCGAGCGCGTCGGGCAGGGCGGCTTCGTCTTCCACGACCCGCATCCCGCGGCCGCCGCCGCCATGGGCGGCTTTGAGGATCACCGGGAAGCCGAGGTCGCGGGCGATGGCGATCGCGTCGTCGGCGGATGTGACGGCCTGCGAACTGCCGGCCAGGATCGGTACGCCTGCTTTGGCGGCCAGTTCGCGGGCGGCGGTCTTGTCGCCGAGCTGCTCGAGCAGTTCAGGGCGAGGGCCCACGAACGTGATCCCCGCCTGCTGGCAGGCCCGGGCAAACGCCGGGTTTTCCGAGAGGAAGCCGTAGCCGGGGTGGATGCCATCGACGCCATGCTCGACTGCCACCGCGATGATGGACTCGATGTCGAGGTAGCTCCGTAGCGGTTCGCCAGGCTGGCCCACAACATAGGCTTCGTCGGCCTTGAAGCGGTGCAGGGCAAACCTGTCTTCGTGCGCATAGATCGCGACCGTGCGAATGCCCAGCTCATGCACCGAGCGAAACACGCGGATCGCGATTTCACTGCGGTTGGCGACGAGGAGCTTCGTAATGGGCCGCATAGGGGTATTCCGTGGCTGTGAGGGGCATGCGGTGGACGGCAGGCGAGCAGCCGCCGACGCAGCAGACACACGCCCGACCGCTCCGACCCCGCCCGCTGTGGACGGCGTCAATGTAACCGGCGGCCTGCCGCGAACCCAGCCACCCATACTCTCTCAGCGTCGCCGTGGCTCTTCGGCATAGCTGGGACGCAGGTAGGACGGGGTCAGCGTGGCGGCATCGGCGAAAAGACCGGCTGCTGCCAAGCGGACGGCGAGCCACGCCGCGGTGGCCGCTCTGGGTCGCTGAGGCGCGGCGGCTGGCCGGCAAAGGTCGCTGCGGTGGATGAGGGCGTCGTTTTCCAGCGGGCTGACCACCACCGCGGCAGGCGGAAGGGCCTCGATCCACGCATCCACGGGGAGCAGCTGCGAATCGGCGATAGCCCAGTCGAAAGGCGTGCCGAACGCACGCGTGGCAGTGGTGGCATGCACCTCACCGCGGCCGGCATCGAGCGCCAGATGGAGTTGTGTTGCTTCTGGGTAGGCGGCCCGCACCCAGGCGTCGGCTTCACCGGCAAGCAGGGCAAACGACGAGATCCCCACCAGTTGGCAGCCACTCGCCCAGGCGAGCATCTTGGCCGCGGTGACCCCCACCCGCAGCCCCGTGAACGACCCTGGGCCGACCACGACCCCCACCAAATCGGCCTCGCGGGGCGGCCAGCCGGCAGCCTGGCAGGTGCGTTCGACACCGCCCGCGAGGAGCCGGGCGTGGTCGGCGGGCGTTTCAAAGATTTCGGAAAAAACCGCGTCGTCCGCGGTGGCGGTCGTGTCCGTCTCGGGAGCGGCGTGGTGCGGGTTGAAGGCGGCCACCGACCCCCGCGGAAGGCTCGTATCGATCGCGATGACACGGGCAAAGGAAGAGGGAATCGAGGGCATGGGATTTTCCAGAGGGTTTGGGCCGATTAGGATACCCTGTTGGAAATCCCCCCAGAGTTGTAGACGAGCGTGAAGCGGGCCATTCTTAGCGACATCCACGGCAACCTCGAGGCGCTCGAGGCGGTGTTGAAGGATATCGATCAACAAGGCGTGGAAGAAATCTTCTGCCTTGGTGATGTGGTGGGGTATGGACCCAACCCATGCGAGTGCGTCACGATCGTTCGAGACCGCTGCAAGATGGTGCTCCTGGGCAACCACGATCAGGGGGCGCTCTTCGACCCCGACGGTTTCAACGTGGGCGCGGAGCGGGCGATCCGTTGGACGCGGACGCAGCTTGAGCGACACGACCGTCTCGCGCGGAATGCAGATGACCCGCTCGCGGACTTCCTCGGCGAACTGCCCCGCACCCACACCGATGGGGCATGCCAATTTGTGCACGGGTCGGCCCGGCGGCCGCTCGACGAGTACGTCTTCCCCGAAGACATCTACAATCCGCTCAAAATCCAGCACATCTTCGAACTGGTGCAGAAGTACTGCTTCCAGGGCCACACGCACATCCCCGGCATCTTCACTCCGGACCCTCAGTTTGAGTCGCCTGAGTTTGGGCACGGTGAGCAGGAGTGGTGTCGGCAGCTGCCGGCCTCGAAGGCGATGGTCAATGTTGGCTCCGTGGGTCAGCCCCGCGACGGCGACGTCCGCTCCTGTTACGTGATTCTCGAGGGAGAGGGGAGTGACCTCACCGTGCGGTTTCGACGCGTGCCGTATCCGGCAGTCGAGACCTGCAAAAAAATCCACGCCATCGCCGACCTCGACAACTTCCTCGGGGATCGGCTTCTGCAAGGCCGATAGCGGCGGCATGGTTTGCCAGTATTTCGGCTCCCCGTGAACTGATCAGGAACACCACTGTTGGAACGTCGCTACATTCTTTTCATCGCCCTCTCGCTGGCGATCGTTTTCGGGAGCCAACTTCTCCAGGCCACGTTTTTCCCCAAGCCACCCGAGCCCGCGGCCGATCCGGCCCTCGCTGCGCAAGACGCCAGCGACGATGGCGAGGCGGCTGCCGCAGGTGAATCCGCTGCTGATGCGGACGCTTCTGCCGCAGCCTCGGTAAGCGATGCCGATGCCGCTGCCGAGCCTGAGGCCGCTGCTGCGGCAGGCGAAGGTGATGGCGAGGGCACGCCCGGCGACGTGGCGGCAGCACCTGCCACACGCACCCGCTGGACGCTCGGCTCACTCGATCCGGCCAACCCCGCGGGCATGCTGGTCACGCTCTCCAGCCGTGGCGCGGCGGTAGAGCGAATCGAGTTGGCGGGCAGCCAGTTTCACGACCAGGACGACCGCTCCGGCTATCTCGGCCATCTGGCCCTCGCCAGTGATCCCGCCGGCTGCCGCGTGCAGGTGGTGGGGCCGGGAACGCCCGCCGCTGCCGCGGGGCTTGTGGCTGGGGATGTGATTGTGAAGGTGGCCGGGGCCACGACTGCCGATCCACGTGGGGTCGAGGATGTGCTTGCGACCACCACGCCAGGCCAGCAGATCGAGGTGGAAACGCTTCGCGACGGGAGCACGCAAACGCTCTCGGTCACCCTCGGATGGCGTCCTTTGGAGGTGGTCCGTCCAGAGCGGCTGGCGAAGCCGGTGGATGATCCGGACGACCAGCCGACTGATCCGCTCTCCTTCCTGCTCTCCCTGGAGCGTCGCGTTGACGCGGAGTCCGATCGTCGTCGCCCTGAGGAAGCCCGCGAGATTCCCGGCCAGGAACTCGCTGCGGTGGATTGGGAAGCCGAACGCATCGACGACGCGGCCGTGCGGTTTCGCCGGCAACTCGGCAACGGGCTGTCGGTGGTGAAGGCGTATCGGCTGCTCGCGAGCGAGGCGGACGACCCTGCCGCGGTGCGGCTTGAACTGACCGTGACGCTCGAGTCGGAAGTGGACGGGACGACCGTCACCTACGCCCTCGATGGGCCCACTGGCCTGCCGACCGAAGGCTGGTGGTATGCCTCGCGTATCTCTCGCTCGTGGGGGTCGCTCGGCGTGCGCGACGTGGCGATCCGCTTTGCGGGTGAACAGAGCAACGTGATCAGCAGCCTGACGCTGACGGAAGCGGATGCAGAGATCGTCGGGTCGGCCGTGCTCGATGACAAGCCGCTCTCGTTTGCCGGTGTCGACGCGCTTTACTTTGCTGCCGCTCTGCTGCCCGACGTGGACGGTGCGGCAGCTCCGGGGCTTGATGAGGTGCGGCCACTCGTCGTAGGGGAGTATGACGACCCAGCCCTCCGCAAGTTGACCAACGTCACCAGCCGGTTGATCAGTCGGCCGATCGAACTCAAGGCAGGGAAGCCGGTCACGCACCGCTACGAGATCTTCGCGGGCCCGAAGAAGCCTGAGTTGCTGGAAAACTTCGGCCTGCCGGGCTCGAGCATGGCAGACCTTGTGTACTACGGCTGGTTTGGCTGGGTGGCCCGGCCGCTGATTGCGATCCTGCACGTGCTGCACCTGATCGTTCGCAACTACGGCGTCGCGATCATCTTGCTGACGGTGATCGTCCGCGGAGCAATGTTTCCGATTAGCCGCAAGCAGGCCCTCTCCGCGCAGAAGATGCAGGTCCTGCAGCCTGAGATGAAGGCGATCGCGGAGAAGTACAAGGACAGCCCGGAGAAGCGGACGCGAGCCACCCAAGAGCTCTGGAAGAAGCACAACTACAACCCGGCCTCGGGGTGCGTGCTCGTGTTTATCCAGATCCCGATCTTTATGGGGCTCTACCGGTCGCTCGCCACGGATGTCGAGCTGCGGCAAGCGCCACTCTTTAGCTCGGCAATGCGGTGGTGTTCTAACCTCGCGGCGCCCGACATGTTTGTGGACTGGTCGAACGTGATGCCCGCTTTCCTGGTGGCGCCGCAGGGCTGGCTCGGCCCGTTCTTGAACTTGTTGCCGCTGCTGACGATCGGGCTCTTCCTGTGGCAGCAGAAACTCTTCATGCCGCCGGCCGTCGACGAGCAGTCGCGGGTGCAGCAGCAGGTGATGAAGTACATGATGTTTTTCATGGCCCTGATGTTCTTCAAGGTTCCCTGCGGCCTGTGCCTCTACTTCATTGCATCAAGCCTGTGGGGCATTGCCGAGCGTGTGTGGCTGCCTGTGCCCAAACTTGGATTGGCAGGTGGGCAGACGATTGACGTGCCCTTCTCGGCTGTCGGGGGCGGCAAGGGGGGCGATCCTGTGGCCGCCATCAAAGACAAGCGGGCTTCTCGCAAGAAGAAGCGGTAGGCACGATCCACCGGATGGCTGCAGCCAGGGCGGAGCATGTTTGGCTCACCCGATGAACTGATCGTAGCGGCGGCCTCGGCTACCGGAGGCGGCCTGCGGGCGATCGTACGAATTGCTGGAGCCGACACGCTTTCACTGCTGGCACGCCTCTGTGAGCCCGCGGCGGGGGCGTGGCCAAAGGTCGGGGAGCCGGCTCGATGTGTGGCCGCAGTGATCGCGGAGCCCACCCTCGCTGAGGATTTCGGCAGGATCCCTTGCGAACTGCTTGTGTGGCCTGGCCCCACGGGACCGCTCGGTGGGCCGCTCGCGGAAGTTCAACTCCCCGGGGCACCGCCGCTCGTGGCGGCGTTTGTGGAGGCAGCACAGCGGCAAGGCTGTCGCTTGGCCAAAGGGGGGGAGTTTTCTCTGCGGAGTTTTCTCGCCGGCCGCATCGACCTCGTGCAGGCGGAGGCGGTGCTCGCGGTGATCGACGCCCGCAGCCCCGGGGAACTCACTGCCGCCCTCGATGCGGCCGCTGGCGGTAGCGGCCGGAAGTTGGAAGCCCTGCGGGATCGGTTGCTCGACCTCCTCGGCGATGTGGAGGCGATGATCGATTTTGGCGACGAGGTGGCCGAAGGGCGTGGAGCCGGGGCCGTGGAGGCCGAGCTCGCGGGCCGTCTTGCGGATCTGCTCTGCGACGTGGCAGCGATGCTCGGGCAGCTCAAGCGCCGGGCTGCAGACGTGTCGGCCGGATTGCCGAGGGTGGTGCTCGCCGGCCCTGCCAACGTGGGAAAGAGCAGCCTGTTTAATGCCCTCGTGGGCGAGTCGAAGGCCCTGGTGGCGGATCAGCCAGGCACCACCCGAGACTGGCTCGAAGCGGAAGTCGACGGGGCACAGCCCTTTTTGCTCGTCGATCTCGCCGGTTTTGAAGACGCTGCCGATCGCCAGGATGCCGTGGCTGCCGCGGTTCGCGAACGTGCCCGAGCGGATCTCGTGATCGAGTGCGTGGATGCGAGCACTCAGCAGGAAGCTGCGGCAGGCGGGCAGGGGGATGGCTCGCAGCCGCGTCTGGCGATCTGGACGAGGGGCGACTTGGCCGGGCTGCAGGCCGCGAGCGACGGCCAGCACGCGGGAAGGCTGGTGACGAGCAGCCGCTCCGGCGTGGGGCTCGCGGAGCTTCGCCGTGGGATTGATGAGGTGCTTGCGCGGCGTGCCCGCGAGGGATCTCCCGCCACACTGCGGATGGCCGCGGCGCTCGCGGCGGCGCGGGTGTCGGGAGAAACTGGCTTGGCGATGCTGGCGGAACCTGACACGCTCGACGAGGCTTTGCTCGCGGCGGAACTGGGGCGAATGCTCGCGTCGCTTGATGAAGCCATCGGCCGCGAACTGGGCAACGACCTGCTCGACCGTATCTTTTCTCGGCATTGCATTGGGAAATGACCCGACGCACCCTCCACACACGCTGACGGGAGCCGCCTTGGCGGTGAATCGCAATGGCAACAGAAGCGACCGACAACACCCAGGCAGACCGCGTGGCTGCCCTCGCCCGTGGGGCTGATCGACTCGCGACGGAGCCACCGCAGCGGAGGGCCACGCTCGCCGCCGCCTGCATGGCGACCACGGCAGCCTGTGCAGACCGCTGGGTAGAGCAGGCTGCGGGAATCAAAGCAGCCGATGCCACGCCTGCGCGGGATGCCGTGTTTGCAGAGGAGACCGGCACGGGCCCGCTTGTGACCCTGCGCCTGCTGATGATCACCCGCGACATGTGGCGACGGCGGGCGGCGGGGGAGCTTCCCAAACTGCCGGGCGGGCCTCGCGTCGCCCATCGGCCTCCGCCGGGTGTACAGGGGCTGGAGCACGTGGAGCGGATCGAGGTGGACGTTGTGCCGTGGCCAGGGCTGCACGACGGGATCATTTTTTCCGGCACGACTGCCACAGTGCGATGCGTCAACACCGGTGGGCCTGGGCATGCAGCGGCGGCCACGTTCCGGAGGCTGTGGCAGGAAGAGGCGAGCCGTCGACCACAGGGGGGAGGCGTCGCCGTGGTGCTGGGCGCCGGCAACGTGACGGGGCTCGCGGCGGCCGACGCGATTTCGCAGATCTTCGACCATGGGAGGGCGGTGCTGTTGAAACTGCATCCGTTGCACGCACCGATGGTCGAGGTGTTTCGTCAGGCGCTCGCCCCTCTGGTGGAAGCGGGGCTGCTGGAGGTCGTGGCAGGTGGGCCAGAGGTGGTGGCCGAGGCGGTGGGCTGTGCCCGTGTGACGCAGGTGCATCTGACGGGCGGAAAAGGCACCTACGACCGGCTGCGGAACGACCTGACCGCACGCGGGCTCAACGTGCCGATCAGCTGCGAACTCGGGAACGTGACCCCCTGGTTTGTCGTGCCTGGCACCTACTCCGAGTTTGAAATCGGGCGGCAGGCCGACGCGATTGCTGGCTCGATCATCAACAACACCTCGTTTAACTGCATCGCCACGAAGCTGCTGGTGACCTGCCGAGGCTGGGGAGGCCGCGAGGCGCTCCTTGCCGCGATCCGCGACCGTCTGGAGGCCTCGCCGCGGCGGCCGGCGTGGTTTCCAGGGAGTGCCGCGGGCTATGAGCAGCTCACTGGGGAGCGGCTCCCCGACGACGGCTGCCTCCCCTGGACGTTTCGCACGGGCATCGACCCGGTGGGGGAACGCCACTGGCTCGATCGGGAGTGGTTTTTCCCGGCGGTGGCGGAGGTGTGTCTCGACGCGGATTCGCCGGAACAGTTCTGCGGGAAAGCCCTGGAACTCGCCCGTTCGCTGCCTGGCACGCTTGCGGCCAACGTGACCCTGCCAGCGTTTCGCGATCCTCGAGAACGGCAACGGGCGGAACTCCTCGTGGAGCATCTCGGCTTCGGGGTGGTGTCGGTCAACACCTGGGCGGCGCTGGGCTACGCCCTTGCAGGAGTGCCGTGGGGAGGCCTTCCAGGTGGCACGGCGGCCGAACCGGGGAGCGGCCTCGGCTATGTGCACGATCCGCTGCTGCTGCCCTTGGTGCACAACACGATTGTTCGCGGGCCCCTTGCCCCCACGCTCAAGCCGGCGTGGCTTCCGTGGCATTCCGCCGGGCGGGCCCTGACGCGAGGCCTGATTGACGTCTACACCGCGAAAAACCTCCTCGCGGCGGGGTGGGGGCTGACCAAGATGCTGCCGGGTGTGGTGCGTGGCTGACGTGCGATGCCTCGTGGATTGGCCTCGCCCCAAGAAGCGGGGCGGAATTTGCGGGTTTTTCAGGTTTTGCAAAAATTTTTTGGCAGACTGTTGACAGCCCCCCCAATGGCCGATACCTTTTCTTGAAGTGATGGCAGCCGGAGTTGTTTCGGCAGCCGACGTAAGAAGGAGTAAGCTACTGACCGCGTGCGACTGACGTCGCAGCAGTGAAATCTGGAAGCCCGCCCAAGTGATTGGGGCCCTGTTTTAGGGATGGCTTTCGTTCTTTGATTTCACCTCCAGGTCGTAGCTCTGTTTGAGCGGTCTCTTCCGCATCCTTCTGAGCCCACCGGTTTTTGCCGCGGTTTGTTATTCGCACTCGGTCTCGTCGCTTGCTCACGTTTTCTCGTAGCAAGAGCACGAATCCGATGAACACCACCACCACGGTTCACGGCGTCCTTTCCGCACTTTCCAAAACACTCACGATGCTCGCGGCATGTGCCGTGATGGCCATCGCTGGCGCTGAAGCAGCTGCCGGCACGCTGGGCCACTACATCTACGGCGTCGATGTCTCCAACGACATCTACGAAATCAATCCCGTCGACCAGACTGCCACGAAGGTG
>JAPOIM010000042.1 GCA_029978905.1 Planctomycetota bacterium
CTGCGGGGGGCGGCGAGGGCCTGTTGGCGGCGGTGGCGGCGCTCTCGGCGGGGCTCGTGATCGGCCTGAGCGTGCACGCCATGCTGCTCGGGCACTGGTATCTCAATGCTCCCGGGATGCGGGTCGACATTCTGCAGACAATGGTGCTCTGGACGATGGCAGCCTGGGGCGGCGAAACCCTGATCGCGCTCGCCGGTCTGCCCACGCTGCTGGCCGAAGTTGCGGATCCGGCAACGGCGGCACTCGGCGGGCTTCGCTGGATTGCCGGCCTGATGGGGCTGCCGGTGCTCTTGGTGATGAGCCGTCGCACCCTCGAGATTCCCAATACGCAAAGCGCCACAGGTATCCTGTATGTGGCATGCCTCGCGGCGATTGTGGGTGAGTTGACGGCCCAGCTGCTCACCGACCGAGCCGGTTGGCCTGTCTGACCCCACGCGGCCTGAGCTTCCTCCTCACGGACCACCTTTGATGCAGATCACCTACCGCTGTCCGGAGTGCGGACAAGACAACCGAGTGGACCAGCTTGAGCAACGCCAGTCGCTGGCCTGCAGCAGGTGTGGTCACGCGATTGCCGTGCCCCCACACGCGATTGAGGGAACGCACGTGCAGCGATGCGTGGTGTGCCCGAGCCACGAACTGTTTGTGCGGAAAGACTTTCCGCAGAAGCTTGGCGTCGGCATCGTGGTACTGGGGTTGGCTGCGAGCTGCGTCGCCTGGGGGTTTGGCTACCGTTTTTGGACGTACGGCTTCCTGTTTGCGTCCGCTGCGATCGACGCGCTGCTATTTCTGATCTTCGCCGACTGCCTGACCTGCTACCGCTGCGGGGCACGCTATCGTGGCCCTGGCGTGACGCAGCGGCACGAGCCGTTCGACCTCGAAACGCATGAAAAGCACCGACAGATGACGGCCCGCACGGCGGCGGCGGTGCCCCAGCGATCGTCGCATTCCGTCGGTGGCGTCTCGGCCGACTGATGTCGGAGCAAGCCCATGGAACATGAACCGCAGCGAATTGAGGAAGACCTGCGGGGCATTGTCTCGGGCGAGGTCCGTTGCGATGCGGTCACCCGCGCCCTCTACGCCACGGATGCCAGCCTCTTTGAGCGGATGCCGCTGGGCGTGGTGCGGCCGCGGACGGCTGCGGACATCTCGGCCACCCTCCGCTGGGCAGCCGAGAACGGCGTCACCGTGCACCCTCGGGGTGCCGGCACGAACCTCGTGGGCTCGGCAATCGGTCCCGGGTTGGTGCTCGATACCTCGCGGCTGATGCGGCGCGTGGTGGCGATCGACGAAGCGTCGGGGACGGTCCGCGTGCAGCCAGGTGTGGTGGCGGCCGAGCTCGATCGGCAGCTCGCGATGCGTGGCCGGATGCTCGGACCGGACCCTGCCACGATTGCTGTGACGACGATCGGCGGCATGATTGGCCGGGACCTCTCGGGAAGCCGCTTCCTAAGGCATGGCTCAATCCGCCAGCGGGTGCTCTCGGTCGACGTCGTGTTGGCGGATGGCTCGCAGGTCACGCTGAAGCCAACCACGCCCAGTGGCCTTCCTCGCTGCCTTCCGCCTCCCGGGGAGCCGACCGACGACCTGCAGCCGACCGCCACCACGCTTGCCGCGGCTGTGGGCGGGCTGCTGGCCCGTCACGCTGAAGTGATCGCCAAGGAGCAGCCCGCATCCCGTCGGCTGCATGGTGGGTATCGGCTCCATGACCTTCGCCAAGATGGCACCATCGACCTTGCACGGCTGATCTGTGGGAGCGAGGGCACCCTCGGCATCATCACCGAAGCCACGCTGCAGACCCTGACCCGCGACCATGCCACCGCCGTGGCGCTCCTGTTTTTCGATTCGCTGGAAAAGGCGGCGGTGACCGTTCCGCAGCTTCTCTCGGATGGGCCAAGCAGTTGTGATCTGTTTGATCGTCGTCATCTCACGCTCGCCCGCTCACGTGAGGTGGCGTTTGATTTGATCATCCCGCGTTGGGCCGACGCGTGCTTGCTGGTGGAGTTTGCTGCCGACACCCGCCGCGAAGCCCGCCGGCAGTTGGGCGTGGCGGTCGACAAGCTCCTCAGCAGCCCCGGGCTGAACGTCGCGGTGCACCGGGCCGAAGATGATGACGAGACCCGGATGGCATGGCGCCTGTCGCGAAACGTCGTCTCCACCCTGCATGGGGTGCGGGGGTCGACGCCCGCGGTGCCCTTTATTGAGGACGTCGTGGTGCCTCCGCAGCGGCTTCCGGAGTTTCTCACGGGCTTCCAGGCCGCGATGAAACGCTCGGCGGTGACGGCGACCCTGTTTGGGCATGCAGGGCACGGGCAGTTGCATGTCCGCCCCTTTGTCGATGTGCACGACGCCGATGAGCGGTCACGCCTGGAGACCTTTGCAGAGGAACTCTCTGGCCACGTGGCAAGCCTCGGTGGCACGATCGGTGGGGAGCAGGGCCTCGGGTTGTCTCGGACGGGGACCTTCGGCCGCCTGTTTCCAGAGCTCTCGGCCGTGTTTGCCGAACTGAAGAACTGCCTCGATCCAGCGGGGACGCTCAATCCGGGAATCATTGTGGGCCGAACGGTGCAGCCGCTCGCGCGCCACGCCCGCCGACCGTTGGCCCTCGACATCCTCGAGCCGCAGCTGAACTGGACGTCTGAGGCCGTGGCGGGCGAGGTGTCCGCCTGCAATGGGTGCGGAAGCTGCCGCAGTCGCGACCCAGGCTCGCGGATGTGCCCGTTGTTTCGTGAGCAGCCGTCAGAGGATGCCTCGCCGAGAGCCAAGGCGTCGCTGCTTGGTCGCGTGCTCGATGGCGAGCTGCCCGTCGCAGAGCTCGAGAATGACGCGGCTCGAGAACTGGCGGATCTCTGCTTCAACTGTCACCAGTGCCGGGTCGACTGCCCCACGAGTGTGGACATTCCAGCGCTCGTCACCGAGATCAAGGCGGCCCATGCGGCCACCAACGGGCTGGGATGGCAACGGTGGTGGCGAGCGCGGGTGGATCTGCTTTCGGCGATCGGCGGCGCGGTGCGGCCTTTGGCAAACATGGCCCTCGAGGGCACGCAGGCCCGCTGGCTGATCGAAAAGACGCTGGGCATTGCTCGCGGCCGCAAGCTTCCGCCGTTTGCTGGCAATCAGCTGCTCCGCTGGGCGGCCCGAAGAGGCTACACCCGGCCGTCCCGGCATGGCGGACCACGCGTGCTGCTCTTTCTCGACACGTTTGCTCGCCGGCACGACCCCTCCCTCACGAAGGCGCTGGTGCGCGTCCTGGAACACAACGGGATTGGGGTGTGGATTGATCCCCGGCAGGTGGCTTCGGGGATGCCGGCGGTGTCGGAGGGAGACCTCACGACAGCCCGACGACTCGCGCGACGCAACGTTCGTGTGCTCGCCGAAGCGGTCCGCCTCGGCTATCGCATCATCAGCACGGAGCCTGCGGCGGTGACCTGCCTCCAGCACGATTACCCCTTGCTGCTCGACGACGACGAATCAGCTCGTGTCGCGGCGGCGACGAGCGATGCCACGACCTACCTCTGGGAACTGCACCGGGAAGGTCGGCTGAAACTGGATTTTCAACCGGTGTCGGCACGGCTGCTCTATCACACCCCCTGTCATGTGCGCGTCCGTAGCGGCACAAGCCCCGCCGAGCATCTGCTGCGGTTGATCCCAGGCTTGCTGGTCGACGCCGACGACCATGGATGCTCGGGCATGGCGGGCACCTTTGGACTGGCACGGGAGCATTACCGCACAAGTTTGCGGGCCGGTTACCGCTTGGCCAAGGCGATGCGTGAAGCCCGTATCGCTGCGGGCGTGACGGAATGTTCGGCCTGCCGCATGCAGATGGAACAGGGCACCACCAAACCCACCGTGCATCCGGTCAAACTGCTGGCCATGTCGTATGGGTGCCTCAGCGGTCTGGAAAACACCCTGTCTGCCACCAGCGGCCGGCTTGTGACGAGCTGAGCAAACGATCAGGGTGGCCGCGTCCGTCGATACAATGTTGGGCACTGTTGTTGGGATCCCGGGCTTTTTATGAATGCAACACACCTGACCATCCTGCTCTTCGCTGGCGTGGCCGAACTCGCAGGGCAGCGCGAACTTTCGCTGGCGTGGCCCGGAGGGACGGTGGCGGATCTGCGGTCGCTTTTGCGGCAGCAGCTCCCGGCGGCGGAGGCGCTGCTGGCTCGATGTGCGATCGCGGTGGGCGAGCGATACTGCCTCGACGATGAGCAGGTGCCGCCAGAGGCGGATGTGGCGGTGATCCCTCCCGTCAGCGGTGGATGAATGACGGAGTCTCACGTGATGGTGGACAGGGCAATGCAGCACACGGCGCGTGGGAGCCACGATGCGGAGAGAGCTGCGTGCGACGGCACGTCTGCCTCCACGCGGCTCCTTCGCCCAGCCCTGGTCGAGGGACCGATCGATGTGGAGCAGCTTCGTCGTGAGATTGGCTCAGACGCCGCCGGAGCGGTGGTGGTGTTTGTGGGCACGACGCGGCGGGCGACGGGTGGGGCGATCACCGACAGGCTTGAGTATGAGGCGCATCGTCCGCTGGCGCTTGTGTGCCTGGCGAGGCTCCAAGACCAGGCCGTGCGGCAGTTCTCCCTGGTGGGATGCGGTGTGATTCATCGCCTTGGTCTCGTGGAAGTGGGCGAGGAGAGCGTGGCCATCGGCGTGGCCAGCGCCCATCGAAAAGATGCGTTCGCCGCGGTGGCCTGGCTGATGGATCAGATCAAGGCATCGGTCCCAATTTGGAAACGCGACCACCTGGCCGATGGCGTGGCCCGCTGGGTACACGGGGAGGAGCGGCCCGCGTGATCAGCCCCTCCACACACGCTTCTCATCAGACGCCCGTTCCCGAAGCCCACGGCCTTGTGGATGCATTTGGACGTGTGCACACCGACTTGCGGGTGAGTGTGACGGATCGCTGCAACATCCGTTGCCGTTACTGCATGCCGCTCGACGTGACCTTCAAGCCGCGCGAGGAGTTGCTGAGCTATGCGGAGATCACGCGAGTGGTTTCCGTAGCGGCGGGGCTTGGCGTGCGGAGCGTGCGATTGACCGGAGGGGAGCCGCTGGTCCGCCGCGATCTTCAGAAGTTGGTTCGCGACCTGCGGCAGATTAAAGGCATCGACGAGGTGGCCCTCACCACCAACGGACTGCTGCTCGGGCAGCAGGCACGGCAGCTCGCCGAGGCGGGGTTGTCGCGGATCAACGTCAGCCTCGACAGCCTTCGCGAGGAGACGTTTCGCGAGATAGCCAGGAGCGATGGGCTGGCCCAGGTGCTTGCCGGACTGGCCGAAGCGAAGCGTGTGGGCCTGCAGCAGATTCGTCTCAACGCCGTCTCGATCCGCGGGCTGTCGGAGGCGGATGTCGTGCCCCTTGCCCGCTTTGCCCGTCAGGAAGGCTTTCACCTGAGGTTCATCGAGTTCATGCCGCTCGATGCCGATCGCCAATGGTCGCAGCTGCACGTGCTCTCCGGGCGTGAGGTGCGCGGCATGCTGGAAGAGGCATTCGGGCCACTTAAGCCAGTGGCCGGGCACGACGGCGGTCAGCCTGCGGCAGACTATCGCTACACCGACGGGGCGACGGATGCCGCCGTCAGCCTCGTGGGCTTCATCGATCCGGTGACGCAGCCGTTTTGTGAGCGATGCGATCGGCTGCGGCTTACGGCCGATGGGCAGTTTCGCAACTGCCTGTTTTCCACCGAAGAGTGGGACGTGCGGCATCTCCTGCGGACAGGTGGGGATGACGCAGCAATCGTGAGCCTGATCCGGGCGTGCGTGGCGCAGAAGCGGGCAGCCCACGGGATCGGGACGCCTACCTTCGAGCGGCCCGAGCGTGCGATGTATCAGATCGGAGGCTGAGGTGTCGGAGAACTGCTCACCACCTCGCCGCTACTGCGATCAGGCTGCCACGAGTTGGCCAAAGCCTCCGGAGGTGATCGCCGCCTGGCAACGTGCCGCGACCGAGTTGGGCGTGGCTCCTGGACGGGGTGGCTACCGGGAGGCGGTCGAGGCAGCCGGAGTGATCGAAGACGCGCGGCGGGTGTGGGCCCGATGGCTCGGTGGCGTAGACCCGCAGCGGATCGCGATGCCAGCGACAGCCACGCTCGGCCTGAACATCGCGATTCACGGGCTCGTGCGCCCTGGGGATCATGTGATCGCCACCGCTGCCGACCATAACGCGACCCTGCGCCCCTTGGCCTGGCTTGCCCGTCGCGGCGTGATCGAGATGAGCGTTCTGCCCTGTGATCGTGCGGGGCGAGTGGACCCGGGGGACGTGGCTCAGCATTGGCGACCAGCGACGCGGCTGGTGGTGTTCTCACATGCCTCCAATGTGACGGGGGCCGTGCAGGATGCCGCGGCGATCGCGACTGAGGCGCATGAGCGGAGCGGCCTGGTGATTGTGGACGCCGCACAGACGGCGGGCGTGCTCGACCTCGATGCGTCCGCGATTGCGGATGTGCTCGTGGCTCCGGCGCACAAGTGGCTCCTCGCCCCGCATGGCAATGCGTGCTTGTGGTGTCGGGAAGGCGTGGAGCCGGAGATGCTCGTGCAAGGCGGTACCGGTTTGCTCAGCGATACGCTCGACATGCCCAACGCGTTTTCCGCGCGGCATGAGGCAGGTACGGGGGATCTCGCAGCCGCCGCTGGCGTGGTCGCCGCAGATCGGTGGTGGCGGTCACAGGCTGACGGTTCCGTGGAGCCTCGTGCGTTTGCGGCAGGGCTGGCGACGACGTGCCGTCGGGCGCTCGAGGAGCTGCGTGGCGTGCGGGTGATCGACGGTGGCGATGGTCCGCCGATTGTGAGTTTCCTCGTGGAGCACTATGCTCCGGCCGAGGTGGCGACGGCCTTGGAAATGGCTGCCGGAGTGCAGGTGCGAAGCGGATTCCACTGTGCAGCAGCGGTGCACGAAGGGCTCGCCACGCCTGAGGGAACGGTGCGGGCAAGCTTTGGCCCGTTCAACACCCAAGACGATTGTCAGACGCTCGTGGAGACGGTGGCGATGCTCGTGGCAGCAGCTCCCGGGAGTGGGACGCGGTCGTGAGCGTCGCAGGTGCAACGCAGGGAAGAGGGAGGCTGGTCCATGGCAGGCAAGACAGCGGGACAAGGCAGCGAACCGTGGTACGCCGACGGTCTCCGGTTTCGTTGCACGCAGTGTGGTGATTGCTGCACCGGCGCCGAAGGCTTCGTCTGGGTGAACCAGCAGGAAGTCGAGGCGATGGCCGCGGCCTGCGAGATGACGCCGGCCAGCTTCGAGCGACGGTATGTAAAACGCGTGGGCGTACGTCGTTCGCTCAAAGAACGCACCGGGGGCGACTGCGTACTCCTCGATGCGACGACGCGGCGGTGCACGGTCTACGAAGAGCGACCGCGGCAGTGCCGCACCTGGCCGTTCTGGGATTCAAACCTGCGGAGCCGTGAAGCCTGGGACGAGGCCGCCGAAGCGTGCCCCGGTTGCAACAAAGGCAATCTCGTGCCGCTCGAACAGATTGTCGAGCAAGCCTCGAAGATCAGGATCTAACGTTCCGTGGGAAAAGCCTTTGAGAGGCTGTTTCCCTTGGGCGATTAGAGGATGCCGCCGTGTGTGCGGTAGGGCGTCATGTGGGAGGGCTGATCGAGGAACCAGATTCGCTCCCACTCGTCGGTGATCGCTCGCAGGTCTTCCGAGGTGTGGATCAACTGCTTGGCCCGACGCACGGGATCGCCTGAATACATCGGAATCAGGCAGCCGGTGCAGGTCGACAGCATTGCCGCAACCAGCAAGAGCCAAGTGATGGTGAACCTAGGCGTTGTCCGCATCTGCCGATCCTCCATACGGGATGACGCTTCCGCGCCACCTTCGTCACGCGTGCAATCACGGTATCCATGAGTCGTGCTGCCGCTTTGTGGCTCGAGTGAGCCGCTCTGCGTACCAAACAGCTGCCGGGCAGGTGATCCCGATGTGCGGTTTCGGAAGCGAGTGATGAGTCCGTTCATCCTGTGCATCTCCTGCATCCTGCGTCGATGCCCTCGGCCGTCCTGGCCTGAAGGGTTATGGGGAGAGGTCGGAGTCCGACTCACCCGAGTCATCCTGAGCAGAAGGGGCCGCTTGGCTCGCCTCCTGCACCATCGCTTCCATCCGTTTGCCAGGCTTGAAGACCACAACCTTCTTTGCCATCACCGGCACTTCTTCGCCGGTTCGGGGGTTGCGGCCGACTCTCGCCTCGCGTTGCTTGATCTGAAAAATCCCGAAGTTTCGCAGTTCAATCCGGCCTTCCCGCACCAGCGTGTCGACGAGTGTGTCGAACGTGATCTGGACCAGTTTCCTGGCCTCCTGCTGCGGTAGTCCGAGCTCCTCTGCGATCGTTCGAACGATGTCCTTCTTGGTCACGGCTTGGGCCCTCCCAACGTCTGTTGAAGGCGGCTGTTTGCACCGCGTTCACGACCTGAAAAACCGCCCGAAGCCTAGTGATGGCAAGGGTTTAGTGTCAAATGAGCCAACGGCCCATGCGACCTGCTTGCCAGCATCCAAGGAGAGGATCGACCGGTGTGACCGGCAAACTTGATTTAATCCGTTTTTCTGTCACATGCCGCACGACTGCGAGGGGCTGGGGGCTCTGGGAAAACCGGCTACACTCCGTCGTAGACGACCGCGGTAGACGCGATTGCCGCTGTTGACGTGATTTCTTGGAGCGCCATGTCTTTTCCTGCAAACCAACCCACGTCCACCGCTGCCGGCCCCTCCGTGGCGGAGGGGCCGCTCGCAGTGCAACTTGGGCGTCTGCGGCTCCCCAATCCGATCATGGTGGCGTCTGGCACCTTCGGCTACGGCCGCGAGATGGCGGACTACGTTGCGGTGGGGCAGTTGGGGGGAGTGGTTCCCAAGACGATCACGCCGCTTCCCCGCCGAGGCAACCATCCTTGGCGGACCGTGGAGACCACCGGCGGGCTGCTCAACTCGATTGGGCTCGATAACGATGGCGTTGAGGCCTTCGTGGAGAAGCAGCTGCCATGGCTGGTTGCCTGTGGGGCACCGGTGGTGGTGAGTGTTGCCGGCGGCTGTGTGAAGGAGTTCGTCGATCTGGCCGCGAGGCTCGACGGAATTCCCGGCATCGCGGCGCTCGAACTCAACATTTCCTGCCCCAACGTCAGCCATGGCGTGGACCTCGCCAGTGATCCGGAAATGTGTCGGCGGGTGGTCAGCGGTGTGCGTGAGGCCACGTCGTTGCCGGTGCTCGCAAAACTGTCGCCCAACGTGACGAGCATCGTGGCGATTGCCCGGGCTGCGGCCGACGGGGGGGCTGATGCGGTGACGCTCGTGAACACATGCCTCGGGATCGTGGTCGACTGGCGTCGTCGCCGGCCGATGCTTGGCAACGGCATGGGGGGGCTCAGCGGGCCGGCGATCAAGCCGATCGCCCTGCGCTGCGTGTATCAGGTTCGCCAGGCAGTCGATGTGCCGATCATCGGGGTCGGCGGGATCGCCACCCTCGACGATGTGATGGAGTTTCTCGTCACCGGGGCCTCGGCCGTTCAGATCGGCACCGCGAGTTTCACTGAGCCGACCGTTGCGGGCCAGCTCCTGGAGCAGCTCCCTGAAGCACTTGCCGAAGCGGGGGTCGCCACCGTCGCAGAGCTGGTCGGTACGCTGAAGGTAAAGGGGCAACCGCTGGCTCCCGCCACGCCCACACCGGGCGAGCATCCCTCTGAGAGTGCATCATGACGTCACCTGAACCAGCCAACGCCAACGCCAGCGACGCGGCAGCCGCAAAGGAGCCCACGCAACTGCGAGTGCTCTCGGGCATCCAGCCCACGGGCCGCTTCCACTGGGGCAACTACTTTGGAGCGATTCGGCAGTACATCGACCTGCAGCATGCCGGCGATGCCTACTACTTCATTGCCGATCTTCACGCCCTCACCACCGTCCGCGAGCCGGAGGTCTTGCGGTCGTTTGTCCGCGAGGCCGCGCTCGATCTCGTCGCCCTCGGGCTCGACCCGAAGCGGGCCACGCTCTTCGTGCAGTCGGATGTGCCGGAGGTGACCGAACTCACGTGGCTTTTGCTTACTGTCACGCCGATGGGGCTGCTGGAACGGTGCCACGCCTACAAGGAAAAGAAGGCCAAGGGGCTGCCCGCGGATGCTGGTCTCTTCACCTATCCCGTGCTGATGGCCGCCGACATCCTCGCCTACGACGCCAACACCGTCCCTGTCGGCGACGATCAGGTGCAGCACGTGGAGGTCTGCCGAGACCTCGCGGGCACCTTCAACCATCTCTATGGCGAGGTGTTCACGCTGCCCAAGGCGCGAGTCATCGAGACCGCGGCCCGAGTGCCCGGCACCGATGGCCAGAAGATGAGCAAGAGCTACGACAACACGATTCAGGTGTTTGAAGAGCCGGGCAAGCTGAAGAAAAAGGTGATGCGGATCACGACCGATTCGCGGCCGATGGAAGCCCCCAAGGATCCCGAGACGGATCACCTCTTTGAGCTCTACCGCCTGATGGCCTCCGCAGAGGAGACGGCCGCGATGGCTGAGACCTACCGCCGCGGCGGGTTTGGCTACGGCGAAATCAAAAAAGCGCTACATGCGGCCGCGGAGCAGTTCTTTGCCGAGGCTCGCACCCGGCGCGAGGCGTTGGCCGCCGACCCTGCGACGATCGACGGCATCCTCGAAGAAGGCGCCGCCAGGGCTCGCGAGCAAGCGACACGTGTGCTCGATCGCGCGCGAGCGGCTTGCGGGCTCAGTCGCGGACGAGGAGACCGCTGACATGGGTGTGCTCGGCATCGGCACCGACATCACAGAATGCCTGCGGATCGCCCAGATGATCGAGCGGCATGGCGAACTCTTCGTGGGCCGCGTCTTTACACCAGCCGAAATCGACTACTGCCGCAGTCGCCGTATGGCCACGCAGCACTTTGCCGGACGCTGGGCTGCCAAGGAAGCCGTCCTCAAGGCCATCGGCACGGGCTGGCGGCGCGGCATCAGCTGGCGCGACATCGAGGTGCGGAACACCAACGCGGGGCGTCCGGTGGCTCGTCTCTACGGGGGCACGCTGGCGATCGCCGAAAAGCTCGGCATCCAGTGCGTGCTCGTCAGCATCTCGCACTGCCGCTCCCACGCCACGGCCTACGCCGTCGCCCTCGATGATGTGCCGTGGGGCGAGGAAGACGACTGATCCGGCGGCAAGGTCCGCTCCGGCCCGTCGGCGGTAAAAGCCTCATCGCTGGGAAAGGATATTCCCACGCTCTTCGCCTTTCCCCGACCGCCGGGCCTTCGCTTCCCGTAAGGGGCTGATTGGCGAGCCTTGGGCAGCCGTGTGCGGTGGAGGTTAGAGGTCGAGGCGACTTCGGCGGCGCGAACGGGGCCGTGCTCGGCGTGAACCGGCTCGTGCTTCGAGGAGGCGGAGGGCGTCTTGGAGGGAGACGCTCTCAGGATCGGCGTCTTTGGGGATCGAGGCGTTGGTGACCCCATCTGACACGTAAGGGCCAAAGCGACCGTTTCTCAGCACGACCGGTTTCTGCGTGACCGGAGACTCGCCGAGTGTTTTTGGGGAGGGATGGGCGTCGTCTTCGGTGAGCTTTGCCTGCTTGAGGAGGTCGATCGCTTGTTCAAGCGTGACGTCGAGCGGCGAGAGCTCGGGCGGAAGGCTCCGCGACTCTGGCCCACTGGCGATGTAGGGGCCAAAACGACCGTTGCAGGCGGTGATGTTCAAGCCATGGTCCGGATGCGGTCCGAGGATGCGCGGGAGCTCCAGAAGTTGGAGCGCCGTTGCCAGGGTGAGGGTGTCGCGTGACATGCCCGCAAGGAGCGACGCGGTGCGTGTTGGCTGCGTGGAGTTGTCGGCGTCGCCAAGCTGGACATAGGTGCCGAAGCGGCCGGCACGCACATACACCGGCAGGCCTGTGGTGGGGCACTGGCCGAGGGGTTTGTCTCGCTCCGTTCGCGCAAGGAGTTCGCCGCATTTTGTGGACGTGAGTTCGTCGGGAGCGAGTGTCTCCTCCGGTGGGAGCAGCATCTGACGCCCGTCAGCATCTTCCAGTCGCGGGCCCTCAGCGGTGATCCGGACGAGAAAGCCGCCGGCCAGTTCGATGGCGTGGTCGGTGTCGTGTGCTGTGGCAAAGGCAGGCCAGGTGGGGAGCAGTTCTTGGCCGCGAAGGCAACAGGAGTGGTGCTCGTGCACCAGGTCGTCGATTGCGTTGACGCAGCGCTCGGCATGGCTCCCTGTGGCGGCGGCCAGGTCTTCGCTGAGCGAGGCTTCGGTGTAGCGGGCGGGGGGCTGCGAGGTGTGTTCGCTGGCCTCGAGTGAACGGCAGTCGACCACGTCGCCCAGGGTGACGTCGAGGAGGCGTGGGGTGATGGCCTCGGCGGCGGCCGCACGGTCATCGAAGGCGCGCAGGAAGCCGCGGTGCTCAATCGTTTGTTCGTCAGACGTGAAGCGGACCGCTTCCTCGTTGGCAAGTCTGGCCTCGATGGTGAGCGTGACCCTCTGGCCGTGGGCAGCCGTCATCTGCGTGGCGAGCGTGTGTTTCCAGATCAGGTCGTACAGCAGTAACTCAGCCCCAAAGAGTCGGGAGCGGAGCGCGGAGGCCGGCTGGCCGACGTCGATCGGGCGGATGGCTCCGGCGGATGGGGCGTCGTGCGAGCTGTCGCTTGCGGTGCCAAACGTTCTGCGAGCGCGGGCGACGTGGTCGGCACCGAACAGCTTCTTGGCCACGAGTCGGATGGCCGCGGCCGTTTCTGCGGGGAGAAACGTGGACGCGGTGCGCACCGAGGTCAGGAAGCCGTTCTCAGCCAGCCATGTGCCTGCCCGCAGGGTTTGGCGTGGGCTCCACCCAAGCGAGGTGTTCGCTTCGTGAAGCAGCGTGGTGGTGGTGAGCGGGGGGGCTGGCTGGAGCTCGAATGGGGTGACAGTTCGGCCGACCACCTGGAACGAGGCCAGCTCAAGTCGGTGGCGGAGGTCGACGGCCGAGGCTTCGTCGACGAGGGGGACGGACGCCTGAGCCCGTGGGACCGCGGGCAGTGCGGTTTGAGCCGCTGGGGGCTGCGGTCGTTCGCTGAGGCTCGTCACGCGGGCGGGAAAGCCTGGGGCGGGTGGCTCCCGCCGGGCAGCCAGGACGGCAGAGAGTTCCCACCACGTCTGGCGGCGAAACGCCATCCGCTCCCGCTCCCGTTCGACGAGCAGCTGCAGCGCGCGGTGTTTAAGGGTGTCGACTTCGGGGGGAAGTCCCTGCGTTTCTTGAAACTCAGGCAGTTTCATCGCGATGGCTCGTTGCCGCTGCTTTTTTGGGATTGCTCGCGGGCCTGCTGGGAACACGTCTGGCAGGCGTCTTTCGCGGGTGGCCAGCCGTCTGACGCCCCGAATCGGGATTGCAGTTGGCACTACGGGCGCTACAATCGTCGCTTTCGCTCTAGAGAAAGCGTTTTTTCGGTCTCCGGAAGACACTTCGAGCGAACTCGTTGCCTCGTTTTCCGTTTCAAGCCTTCAAGGCTCCCGTCGGCGGTCCGCCGGCCCGATTCAGGTGATTGCATGGCCGGCTCGTTCGACGTTTTTCGACGCTACCAAAAATCGCTGCTGGTCTTCGTGGCCATTATGGCGATGCTCGCGTTCTTTGTGCTTCCTCCGTTCTTGCAGATGGGAAGTGGCACGCTCGCGGGTGATCCGCTTGTGGCTCGCTGGAGCGGCGGCGAGGTGCGGGAAGCCGACCTCGAACGCTCCGTGTCGATGCGGGCGATCCTGAACAGGTTTCTCATCGAAGCTGCGGTACAGGCCGGTCGCGATCCCTCCAGGCTCCCCCTCTTCCCCGAGAGCGAAGACGCGGTCGTTCGCACGCGGCTGATCGTCGAAGAGGCGCGGGAAGTCGGGATCGTGGTGACCGATGCGGCGATCAATGAGTTCTTGGCCGACTGGACCAACAATCAGGTTCGGGCCGAGCAGTTCAGCCAGATTCTCAGCGGTCTGCGGTTGAGCATGCTCGGTGCCTCCGAAACCGACGTGTTTGAGGCTCTGCGATACGAGCTGACCGCGCGGAACATGCTCTTGCTGTTCCAAACCGGTTTCTCCGGCGACCCACCCGGCTGGCGGTGGGACGCGTTTCGTCGACTGCAGCAGAAGGCGATCGTGGAAGTGATCCCGGTCACCTGCGAGTCGCTGGCCGATCGGGTGGCGGCTCCCAGTGAATCATCGCTGCAGGCCCTCTACGACGAGTACCGAGAGTTTCTCCCCGTGCCAGCGAGTGCGGAGCCAGGATTCCGCGAGCCCCACCGCGTCGCGTTTGAATATCTCACCGCCGATCAGGCGCTGTTTGTCGACGCGCTGAAGCCTGACGTCACCGACGAAGAGATCGCCGCCTACTACGAAGAAAACAAGGCGATCCGCTATCGTGCCCTGCCAGGCAGTTCGAACTCGGCTGAGGAACCCGCTGCTGAGGAACCCGCTGCTGAGGAACCTGCTGCTGAGGAACCCGCTGCTGAGGAACCTGCTGCTGAGGAACCTGCTGCTGAGGAACCTGCTGCTGAGGATGGCTCGTCGCGGGAGCGTGCTGGCCGTTCGCGATTCTCGTTCGTGTCGGCTCGGGCAGACGATGGAGAGGAGCCCGCCGCGACGGCCGAGGAGTCCGCTGCGGAGCCGGCAAACCCCGAGGCGCCTGCGGAGAGTGAGGCTCCCGCAGACGAGCCTGCGACCGAAGCCCCCGCGGCGGCCGAGGTGGCAGTGGAGTCCGCCGAGACGACCGCCGAGCCGGCTCCTGCGACTGAGGCCGCCGACGTTGCCACAGAGCCTGCTGCGGAAGCGAGTTTCCGGCCGCTGGCTGAGGTGGCCGAAGAGATCCGGGAGCAACTCGCCTCCGAGAGGGCCGAGCAGAAGATCAACGAGATTTTTGCCGCCGTCGCTGCGGATCTCACGGCTTATGGCGAGGAGTATGCCCTCTGGCAGGCTCGGGGCGAGACCGGCACCGAGCCGCCCACCCCCCCGGATTTTGCGAAGATTGCCGAAACACAGGGGCTGACGTCGGGGCGCTCCGACCTCGTCGCTCCGGTTGACGCGGTTGAAGAGCCTGGCATCGGTCGGAGCTTTGATCTCGTGCCAGATCCAGGCAGCCGATTTGGGATTCGCCAGCGTTCTTGGCTGGAGATGATGTTTGGGGAAGGGGCTCAGGTGCTCCGGCCACAAACGTCTCGTGATCTCACCGGCAATCGCTTTCTCTCGTGGAAAACCCAGGACCAGCCCGAGTTTGTGCCGACCTTCGCCGCCGCCAAGGAGAACGTGGAAAAAGCCTGGCGGATCATCGAGGCGCGCGACCTTGCTCAGAAAGAGGCCGAGCAGCTCGCGGAGCAGTCCAAGAGTCGCGACGTGTCGCTGGAACAGCTGGCCGCCGACCGCGGTGATGTGGAGATGACGCAGGCGGGCCCGTTTGCGTGGTACGACGCCGCCAGCGGTGTGCCCGAGATCTCGCAGCCTCCCGGTGTGTTCTTGCCCGGTGATGAGTTCATGCAGGCGGTGTTCCGTCTGGTACCGGGGGAGACCGCCGTGGCCTTCAATGAGCCAAAGACGGTTTGCTACTGCGTGCGGCTGCTCTCCCTCACACCTCCAGACTCCGAACTGCGGGCGCAGTTTCTTGATCGTCGCGACGACGTGATGTCGCTCGACCAGGTCGCCCAGCAGTCCTACGGCGCCATCTTTGAGCGATGGATTGAGGGCCTCGAAGACCGTTACAACCTTCGCTGGGAGCGTCAGCCTCGCCAGGCGGGGCGGTAGTCGTCAGCGGTCGCACTCAGCCCCGCCAAGGGGTGAGCACGATGGCGGCCAGTGGTGGCAGTGTCAGGACGAGGCTCGCCGGACGACCATGGTGCGGCGTGGTGGTCGCCATCAGCGTGCCAATGTTGCCCACATTGCTGCCGTCGTAGTAGCGGGAATCGCTGTTGAAGCGTTCTTGGTACGGCCCTTCGTGTGGCACGCCGAGGCGGTAGCCTTGGCGGACAACCGGCGTGAAGTTGCAGACCACGACGACAAAATCGTTGGCAGTGCGGCCGCGCCGTACGAACGCCAGCACACTGTCTTGCCAGTTCTGGCAGTCGATCCATTCAAATCCGCCCGACTCAAAGTCGAGTTCGTGGAGCGACGGCTCTGAGCGAACGAGCGCGTTCAAATCGGCCACGGCCCGCTTGAGTCCACGGTGGCTGTCCCACTCCAGCAGGTGCCACTGCAGGCTCTCGTCGAAGTTCCATTCGAGCCACTGCCCAAACTCGCTCCCCATGAAGAGCAGCTTCTTGCCAGGGTGGCACCACATGTAGCTGTAGAGCAGTCGCAGGTTGGCAAACTTTTGCCAATTATCACCCGGCATCTGGCCGATCAGCGAGCCCTTGCCATGCACGACCTCATCGTGCGACAGCGGCAGGACAAAGTTCTCATGAAACGCGTAGATCAGGCTGAACGTGAGTTCGTCGTGGTGATACTTGCGATGCACCGCATCGTGCCGCATGTATCGCCGCGTGTCATTCATCCAGCCCATGTTCCATTTGAAGGTGAACCCTAAGCCGCCGTCGTAGGTGGGCCGGGAAACCCCTGGCCACGCGGTGGATTCTTCGGCGATCGTGACGGCGCCGGGGAACTGCTCATGGACCTGCACATTGAAGGTCTTGAGGAGTTCGATGGCTTCGAGGTTCTCGCGACCACCGTGCTCATTGGGCACCCACTGGCCCGCCTCGCGGCTGTAGTCGAGGTAGAGCATCGAGGCAACCGCGTCCACGCGAAGCCCATCGATGTGGTACTTGTCGAGCCAGAACAGGGCCGAAGAGATGAGGTAGTTGGCCACCTCATTTCGGCCGTAGTTGAAGATCAGTGTTCCCCAGTCGGGATGCTCGCCCTTGCGGGGATCTTCATGCTCGTAGAGGGCGGTGCCATCAAACCGGCGCAGCCCGTGCCCGTCGCGGGGAAAGTGGGCCGGCACCCAGTCGATGATCACCGCCACGCCCGCGCGATGGAACGCATCGATCAGCGACATGAAGTCCTGCGGAGAACCGAATCGGCTTGTGGCAGCAAACAAGCCAATCGTTTGGTAGCCCCAGCTTGCCGACAGCGGATGCTCGGTGGGCGGCAGAAACTCCACATGCGTGAACCCCATTTCCACCACATAGGGCACGAGCTCTCGTTCGAGGTCGCAGTAACTCATCCAGCGCGTGGGGGCGTCGCCTGGCCGACGCCAGCTGCCGAGGTGGACCTCGTAGGTGGTCATCGGCGCTGTCAGTGGGTCGGCAGCAGCACGGGCCCGCATCCAGTCGGCATCCTGCCATTGATACGCGCTGAGGTCGGCGACGAGCGATGCGGTGCGGGGAGGCACCTCGGCTGCAAAGCCGTAGGGGTCGGAGCGATCTTGAAACCCATCCCTACAAAAGACGCGGTACTTGTAGGCCTGCCCCACGGTCGCGCCCGGAACAAACGCCTCCCAGAATCCTGAGGGGATCCGTTTCTGCATGGGGTGGCAGCGGCCGTCCCAGCCGTTGAAGTCGCCAACGACGCTGATCGCATCGGCATTTGGTGCCCACACGGAAAAGTGGACGCCTGCCACGCCATCGACCGTGGTCAACTGGCCGCCGAGTTTCTCGTAGCTCCTCCAGTGACGTCCTTCGCCAAGCAGGTGGAGGTCAAAATCAGTGAGCATGGAACGCAATGCGAGGGGAGGCAGCGGGCGGGGGTTTCCTTCTCTAACTTAGCCCGCTGTTTGGCCCGAGGCTTTGAGTTGCGCGTTTCTGACGGTTTGGTGGGGCTGGCTGGTCGTGCGGGCGTTTGCCGCGGCCATAAAAAAACTCCCCGGGCGGACGGACCACCCGGGGAGCATTGGAAACGTCGTGTGAGACGCAGATGTGCCGCTTACGCCACGAGTTTGACGGCCGGCACTTCGCCCGTGATGCCGATCACGAACTCTTCGAAGATCTTGCTGTCGAGGGCCGACGCATTTTCGGCCTCGGGGTGGAACTGCGTGCCGATAGCGACCCAGTTTTCAACGGTGCTCTCGATGGCCTCGATCACGCCGTCTGGAGCGCGGGCTGCCACGCGGAAGCTCGACGCCAGATCGTCGATCGCCATGTGGTGCATGCTGTTGACGCGAATCTCGCCGTCGCCATAGACACGTTCCATGACTGTGCCAGGAACCACCTCCAGGGCGTGCCTGTGGGCCACGTCGATGGGGTCCTTGTGAGGCAGGGCCTTGGGGAGGTCTTCAGGGATGTGGAGGAAGACCGTGCCACCTTCCGTCACGTTGAGGAGTTGCATGCCGCTGCCAATGGCAAGGACGGGCATCTGCCGACGGCAGATCTCCGCCACGAGCATGCGGTCGAAATCTTCTCGACGCGCATCCATCGTTCGTGTCGAAGGATGGGGCATGTATCCGTCTCGCCTGGGGTCGATGTCGCCACCCCCCACGAGAACCACGCCATCGAGCATGTCGAGCAGCCGCGACAGATCCTCTTCATCCGTGACCGGTGGAAGAGTGATCGGAATGCCGCCTGAGGCAATCACACCGTCGTAATAGCCGGCTGCCACAAACGAGAGAGCGGCGTGCTCTTTCCGTGAAGCCCGATAGTCCATGGTGATGCCGATCAGGGGTTTTCCTGCCATGTCCTCAAGTCCTCCAAGCACCGTCCGGGTGCCTCTGCGGTGCCCAACGACGGGGTGGTCAACACGACCCCCAGCGAGTTCCATGGGCGAAACGCGACGCGGAGAGAAGGCGGGCGGGTCGCACAAGAACGTGCGATTGCAGGACAGCGGCGACAATGGCGAAACACCATGGGCGGATGCCCTTGGTATCTGCGATTGCCCCTCTACGTTCGGTCGCGTATTCCATCACGCTTGACCCTTGACGTTGTTCCCACGGTGCGACGCGGACATGCAGGCTGAACGCCCTGCACGACCGCTGTGCCCCTACGATCGCCCGTTGTGCCGTCGAATGACGGTTCAACGCGCGGCCGTGCCTCGTTACCGGTCGGCTCCATCCTTGGATGCCGGGCCGTTCTCACGGACATACGTGGGAACGGGCCAATACCGTCATCGAGCCGGTATCACGTCTGCAGCCGATCCGGTCGGCTCGCAGATGCGATGCGGTGAGGTTAACGATGATGACGGTTAAGGCAAGCAAATGCGCCGATTTTGTGGTCTAGGGCAGGGAGACGCCCAACATAGGGTGCTAGCACTGATGTGACAGCACGAGCCTAACCGGCCACCCAGACGGTGTTTTGGAAGCTCCGCAGCCAGGTCCGCTGGCGTTTTGCGAGTTGCCTGGTGCGGCGAATCGTCTGTTCGATTGCCTCCTCACGCGACCGCTTGCCCGCGAGCATCTCCAGCACTTCGCAGTAGCCTGCTGCTTGACGAGCGGTGGGGCCGATCCCGGTGGCGGCCTCCGCGGCTTCCACCTCTTCGATGAGCCCGTCGGCAAACATCTGGTGCACCCGTGCGGCAATCCGATCGGCCAGTACGTAGCGAGGCACATCGACAATCAGGAATGGCACGCGTAGCTGCTCATCGCTTGGGGCATTCCATGTGTTCTGCGGAAGGCTCGGGCGTGAGGTCGAGGCGATCGCGACCTCCAGACCGCGGACGAGACGACGTGCATCGTTGGGATGGATCCGGGCTGCGGCCGCAGGATCCCGCTCGGCAAGTTCGCGGTGCAAGGCAGCTGCCCCTTCCCGCTCCAGTCGGAGGGTGATCGCGTCCCGCAGTGCCGGATCAGCAGGTGGGCGGGTGTCGAAGCCTTCGCGGAGAGCTTTCAGGTAGAGCGGGGTTCCTCCTACAAACAGAATCTTGCGGCCGCGGCGGCGAATCGCCTCAACGGCCTCCGCGGCGGCAGACAGCCAAGAGGCGACATTGAAGGCTTCGCTGGCGGCGACGAGATCGAGTCCATGGTGGGGGACCCGCCGCTGCTCGTCTGCGGAAGGTTTTGCCGAGCCAATATCCAGGCCGCGATACACCGCGATCGAGTCGACACTGATGATCTCCGCCCCGAGTCGCTCCGCCATTCGCACGGCAATCGCGGTTTTTCCCGCTGCGGTGGGCCCCGTCAGGATCAGGCAGTCGTCGGCTAGCCGCGGCCGGCAGGTTTCGTGTCCTTCTGGGGATGCTAAAGTTGGGGGGCAGGTGGTCGGCCCCGGCGTGGCTGGGGCGGCTTCCTTCTGCCTGTCGCAGGTGCCGGCTGGCACATCTCCACTGAATTCACAGGACATGGCAGGAGTTGGTCGGATGCCCGAACGGGGAGAAGTGCTGGCTGCTCTCGGAGACGTGATCGAATCGCGGCGCGGGGGATCTGCTGAGAAATCGTACACCAGCCGGCTCTTGGCTGGAGGCCCTGAGGCGGCCGGCCGCAAGGTGACGGAAGAGGCCGGAGAGTTGGTGCAGGCGGCTGTCGGTGAAACGGATGAACGGGTGGTGTCTGAGGCTGCCGACCTGCTCTACCACACGCTCGTGCTGCTCGCCTGCCGCTGCCTGACGCTGAGCGACGTGGAAAGCGAACTGCAGCGGCGGTTTGGTATTTCGGGACTGGAAGAGAAGGCCTCACGCGGGGCCAAAACCAACGGAGACACGAACTGAGTGATGGCTGATCACCGTCCTGATGCCGATTTGCTTCGTATTGGCGTGCCAAGCAAAGGCCGCCTCGCTGAGTTGGCCGCCACGCTGCTCCATGATGCGGGGCTCACTTTCCGTCGACCGGATCGGAGCCTGTTTGCCAGGTGCCGCGACCTGCCAGTGGAGATTGTCTTTCTCCGCACCGCCGACATTCCCGTGCTTGCTGTCGAAGGGGCGATTGATCTTGGCATCACGGGCGCCGACCTCATCGCGGAGAGTGGTGGCGATCTTCTGCATCGGCTCGACCTCGGCGTGGGCAGCTGTCGGCTGGCGCTGTGCGTCGACGTGGATGCCGATCTCACTGACGCGACCGGACTGCAGGGCAAACGCGTGGCCACCAGCTTTCCGGAGATCACGAAGGCGTGGCTGGCCGAGCGTGGCGTGAGCTGCCATCTCGTCGAGCTCTCCGGCAGCGTCGAAATCATGATTGCCCTCGGGGTGGCGGATGCGATCGTCGATCTCGTGGAAACGGGAAGCACGCTCGCGGCGAATCGGCTGCGAGTGCTCGACGAGATCGGCCGCTACGAGACGGTGCTCGTGCAAAACCGGCGGCTGCGGCACAGCGAGACGGTGGACAGAATTGTTCGCCGCTTGGAGGGCGTCGTGATCGCCCGCACGTACTCGCTGCTGGAGTACAACATTCCGCGTTCCTCGCTGGCCGAGGCAGAAAAGATCACGCCAGGGTTCAACTCGCCCACGGTGAGTGGCCTGGAAGATGCCGACTGGTGTGCGGTGCGTGCGATGGTCCGTCGCGGCGATGTGCACGCCATCATGGAAAAGCTCGACGCGATCGGTGCCTCCGCGATCGTCGAGACCTACATTTCGAACTGCCGGCTCTGACACTCATCGCCCGCGTGGGGGATGCGCGGGGAGCGCGGAGCGCTGTCAGGCAGGGTGGATCGGCCTGCCGCTGCGGAGGGTCATGACCACCTGCGTGGAAGGGGCGAGGGCGTCGGCGTAGGTGTCGGTCGAGTGCTCGGCGGGCCGGAGGACCACGAGGTCCGCCGGACGCCCGCAGGCAATGCGGCCCGCGATGCGTTCGCAGCCGATGGCCCAGGCTGCAGACGTGGTCATCATCTTGAGCGCTTCCTGCGGGGAAGCCAGGCCTCGGTCGATCAGGGCCTGGGCTTCACGCAGGGGGGAGAGGTCCGGCGCGGAGCCACGGCCGTCGGTGCCGAGGGCCACGTGGATGCCAGCCGCGAGCAACTCACGCACCGGGGCGATGCGGCCAGAAATCAGCAAGGCGGTCCGCGGGCACACAATCACGGCGGCTCGGTCGCGGTGTCGCACAAGCCGGTCGAAGGTGGGCCGGTCGAGAAAGGACGCATGGACGAAGGCCGCGCGAGGGGCGCGGCACGCGAGCGAGACCCAGTCGGCTGCCGAGAGGAGCTGCGGTGGAGGGGAGGGCCATGCCCCAATCGACTCAAGCAGGTCGCGGAAGGCGCCGGTGCCCTGCTCAATCAGGTCCTGCTCCTCGCGACTCTCCGCAAGATGCACCACGACCGGCAGCCCTTGCTTTGCCGCCAGCTTCACGAGCGTTGCGGCAAGTGAGGCTTTGACAGAGTAGGGGGCGTGCGGAGAGATTCCCGCGGATGAGGCTGGCAGGCGGTCGAGGCTGCGTCGCAGGCTCGCGAGCGACTGCTCGATGCGGCGTTCACCGAGCCCCAGGCACTCGCGAAAGACGCGGAGGCGTGGGACGCCATGGGTTGGGTAGGAGAGCGCAGGATCGGCGGTGGCGATCTCGCCGAGGAGCGTCACTCCTGCGGCGGCAGATTCCTGCAGCCCGCTGAGAATCGCCTGAGCGGTCTCGTCGCGAGCCGCGTGGCGACGGGCTGCGACTGCGGCTGGGATCCAGCCTGCAAGCCCACCCGGGGGTTGCGGAGGTACAGGCTTTGGGATCTTAGAAAACTCCAGGTGCGTGTGTGGGTTCACGAGCCCGGGCAGGAGAAGCACATCGCCGAGATCGATCGTCGGGCCCGCCGCCCGACGGCGCCCTACGGCCACCACGCGGCCTCCCTTGATCCGCACCCAGCCACCATCGAGGGGCGGCCCGTGCATGGGAAGCACGGCCCGGGCTCGCAGCGTCACGGCCATTCGACGCGAGCACCTAGCCAGGTGGTCGATCAACTCGGGAGGGCCATCTGCGTGGCTCATCTCAAGTGACCGACGTGATCACCGGGAGCTGCGACGCGGCAGAGCTCGCCTCGTGCGATCCGCATCCCGAGCTGCTTCCGCAGCAACTGGCCACCGGCATGTTCGCATGCAGGGCGACGGCAGGGTCTTCGTCGAAGGTTTCGTAGAAGACATTGCGGCGTTTGGGCTCGTAGCCCAGTTCGGAAATCGCCGAACGCATCTGCTCCAGCGTGAGGTGGTGCACCGTGCCGGCGGCGCTGACCACGTTTTCCTCAATCATCAGGCTGCCCATGTCATTGGCGCCGAACAGCAGAGCGAGTTGGCCGATCTCACGGCCTTGAGTGACCCAGCTCGACTGGATGCTGGGAAAGTTGTCGAGGTAGAGCCTGGCCACGGCCTGCGTTCGCAGGTATTCAAACGGCCCCGCCGGAGCAATGTGGTCCATATCGGTGTGGTCCGGCTGAAACGACCAACAAATAAACGCCGTAAACCCGCCCGTCTCGTCCTGCAGCTGCCGGAGACGCTCGAGGTGCTCCACACGCTCGGCGAGCGTTTCGATATGGCCATACATCATCGTGGCAGTGCTGCGACCGCCAAGCTGATGCCACACGCGGTGAACCTCCAGCCAGTCGTCGGTCATCACCTTGCCACGCGTCATGGCAGCCCGCACGCGGTCAACAAGGATTTCGCCGCCGCCCCCCGGAAGGGAGCCTAGCCCTGCAGCAGCCAAACGCTCCAGCACTTCCTTGAGCGGTCGCTTGGAGATCTTGGTGAAGTGGTAGATCTCCGGCGGCGAAAAGCCGTGGATGTTCACCTGCGGGAACCGCTGCTTGAGGTCGCGAAGCAGTTCTTCGTACCACTCCAAAGGCAGCGTGGGATGGAGGCCTCCTTGAAAGAGGATCTGATCGCCACCGAGGGCCACCGTTTCTTCGATCTTGGCGTAGAGTTCCTCGCGTTCGAGGACATAGCCCTCTGCGTGTTTGGGTGGACGATAGAACGCGCAGAAGTCACAGACGGCGGTGCAGATGTTGGTGTAGTTGATGTTGCGGTCGATGTTGTAGGTCCGCCATGGCTCGGGATGGAGTCGGCGGGTGACCGTGTCGGCCGCATGACCGATGGCAGCAAGATTAGGCGAAGACAGGAGCGTGACGGCGTCGTCGGCCCCCAGCCGTGCTCCGGCGAGGACTTCGTCGAGGATTGTGCGTGTGTCGCGGGCCATTCGGTCTACTCCTCGTTCAGCATGCGAGACGGCTGCGGTTGCCTGGCACCTGCCTCAGCGCCCTTCCTTGGGGTTGATCGAAGCAGCCCGAGGGAGTCGGTGAGAGCGTGGAAGCGACGGATCGCGTCTCTTTCCGCAGGGCCAATCTGGTAGTGCAGGTTATCGCGAAGATAACTCAGGCATTGGGGAACCGTCAGCCCATGCCGCGCGGCTTCCACGGCTGCGATGGCGGCGAGGTTTGCCACACCGCGGTCGCGGGCGGCCATCAGTTGAGGCTCGAGCGCGTCGGTGACCACGTCGGCTCGGGCGGCCCAGACGGCAAACACAAAGGGAAGACCCGTCCACCGGCACCACTCGTCTCCAAGATCCCACACGAGTTGGAAGCTGCCAGCCTGCCTGCCCCGCGAACGGTGATCGTGGGGAGCCGGGCCACCGTGCGGGCCAATCGCGCGGTCACCGATGAGCAGCACGGCGTCGGCATCGGTCGACTCCACCCCGCTGCCGATCGGAAGCCGCTCGACCGCCGGCCGCACGCCGAAGCGTTCGTGCAGGAGCACCTGGGCAAGCGCCGCACTCGTCCGGGAACCTTCGTCGAGCGCGATCCGCGTGACGCGTTCCGGCGCGGTGCGGAAAAACAGCTTCACACTCATGACCGGTCCGCGGCACCCGATGCAGACGTCGCTGATGACCCGCCAGCCGCCACGGAAAACCTCCACGATCGGGATCAGGGCGACATCGAGCATGCCCGCCTGCAGCCGATCGGCGAGCCGGCTCGGCAGGTCGTAGATCAGGTTCAGCGGCGGTTGCCCCTCGCTGACAGCGGAGGCGAGCCCGTGCACGAGCGGCTTGGTGTTGAGGTACTGCACGGCGCCCACATGCACGGCAGGTCGGAAGCTGGTCGAACTGTCGACTCGACCACGTCGGTCAGGTTGCCTAGGGCTGGTGGTCATCGTGCGGGTGCCTTTGAGATTCATCTCTATGAAATACCGCACGTCCGGCCCAGACGTAACCCCCGTTCGCCTTGAATTCCCGCCAGGATCGATCGCGGAAGGGCGTTTTTTCGCCGCGGGCCGCCCCTACGCCTCCAAGCGGCGAAATGCGCGAATCCCGAGCAGCAGGGGCACACCGCTCGCCAGCAGCCCAAGCCCCACCAAGAGCCCGACGGCAAGTGCCGGCCCACCACCGGGGGTGGCAAACGGTTCCAGCAGGCCCCGCAACCACGCAAACGAGTCGCCGAGGGCGAGGGCGGCCGAGCGGGCGTGGAAAGGCAGCCCCGCGATCAACACGATGGGCATGATGAAGAGCGAACTGAGCACCAGGCTCAGGGTGCCACCAAACCCCGCGGCGATTTTTGAAGGGGAGGCCTCGCGGAGGTCGGGCATCCGCGCCCCAAGCCCAACGGCGATTCCTGAGAGGCCGATGCAAAGCGAAACACAGGCCACTTCGTGGAGCACGATCGTGGCCGGAGAGAGGCCAAGCATGCGGTCACTGAGGAGAATCAACAGGCAGCACGGCGGTAGGGAGCCGGCAACGGAAAAAATAAACTTGGACCAGACAATCTGATCTCGACGCACCGGCAGGAGGCCGAGAATCCAGAACCGCCGCCCTTCGAGGCTGATCATGGGGTAGACGAAGCGGGTGGTGAACGTCGAGAGGATCAGGCCCACGACCCCCAGATTCATGCAGCCAATCAGCGAGGCGTAGGCATTGTCGTACTGAAACGACCGGAGGTTGTAGAAGTAGATCCCCAGCAGGCCGAAGAAGATCACGAACTGTGACCACTGGGCGATGTCACGGCGAAAGAGGCGAAGGTCTTTCACCAACAGGAGCCGGAGTGGGAGCCCTCGGCGTGTCCCCGCACGCTCGAGCACGCGATCAAGCACGTTTGTTCGCGGTGCCCGGCGAGCGGTGTACTCGCTTGCGAGGAGCCCGTAGCCCCGACGGTACCAGCGGCGGGCGAGCCAGCCGGTGAGCAGGTGCAGGATGAGGCCGTTGGACACCAGCACGGCCAAGAAGGCGCCCGCTTCGGCGAGCGACGACCACTGCTCAAGGGGGTCGCTCGTGCTGCGGCCCGCCTCCATCAGCCCGCTCGTCAGCCACCAACTCGGCAGGAACCGCTGCTCCGTGACCGCGAGCCGGCTAAAGGCTTGCTCAAACCAGGTGGTGGTCAGCCGATCGGCATTGACGTTGCTGAGGGCATGCCAACCCATCCAGCTTCCCACGCCGATCGCGACCACGCCGGCAATGGAGAGCACATGCAGCCGCAGTCTGGGCAGCCATCTCACGAGGGTGATGCAGAGCATGCCGCCAAGGTTGGCGGGGATGATCACGAAAGCGACCATCATTGGCAGCATCAGGAGGTAGTACGGGAGCCTCGCTTCATTCACCACGCCGAAGGCGACGAGCATCGGGCTGCCGAGCAACACGAAGCCCCAGCTGGAAAACCAGATCGACTCCTGGAACACATGCGAAAAAATCGCCTCGGACGTGGCCGGGAGGGTGAGGAGCAGTCGCGATTCGCGAGAGGTGTAGAGCCCTGAGTAGAGGAGGATGCCGCTGGAAAAGACGAGCATCACCATCAGCGAAAGAAAGAAGGCATTGAAGAGCATCGGGATCACGTCGGCGTGCAAGTCTTCCAGGAAGAGGAAGGCTTCGTAGAAGAGGCCAAACAGTGATGCCCAAAAAACCAGGCTCAGGAGCGCCACCAGCGCGAGCCGCAGTCGGGCAGTCTTCGCCATCTCACCGAGAGTCGACGACACGATTGCTCGACGGAGACGAAAGAACAGCCAGGCCTCGTCCGCTGGGCCGAGAGGACGATCCATCTCACACCGCCCCTTCGTGTGGAGCGGCTGAAAGACCCCGGCCGGTGATCTGCAGGTACAGATCCTCGAGCGACGACTCCTCGACCGACAGCTGCTGTCGCAACTCGCTCACGGTGCCCAGGAACTGAAGACGCCCTCGCACCATGATCCCCACGCGGTCGGCCAGTTCCTCGGCCATGGCCAACGTGTGGGTCGACATGAACACGGTCATGCCGTCGCGCGTGCGAGATTTGATGAGATCTTTCACGATCCGCACGGTGCGGGGGTCGAGGCCCACCATCGGCTCATCCAGCACGAGCACTTCGGGAGCATGCAGCAACGCCGCCGCGAAGACGAGTCGTTGCTTCATGCCGAGGGAGTAGCTCTCCGAGAGGTCGTCAACGAAGTCGCCAAGCTCGAAGGCTTCGATCTCGTCGTCGATGCGGGCGGCGGCCACGTCGCGGTCCATGCCAAACATGTCGGCGATGAACCAGAGAAACTCTCGGCCGCTGAGCTTGTCGTAGAGGATCGCCTCGTCGGGGACATAGCCAATCGTGCTGTGCGCGGCGCGGGTGTTGTGCACCAGGTCGTGACCACACACGCGAACGCTGCCACGGGACGGCTGCAGGAGCCCCACGAGCATCTTGATGCTCGTGGTTTTGCCAGCCCCACTCGGCCCCAGGAGGGCAAAAAGCTCGCCCGAGGGAATCGTGAGCGTCAGGTTCCGCACGGCTTCTTTGGTGCCGTAGGTGCGTGTCACGTTTTCAAACTCGATCATGGTGTTTCTCTATGGTGCTGCTACCGGCGGCCGGATGGGATCGGAGGCACCGTCTTGGCGAGCATGCGGGCGTCGCTGTCGCTGCGTCGTACGAAAGACAAGGCCTTGCCGAGAAACTGCGATTCCTGTTTGAGCACGCGGCCGTCACGTTCGACCCACAGCCGCACTCTCGGTTCGCGGGTGCTGGATGGGTCGTCGCGGTACGTCACGAGCAGGGGCCGCACGATGCGGTCTTCCCAGAAGAGCGTCACGTCTCCCTCAACGTGGGCGTGGAGGACGGTGAGGGGAGAGCCCGTGAAACTCAGTGGGTTGTATATCGGGACGGTCCACCGCTGGCCCTTCGTGAGGCCAGGAAGCATGGCCTGCGGCGAGAGTTCGTCTCCGAGCATGGCGCTGTCGGGCAGTTGTCGCGACGTTTCATAGACGAACTCACGGCTCCGCACCGTGAGCGAGGCTTCGTCGCCTTCGACCGTGCCGCGAATCACCACGCGCTGGGCGAGATCGGGCAAGAAGACCTTCGACTCGAACTCTTCAATGTGCCCGTCGTGGTCGAGCCAGATCTCGCCGGTGGTGTCGAGGATGAGGGTCGTCTCGGGCGGAAATGAAGCGACCGTAAGTCGCTGCACCCAGGCAGGGAGAAGTTCATCCAGCGGAAGTTCGTCGAGCCGCAGCCGTGAGGTGACGAGCCAGCCAGCCTCGGCGGGTTGACGCGGGGAGCATTCGCTGATGGCCCAGCCAATCACCTCCTCATCCCACAAGACGCTCCATGCGACGGGTGCGTCACGCTGCTCGGGCGCAAAGTATGACGACGGCGGATCGCCCGTGTAGAGCAGGGGGGCGATCTTCTGCGTCAACAGCCAGCCTGTCGAAGCCGCCCAGAAAATGATCACGAGGGGCGTGACCCAGGGCCTTCGCAGCATCGCTCTCCATCCCTGCAGGCGGTTCGGTTGACGACGGGGCTCCTCTGGTCCCACTCGCCGCTACGGCATCCTAGCTGACCCTCGCGTTGAGGGGTATCCGCCAAGGTGGCTGTGCGGCCGTGGAGTGGGTCGGCAGGTTCGCGTTTTCCCTGAAAAAACGCAAAGGTTTGGTGGATTGATGCCGCCGCGGTATCATGCGTGGCGGCCTTGAGGAGGAAACGTTCTCTTCAAAGCCGGGAGGGAACCATCACCAGGTGCATCTGCGGAAGTCCTGAGCCTCGCGTGCGAGGTTGTGTCCTCACGGCAACAGGCTTTCGCGGCGGCACATCGAGTCTTTGAGGCATCGAGCACGGAGGGTGGAATGGTACGGTCTCCAGTTTTCTTTCATCAGCAGTGCCCTGTCTGCGGCCGCGTGGTTCGAGTTCGCGTTTCTTTGCTCGGCCGACAGGTTTTTTGTCAGCATTGCCAGGGGAGTTTTGTGGCGAGCGACCCGTCGATGAGTGACGGGGGGGTGAGCCAGGTGACTCCGATCGTTGATGACCTGATCGAGCGGGCGAACGACCTGCTCGCCCGCGCCACGTGTGCGTCGGAGGATGCCGAGGCCGACGTCATGCCGGCTGGCACGTGTTTCCAGTAATGGCGGCGAAGGCATCCCAATAGCCCGGGAAAGTCTTGCCCACACAGCCAGGATCGTTGATGACCACGTCGTCGGTGAGCAAGCCGGCGAGTGAGAGGCTCATTGCCATTCGGTGGTCGTCGTAGGTGTCGAGTCGGGCTCCGTGCATGGGGGCCGGTTCGATCTTCAAGCCGTCGTCAAACTCCGTGATGACCGCGCCGAGTTTCCGCAGTTCGCAGGCGAGGTCGCCGATGCGATCGGTTTCTTTGTCGCGGATGTGACGCACGTTCGTGATCACCGTCGGGGTGTCCGCAAAGCAGGCGACCACGGCGAGCGTGGGAACGGTGTCGCTGATCGCGTTCATGTCGATGTCGATGCCGTGGCACGCTCGCCCGCTGACTTCAATCGCACCGTCGCACCAGTTCACGTCGCACCCCATCAAGCCGAGGGCATCCGCAAAGCCCACGTCTCCTTGGAGGCTCGCTTTGCTGAGGCCGTCGAGCCGCATGCGTCCTCCTGTGATGGCAGCCATCGCGAGGAAATAGCTCGCAGCCGACGCGTCTGGCTCGATCTCGTAGGCTCGGCCCTGGTAGCCCCCCGGTGAGATCTGCCAGGTGTCTTTCGACAGGCTCGACTCGCCCCCGAAGGCCTGCATTACGCGAGCCGTCATTTCCAGATAGGGCCAGGACACGAGTTCTCCCTGGAACCGAAGTTCGAGTCCTCCGGGAAGGCAGGGGCCAATCATCGCCAGCCCGCTGGCGAACTGGCTGGAGATGTCGCCGCGGACGTCGAGGATTGCCCGGTCGCCGAGAGCAGGAGGGCCGCCCGCGATCGTGACGGGCGGGCAACGTCCAGGACTCTCCGCAGTGGCCAAGAGGGAGAGTTGCTGGAGGGCGTCGATCAGGTCGCCGATCGGACGCTGCCGCATCCGTGCGGTGCCGTCGAGCCGGTACGGACCGGTGCCGAGGCCACAGAGTGCCGTGAGGAAGCGCATTGTGGTGCCACTGGCGCGGCAGTCGATCGTGGCGGTTGCTGAAGGCAGGCGACCGCCACAGCCCGCCACGCTCATGCGTGTCGCCTGCCAGTCGGCGTCCACTGCGACACCGAGGGCGGTGAGACCCGCGGCCATCACACGGGTGTCTTCACTGTCGAGCACACCCGAGAGCGTGCTCTCGCCAGCCGCTGCGGCGGCCACGATCACGGCGCGGTTGGTGAGGCTCTTTGAGCCAGGTGGTCGGAAGCGACCGGTGATGGGTTGGGGGGCTCGGGGGATCAGGTAGGCGTCGGGCATGGTGGGCGGTTCGGCGGCGTCGGACAAAGAGCGTGGGCTGCTGCGAGACCTTTCCCACGATCGCAAGAACACATGGTAGCCTCCCGTCGGGAAACCGCGGCGCCGACTCCTGCGCCGCCTCACCGATTTGGCGGCCGTGCCGCGCACACCCATGAAGTATGACCTCGCATTTCCGCCCTCGATCCGTTTTGGCTGGGGCCGCCTCGAAGAACTTGGCGACGTGATTGCCGGGCTGGGGCAGCAGGCCCTGGTGGTGGCGGGTCGGCAGAGTTTTGTGGCCAGCGGCGGTGAGGCAACGCTCGCAGCCAGCCTGTCGCGGAAGGGCATTCCCTGGGAGGTGGTGGCTCGCTCGAGCGCGGAGCCGACCGTGAGCGACGTGGCGGTTGCCGCGCGCGACCTCGCGGCCCGCCGTTTGGCGGGGATCGTTGTGGTGGCGGTGGGAGGTGGGGCCACGATCGACCTCGCCAAGGCAGCCGCGGCGATTGCCGCCAATGTCGACCCGGACGCGCGGCCGCAGAGCCTTGAGGCATGGGAATCGTTGGTGGTGGACCATCTTGAGGGAGTCGGGAAGCAACTTCCGATTCTGCGTGCGCCTCCTCCGCTGGTGGCCGTTCCCACCACGGCGGGCACGGGCGCCGAAGCGACCCGCAACGCGGTCATCTCCTGCCCGCGTCGCGGCTTCAAGAAGAGTGTGCGAAGTCCGCTGATGGTGCCGCGGGCAGTGGTGGTCGATCCGCAGCTGACGCTCTCAAGCCCAGCCCGCGTGGCAGCCGCGTCTGGACTCGACGCGATCACGCAGCTGCTGGAATCGCTGGTCACGCGAGCGGTCAGTCCTGTTCCCCAGGCGATCGCCGCATCGGCCGTGGCGGGCGCCATGCGGGCCCTGCCGACGGTGGTGAAGGGGGCAAGGTCACGGACGCCGGGAGTAGCCGTGAGCGAAGACGAACGCGACGCCTGCAGCGTGATGAGTCACGCGGCGATGGTCTCAGGCCTGGCGCTCGCCAATAGCGGCCTCGGGATGGCGCACGGGGTGGCCCCATCCCTCGGAGTGGCCTGTGGAGCTTCTCACGGCGAGGCCTGTGCCGTCATGCTTCCGGCGGCAATCCGCGTGAACCTCGAGACGTGCGCGGCGAAGTATGCCGATGTTGAGCGGCAGCTGGATCTTCAGGCTTCGGCTGATGACCTGCAGGCCGCCAAGGCGTTTTTGACGCGTGTCGAGCAGTTATGCGATGCGGTGGCCGTGCCCCGTCGGTTGTCGGCACTGGGGGTCACCTCCTCGATGCTCCCGTGGCTCGCTGAAAACTCAGGAGGGAACAGCATGCGGGGGAATCCGGTGGAGGTTACGCCTGCGATGTTGCTGCCGATCCTCGAGAGCATGCTGTAGCACGCCGCACCCGTCTTCGGTCTACGGCATGCTCAAGAGCGGGTCGTCGAGCAACGGGAGCAGCAACGACGCGTCGGCCCCTTGGGCGGCTGCGGCTTGCCACGCGTCTCTCGCCGCGTCGAGGTCTGGCTGCGGTTTGGTGGCGTGGTAAGCACCGACGAAGAGTTGGTTGGCGGGCCGCTCGTCAAGCCAGTCGGCCACGATCGCTTCGACCACCAAGGCAGGGATCGCGTCGGTCGTGCGACGGACGGTGCGTCCCTGTGACCGAAAAACGAACGAGTCGGGCGTGCTCTCCACGATCGCAATCTTGCCCGCCGGCGTGTCATATTCGTCGCCACTCGTCACCGACGCGAGGGCCTCGCTTTGCAGATCGACATAGCCGCGTGCGTAGTGCAGCAGCTGTTTCCACGCCGCCACGCGGGGCATCAGCGGCGTGTCGCGCACCTGCTTCTCGACGGTCGTCAGCGTCTCCTCGGCTTTCTCGTAGTCGGCATCGGCGATCGCGCTCAGCACGGCCACGAGATCAGGGTCGATCTCCGGAAGCGGTGGTGGTGTCGGGTCGGGTAAAGGGGGGGTGCGTGCCTCGCCGGACGACATAGAGGGTGACGTGCCTGTGGCGGCCATCGCCGATTCGGAAGGTGCTTCTGTCTGCGGCCGGTTGATCCGCGGCGGACGCGGTCTTGGACGCTCCATGGCGGCTACTGCATCGTTGCCTGGGGCCTCGACGTCTGCCGGCGCCGGAATGGGAACCTCGGTGGGGAGGCCCGGTCGCTCGCCCGCGGCCTGTTGCTGGCCCGCTGGCGACGGGTTGAGTTGCACCTGCCGCCACACCACCCAGCCGGCGAAGGCCGCGACGGCGATGGCGAGGAGGCTCACGCCGGTGGCGGCCGGCGAACTGCGAGATCGGCGTCGCTTTCGCACGCGAACCCGTGGGACCGTGCGCGTCGGTTCGGCGGGGGCCGGCGATGGTGTGGCCTGGGGAGCGGCCGCGGGGACGGACGGCTGCGGCTGGCTGCGGCTCCGCGGTGGAGCGGGCATTCGTCGGCGGGAATCGGCGCTGCGCTGCGTTGACATCGTCGGGGGTTTCGCCACACTCCAGCCAATCGGGGAGGAGCGTTTCCGTCACGCGTTCCCTCCGAGAACACCCTGGATTCTTCAAAACATTATACCAGCCGTGGCTTGAGGCTGGAGACGTCACACGGGAGGCACTGTTTTCGCCATGCGACACGCACCGATCGACCCCCAGGTCTTTACGAACAACCGTGAGCGGCTGCGAACGCTTCTCCCCCCGCATGCGGTCGCGATTGTGCATGCCGCCGACACGCTACCCACGTCGGCTGATGGCGTGCGGCCGCTCCATCCGGCTCCCGACCTGTTCTATCTGACGGGCGTTGAGCAGGAAGAGAGCGTGCTGGTCTTGGCTCCCGATGCGGCCGAGCCGAGCATGCGGGAGATGCTGTTCGTGCGGCAGCCTTCCGAAACCCGGGCACTGTGGGATGGACACTCGCTGAGCACCGACGAGGCGACGGCAATCTCGGGGATCAAAAAGATCCGCTGGATTGCAGAGCTGCCCGGCGTGCTCCATCGCCTGATGTGCAACAGCGACGTCGTTTTTCTCAATGCCAACGAGCACGACCGGGCGGCGGTGGAGGTGGAGTCGCGAGACGAGCGGTTAGGCCGCAGCCTCATGCACCGCTATCCGCTGCAGCGTTACGAGCGGTTGGCACCGTTGATGCACCAGCTGCGGGTCGTGAAGAGCGAGGCCGAGGTTGAACTCATCAAGCGGGCCTGCGCGATCACGAAGGATGGCTTTGAGCGGGTGGCTCGCATGCTGCGCCCTGGTGTGTGGGAGCACGAGGTGGAGGCCGAGTATCTCCACGAGTTCACCCGACAGAAGGGCAAGATGGCCTACAACCCCATCGTCGCCACTGGTGGGAATGCGTGCGTCTTGCACTACATCAACAACGATGCCGAGTGTCGTGATGGCGAGTTGTTGCTCGTTGATGTGGGAGCGAGCTACGCCAACTACTGCGCCGATCTCACTCGAGTACTCCCGGTCAACGGTCGGTTTACGCCAAGGCAGCGCGAACTGTACGAGGCCGTTCGTCGGGTGATGGTCTCGTCGATCGAACGGGCGACGGTGGGCACGCTCCATCGCGACTGGACCAAAGCGGCTCGTGACCAGATGGCCGAAGAGCTGCTGGAGTTGGGGATGATCACGCCTGAGGATGTGGCGAACGCCACCGATGAAAAGCCTGCCTGCTTTAAGTTTTTCATGCACGGCCTAGGCCACTCGATGGGCCTTGATGTGCACGATGTGGTGCCGCGTGAGCAGCGGTTTGAGGCGGGCTGGGTGCTGACCGTGGAGCCAGGGCTCTATCTGCCCGAGGAGGGCATCGGCATCCGCCTGGAGAACGACATTTTGGTCACCGACAAGGGACCCGTCGACCTGATGGCGGACATCCCACTGGAAGCCGATGACATCGAGGCCCTGATGGCGTCCGGCCATTAGCGGCCTGCGTGCCGTCGATCCGCTGTGCACATGCCGTTCATTCAGTGGCTGGTGGAGCCGCCGCTGCATCCTTGGGCGGCGGGATCACCGGCGGATGCGTGCCAGCAAGATCGAGCTGGAAGGTGTTCGCGTCGTCGCCGACTGCGGTCCTGAGAAACTGCGAAAAGGTGATGCCATCGTCCGGCCATTCCTTGGTGCCGGTGAGGCGTGCCCGAATCCACACTTCCTCGGATCCTTCGACGTAGGGCGAGATGTCAAACGGTGGGCGAGATTGGCCGCCTTGGTTGGGGCCAAGCGTCACAATGTTGGTCCAGGTCTCGCCATCGGGGGAGACATCGAGAATCGCCCACGCTCCCGGGTCGTAGGGGAAGGGATCGCCGGTGGTCCAGACCGCCAGGATCGCCGAGAGCGTCGCTGCTTGGATTGGAAACGGGGCGGGGAAACGCATGATGGCCGTTCCCTCAACGCCGACCTGCGTGGGGCGAATGAAGATGTTTGGGATGTCAGCGGTCTGTTCGCGATACCACTCGAGGCCCTCCATCGACACGAGGTGGGCATCCCATTCGTCATCCTGGAGGTTGAAGCGGTACGTCTGCAGCGGCGGCATCGTCCACTTCAACGTAGGCTGGCCGACCTGATGGTCCGCTGAAATCTTAATCGGTCCGACGAACGTTTCGAGTAACCGCAGCTCGTAGTCGCCCTCGCGCGCGTTGAGCACCCCGAGGTTCTCAAGAAACCAGGTCTGTTTGCGTTCGCCCGTCGATAAAATAGAGACCCCATCGAGTGGCACCGGCTGGCCGTTGTGCGTCAGTGAGAAGTTGGCCAGCGTGAGAGGGGAAGGAAGCGGTTCTTCGAACTGGAGTTGCACCCATTCGACAGGAGTGGTGCGGCCGTTCCCCACGTTGGTCGAAAAGCCCCCGCTCACGCGACGAGGGGCGCTGGCGGTGGTGGAGGACGGCGAACCGTCATCCGGCTCCGTGCGAGGCAGTCGTGGGGGAACGAAGATGGCAACGGCTGCCACCGCGGCGAGTGCCACGGTGGCTCTCACCCAGACGCGGGCGTGCTTCGACACGCGAAGCACACCTCGCGTGCCGAGGATCGCTTGGCCGGCGAGCAGTCTTCTGACGTCGGTGGCGAGGGCGTCGGCATCGGCGTAGCGGTGGGCCGGGTTTTTCTCGAGGCACTTCGCGACCAACGTCTGAAGGCCGCGGCGCATGAGGCGGTCGACGCTCTTGGCGGGCAGCACGAGCGGGCTGGGCGGCGTTTCCTGGACGATGCGGGCAGTGGCCACGAGCGAGCGCTTGGCAACGTCGTGCGGGAGGTGGCCGGTGAGGAGTTCTTGAAGAACAACACCCAGCGAGTAGACGTCACTGCGGGCGTCGATTTCGTCCGGTCGCCCTTCAAACTGCTCCGGGCTCATGTATTGCCGCGTGCCGAGAAACTCGCCCGTTTCCGTCACGCCGCCGTCGTGGTCCTCGTCGGCCGACACGCCCTTGGCGATGCCAAAGTCGATGACCTTCAGCCGCGCCTTGCCGTCGCCGCGGTCGGTGGTGACGAGGATGTTGCCGGGCTTGAGATCGCGGTGCACGATGCCTTGTCGATGGCCTGCGGCGACCGCATCGCACGCCTCAAGGAAGAGTTGCAGACGCGACACGATCGGCAGGTTTGCCTGATCGCAGTGCCGCAGTAATGACTTCGCGTTGGGGATGAACTCCATCACGAAGTAGGGCAGTCGTTCGCGGCCGACTTGGTATTCGCCCGCCGTAAAGACCTGCGCGATGTTGGGATGCACGAGCCTGCCGAGGACCTCCACTTCCTTCCGGAAGCGTTCGGTGAGGGAGGCTCTCCCCACGTGCCGCATCAGTTTCACGGCGACAGGCCGGGGAGGCAGGGCTTGCCGGCCGAGATAGACGCGTCCCATGCCGCCAACGGCGATCATCGACTCGATCAGCACGTCGCCAAGGGTAGCGCCCACCAGTGGGTCGTCGCCAGCAGAAACCGTGTCGCCACTGCCGGCATGGTTGGTGCTCTGCCCGAGCCCAAAGTCAGTCCCAAACGCGGAGAGGTCCCCGGTGAGGGAGAGACCAGTGCCTTCCAAAGAGGCTTCTTCGCCGGATCGGCTCGAAGGGCTCGTCACGACGGGCGCTTCGCCGAGGTGACGCGAAGGGTCGTGTTTGTGTGGGGTGGTCATCGCAGCGCTCGCGATCAGGCACTCGCCATTCGGGGTGAGGGGAATGGCCCCCCAGGGGTAAGGATACGTCAGAATGGCCACAGAGACGATACGTGAAAAGAGCCGAGCGGCATCGTGACGGCTCCCCGTCCGTTGATGGCGAGGAGGCCAAACTCCCGCTTGGGCAGGATGGCCATGTCGACCACGGTGCCAGAGGGTTGATGATGTCGCTCCCGCGTGGGGGCTGTTGGGGTGGAAACGTCGATCGTGAAAATGCCGCCAGCGGAGGCGTAGAGCCGCCTTCCATCCTCGGAAACGGTGAGGTGGCGGATCTTCCCCGGAATGGTGATCTGCGAGACGATGGCGGGCGCTTTCGGGTCGGTCACGCTGATCCCATACACGATGCCATCGCGGTCGCCCGCGTAGAGCATGTCGCCTGACGGGGAGAGGGCGGACGTCCAGGCATCCCCGCGAATCGCAAGATCGGCCACGAGGGTCATCGAGGACGGATTGGAAATATCGATCACCGCCAGCCCGGACTTCCAGCATGAAAGAAACGCCAGTTGTCCGTCCTTGGAGAGCGTGATTCCCTGTGTGTAGCCCGTTCCCTTGTGCGCGCCCACGATCTCGGGGGCGTGCGGAAGGCTGACGTCGACCGCCACGACGCCCGTGTTGCCGTCGGCAAGAAACACGAAGCGATCATCGGGGGAGATTTGCATGGCATGCGCGTAGTCAGGGGTGGGCAGGAACGCGAGTGGCAATGGCGATGCGGGGTTTGAAACGTCGATCACATGCAGGCCGCCTGCCTGTTCGTGCGAGATGGCAAACACCAACTGCCCGTCGGATGACCAGGCCGCGTCCACGATTCCCCCTGCCTCGAGTTTGTTGAGAGTGCCCTGCACGAGCACCTCCCCATCAGCCTGGATATCGACGATCTGGAGCCGCCCGTTCATCCGACCGATAGCCGCTCGAGTGCCGTCTGAAGTGACCGCTACGCGGACCGGTGGGTGCGTCGCCTCAGGTGTAATGATGGTGGATGCAGGCAGAGGAACTCTTGTGACAGCCGAGTTTGGGGTGGATTGTTCTCGCGGCCTGGCGAGGGGGACTGTGACGGCGACGGCGGCAAGGATCGCAGCCGCGGCGAGCCAGGCACGAGCATGGCGGAAACGCCTGAAGGGATTGGTGGCAAGGGATTTACCACCGAGGACTTCCCTGAGGTCGGTGGCGAGGGCGTCGGCGTCGGCATAACGATCGGCGGGATTTTTCTCGAGGCACCTCGTCACGAGCGTTTGGAGGCTGCGGCGGAAGCGGCGGTCGCCACTCTTGGGTGGCAGGTTCAGCGGCTTCGGCGGTGTTTCTTGAACGATACGGGCGGTGGCGACGAGGGAGCGTTTGGCGAGATCGTGCGGGAGGTCACCCGTGAGAAGTTCTTGAAGGACGACACCTAGTGAGTAGACGTCTGAGCGGGCGTCGATCTCGCTGGAGTGCCCATCAAACTGTTCTGGGCTCATGTACTGGCGCGTGCCGAGAAACTCTCCAGTTTGGGTGACTCCGTGGCCTTCATCCTCTTCCTCGGTGGAGGCTGCTTTGGCGATGCCGAAGTCGATCACTTTGAGCCTCGGTTTGCCGCCTGGTCGGTCAGTAGCGACAAGGATGTTGCCCGGCTTGAGGTCGCGGTGCACGATGCCTTGGCGGTGCCCTGCGGCCACGGCATCACAGGCATCAAGAAAGAGTTCAACGCGCTCCGAGATCGGCAACTCCGCATCCGTGCAGTGACGCAGAAGCGACTTCGCGTTGGGGATGAACTCCATCACGAAGTAGGGAAGCCGCTCGCCGCGGAGTTGGTGCTCACCTGCGGTGAAGATCTGGGCGACGTTTGGATGCACGAGTCTGCCGAGGGTTTGCACTTCCTGGTGGAAGCGTTCGGCGAGGGAGGCCGAGGCTGCGTGCCGCATGAACTTCACCGCGACGGGCCTCGGCGGGAGCATTTGCCGCCCGATGTAAACGCGTCCCATGCCGCCAACGGCGAGCATCGACTCGATCACCACATCACCAAGCGATGCTCCGATCAGCGGGTCGTTCGCGGAGGTGTTCGTCAGCGTGGCGTGGTCGGGGTGCGTACTGGCGGCCAATCCGAAGTCGGTCGCTCGCGCGGAGAGCCCGGTGACCAGGGAGTATCCCTCGTCACCAGAGGGATCGCCCGTGTTCGCAGCAGCAGCGCTGCCTCGGCGCTGCAACGGCTCGTCGTGAAGTGTTGTCATACGAGGACTCGCTACCGATCAGCCCGTGCGTGAGAACGATCGCACCTCGTAGCCTGGGGGCTCTCCGCCCACCCTCAATGAGCGTACTCCACAGACAAGGTAGGTGGCGATCAGGTGGTGGCGGGAAGGAGCAAGCGATCGATTGGCTTTCCATCGCAGATCGCCAGGGGCCGGCCGACGGGCGTCATCAGTTCGAAGGCGGGGTCGATGCCAAACTTCGAGAGGATCGTGGCGTAGAGGTCCTGCACGGGAATCGGGTCGGTAGGCTTCTCGCCTCCTGTCGGATCCGTCTCGCCAATCACGCAGCCAGCGGGCATGCCGCCGCCAGCGACGACGGCCGAAAATCCCTGTGGCCAGTGGTCGCGGCCATCGAGCGGGTTGATCCAAGGGGTGCGGCCAAACTCGCCGATGCAGAGCACCATCGTGGAGGCTTCGAGGTCGCGCTCGCGAAGGTCGTCGAGGAGGGCGGCCATGGCGGGGTCGAGCATGCCGACGAGGCGATCGTGGATCGCGAAATTGGCAGCGTGGCCATCAAAGTTTTCGAGCGACACTTCGACTGAGCGCACGCCGACCTCCACCAGCCGGCGGGCCACGAGGCAGCCGCGGCCGAAGTCGCTGTCGCCGTAGCGCGTGCGGACATCCTCAGGCTCGTCCTCGATCTCAAACGCCTTGAGGTGCTCGGAGTCCATCAGGGCCAAGGCGTCGTGCACGGTTTCGGAATGTCGCACCGCGCCACGATGGCCTTCGCGGCCCTGACGAAAGGTGTTTGAGAGCAGTTCCAGGCCGGCGAGGCGCGTCTCTCTTCGTGGCTCATTCACGCCCACTCGCAAGTTGTCGACGCCTTTGCCGGGGCTCGGCACGCGAAAGGCGTCGAACTTTTCACCGAGATAGCCGCCGCGACCAGGCCAGCGACCATTGCCGATCGAGACGTAGAGCGGCATCTGCAAGCCCGTGCCGATCGACTCGCCATCGAGTTGGGAGGGGAGGACGGCGCCAATCGCCGGGTGCTGCACGGTTGGGTCTGGGCGATAGCCAGTCTTCACAAAGTAGGTGCCCCGCTCGTGGTCCCCTTCCTTGCTCACGAGCGATCGGATCAGCGACACGCGGTCCATCCGTTCGGCCATTTGCGGGAGGGCCGCTGCAATCTCGAGCCCGGTGACGCTCGTGGGAATCGCTTTGGTCGGTCCGCCGATCGCGCCACCGGGGTGAGGGTCCCAGGTTTCGAGTTGGCTTGGACCGCCTCCCATCCAGAGTGTGATCAGCGACGTGGGACGTTCGGCTCCGCGGGCGGAGGCAGCTCGTGCAGACAGCGGGGGAAGCGAAAACGCCACGGCGCTCGCGGCCGCGCCGCCGAGGACACTCCGGCGCGTGCAGGCACCACTGAGGCAGCCGTGCAACGTTGGCTGGCGATGCAGGCGTCGCGGCAGGTGCAGAAAACGCATGGCGGCAGTCCGTGAAGGTCAGTGGTTCCAGGAGAACTCAGGGGCGTTGAGGAGCGTCCAGCAGAGGTCCTGGGCTCGCTGCGCGGCCGTGGGAGGCTTGGCATCGTCAC
>JAPOIM010000043.1 GCA_029978905.1 Planctomycetota bacterium
CAGCTGGCAACTCGGCCCGCGACAACGACCAGTTGCCCTTCTATCCAGCCTCATACGATTCCGACAACATCATCGCGGTTGCCGCGGTCGATCAATTCAACGACCTCGCTGGCTTCTCGCAATACGGTGTGACGTCGGTCGACATTGGTGCGCCGGGTGTCGCCATCTACTCGACGCTTCCCAATGATTCTTACGGGAGCATGGATGGAACGTCGCAGGCGACGCCGTTCGTCGCCGGTGTCGCAGCGCTCTTGGCCTCGTACAACCCTGCGGCCTCTGCACAGGAAATCCGTCAGGCGATTCTCTCGAGTGCCGTGCCGAATCCCGCCCTCGCGGGCTTGGTGGCCACGGGCGGTGTGCTCAACGCGGCCGCAGCCCTCGACGCGATCCAGCAGAGCACTGGCATCTCAGGCATGGTGGTTCGTGGCGGCGAGATCACAGTCGAGAGCGTGTGGGACGACGTCGACATCGTGCACGTGCTCCGCAGCGAAATCATTGTCAACAACTTCCACACCAAGACCGGCGTTCGGTTGGTCAGCCAGTCCAATGCCAGCTTGGTCGTCAAGGCTGCCGGCTCTTCTGCCGGGTTCACCGCCGCAGGCTACGCACTGGAAATTGACGACCGGATTGGTGGCACCGTCCAGATCGTGGGTCAGCCCGGCTATCCCGTCGTGATGACCAGTTTCAACGATGACACGATTGGCGTCAGCCTTGATGCGCTCGGTCGTGTGGTTCGCGATACGAACGGTGACGGCGCTTCGTCGCAGCCAGCCGCAGGCGACTGGCGCGGATTGCGGTTCCTGCAGAACTCAAACGACCGCAACGTGTCGATCGTGAAGGAGAGCGAGGTTGCCTACACCTCCGAGTTCCAGGCCAATGGAACTGTGGATACCGCGGAATACTTGGGCATCCTCGCGCCCAACTACGCCGTTGAAAACGAGCTTGGCGTGCTGAACTCGTGGGAGTCGGCCCAGGAAAAGGGCGGCGACGACAACCGTCGGCTTGGTTTCGAGATCCACGGCACCATCAGCTACGACGACACGACCGATGCCGACGTCTACAGCTTCTCCGGCTACGGCGGGAGCGAAGTCTGGCTCGATATCGACAACACGAGCCCTGCACTCGACACGATGATCGAGTTGCTTGATGCCGATGGCAACGTGCTCGCCCGTTCGGCCGATTCGCTCGGGGACACGAGCACCGTCGACCTGGAACTCGTCAACGAGGGGCAAGGCGGTCAGGCCGTCGTGGACGGAGTCAACCAGGCTGTCACCGGCGTAGCGGCTGTCGCTGATGGCATCGCCGGTGTCGTTGCCGGTGAGGAAGAGGCTGTGACCGGCACAGCTGCGGTCACCGATGGTGTGGCCTCGCTCGTCGCCGGAACCACGTCGGTTCTCACTGGTACCGCCGCGGTCACGGACGGCGTCATTGGACTTGTGCAGGGGACGACGCAAGACGTCGACGGTGTCGCGGGCACGGCAGTGAATTTTACTTCGCGTATGACGCGCGTCGGGACTCAGGTTCAAGGTGATGTCGCCAACGCCACCCTCGTGCAGGTTGCTAACATCAACGTCGTCACCATCGGCGCCGACGTGCGTGACGCTACGGGCGCACTGCTGGGCACTGTTGTGAATATCAACACGGGTTTGAGCCAGTTCACACTCAGCCAACCTCGCACCATCGGCGACACCGCTGTGCTCACATTCAGCATGACGCCGGCGACTCCATACACCGCGAGTCTCATCTATCTACCGAACGCAGCGGCCGTCCGAGTAGGAATGCCCGTCACACTCCCAGATGGCTCTGTCGCCGGCACCGTGACTGCGCTGACGAACGTTGGATTCAACGGTCGCATCGTGCAACTCAGCGCACCTGCCGCGGTGATGACGAATGACATTCTCGGCTTTGGGTATCGAGCGAACACCACAACGATCACCGTCTCTGACGCCAGCATGATCCAGGTTGGTGCAAATGTGACCTACAACGGCACAGCAACCGGCGTCACAGTCGCCAGCGTGAACCGAGCACTGAATCAAGTCACCTTCTCGGCAGCCGTAGGCGTTGCCATCGCGCACAACACGCTTGTGGCATTTGACCTCCCCTTGCCTGGCACTGTCCCTACGAGGGACATCGTGGTGGCGGACACGTCGGCGGTAGTTCTTGGGGCCACTGTCTCAATCGACGGCGGGCCCACCGGCGTTACTGTGATCGCTGTCGACCCAACAAGCGGCATCGTCTCGCTGAGCAACTGGATTACCGTAAACGACACGGCGGTGGTCGGCTTCAGCACAACGATGACCGACATCACCATCAATACAGCCGACTTCGATGCTCAACTGGCTGGTGCCCAAGTCACCGTCAACGGCGTCGTTACTGGCGAAACTGTCGCGTCGATTGCCGGCAACGTGGTGACGATGTCTGCTGGGATTAACGTCGCTGATGGCGATCGCATTGGGTTTGCGTTTGTTGGAGCCCCCGTCGTCACTGACCAAATCCGCATCGACGATGCCGACGTGGGAACGATCGGTGCCGCAGTCACACTCAACGGTACACCAACGGGTGAAACCGTCGCAGCCATCCTCTCCAACAATGCGATTCAACTGTCAGGCGACATTACCGTAAACGACGGTGATTTTCTCGGCTTCGACTTCATCACGGTTCCCGTGTCGCTGCCTGTCACAACCACTCACGTTCGCGTAGCGGACACAACCGGCATTCTTCCGGGCGTGCTGGTAAACGGCGTAGCTGGCCTCCCGGCAGACCTTCGTGTCTCAAGTGTGGATGCAGCGAGCGGGACAGTCACTTTGAACCAGTTGGCAACGTTCGGGAGTGGCGATGTGCTTGGATTCGGGTTCGACAGCACGACCGTCAATCTTGCGACGACGTTCACGACGAATCTTCCTGGCGCTGCGATCACAGTCAACGGCATCGACAGTGGCGTGACCGTCGTTTCCATCACTGGAAACACACTGGTTTCTTCAGGCATTCTTGACGTTGCAAATGGCGATCTCCTTGGCTTCGCCTTTGCAGGTGCACCCGTCACAACAGACATCTTCCGGGTGGACGATGCTTCGGTCGCCACCCTCGGCGTCGCCGTCACGCTCAACGGGGTCGTTACCGGACAAACAGTTGCAGGCGTTGACATCCCCAACAACGTGATCCGCCTCTCCGGAGCAGTTACCGCGAGCGATGGTGACTTCTTCGGGTTTGATTTTGCTGGGCTTCCGATCGCAACGACCCGAGTACGTGTCGCGGACGCGACAGGTATTGAGGCTGGCGTGCTGGTCAATGGCGTGGCAGGCCTGCCAACGCCTCTTCTGGTCGCTGCAGTCGATTTGGCCAGTGGAACGGTGACGTTTGATCAAACCGTCACCGTCTTCAACGCAGATCTCCTGGGCTTTGGATACTCTGCCGCTACCATCACGCTTGAAAACTCTTTCGATTTTTCACCTGTCGGTGCGGCCGTCGAGGTCAACGGCGTTGATACGGGCACGACCGTCATCTCGCTGATCGGCAATCAACTCACTCTTTCAGGGATTGTCGACGTCGCTGACGGCGATCTAATCGGCATCGACTTCGTTGGGGCCAACGATCAAGTCGACACCGACATCTTCCGTCTTGATGACGCAACCGTTGCCGAGATCGGCGCCGCGGTCGCAATCAACGGTATCGATACTGGTGAGACAGTTGCCGAAGTCTTGTCGGATTCCATCGTGCGACTCACCGGAGCAATCATTGTTTCCGACGGTGATGTGCTGAGCTTTGACTTCGTTGGCGCCCCAATCACCTCCACCCGTGTTCGGGTCGGTGACACGACAGGGATTGCTGTAGGTAGCCTCGTCAACGGTATCGCGGGGCTCCCAGCAGACCTCCGAGTAGCTGCCATCGACGCCACCAGTGGAACCGTGTCTTTTGATCAAGCCGCGACGGTTACTGCAAACGACGTCCTCGGCTTCGGCTTTGTCGGTACCACGGTGACCGTCGACGATGTCAACGAAGTCGAAGTCGGATCAATCGTCGCTGGGGTTGGCGTGCCTGCGGGGACAACGATCACGGACATCGACACCGACACGAACGAGCTCACGCTGAGCAATCCCGTTGACGTCGCGGATGGCGTCACCCTCTTCTTCGGTTCCCGTTCCTTCCAACTCGCGGGGGCCAACATCCTCCCGGGCACGCTGCATGGCGTGGTCTACGAAGGGAACACAGCACTGCAAACATTCACTGTCGATCGGGCAGGCGTGTTCACCTTTATCGCGATCGGGGATCCCGTGGCCGAAGTGGTTGCGGCCCAAGCTTCCCTCGATCGTGACACCGGGTTGCTTACCCTCCCGTTTGACGTGGTGCCCGTTGACGACATCCGTGTGGAAGTAGGCTACGACTTCGCAACACTCTCTCTGTCCACACTCGGGTTCCAGGCAAACGGAACCAACGGTGCTTTCCCACTAGAGAAAGACGCGTTTCGCGATGGCGACATGTATTCGCTGAACCCGCGCAACGCCGGCATGCGACTGATCCTGCCCGGTGCGGTCGGCGAGTTGCAGGAATACTTTGTTCGTGTCCGCAGCCAGCCTCGCTACGACGCCTCTGCAACAGTCGCCGAATACGAAGCCGGCTTGACGAGTTTCGATTTTGCCACGCCTGGTGACATTGGGAACGGAGCCACCAGCGGCCACTACGAACTGCGTGTGCGTCTGCGTCAACAGGATGAAAAGCCCGGTTCGACAGTTCGCTACGCGGAACTCCGCTATCCAACGGTGGGCATCGACGTGGTCGGCCTTCCGCGCAACACACAACTGGCGGGTGAAAACGGTGAGAATCCAAACGACATCAACGACGTCATCGGCCAAGCTCAGCCGCTAGGCAATCTGTTGGCCACGGATCGCAACACGATCAGCGTTGCCGGCTCAATGCGTGGCGAAAACGACGTCGACTGGTACAGCTTCACCCTCGACTACCAGCAGATTCAGTCAATCGGTGGCGTCAACTCCGGCGGCAAGTCGTGGGCCACTCTGTTTGACATCGACTACGCCGACGGCTTCCGCGGCGATCTGACGATGTCGATTTTCGATGAGCAGGGCAGGTTGATCTACGTTGGCCGTGACTCCAACATCACCGACGACCAACCCGGGACGGATCAAGCCAACGACTTCGATGACCTCTCGCGCGGCTCGCTCGGCAAACTCGATCCGTTCATCGGGTCCGTCTTCCTGCCTGCCGGTGGACCTAGCAGTTCAACCACCTACTACGTAGCGATCTCCACCAACGAGCAACTGCCTTCCGCCATGGACGGCACCTTCGTGAGTGCAGCTACAAACCCCACGATCCGACTGGAGCCGATCTCCTCGCTCGACCGCGTCGTCGAGGACAGAATCGGCGCGACAGGGTATATGGCAAACGGGGTCTTTGGCGACCGGGTTATACAGCCGGAAGCCGGTGCCTTGATCGACATGAGTTCTTCGCTGAACCTGGACGCCCACATCCGCCCATTCACGCTTGGTGATGTGGTGCTGTTTGTATCGACAAGCGGCAGCCTTCACACGGTCGACGCTTACCAAGGCGGGGTGGAAACAACGCTGGTCACCGGACGGTTCAACATCGGTGATATCGATATGCGTACCGACGGTCGACTGTTCCAATACGACGGTCCAGCCGGCGACGGGGGCAACAACGGTATTCTTCGAGAAATCAACTCTGCCAACGGTGCAATCGTCTCGTCAGCTGGCGACGCCGTCAGCGATGATCCTGCGACCGATCCCACGATCTGGCAGATCACCGGCAACTCAGTCGACGCACTCGCGATCAAACGCACTGGCGTTGCCGCGTATGACTCGAATGGCCAAATCGCCATCGTCTACTCGATTCGCGACAATGACGGAAACTCTTACCTCTACTGGGCGCGCAGTGACGGCTCCGCCGACACCCGTCAAAACGATCCTCATGGTCGTCGTAGCCAGCTGAGCGGTGGTACCACGGGCGTTGTTGGCAACGTGACTGGCTTGCAGTTCCGCAACGAAACCGGTGCGCTCTACGGCGTCAGCCAAAGCGGCCAGTTCCTGAGCGTCGGTGTAGGTGGCTTCGGCGGCGGCGCAACGCCGATCGCGGACTTCTCAGGCGTGCTCAACCCAGGAGAAACTTTTGAGGGCCTCGCTAGCGCTCCCGTCAATCTCGAAAACGCCCGCTATCAGGGAATGTTCTTCGCGATTACGAGCCAAGGCCGTCTTGTCTGCATTGACCCTGATACCAATACGCTGCTCGCGAACGTGTTTGACACAAACGGTGACGGGTACGCAGACAGCCATATCTCGCTGCCCACCGTGGCCGGGGCAACTGGCCTCGCATTCTCGCCGCTCGACGTCAATCTCTGGCACCCCACGGAACTCCGCGATTCAGATGCTGGGCACGGACAGGTAGCCTCACCGGATAACACTCGCACGGCCGGCTCGGGTCGATTTGGCGGCGGCGTCAGCCTCTACTTTGGACTCGAGCAGTTCCGCACTGGCTCCGGCGGCTACTTTGACACTCGGGTCGGGTCCGCCAGCCAGTTCGGTACTGAGGCAAACATTGGCTACAACTGGCAGGAGGATCTCGCGGCAGGCAGCGCCATCACTGCCGGCGGCAATAACTACAACCTGCCAGGTGGTGCGTACGGCACTGTCACCACCAATCCATTTAGCCTGGCGGGCTACGACTACACCGATAAGCCCACGCTCTACTTCGACTATTTCCTCGACACCGAAGGCGCGGCGAGCAGCGGTGCGGGCAACGGCATGCGTGATAGCGCCCGCGTGTTTATTTCTGTGGATGACGGGGCGACCTGGCAGGTTCTCACCACAAACAACTCCGCTCGATCTGCCAACGGTGGCGATACCGATGAGTTGCCCAACACGCCCTCTACATCTTCCGCGATAGCCACACCGTTCATCGATAATCAGCACGTTCAGGAGCTCTTCGACTCGACTGGTTCGTGGCGTCAAGCTCGCATTGACCTCGGCAACTGGGCAGGGGCCTCCAACATTCGCCTGCGGTTCGACTTCAGCACTGCAGGGATGATGAACCCCAACGATCGCAACTCTTTCACCCCAGATGCGGTGCTCGCCATCGCTGCCCCAGTCGCCAACGAGGCGGTTGTGACAATGCTCGGTGTGGAAGGCCTCGAAGTCGGCATGCTCGTGCGATCACCTCTTGATGTCGATGGCCTGGCAACACCGTTGGTTTCCTCCGACACGGTCATCACCGGCATCGATGTAACAACGGGAGAGGTGACCCTCAACAACCAGATCACCCTTCCAGCTGGTGCCATCCTGCAGTTCTTCAGAGCGATGCCAGATCTGAAGAACATGATCACCGGAGCAGCGGGTTCTGATGGGAACTTTGGCGATGCAACGCGAGGCGCGAACAACGCCTTTGAGGGCTTCTACATCGACAATATCATCGTCGGGTTTGCAGAACGCGGCGAAATGGTCACCAACGCCCAGCCGAATCAAACCGGCTTCTTTAACCTCGGCACCCCCACGACAGGCAACTACTTCGAGCAGGTTCTCGAGGGTGCGTATCAGTTGGAGATCCGCCGAGGAACGGAGTATGGCGTGCTGACCAACCCACTCGCGGGTTCTGTCGCGATTACCCAAACCTTCGACACGAATGACCGCTTGATTCCCCAAGCAGCCGACACCGTGCTGACCTTGGAAGAGAACACCTTCGCCGCCGTCGATGGACTGGTCGTCACCAGTCGGGGTACCGGGACGGTCACACCTGTGCCCGCAGGCCTTCAGTTGGCAGGTCTCGGTAACGCAACCTCGACGACCGAACACAACGCTGTGTTCTGGAATATCGATCTCGATCGTGAGCCCGCCGCGTTCTTCGCCTTCGACTACGCGACGACCGCTGGCGAAACCTTGACTGCGCTTCCATTCACCTTCCAACTCACTGACACTGAGCAGTTGCCCTACGGTGACGGCGTGGCGGTCAGCCTCGACGGTGGTGTGAACTGGCAGACCGTGGGAGCATTCACCGCTACCGGCGGCGCCACACGTCGCATGGAACTCGACCTGATTGCCCAACTGGGTGTGAATCAGTTGACCGCCCAGACGGTGATCGGCTTCTTCCAGTCTGGCCAGCAGGCTGGCGGCATCACGATCGCCAACGCGGAGATCACGACCGCTCCGATCATCAACACGAGCGGCTTGGTGGGCGACCAGAACTTCCTGCGGGAGCAGGGTCAGTTCTTGATCGAAAGCAACATCATCAGCCATGCCGCTCAATACGGCATCCGCGTCGATGCTGGACTGCGAACGCCAGGCACCAACGCGCCGCACCCAGGCGTGGCCCGTAATCTCCCGACGATCAACCACGACAGCCTCGTGCCGGGCGCGGTGATCGTCAACAACATCGTGGCCTCCAGCGGTACTGCCGGCATCCTCTTCAGTGGCGATCCCAACACGGGCAACGTGCCCGATGCAGCGGTTCCGTATGGCCGGATCGTCAACAACACCGTGTATGGTGGTGACACGATCGGTGGCATCGGCGTGCAAGTGACCGAAAATGCCGCGCCCACTCTACTCAACAACCTCTTCGCCAATCTCGACATTGGTGTCGAAGTGGACGGCACGAGTCAGCAGCTCACCGTGGTCGGCTTCTCGGCCCACTACAACGTGACGTCGCCAGTCAGCGGCACGATTGAAAACAGTGGCATCATTCTCACGAGCAATCCGTTTGTTGATGCGAAGACTGAGAACTTCTATCTCACTGAACTGACACCAGCGATCGACAGCGCAATCGACGTCCTGCAAGACCGCAACGACTTTGTGGTCGTTAAGGATGCGGTGGGCCTGCCACCGTCACCAGTCATCGCCCCGGCCCGCGACCTTTACGGCCAGCTTCGTGCTGATGACCCAGCGATTGCGGGCTCGGTCCCTGGCGTTGGGCTCAACGTCTTTAAGGACCGTGGTGCTGTCGATCGTGTCGACTTCACGCAGCCCACGATCGCCCTTGCGGTTCCGCTCGACAACTCGCCGATCGACCAAGAGAAACTGCAGCCGAACATGGTGCGACTCGAGCGTCAAAACGCTCGCGGCCGTACAAGGTTCGTCCTGCAACTCAACGACATTGGCGTCGGCATCGACAAGGCGACCGTCCGGTCATCCGCGTTCAAGGTCACCTTCTCGCCGTACCCTGGGGCTCCTGCCTCAATGGAGCGGGTGTTGATTGAAGGTGCGGATTACCTCTACCGCTTCCTCGAGGCCAGCAACGAAGTCGTCCTCGAATCGGCGGCGGTCTATCCTCTCGGCACCTACCGAATCGATGTGACCACACGTGTGGCGGGCGGCTTCCTGCCAGCCTTGCTCACGGACCTCGCCGGTCGGCCGCTGCTGCCGAACGCGAACGATGGTTCGATCTCCTTCACGATCTCGTTGGCCGACAAGCCTTCCATGCCGAAACTCTCGGGGATCGCTGACGAAGGTCAGGTCAGCCTCGACTGGCTGGCTTCGGCCAACGGTCTTGCCATCACCTCGTTTGAGCTCCAGCAGAGCCAGAACGGAGGTGCGTGGACCGATGTCGTGCTGCCCGATCCGGTGCAGACTGCCATCATCGTCACAGGCCTGACCGACGGCGACCGCTACCAGTATCGCGTGCGGGCCACGAACAACCTCGGCACGAGCGACTGGGGTCTTGCCGGACCATTCACTCCGCTGCAAGTGCCGACGCTTGCTCTGGTCAACGACACGGGCCTGTTCGATGACGACGGCATCACGAGCGACGGCCAGCTTTCGGTGGGGAATCTGCTCGCCGGTGGCACGTGGGAATACAGCGTCAACAGCGGCATCACTTGGAAGGTGGGCACAGGCAACTCGTTTAGCCTCCTGCCTCGCACCTACGCTGCCGGCACTGTGCAGGTCCGTCAGACCCTCGGTGGGGCCACGAGTTCGCCAGGGTCGAATGCGATCGACCTCGTGGTGGACGTGACCGCTCCGTTCGCGCCTGCCATCACCGCGGTCGACGACAATGCTGGCCTGATCTCCGGAATCGTGCGAAACGGCAGCATTACCGACGACGCCACGCCAACCCTCTACGGCACCGCCGAGGGGAACAGCGTGGTGACGATCTACGACGGTGGCGCTGTGCTCGGCACGACGCGTGCGGATCTCGCGGGCATCTGGAGTTTCACACCGGCCGCCGATCTTGAGAATCGTTCACACGCGTTCGCCGCGCTCGCCCGCGACCTCGCTGGGAACGCGGGTCCACAGTCGCCGATCTACACGGTGACGATCGACACCTTGGCCCCAGAAGTCTCGATCGACGCAGTCAACGACAACGTCGATCCGTTCCAGGGCAAGATTGACAATGGTGGCCGGACGAATGACCAGACGCTCACGCTCGTGGGAAGGTCATCACCGTTCACAACGGTGATCATCAAGAACGGCACCAAGGAGGTCGCCCGTGCTGTCACCAACAGCAGCGGTGATTGGACGGTGACCACGGTGCAACTGACGGCAAAGACCTACGACTTCGTGGCGAGTGTCACCGATCCGCTCGGCCGCACCGGGATGTCGTCGGTGTACACCGTGACGATTGACCGCACGCCACCAGCCACGCCAACGATCGTCGCGATCACGGACAATATCGGAGCCGTGCAGGGGGCCGTCCCGAATGGTGGCACCACCGACGACACCACGCCCACGATCTCCGGCACCGCAGAACCAAATGCTTACATCAGCATCTTCGTGACACTGCCAGACGGCACGGCACGGATCGAAGGTGGCATCGGGCTGCGAGCCAACGCCACTGGAAACTGGTCGTACACGCCTACCCCGCTCGCCAACGGCACCTACAGCTTTAAGGTGATCGCAACCGACGAAGCAGGCAACTCGAGTGCGTTCTCTGCTATCCGCACGTTGACTGTCGTCGGCAGCAGCATCACACCACCGGTGAACCCTGGTGTGCTGGCCATCACCGGTGTCGTCGACAACGCGGGAAGCGTTCAGGGCGATGTCGCGCACAACGGCACGACCGACGACCCGACCGTAGAAATCACCGGTACCGCAGCCGCGGCAGCCGTGGTGGAAATCCGCGACGGGTTGACGCTGCTCGGCAGCGTGGTCGCCTCGGCAAACGGCACGTGGTCCTACACCACGCGGCCGCTGGCCAACGGCCTCCACAGCTTCACGGCCACCGTCGAAGGCGTCAGCACGATCGCTCGGAACGTCAACGTGCAGGTCGACCCGGCGAACCTCGATATCGGAGCCACCGGCATCTGGGGCCCAGAAACCCCCGATGGCTATCGCACGGTCCTGATCGACTTCAACCAGCCGGTCACCGGCGTGACGGTCGATGCGTTCATGATCGAGCACCGCGGTCGCAAGATCCTCGTGCAGGGTGCCACGGTGACAGGCGGCGGAATGAACTACGTCCTCAAGCTGCCCGATCGCTTCCGCAACCTGACCGGTGGCTTCACGATCACGCTCTTCTCGACCGACATCGAGAGCCTGCTCAACCCAGGCAGCACGATGCGGAAGCCGTCCTACTTCACCCTTCCCGACCCCGGGACCAACAACAACCCCGGCTAAAGGTGAAGCCCAGGCATAACGTTCGGGGTGAGACACTAGAAAAACAGCCGCTGCTCCCCACGGAGCAGCGGCTGTTTCGTTTAAGCAAACTGCTCACCCGAACTCACTCGCCCGCGTAGTCGGCAGGCGTGAGGCCCTTCCTCGCTCCTTTGAAGCCAAAGGCCGTTGGCTCGAACGTTCCCACGAGTGCCACATCGCTGTGCGCGGGGATCGCGCCTTCCAAGCCGGCCGCCCAGTAGCAGGCGTTGATGAGCAGCCGTCGCGTGCCCTCGGAAATGAGGTCGGTCGCGGCCCCCATCGTCGTTGTGAAAACGCGACCCTCGGGCCCGCCGTCGATCGAGTAGCTCTTCACCCACGCCACCGGCATCATCGGCTCGTTCTTTGGTCCTTCGACTGGTGCGGCGTCGGGCGTCATCCCATCGAGCACCTGGCCAAGTACCAGCGGCTTGGAGTCGCCCGGCAGGGGCAACCGCACGCCGTAAACATCGGTCGGCCCCCAGATCTCACCGTCGGCAATGCCTCGCAGGATCGGATGATCCTTCGCGTCCGCAGCAATCAGGCCCCGCGTGCTCTCACGACCGTGGTGGCCGTGGTGGCTGATCCACATCTCACCCAGCACGAGCCGGCCAAAGCCCCCCTTCCAGGCTTCCTTCTCACCGCCATACCCGTTGTTGTAGTGGGCAAACGCAGGGTCACCGATGCCATTGAAGGCGTGCGTCGCGGTCCGCATCCCCACCACAGGCCGGCCGGAGCGAAGGTAGGCATCAATGTGTGCCATCTGCTCCTTGGGCAACTTGCGAAAGCGGGTGGCGATCACCATCAAGTCGGCGTCGGTAAGCGCCTCAAGGCCCGGAATGTTGGCCTGCTCGTCCGGATCGATTTCACCAGTCTCGGGGTTCAGGGCAAACACGACCCGGCAGTCGAAGCCGTGGCGATGGGCCAGAATCTTGGCCAACTGAGGCAGGGCCTCCTCGCTGCGGTATTCCTCATCACCACTGATGAGCACCACCCGCTTTCCCTTCCCCGGCCCCTCGTGCCCCTTCACCTCAAGCCACTGGTCGGCTCCCTCGACCACCGCAAAGCTCATCAGCGACGCACCGGCCACCGCCAGACCACACCCCATCGCAAACACGCGACGACCTATCGACGAAACACGCATCGGAAGTACTCCCAAGGAACGCTCCACAACCGTGGAGGCTCACGAGAGAATACCGGTCACCACATGCCCGTGCACATCGGTCAGGCGGAAGTCGCGCCCCTGGAAACGGAAGGTCAGCCGTTCATGGTCGAGACCGAGGCAGTGCAGGATCGTCGCCTGGAGGTCGTGCACGTGCACCTCATCGCGAGCGACGTGAAAACCGAGTTCGTCGGTTTCGCCGTAGGTAATCCCACCTTGGATTCCCCCCCCCGCCAGCCACATCGTGAAGGCGTTGGGGTGGTGGTCGCGGCCTTGTGAGCGGCCGAGCACCGCACTCGCCTCCACCATCGGCGTGCGGCCAAACTCTCCTCCCCACACCACGAGGGTCTCGTCGAGCATGCCCCGCTGGGCGAGATCGGTGACGAGCGCCGCCGAGGCCTGATCGGTCTTCCCACAGTTGTTTTTCACGTTGCCAGCCACGTTCGAGTGGCCATCCCAGCCCTCGTGGTAAATCGTGACGAAACGCACGCCCCGCTCCACCAGTCGCCGGGCGATCAGGCACGCCCGGGCAAAACTCGCCTCTTCTGGCGTGCACCCGTAAAGCGCGAGCGTCTCCGCCGACTCATCGGCCAGGTTCATCAACTCCGGTGCCGACACCTGCAGCCGATGGGCCATCTCGTAGGCGGCGATGCGGGTGGCGATCTCCGGATCCCCATCCACTTCAAGCCGCCGGCCGTTGAGTCTGCTGACCAGGTCAAGCGTGTCGCCCGCGAGGTCCCGATCGGCGCCCTGTGGGGAATCGACGTTGAGAATCGGGGGGCCCGCATTGCGAAAACGAGTGCCCGTGTAGACGCTCGGCAGAAATCCACTCGACCAATTGGCCGCTCCGCCACTGATGCCGTTGCCGGTGCTCATCACCACAAACGCGGGCAGGTCGCTGCTCTCGCTGCCAAGGCCGTACGTCACCCACGACCCCATGCTCGGTCGACCCGGCTGCGCGAAGCCGCAGTTCATGAAGAGCTGCGCCGGGGCATGGTTGAACTGATCGGTGCGGCAGCTCTTCACGATCGCGATCTTGTCGACCACCTTCGCCAGATGCGGCAGCATCTCGGAGAGTTCGGCCCCACATTCACCATGCCTCGCAAACGAAAACTGCGGCCCCAGCACCGCCGCGTCTGGCCGGATAAAGGCATACCGCTGGCCGCCAATCACCTCAGGCGGAATCGGCTTCCCTTCCATCTTCGCAAGCGCCGGCTTGTAGTCGAACATCTCCAGCTGACTCGGCGCTCCCGCCATGAAGAGCTGAATCACCGCCTTGGCCTTGCCTGGAAAGTGGGGAGGGCGGGCCGCCAGAGGGCCGGCAGCAACCGCGTCATCGCCACGCACCCGCGCCGCTCCCGACGCCTCAGCCAGCAGGCCGGCGAGCGCGATTTTTCCCACGCCCACCCCGCAGTCCGCGAAGAAGTGCCGCCGCGTCTGGCTCAGGAAGGTCGTCGCCGGTGTCATCTGGATGCCTCGCACAGCAGATCGTTTCATGGTGTCTCTCATCGCTTCACGATGGCCTCATCGAGGTTCATCAAGGCCCGGGCAACAAGCATCCACGCCGCATGCTCGAACGAGATGTCCGCCGGCTCTGCGTCGTGATGTGCGGCCGCCGCCGCGAGCAGCCTCGTTGCATCGAGTTCGCCTGCGGCAAGCCGCTCACGCTGGCGTGCGAGATAGTCGAGGATCGCGGCCTCCTCAGGCTCGGCGAGCGGCCGCGAGAGCAACCGCAACGCGAGCATCTCCAGGCGGGCTGCATCGTTGCCGTCCATCGTCGCTGCCAACCTCCCAAGTGCCGCGGCGAGCTCGAGAAACATCGGGTCGTTGAGCAGCGTCAACGCCTGCAAAGGCGAGTTCGACACATCACGGCGTGGCAGGCAGGATTCCCCGGTCGGCCCATCGAACGTGGTCGTCATCGCGAAGGGAGCCGTCCGCTTCTGGAAGGTGTAGATGCTGCGACGGTACCGATCCTCTCCTTCGCTCGCGCTCCAACCGGGCGACCCATACGCCACCTCAGTCACGCCTGCGGGCTGTGGTGGCCGCACTCCAGGGCCATACATCTTTGACGAGAGCAGGCCAGACGCTGCCAGCAGCGAGTCGCGAATCACCTCGGCCTCCAGCCTGACCCGTGGCCCACGCGCGAGCAGCCGGTTCTCCGGATCGCGGGCGGCCAACTCTGGCGAGACCGTGGACGCCTGCCGGTAGGTGCTGCTCGTCACCATCAGCCGATGGAGTTTCTTCAGCGACCAGCCACAGTCATCCATAAACGTGACCGCCAGAAAGTCGAGCAAGGCGGGGTGGCTTGGAAGCGCACCCTGATAACCAAAGTCTTCAAGCGTCGCCACGAGGCCCGTGCCGAAAAATGCCTGCCACTGCCGGTTGACCGTCACGCGGGCAGTGAGCGGGTTGTCGCGAGAAACAAGCCACTCGGCGAGCGCACGGCGATCCGTTGGCTGGCCCTGCGGCAACTGCGGCAGGAAACCTGGCACGGCCGCAGGCACCAACTCCTCTGGTTGCGTGTACTCGCCGCGGTGATGGCGATGGGTCGGGCGGGGATTCTCCGCCGGCCGCTCGGCCATCACCAGCGTTCGCGTGCCCTGTCGTAGCGACTCTTCAAGCCTGCGGATCTCCGCAACGGGCTCTGTCAGTTCCGCCGCGGAGGCGAGAAACCTGCGAAACACGCGTTGCTGCTCCGCTTCGGTGCGTTCCGCGGCCACAACGGCCAGGGCCGCTTCTTCTTCCGCCGAGTGTCCGCGGGCTGCAGCGCCTTCCACATCGGTGACCGACCAGCGGAAACATCCAAGCGGGCAGGCGTAGTGCCGCTCAAACCGCATCGTCACGCGGAGCGGTTCGCCTACCGGCACGGGCTCTGCCATCACAAACACGGCCGCATGGGCTCTCCCTTGCTGCCCATTTGTGGTCCAGCCACTCGACATCTCGCCATCAATCGCTCCAGCAGCGCCGCTCACCTTCCCTGCAAACGCGGTCCCCGCAAACGACTCACTCGCCGAGGCCAACTGCACCGATCGGCCCGCAACCGAAAGTTCCAGCTCCGAGAGGAAGAAGTCCCCCTTCGGCCCCTCGTAGGAGGTCATCCCGGGGCCATTCGCCGGCAGGCTGGGATCCGGCAGCACCTCCAGCCGCAGGGCTCGCACGTCCACCTCTCCTCCGGGCAGCACCAGTTCATACACCTCGCTTTTCGTGGAGTCTCCACTTCCGAGCACCGTGCCGTCGTCGCGGACCACCAGGTGGGGCATCGTGGACGACACCACCTGGGGATGCCGCACCTGCCAGGAAATCGCCGCCTGCGACTCGATCTCATTCCATGCGGCGAATCGCTCGGCCAGTTGTTCGGCCGCGGTTTGCTTGGCGTCCCCTTCAGTGGCTTCGGGTGCCGGCCACCGTGCGGGCAACGCGTCCCACGCCGCCTCAATCTGCGCGTCGATGGCCACCCTCCGCGCCACCTGGTCGTCACTGGGAATCAACCACTCAGGTTCGTCGGCGTTGTTGAGCAGCGCCATCAGCGAGAAGTAGTCGGTGTGCGTCAACGGATCGAACTTGTGCGTGTGGCACTGCGCACAGCCCGTGGTCAGCCCAAGCCAGGTGGATCCGGTTGTCGCCACTCGGTCGACCATCGCCAGATACCGAAACTCGAGCGGGTCGATGCCCCCCTCCTCATTGATCATCGTGTTGCGATGAAACCCGGTGGCGATGATGTCATCCACCGTGGGCTCGGGCAGCATGTCACCGGCAATCTGACGAATCGTAAACGCGTCAAAGGGCATGTCGTCGTTGAGGGCCCGGATCACCCAGTCGCGATAGGGCCAGATCTCGCGCGGACGATCTTTCTCATAGCCATTGGTGTCGGCGTAGCGGGCGAGATCAAGCCAGCGGCGGGCCCACCGTTCGCCATACCGCGGGCTCGCCAGCAGCCGGTCCACCAGTTTTTCGTAGGCATCCTCCGATTCGTCCGCGAGAAACGCCTCGACCTCATCTGGCGACGGGGGCAGTCCGATCAGATCCAGCGACACCCGCCGACAAAGTGCCGCTCGGTCCGCCTCAGGCGCGGGCGCGAGGCCCTCGGCCTCAAGCCTCGCAAGCACAAACCGATCGATCGGCGTGCGGGCCCACCCTTCTTGGCGAACCTCGGGAATGGCCGGGCGCGTAGGAGCCACAAACGCCCAGTGCGGCGCGTAAGGAGCCCCCTGCTCGATCCAGCGCGCGAGGATCTCCTTCTCTTCGCCTGAGAGCGTCTTCTTCACGTGCGGCGGTGGCATCACCAGATCGGGGTCGTCACTGGTGACCCGGGCAACCAACTCGCTGTCGTCGGCATGCCCGGGAACGATCGCACGATGACCGCTGTCGAGCTCGGCGAGGGCCGCATCACGCAGATCAAGGCGGAGGCCTGCCTCCCGCTTTTCCTCATCCGGCCCATGGCAACTGAAACAGCGGTTGGAAAGGATCGGCCGCACGTCGCGGTTGAAGTCCACCTCATCAGCCTGCACCGCGCACCCTGCGTTCACAGCAGCCGCGATCAGCATGGCGAGCCACGGAGCCGCACATCGGCGCCGCACAAGAAAACCCTGTGAACAGGGTGAAAAGTAGGGGCCGTGCATCGTGTCGGTTCATCCTCGGGAGCGCGAGAGCCGAATTATGGCATCCACCCCCTCCCCTGACCACCAACACCCCGCGCCTCATGCCCGCCCACACGCTCCGGGCTCAGCACGTGCCGAAGAGTCGAACTACACTGCAAAGACACCTCCTCGATGGATACGCCGATGTCATTTGGAACGAACAACCCGATCACGATTCCCTCACTCGACCCAGGCCGGCGGCGTTCGCTGATTCTCGTCGCGGCCGTAGGTCTCCTCCTCTTGATGGGGATCACCGGCTCCTTCTATTCGGTGGGCCCTGAGAGCGTGGCGGTCGTCCAGCGATTTGGTCGCTACACCCACACCAGCGAAGCCGGCCTCCACTTCAAGTTTCCCTTCGGCATCGACACCGTCTCGATCCTGCCAGTGAAGCGGCAGCTGAAGCTGGAATTTGGCTTCGGCTCCGATGGCGCCACCAACCCATACCAATCCTCACGAGAGACGGAAGCCGAGGCCGACATGGTCACCGGTGACCTCAACGCCGCGCACGTAGAGTGGGTCGTGCAGTACGAGATCAATGATCCGAAGGCGTACCTCTTCAATCTGCGTGAGCCTGTGGCCACGCTCCGAGATCTCTCTGAAAGCGTGATGCGCGAAGTGGTGGGAGACCGGACAGTCGACGAAGTGCTCACGATCGGTCGGCAGGGTATCGAGACCGCCGCCATTGAGAAGCTCACCGAAGTCGTCACCACGCTCGACATGGGCCTCCGCGTGCAGCAGGTGCAACTCAAGAATGTGCACCCGCCCACGGCCGTGCAGTCGTCGTTTGATGAAGTGAACCGCGCTCAGCAAGAGCGGGAGCAGATGATCAACCAGGCCAACGGCAACTACAACCGCGAGGTTCCCAAAGCCCGCGGCGAGGCGGAGAAAGACATTCAGTCTGCCGAGGGCTATGCGATCGAACGCGTCAATGAAGCCGAGGGCGACGTGGCACGCTTCACCGCCCTTCTTGAGCAGTACGAAAAAGCTCCTGACGTGACGCGGCAGCGAATTTACCTCGAAACGATGTCTGAACTCCTGCCCTCGCTCGGCGGCAAGATCGTGATCGACGAGGAGGCACGCCAGCTGCTGCCCCTGCTGAATCTTGCAACTCCCACCCCCGCCTCACCCACACCTCGCCCATCCGCCAACACACGCTCGTATTAGCCGCCTGCCGCAGAAAGACTGTCATGCCACGCATATCCTCGAATCCTTCGCCGCTGACTACGTCCTTTGCCGTGCTTTTGACGGTGGTGGCTGTGGTCGTCTTCTTCGGCAGTGCCTACCAGATTGACGAAACCGAGCAGGTGGTGATCACACGGTTTGGAAAGCCCGTCGGTCAACCCATCAACGTCGACGGCAAAGAAGCCGGCCTGCACTTTAAAGTGCCGCTGATTTCCACGGTGAACCGCTTCGACACGCGGATTCTCGAGTGGGACGGCCAGCCCAACCAGATGACCACCCGCGACAAGCTCTACATCGTCGTCGACACCTTTGCCCGCTGGAGGATCTCCGACCCCCTGCTCTATTTTCAGGCCTTGCGCGACGAGCGGAGCGCCCTCTCGCGGCTCGATGACATCATCGGTAGTGAAACCCGCAACGTTGTGGCCCGCCACGATCTGATCGAAGTGGTTCGCAGTGAAAAAGATCGCGAACCTGTTCGCGACGAAACGCTCGAAGAGTTTGAGTTTGGCACGACCGTGGGAGTGTTGCCGCCGATCAGTTTCGGCCGCATTCATCTCGAGCAAGAGATCCGCGACGCCGCGATGCCGAAAGTCAAGCTGTGGGGCATCGAACTCCTCGATGTCCGCATCAAGCGGATCAACTACAAGAGCGATGTGATCACCAAGATCTATGAGCGGATGATCTCGGAGCGTGAGCAGATCGCCGAACGCTTCCGCTCAGAAGGTGCTGGTGAGGCCGCCAAGATTGATGGGCGACGGGAGAAAGATCTTCGTGAGATCCAGTCGCAAGCCTACCGCGAGGTTGAAGAAATCCAGGGGAAGGCTGATGCGGAAGCTTCTGAAATCTACGCCAACGCGTACAACACAAGCCCTGTGGCAGCCGAGTTTTACGGCTTCTTAAAAACGCTCGACATGTATCGAGATGCACTCGGCCAAGATACGACAGTCGTGCTGACGACTGATAGCGACTTATTCAGATTGCTAAAGTCATCGTCGGCAAGCCCAAAAGAATAGTCTAAGCAAGTGAGGAAACAGACTTGCGGGGGCAGGACAAAGCCCGCCCCCGCGCGTCTGCACCGTCCCTTCCCTTACGGGAGAATGACGGCGTCGATCACATGAATCACGCCGTTTGAGCATTCAATGTCGGTCTTCACGACATTGGCGTTGTCGACCTTGACCTTGCCGTCAGCGACGACGATATCGACTTCACCACCCTGCACGGTCTTGGCATTCTTAAGCTTGACGACGTCAGCAGCCATCACCTTGCCCGGCACCACGTGGTAGGTGAGGACGGCGACCAACTTGTCCTTGTTCTCAGGCTTCAGCAGCGATTCCACCGTGCCTTCTGGGAGCTTGGCAAACGCTTCATTCGTCGGTGCGAAGACCGTAAAGGGGCCGTCACCCTTGAGCGTCTCCACCAACCCAGCGGCCTTCACCGCAGCCACCAGTGTGGAAAACGCATCGGCGCCGACCGCCGTGTCCACAATGTCCTTCTTTTCAGCCAGCTTCACTGCGTGAACTTTGACTGACTTCTTCGCCGAGAGCGGGCACTCGCCAGCATGGGCAGCACCAATCGTGGCACCCGCAGCCACGGCAGCAGCAAGCATTCCGCAGAAAAACTTCGAAATCCGCATTTCAAGAACCTTTCGTACAACCCGACAAAGCCTGATCGAAACGCCCGCCGCAGACGCACAGCAGAACCTCCTTCGATGGCTCGAAAACCAAACCGCACGGCGATTCACGGAATAACAGAAAATTTTTTAAAGTCCTGCCGTTGTGGGTTCGGACCGGTCGCAGCGGGCCCGGGCAAGCGGATAGGATACGTGCATTGAGGGGCTTTTTCGTCTCTTTCTGTCTCGTCATGGCCTTTGCGCTTCGAGGACGCCTGCATGCCGGTTCGATTGCCTGCCCTGCCTCCAGGGGCTCCCTTGATCACACGTTCGTGGTTCTGTCCCGCAGGGCCCGTCGCGGCCTTGGCTTTCAGCATCTGCGTGGCCATGGCACCCGTCGCGTCGGCTGGACTCGAGGCCGAACTCCGCAGCACCGACCCCTCTGTGCTCGCGGCTCGCGTGCGATTGCGCGGAGATGCCATGCGCGGCGCCGTGCTCTTCCACACCTCGGCCGCTTCCTGCGTCCGCTGCCATACGGCGGGCGATGCGGCCTCTCCGCTCGGGCCAGATCTCGCCACGCCACGGCCGGAATCCGCCACGCTGCCTGCCGCGATCGACCACGCCATCCGTTCGCTGCTCGACCCCTCGGCTGCGATCCGCGACGGCTATGAAACCCTCACCATCCAGACGGTCGACGGGGAGGTAATCAGCGGCCTGCGGGTTCGAGAAACCGACGACGCCATCGTGCTGCGAAGTGCGAGCGACCTCCTCCGCGAAACCGTCATCCCCCACGAGGACGTTGAAGAGATCGGGGTTTCGGAAGTGTCGATGATGCCCTCTGGTTTGGTCGACTCCCTTGCCGACGAGCGGGAGTTTCTCGACCTGGTGCGCTATGTCGCCGAGATCGCCCACGGTGGGAGGGAGCGTGAACTGGCCCTCGCGCCCGATGCTGCAAGCCTGGTGATCACCGACGACACCCAAGGCCTCGACCACGCCGGCATCCTCCGCGACCTGACCAAAAAAGACTTTGACGCCGGCAGCCGGATCTTTGCCGGCCACTGCGTCAACTGCCATGGCGCCGACGGCAACGAACCTCGCCTACCCACCGCACGGGCCTTCGGCCGCGATGCGCTCAAGTTTGGCAGCGATCCGTACCGGATGTTCCTCACCGTCAGCCGTGGGGCTGGCCTGATGGGAGCCCTGCAGAACCTCTCGCCGATGGAGCGTTATCAGGTCGTGCACTATGTCCGCGAAGGCCTGATGAAGGATCGCAATCCCCAGTATGAGACCATCGACGAGGCATACCTCGCGTCGCTGCCAGAAGGCGAGGGCCGCGGAGAGACGCAAGCAATCGTTGATCGCGACTACGGCCCTGCCCTCGGCTCGCAGCTCGGGCACCGCGTCAACAACGGCCTCACCCTGCGACTGCCTGGCGAGATCGCCCTCTGCTACGACCTGCACCGCATGCGACTCGCCGCCGCCTGGCAAGGTGGTTTCCTGGACCTCTCGGAAACGCACCACCAAAAGCAACGTGGCGAGCAGATGCCACAGATCGAGGGTGACCCGCTGCCAGGTCTCGATGCCTGGCAGTGGGCCTTTGGGGGCACCTTTGACGACGTCGAGGCCCACAAGCCTCCCCGCGGCCCACTCCGCGACGACTGGCTGACCTACCGTGGACACTACCTCCACAACAATCAAGCGATTCTCAGTTATGCGATTGAGGGTCGCGAGGTGCTCGAGTCGGTCGAGGCACTCTCCTCCACCAGCCCCGTCACGCTCGCGCACAGCCTCACGATTGGCCCTGGCGCCCCACTGACGCTCAGCGTGGGTCAGATGCGTTCCGAGAAGGGGAAGGCAGGGATCGTGAAAGCCGATGACCTGAGCCACGTCGACGGCTTTGGCCCGGCGCGCGCCGACGGCATCGCCTTCGTGAGTGGCCAACCGACAGGGGATGCTCCACCTCAGCCATTCCAAAACATACCTCGCCACATGGTTGAAGCGGAGGACGCCCGCGAGCTCGACCTTGGCACCCCCAGCCGCACCCTGCTCGTGCGGTTCCGTGGCCAGGAAGGCACGTTGGTGGCCTCGACTCCAAAGAACGGCATCTGGAAACCGGATGGCAAGACGCTCTTCGTCCGGGGAGGCCGGCTTGTCTACGACATCGGGTGGGTGGGCGCGATCGCCAGTTCTACGAATCTCGCTGATGGCCAGTGGCACACCGCCGCCTTGGTGGTCAAGAAGAATGAGACACGGCTCTATGTCGACGGCAAACTCGAGGCGAAGCGTGGGGAGTTTCTTCGGCCTGCGGCGGCGGGCTTTGTATTCAAGGTCGGCGCCACCGCCACCAACTTCGGAGGGGATTACGAAGGCGAGATCGGCTGGGTCCGTCTTCTCGACCGCGTGCTCAGCGATGAACAGATCGCCGCCTGTGCGGCCGATGCCCAGCCGCCAGCCCAGGCACCACTCTTCGCCTGGCAGCCCAAGCCCACCGCACCTGCTGCGGCGCCAACCCCGGCAGCTGACGACCAGGCCAACTGGGGCCTGATCGCCGCGGCGACGCTTCAGGGTGATCTCGAAGGCTGCACCTGGCATCGAGACGACGACGGCCGCCTGCTCCTCACAATCCCTGCAGGCAAGGAGCGAAGGCGTCTGCGCGTGATCCGCAGCACGCTCAGCTCCACCTCGCAGCTGCCAGCGTTCCACGAGACCTGCCGCCAGGCTTCCAACTCGCCGCCGATCGACCTCGCGGACCTCACCCACGGCGGTTCACTTCGCTGGCCTGAAACGCTGACGGCCTCGGGGCAGCTCGGCACGAACATCAACGGCTACGCTCTCGACACCGTCAACGTGCCTTTTGAAAACCCTTGGAACGCGTGGCTTCGCACCTCATCCCTCGACTTCTTTGACGATGGCCGCTGTGTGGTCACCACGCATGGCGGCGATGTCTACATCGTCAGCGGGCTCGACGATGATCTCGACGCCGTTTCGTGGAAGCGGTTCGCCGCGGGGCTCTTTGAACCCTTTGGCGTGCGGGTAGTCGACGGCCAGATCTACGTCACCTGCCACGACGGCCTCAAGCGGCTGCACGACTTCAACCAGGATGGCGAAGCCGACTTCATTGAAGCCTTCTGGAACGACGACGATGTCTCAAGCGTGTTCCACGCCTTCTCGTTTGACCTGCAGACCGACTCGCACGGCAACTTCTATCTCGCCAAGGCTGGCCAGCACACCGACCACGGCCGTCCCGGGAGCATCATGCGGATTCCTCCCGAGGGCGGCTCCGCCGAGGTGGTCGCCTGGGGCATCCGCACACCCAACGGCATGGGCATCCTTCCCGACGACAGGCTCACCGTCTCTGACAACCAAGGACCGTGGATGCCGGCCAGCAAAATCTCGCTCATCCGCGAAGGCTCGTTCCTCGGCAACATGCCGCAAAACAAAGAGCAGGAGGCCTGGCTCGCCGAGCGCCACGGCGGCAGCCTCCCGAGCACCTTTGAGGAACCGATCGTGTGGATGCCACAGGAGGTCGACAGTTCCAGTGGTGGCCAGGTGTGGGCTGGCGACGAGAGGCTTGGGCCTCTGGCGGGCCGCATGATCCACTCCTCCTTCGGCAAGGGCTGGCTCTACTCGCTCTCGCTGCAAGAGGTCGACGGCACGATGCAGGGAGCGATCATCCCGCTTCCCCATCAGTGGTCTGCCGGCGTGATGCGATTGCGAATCAATCCTGCCGACGGGCAGATCTATGGCGTCGGCCTCTCCGGGTGGCAAGGGCCCAGGAACGGGCTCGATGGGTGCCTCCAGCGACTCCGCGCCACCGGCGAGCCCGTGCAGATGATCGACCGGGTGGAGGTGGTTCCCGGGGGCATTGAACTGACCTTCAGTTTTGATCTCGATCCCGCATCAGCCCAGCGGCCCGAAGCCTTCACCGCCGAAATGTGGAACTATCTCTGGTCAAAACGGTATGGCTCCGATCAGTTTTCAGTGCGAAACCCTGACACGCAGGGCCACGACCCGCTCACAGTCGAGGCGGTCGATGTGCTCGGCCCTCGTAGGCTCCGACTCGTGATTCCTGACTTGGCGATCTGCGACCAACTTGAGCTCTCGGTGCTCGTCGCAGACACCTCCGGGCAGACCTTCTCCGACACCGCGTTTCTCACGATCCACGCGATCCCGCAGTAGCCCACGCAACTTTGGGTGCCCTCCGCCGTTTAACGGTGCTGAGGCAGCGACGACGAACACCCAAAGGAACAGGCGGATGGATCCCCACAAACTCCCGGCAGGCGAGTGGACGTCGCTGAAAACGGTCCTCATCGGCCTGCTGGCAGCCACTGTCTGGAGTGTCGGCTCCGCGAGTGTCCGCGCGGAAGTGGCCATGGAGATGGTCACGGTGGGAGATCCCGGGAATGCCCCAAACGCTGGTGGCTTCGGAGCCGTCCCCTACACGTTCCAAATCAGTGCGTATGAAGTCACCATCGGCCAATACGCGGAGTTCCTCAACGCCGTCGCCGCCTCCGATCCCTTCGAGCTCTACCACGAGATGATGGCGTTGTCGGCCAATGCGGCCGGCATCGAGCGGTCGGGCGATCCCGGTTCCTACACGTACCGCGTGCTCGGGTCCGCCATGCGGCCAATCACCTACGTCAACTGGTGGGACGCAGCCCGGTTCTGTAACTGGCTGCACAACGGCCAGGGATCCGGGAGCACCGAAGAGGGAGCGTATCGGCTCAAAGGCGCTGTGGAGGGTTATCCGCCGAAGGCGAGCGACAAGGCCCGCTTTACGATTCCCACCGAAAACGAGTGGTTCAAGGCAGCTTTCTACAAAGGAGGAGGAACCAACGCCGGTTATTGGACCTACGCCACGCAGAGCGACGAGCCCCCGAGCAATGCGCCGAAGGCTGGCAAAAACAGGGTCAACTATCGTGCGAAGGGGAGGTTTTGCATGACGCAGGAGAACACCTACTCCCGCGAAACACCGTATCTCACCGACGTGGGGCAATTCTCAGAAAGCCCCAGTGCCTATGGGACGTTCGATCAGCACGGGAACGTGCAGGAGTGGAATGACCTCGATGGCCTCTCCAGTGAGGCCCGAGGAATTCTCGGAGGCTCGTGGTACCAAGGAGTGTTCTTCCTGAACTTCCGGGAAGGCCGCAGCACGCCAAACTACGAAACCAATACGACCGGCTTTCGCGTGGCAAGCCCTGCTGCCGAGTGACTCTCATGGCCCGTCCATGATGTAGGCGAGCAGGTCGCGGAGTTGGTCGTCGCTGAGGTTGCCGACCACGTTATCGGGCATGAGCGAGACGGGCGAGGCGTCGTAGGAGTCGATCTCCTCCGTGGAAAATCGGAGCGTCTGCCCTTCCGCCGTCCGCAACACCACGCCCCCTTCCGAACGGTCGATCAAGAGACCGCTCGCGACCTGGCCGTCCGTCGTGAGCACGCGGTACGTTGTGTACTCCTCACGGATCGCGGCCGAAGGGTCAGCCATCGCCAAGGAGAGGAAGCCAACGTTGGTCCGTTCGTAGCCCGTCAGGTCGGGGCCCACTTCCCCTCCCGCGCCGAAGAGCCGGTGGCACTTCCCGCAGTGCTCGGCAAACAGCTGGCTTCCCCGCGAAGGGTCGCCCCCTTCCGCAGCGAGCATTGTCAGCCGCTCCATCTGTGAGCGCTTCTCCTCGGGCGTGGCCCGCACAGCCCCCCAGATCCGCTGGATCGCGGCGGTGAGTTCTTGATCGCCATGCGCCTGCATCTGCACAAGCATGTCGGGCGTGACCACCTCCGCTGGGATCTCAAGCAGATCAATCTTTTCGATCAGGTTTTTTGTCCACTCGGGTCGGCTTGTGAGCACACGAATCGCGATCGGCCGCAGGCCAGTGCTTGAATCCATGCTCTGGTAGCCCGTCGCCACTCGGCTTCCGATGCTCGCGTCGTCGAAGCGGGCAAGCCCAACGAGCGCAGCCCGCCTGACCGCCAGCGACGCATCCCCAAGACAACCCAGCAGCACCGCCGCGCCCTCGGCCGCTTTGACCTCAGCAACCGCCTCAATCAGCTGCACGCGCTCACCCACGAGCTGACTGCCGTCTCTGATCATGGCCACGGCCTTGGTCGCGGCCTCTGCCTGTCCTTGACGCAAGCGAAACACGAGATCGGCAATCGGCGAGGCTGCGCGGGCCTCCGCCAACGAGGCCGCCAGAGCGCCGGGCAACTCGACCGCATCGCGGGCTGCAAGCCCTTCATCAAACCCTCGCACGATCACCGCACGCAGTTCCTCGCTGGGAGCCATCGCAAGTGCCGTCTCGGTGATCTCAAAGGCCCGCGCGTCCGCTTTCACCCCACATCGCTTCGCCAGTCGCTCAAGCACGGTGCTCGTGAAGAGCTGCGACGCCCACAGCTCCGGCATGCTCGCGAGGCCATCGACGAGCATCCCCGCTGGATCATCCGCGTGCGATTCGACAGCCCACCAGAGCAACAGGGGCAGATGGAGATCGGCACGGTCGTCACTCCGATCGGCCGCGGCCATTGCCAGGGCAATCCCCAATCCACAGTCTCCCGTGATCCGCTTCGCGGTCGAGGCGATCTGCGAGCGGACGCGGAGATCCGTCTCACGCTCCGCCAGTTCTGCCACCACCGCCACGGCTTCCGAGTCGAGCAGGCCACCATCCCCCAGCAACCGCACCAGCCACCGCCGCAGGTCAGGATTTGCTGAGTGGGCGACAGCCTTCAGCAGGTCGGAGTCGGCAGCAAACGCCTCCCAGCCAGCAAGCCGAAAGACCACCCACAGGTCTTCCAGCCGCTCACTCTCTCCTCGCTGCAACCGGTCGCGGAGGGTGCGGCGCGTGGCCTCGGACCCACGTGCCGCGAGTTGCTCAACCGCGGCCCGCCGAAAGAAGCGACTTGGATGGTCGAGCGTCGCCAGAAGGGCTTCGTCGTCGAGGCGTCGCAGATCAAACTGCCGCCGTGAGAATCCCTCCTCTGCCTGCTCGCCCACGACCACAGGCTCCTCCGCCGGCCGTAGCCGGTAGATCCGTCCGCTCGTCTTGTGCCAGTTGTCGCGTGGATCGACATGGGTCAGGCGGGTGTCGTACCAGTCGGCGAAATAGAGGGCACCGTCGGGCCCAACGGTCACGTCGACCGGGCGAAACCAGCGGTCCTCCGTCTGGATGGGGTTCTCGAAGTCTTCGGTGCGGTAAGTCGATCCCTGCGGGATTTTCTGGGCCGCGATAACCACGCGTTGCAGCGGATTGACGGCCACAAACTGACCGCGATACCGCTCGGGCATCACCACATCGTCGTAGACCACCATCTCTTCAGTGAAGCGTCGACCGTCACCTTGGAAGGCCATGTGGTTGAAGAAGCCGAAGGCGTAGGGATTGGTCAGCGGCCCGTGCTTGCCCCAGTTCTTCACACCATAGGCGCCCTGCACGTAGTGCATGCCACGCGTCTCGCCCCAGTTGGTACCGGAGAAGATCTCGCCGGCGGCGTCCATCTCCAGCCCAAACGGATTGCCCCCACCTTCCGCGAAGATCTCAAAGCGATGCTCCTCGGGGTGATACCGCCACACGCACTGCCCCTCGTAGGCCAGCGGCGGCTGGTCACCGAGAGCCGCAACCACCTTCGCTGTTGTGGTGCTCCCGTTGACTCCGTAGAGCCAGCCATCAGGACCAAACAGCAGGCTGTTGGCGACAGAGTGGGTGTCTTCCAAACCAAAACCAGAGAGGTGCACGACGGGATCACCGTCTGGCACTGCATCCCCATCGGCGTCTGGATAGAAGAGGAGATAGGGCGGGTTCATCACCCATATGCCACCATGACCAACCGCCACGCTCGTGGCGATGCTGAGGCCATCGATTGCCACCTGGTGTGCGTCATAGGTCCCATCGCCGTTGGTGTCGGTGAACACGCTCACCCGGTCGCGACCGGGCTCATGATGCGGCGGGGCGGCAGGCACACGATCAAACACGGCCCTCAGGTGCTGGTCATACCGCACCACTTTCAGCCCAGCGGGAAACGGATACTGCCGATACTCCACGACCCACATCCGCCCCTGCTCATCAAAACTGATCTGCAGGGGCTGGGCGATTAGGGGTTCGCTCGCGATCAGATCGATCGCCAGATCCTCGGGCACCGTGAGCACCTCGAGGGTGGCCTCAGGCGAACGCGGCTGGCTGCCGTCGCCAAGATCACCACGCCCGGGAAACTCGCGCATGATCCGGGCCACGTCCGCGTTCCCGGCCTGCGGCGGAGCCTCGTCAGCCCACGCCACGCAGCACGGCGAGCACACCAACACCGCGAGCCAGATCGACCTTCTGCCGCACATTCCCATGGCGCTCTCCATCACCTCGCCCCCTACCGCAGCACACCCACCTTGACGGTAAGCCCCCATGATATCCGGCCGCCTACATGCGAGGGTGCATGCCACCGGGAGTGATCCCGTGACTACGGCGCGGCCTGCCAGGTGACGGGCGCTCTTGATCCGTCCAGCGAGAGGAGCGTGATCGTGCCATCGAGGCATCCCACCGCAAGTAGCCGGCTGTCGCTCGATGCGGTCAGTGTGGCGATGCGGCTCTCCACCGTGGCAACTTCTTGGAGGAGTTTTCCGTCGGCCACAGCATGCAGCCGCACGCTTCCAGCTCCTTCTGCCACCGCGAGGCGGCCATCGCTCAACAGGCAAAGCCCTTCGACGCCACCCTGCCCCCCGACGATGGTGCGAAGTTCCTTACCATTCTCCGCGCGCCAGATCCGAACAGCGCCATCAGCACCCCCGGTTGCCACGGTTTCCTCGTCGATCCAACAGGCAACCGTCACCGGTTCGCTATGCCCGTTGAAAGTCGTCAGGAGTTTTCCGGACGGAATGTCGACAACCTTCGCCGTCGAATCACGGCTGACCGACACGATCTTCTTACCGCTGGGCGAAAAAGCGACGGCCTGCACCCAGTCGGCATGATCGCTGCGCTCTGCGAGCTGCTCGCCCGTCGCGACGTCGTAGAGCCGCAGGGTCATATCGGCGCCCGCAGCAGCCAGCCGACTGCCATCCGCGGAGAAGGCCACGGAAAGAAAACCGTCGTCGCCGAGCCCTAGGCTGCGCCGTGCGGTGATCCCACTGCCGCTCTCCGCCGACGAGGGCACCTCAAGCAACGACACTTCGCCGATCACGCCGGGAGTGCCCGCCGCCACGGCCACACGCTGTCCGTCCACGGAGAAGGCGAGGCCGTGCACGCGTTCGGTAAAGTCGTCGATACGGGTGGCAAGATTGGCCACCATCCTCGCCTCGCCTCCGTCCTCCGCGTCCGTCCTCACGCTCCACGACAACACCTCGTGGTACCCGGCAGAGAGGAGACGCGTGCCGCTCGCATCAAACGCCAGAGCCGACACCGGGAGGGCCGCTGCGTAGTGCGCCGGCGGCGATGGCTGCGTGGGGCGAGGCATGATCCGCACGAGGGCCGCCGTTGCGTCTGCCCCCGCATCGAGCCTCGCCCCCAGGGCCACCCACCGCTGAATCACGTCGACCTCCGCTGGGGAGAGCGGCTCACCATCCTGGGGCATCGAGCCATTGGCCACCGCCTCACACAAAAGCGACGCCGGGTCGCCCGCGGTCACCGCAGGTCCATTCGCCCCTTGTGAAAACAGTCCGGCATAGTTGGTGAGCACATGCCCACCCCCCGGCTCCCGCGACGAGTGGCAGGCGACACATCGGGCCCGCAGCAACGGCGCGATCTCGTCCGTAAACGACACCCACTTCCCCCCCGCACGCAGCACGTGTTCGATCTCGGCAGCGCGAGCCGCGAGCGTTTCCGCCTGCGTGGTGGCCTGCTCTTGGTTTGCCTTCTCCTTCGCCGCAATCGTCGCTGCTTCGGCGTCGAGTTCCCGGAGCAGTTCCTGCCGTCGCCGCTCAAGTTCGCTCGCTTCTCGTCGAATCGCCGCGGCCGCCTCGGCGGTAGCCTGTTGCTGTGTTTCAATCTCGACTCGCTCGGCGTCGAGCCGACGCACGGCGTCTGGCAGCTGCGGCAGTGCAGTCGGGTCGGCGACGGCGAAAAGGCCGTCGCCCGCAACGCCTGCAACGAGGATCACGAGTCGCACAAGCAGTTTGGAGAGAACGTGGGTTTTGTGCGTCATGTCGCCCGTCGTCACCTGATCCGTGTTTCGATTACCTGCCATCTCGCCAGCCCGACTGCCATGCGGTTCGCAGCCACGCCGCTCAGGCAATCACATCTGTCACCGGCTTGCCGGCGATCGAGAGGGGACGGCCCGTGAGGTCATGCACTTCGGTCGTCGGGTCAATCCCCATCAGCATGTAGAGCGTGGCAGCGAGATCCTCCGGTCGCACCGGATGTTTGGCAGGAAACATGCCCTGGGCATCACTCGCCCCATGCACGTATCCACGTTTCACACCTCCGCCCGCCAAAAGCGCCGTGTAACACTGCGGCCAATGATCTCGGCTCGCGCTGTCATTGATCTTCGGCGTGCGGCCAAACTCGCCGACCCAAAGCACGAGCGTGTCGTCAATCAGGCCGCGCTCTTCAAGATCATCAAGCAAGACGGAGAGCGTCTGATCGGTCAGTGGATGGTGGTACTTATCAACAATCTCATACATGCGGGTGTTGTTAAACCCGTGTGTGTCCCAACCACCGGTGTCGATCTTTTGTCCACCGATGGAACGGGAGAAGTAGACCGTCGTAAACGTCACACCTGCTTCCACGAGGCGCCGAGCAAGCAAGCAGCTCTGTCCATAGCTCGTTGGTCCGTAGCGATCCCGCACCTCCTGCGGCTCCGACTCCAGATCAAATGCCGCCTTCACGGCAGGGCTTGTGAGCATGCCGATCGCTTTGTCGTACGACGCGTCGAAGCCGCCGACTTCCGCAGACTGCTCAAGCAGGCCTGCCTGCTGATCGACCATCCGCAGCAATTCGCGGCGCCGCTGCATCCGGTCGAGCTCGAGGTCGGCCGGGAGGGCCAACTGCGGCAGGTGAAAGCCTTTCTCGGCTGGATCTTCGGAGAAGAAAAAAGGGTCGTGCCGCTTGCCGAGGAAACTCGCGTGCTGCCCCGGGGTGATCGAGCCATCGGCGATCGTGTGGGGATACGACACAAACGTCGGCATCTCCCCCTGGTTTGGCCTGAGCTTGTCGACCACCGAGCCGTAGGCCGGCCACAGATCAAGCGAGTCTCGCAGCCGCTGGTCGTCGCTGGGTGGTGCGTGCCCCGTGAGGGCGTAGTAGCCCGCGGAGTTATGGTTCTTCATCGTGTGGGTCATGCTGTGAATCAGCGTGACCCGGTCCATCCGCTTGGCCATCTCCGGGAAGTGCTCGGAAACCGGGAGACCAGGCACGACACTCGGGATCGCCGCCAGCGGCCCCCGGATTTCTGCCGGAGCGCTTGGCTTCAGGTCGAATGTGTCGAGATGGCTCGGCCCACCCCACTGAAAGAGAAAGATCACCCGCTTGGCCCGCACCGGGAGCGCAACGCCTGTCGAAACCGCCCCCCGCGCACCCGGCAGCTGCAAGCCGAGCAGGCCAGCAGCTCCCGCGGTCAGCAACGAGCGACGGCCGAGCCTCGCGTGCTGAAGGCTTGGGCAGCTGTGGTGCGTGGTGGCCATGGAAGGTCTCGTGAGGTGTGAGGTGACAGGGCTGCGAGGAAGGCCAAAGGCCTCAGTTGCGAAACAAAAGTTCCTTCGCGTTGACCAGTGCCCAGGCGAGGTCTTCGGCGGCTTCGCGTGGCGTGGGAGCGGTTTCAAACGCAACCACGGCGGCCGCTTTCTCTTCGGCCGTCGGCGGTCGCACTAAGGCCGTCCAGAACAGTTCTTCAACAATCTCCTCCGCCGAGCGATCGGCAGCGAGGAGTTGGGCTAACCGATTCGATTGACTCCCAAGCCGCGCATGCAGCCCAGGGCCACCCACGAGCGTGAGAGCTTGAGAGAGCGTTGGTTCGTTACTCCGCTCGCATTCGCACGCGAGCAAGCGTTCCGGCTTGCCAAAGAGCCTGAGAAACTGATCGCCGTCAGCGGTCTTCCGTCGCACCCGCTCGACGCCGGCCACTTCACCAGCACGGGTCCCTTCGCCATAGCCTTCGAACTGGGCATTCGCCCCGAGCACGGCAACCTGGGCGTCAAGAATCCGCTCAGCTGAACGTCGGCGAACCACGGCACGAGCATAGAGCTGCTCGTTCGCCGCCAGTGGCCCTGGGTCGGGGTGGCGCGACGAGAGCCCATACGTCTGCGACGTACAGATCAGCCGCACGAGGCCACGCACATCGTGTCCGGACGCAATAAAAAGATCGGTCAGGTCCTCGAGCAACTGCGGGTGGGATGCAGGGTTCGTGTCGCGGAGGTCGTCGACCGGCTCAACGAGGCCACGGCCCATGCAGTGGAACCAGATGCGGTTCACCTGCGATCGGGCAAAGCGACGGTTGTCTGGCGAGGTCATCCAGGCTGCGAGAGCCTCAAGCCGATCCCCTTCGGGATACCCGGCCTCCCCAAGCAGCCGTGGCGTCGCGGGACCACCCGTGCGTGGATTGATCCGTTCCTGGAAATCTTTGAGCTGCACAATCTGCTCACCGACAAACTCATGCTTGTCGAGATCGTCTTTCCGCTCGTTCTTCACGATCTCATAGTCGATCCCGGTGAAGACCGCAGACCAGTCGTGATATTCATCCTGAAGCCAGTGATCGAAGGGATGGTTGTGGCATTTCGCGCAGCCGATGCGAGCCCCAAGAAACACCTGCGCCACGGTCTCTCCCCGGATGATTGGCTCGCGATGGGCCCGCCAGAAGTTCGCCGGCGGCACGTCATACGTGCTGCCACGAGCGGCCACGATCTCCCGCACAAACACGTCAAGCGGCTTTCCTTCTGCGAAGCTCTGTCGCATCCACGCGTGAAAAACTTCCACCCCTTTCGCATCGAGCGTTTTCTCTTCCACGCGTAGGAGATCGCTCCAAATCCCCGCCCAAACCTCCGCCCACTCCGGCCGTGCGAGCACCTGATCGATGAGGCGCTGTCGCTTGTCTGGAGCGGTGTCGGCGACGAAGGCCTTTGCCTCTTCAGCCGTGGGCAACACACCAAGCAGATCGAGAAACACCCGCCTCAAAAACACGGCGTCTTCTGCAGGCGGTGCAGGCTCAACCCCAACTTGCCGCAGCCGGGCAAACACCGCTTCATCAATCAGATTGGCGGGCGGCGGCCCATTCCAGGATGAGGTGGCGTCGGATCGAGGCGGCACCACCGCCGCCCTCGCGACGGCCTGCCCACGGAGATACCTGACCGTCACCGTGGTCAGCGACGGACGATCAAACGCCACGACGCCCTCGCGGCTGACTTCGATCAATGGGTCGGACGGCTCGTAGACCGCCATGCGGGTCACATCCGCTGTGGCACCATCGGTGAACTCGGCCGTGACCTTGAGCGGCACCTGAGCAGTCTCGCCTTCCACCACCGCGTCAGGAGGATCGATCACGAGCCGAGCGACCTGCGGGGCCGCGTCCTGCGGTCCAGTGGCCGCCTCCCGAATCCATCGCTCGAGCACCGCCCACTCGGGATCATCGCGTCCGAAACGCCGCCCTCCTCCATGAGGCACTTCGGCGGTGGCCTTCAGCAGGATCAGGCTGCGAGCAGGCTCGATCCGATTGAGACGGCGGCCATCGGCGGAGGTCACCAACTCCTCCCAATCGGCCACGGGATCCTGGCCTCGCAGGGACAGAAAGAAGCCGCCTTTGCCGTTGAGGTTGCCGTGGCAGGTGCCAGCATTGCAGCCCGCTTTGGAGAGCACCGCCATCACGTCGCGGTCGAAGGAAACCGCTTCGACAGCATGCTCCGCCGCCGCATCCGCCCATACGGTTCGTGGCCAGAGCAGCCCGCCCCCCACGCACACCAGGGCACCCAACCAGGCAGCGACCACAGTCCGCAGGAACTGGGCCCGTCTGGTGAAAGTCGAGTCTTGGGACGGCATCACGCGCGGCAACTCCTCGAAGCGATCCATGGGAATCCACCCCCACGGCAATCCCCTCAAGGATACCTCACGAGCCCCCCGCACACCCACCTTTGGCACGCAGGCTGATGCATCTCAGCCGAGGAGTTCGGGAATTGGCTCACCTTGCGGGGCAAGGAGCACCGGCCGACCCGAGAAGTCGACGATGCCGGTGTTGATCCGGTCGATCCCGAGGTGGTGGTAGATCGTGGCCAGAAAATCGTCGGGCCCCACGCGGCGCTCGATCGGATCCTCACCCTTGGCGTCAGTGGCACCAATCACGGCACCCGTACGAATGCCACCCCCGGCAAAGAGCATCGTGTTGGCACGTGGCCAGTGATCACGTCCCGGCTGCACCGTTCCTGCAGCAGCACTCGCCACACCACCACCGCTGCTCGCCACATGCGAGATCCGCGGCGTGCGCCCAAACTCACCAGTGACGATCACCATCACCCGCTGATCAAGCCCACGGGCGTAGAGGTCTTCGATCAAGGCCGACACCGCCTGATCAAATGGCGGGGCACGATACGCGAGTGCGTCAAACACATGATGGTTGACGGCGTGGTCATCCCAGTTGGCCACACGACCACACAACGGCCCGTCAAACTCCGTGGTCACCACGGTCACCCCTGCCTCAACCAACCGCCTCGCCATCAGGCACTGCTGTCCCCACGCGTTGCGACCGTACCGCTCGCGCGTGGCATCGCTCTCCTGCGACAGATCAAACGCACGCCGAGCCTCACCGCTCGTGAGCAGCGCAAGCGCCTGCTGCTCAAAGCGATCTGCGGCTTCCATCGCCCCGCTCGTGTCGAGCCCTCGTGCGATGCGATCGAGCCGTCCGGCGAGCGTGGCCCGCGAGGTGAGCCGCTGCTCGGCGGCCGCACTTCCAAGCGTGAGGTTGGGCACGCGGAAATCAGGGGCGTCGGGGTTGCCGGTCACCTGGAAGGGCCCGAAGGCAGGGCCGAGATACGCAGGCCCGGCGATCACGAAGTTGTCGTAGCGGTCCACCGGATTGACGGCGATGTAGTTAGGGAGGGCCGACTGCTGATGGCGTCGGGCAAACGCCGCCACGCTCATCCAATCGGGATGCACGGGGGCCGGCTTGTCGGCCGCATCACGGTCGCCAGAGAGCACTTGGAGCGAGCCTGCCGGATGGCCGCCGCCATCGTGGGCGATGCTGCGGAGGAGCGTGAAGCGATCGGCAACTTGGGCCGTCCTCGGTAAGAGCTCGGTCAACTGAATGCCGGGCACCACGGTGTTGATCGGAGCGAAGGGCCCGCGAAACTCGAGTGGTGCCTCTGGCTTTGGGTCAAACGTGTCGAGGTGGCTACAACCGCCGCGGAGCCAGACAAGGATCACCGCGGTGTCTGCTGAGCGACGACCAGATGGTGTGTCGTCGCTGCGGGCCGCCTCGTTGGCCAAGGCCTGCCGCCTGAGCACATCCGCCAGCGACAACGAGGCAAAGCCGCCCAGGCCTGCGCGAAGCAGTTGCCTGCGTGAATGCCCGCCAGGATCGAGACCTGCCATGCTCACCGCTCGTCGCCTCCCTCGTTACCGATGATTCTACCCAGAACCCGTCCCCACCGCGCGGCCAGGGGATCGGTGAGTGGTAGACTCTCAAGATGCCTGCGTCTTCACCGAGTGAAACTGAGTTTTTGCTGCTGATCGCCGACATCAGTGGTTACACCCGTTTCATGCTCACCAATCGCACCGCCCGGGTGCACGCCCACGGCATCATCAGCGACCTGCTCAACGCCGTGATTGAGGAGGTGCAGATCCCGCTGACGGTCAACAAGCTCGAGGGGGATGCGATCTTTATGGTCGCAGCCAAACAGGAGCAGACGTGGGAAGACACGGGCCGCCATCTTGGGCAATCGCTCACAGCCTTCGCAGAGGCCTTTGATCGGAAGGTCACGGAGCTCGCCACCTCCACTATCTGCGACTGCATTGCCTGCCAGCAGATGGTCACGCTGCGGCTGAAGTTGATCGGCCACTACGGCACCGCAGTGCGGTCCACGATTGCCGGGTTCGACGAACTCTCTGGCGTCGACGTGATCGTGCTGCACAGGCTGCTCAAGAACGAGGTGCCCAGCTCGGAATACATCCTGCTGACCGAGCCCGCGTTTGCGTTTCTCGCGCCTCCGGAAACCTACGTGCCCCATCGCGAGAGCTACGACGATGTCGGCGAGATCCCGCTGCGCCTGCGGCATCTCACGGCTCAAGTGCCCGACAAAGCCCCGCGAACGTTTTCCCTGCGAGACATGGGTCGCAAACTCAGCTACGACCTACGGTACTTCTTTGCCCGCACGAGGCATCCCGCGGCGGAAGATGCCCCCGCCCGCGACCATCGGCCCTAAAAACGCTATAACTGACGAACCTCGGGCCCGTAGCTCAGCGGTTAGAGCAGGGGACTCATAATCCCTTGGTCGTGTGTTCGATTCACACCGGGCCTATTTTGCTTTCGCTACCACCTCAGGCCGGGCCACCGCCGGACGCTGGGGGAAACCTAGTCGGCCACACGCTGCACCTTGATCGATTCGATCTGCAGTTGGAACTTTCCGGGCTTCTTGTCACTGAGCATGACTCCAAGCCCACTGATTTGGTCAGGCTCCACCGGCCCCATTCCCCCAACGCGTCTGCCGAACGATGTGGGAATGAAGTCGGTCAACGGCACCTCGATCGTCCGCCACTCGTCTTTTGTGGTCGGCAAGGCTGCTCGATACGAGAACGCCATGCGGCGACTCTTGGTGTAGATGTTCAGAACGTACTCTCGGCCGTCCCCCTTGACCCGCACGACGAGGGTGTCGCTGGCTTTGAGGTTGAAGTTGGTGGGCTTGGTGCGAATCGACGCGAACCCTCCGTTGTTCTCCAGAGAGAGCGTGCCAAAAAACTCTAAGGTGTGGTCTTCCGTCATCCGAAACCGGCCATCGGACACGCCCCCCATCACGCCGTCGTTCACTGCCTGCCAGGCTTGAGGGGCGTCAGGAGCGGCGAAGTCCAGCAGTGGCTGCACGACTTCAGACGCGACGACCTGAGCCATCAACAACCAGAGAACTGCCGCAACTTGGATCACTGTCATTGGAAACCTCCCAGTGGCTCTTGGGCCACCGTGTGACTGCCCGCTGTGTGACGGGGCTCGTACGGGCAGTGGCGGCAACCGGAGCCGCAACATTCGCCACGCTTCAGATGATAGGCCGCCGTAAAAACCACGAACCCGTTCTCAATGTACGAGTCAGGGAGTTCCGTTCGCGGCTGAGGGTCTGGTGCCGGCATGGCTACACACGCCCCATGCCCTGAACCCGCCGCCACGCGGAGAGCTGCCCAAGGTGCATGTTCTCATGCGCGGCCATCACAAACACGAAGCAATCCCCGAGCGTGGGCAGAAATTTTCGGATCTCCTCGGTCGGCGTCGGCTCGGTCCAACGCGACTCCGGCACGCCGGGCAGGGCGGCCGCGATGCCAGCGTGTGCGTTTTCGAGTGCTTCCAGCAGAACCGCCTTTGCGGGGTACGCGTGGCGATCACTGGTCGGGGTTGAGTTCCAGTCAAAGAGGGCTGCCCACTCCGGCGGGCACACGGTCTTCTCGCCGATCATCGCCAAGAGCATGTCGGCAGTGCAGGCCAGATGCCCAAAAACCCACGCCGCATGGTTCATGCCCGCCGCCGGTTGCGCCGCCATCTGATCGTCGGGAATATCGGCCACGAGCCGTTTTGCGTAGCCGAGGTTGAGGTTCCACGTGTGAAGCAGCGGACTGATCATGGGGAGGCTCCAGGGAGATGACGGGAAGATGCCAATTAAACACCACTTCGTCGCGGCACGACAAAAGCCACGTGAAAGTTTCCCGTTTCGTCCGCTCTCTCGCCCCACCAAAGCACCACGATCACGCAGGTCGACGCGCTCGCCACTTCGGCTGCTGGTATGTTGCCGAAATGCCTTCCAACATTGAGATCAAAGCCCGCCTCACCGACCTCCAGGCCACACAGCGGCTCGTGGAAGCGATCGCCGATGGCCCACCGCAGACGCTCCAGCAGACCGACACCTTCTTCGCCTGCACGCATGGCCGGCTGAAACTGCGGGAGATTGGTGACGGCAGTGGCGAACTGATCGCGTATCAACGTGCCGATGTCGCCGACATCAAGCAGTCGGACTACGAGATCTCGCACGTGGCCGACGTGGAATCGCTCAAGCATGTACTCCGGCGAGCGCTCGGCGAGAGCGTGGTGGTGGAGAAGACACGGCTGCTCTACCTCATCGGCCAAACTCGCGTGCACCTCGATCGCGTGACAGGCCTCGGCGATTTCCTCGAACTTGAGGTGGTGCTCATGCCCCACCAAACAGCCGCGGATGGCCAAGCGATCGCGGGGGGCCTCATGCGGTCTTTCGAAATTCGCGAACAGGATCTCCTGGCCACGGCCTACGCCGATATGCTCGAAAGCAACAGCGCACCGCCCGAGAACCGTTGACGCTCGCCAACCGCCCCCCGGAGACATCTCGGCCATGAACGAACACACCGACTTTTTTGTGGGCTGGGGAAGCCTGTCGCTGATCAACGCGGGCCTCGCCCAGTCGAAAGGGCGGAGT
>JAPOIM010000044.1 GCA_029978905.1 Planctomycetota bacterium
CCATCGCGATCCACACGACGAACGGCCGAAGTGTCGAGGGCGCCGATGAGCATCTTGTGGAACGCCGAGAAGTGATTCGTCCCCAGCCCCATGACGTCGATGGAGTCTCCGTACGTCGAGTAGCTGCACGATCCCGAGTACGGCAGTGAGGCGTCGGAGCCCGCCGCGCCCACTGCACAGGTGCGGCTGCCGGCGTGCGCCAGACCCATCGCATGGCCGAGCTCGTGCGCGAGCACCGAAACTCGGAGCGCGTCCGAGGCGACGATCAGCACCGGGGCGATGGTCCGTTCGTCGGTCACCAAGCGTCCGCCTGCTTGGCCCGCGAAGTCTCCGATGCTGTCCAAGACGATGAGCACCCGCTCCGCAGACGTGAAATCGACCTGAGGATCTGCGATTCGCGCGACGTCTTCGAAGATGGCGGCGGTGTTGCACCCCGCTGGCTTGCCGTCCGGGCTCACATCGCTGCAATACGCGGCCGCGTCGCCAGGAAGGTCGCGGGATCGGATCGGGGATGTTGGCTTCGTGCTGGACGCGCTTGCTGAGTGGAACGCCGATGCCAGCCATCCCTTCGCCGGGCGATTTGATTTGGAACATGTGGGGATGTCGGGCCACTCGTTTGGTGCCCACACGACACAGGCGGTGAGTGGGCAGTCGGGGTGGCCTGCGCGGAACGGACCAGATCCGCGAATCGATGCTGCCGTGATCTTCAGCCCCGGCAGCCCAGCGGGCGTGCGGACTCCGGAACACGCCTTCGGTGAGGTAGCGATTCCGTGGCTGCTGATGACCGGGACGGAAGACGTTGCCCCCGTCGGCAACCAGTCGGTGGAGACACGGTTGGCGGTTTTTCCCGCTTTGCCGCCTGGGAGTAAGTACGAGCTTGTCTTTGAAGGGGGCACGCATGCGGCCTTTACCGACGGGGGCGAGCAGGCACGCCGACGTAACCCCAACCACCATCGGGCGATCCAAGCGATCACGACCGCCTTTTGGGATGCGTTTCTCCGCGGCGACAAGGACGCGGCTGTTTGGCTCGATGGCGACGGTCCGCGGAGCATGCTGGAAGCGAAGGATCGCTGGCAGACAAAGTGACTCGCGGCCTACGAGAGCCGGCCGCGGGCATCGACGTTGAGTGTTCGGACGCTGCCGTCGGCCTCGACCCACCAGGCGACGTTTTGCAGGTTGACGCAGGGGCAGATGTGGTTGGGGATCACCGTCACGCGTTCCCCTACCGAAGGCGGCTTGGGGCAGCCGGTGATGTCAACCTGAGCGTGCTCCTCGGTGAGTTTTGTGATCACGGCGTCGGGATAGTCGGGGAGAAACCCATAGCCGCTCTCCGGCGTGGGCACGCAGCGATCGCTGGTGAGCGTTTTGCTGCCGGAATCGAGCACGACCTGACCGGCGACCGCGTCACTCACCACGGTGGCCAGGATCGTGGCGGCGATGTCGTCGCCGGTGCAGAAGCCACCACGGAGGGTGTTGAGGTCGTTGAACACGGTTGTGCCGGGGCGAATCTCTGTCGCCGCGGGCACCGCGTGTGACTGGTAAGCGGTTGGGGTGGAGCCGCCGGAGACGATCTCGCGGGAAAGGCCGAGCCGATCAAATCGATCGACCGCCTCGGCGAGGGTGTCGGCTATCTGCTGCAGCGGGGCCGACTGGGCGGTCGGTGAATCCCAGATATGGCCAGGATAAAAGAAGATGCCGTCCAGCCGCAGCCCCGGTGCGTGGGAGACCGCCGTGGCGAGGTCGACCAAGGCCTCAACCGTGGCCACACCGGTCCGACGCGGCCCGACGTCGAGGTCGACGAGCACGCCAACTGTGCTGCCGGCACGACTGGCCGCGCCGGCCACAGCAGCGAGCGCCGCCGGGGTGTCGAGCGCGACGCGTATCGTGCAGCGGTGCGCGAGGTCGGCAACGTGACCAGCCCGCGCGAAGTCGACGGTTGGATAGGCGATCAGGAAGTCGGCAGGCTGGTGTTCAAAGGCGGGGAGTAAGGCTTCCGCCTCGCCCACTTTGGCGACGGTTAAGCCCACGGCTCCCGCCGCGAGTTGCCGCCGGGCGATCTCGATTGATTTGTGGGTCTTTGTGTGTGGCCGGATGCCAATTCCTTGGGTGCGACCGTAGTCCGCCAGGCGTGCGATGTTGCGGTCGACGCGTGCGCCATCCACGACCAAGGCGGGCGTGGGGAGGGTGTCGAGCGAGCACTGCTGTGTGTGGTTCATCTGCCCCGATCCCCTTCAAATGCATGTCCCCGTGCCGCACTACCATACCGTCGCGTGGCCCCTCTCACCATCGCGGGAGCCCCGACAGGGGTGGTGGTTTGGTATGGTCTTTGCGGGGACGCCTGTTTGCTTCGATTGTGAAAGGGAGTCAGATGGTGACACGCGTGTTTTTAACGCTCCTTGGAGGCGTGTTCGGCCTTGTGGCATCCGCTGGCGACACCGTCCCCCCGCAGCCCAACGTGATCATCATCTTTGTCGATGATCTGGGGTTTGGGGATGTTGGCTTCAACGGCGCCACTGGCCCTCGCACACCCCATCTCGATCGCATGGCAGCTGAGGGGCGGCAGTTTCGGGACTTCTACGTTGGCTGTGCGGTTTGTTCGGGATCCCGCACGGCGCTGCTCACGGGCACGCACTACCAGCGTCTCAGCATGAATCCCGTGCTGTTTCCCAACAGCAACCAGGGGCTGCATCCAGACGAGATCACAATCGCCGACATGCTGCTCGAAGGGGGCTATGCCACAGCTTGCATTGGAAAGTGGCACCTTGGCCATCTCCCACCCTGCCTGCCGACCTACCAAGGGTTTCAGTCGTACTACGGCATCCCCTACAGCAACGACATGTGGATCGATCCCGCCAACACGTTGGCGGCCGATGTCGTTTTTCGTGAAGGAGTGACGCGCGAGGATCTCCTCGCTGGCACGACGCTCAAGAATCGTGTGCCGCTGATGCGCAACGAGGAGGTGATTGAATACCCGGTGGACCAGACGACGATCACCAAACGCTACACCGAAGAGGCGGTGCGATTTATTCACGAACAGAAGGCGGGGCCGTTTTTCCTCTACCTTCCTCACACGATGGTGCACCTTCCACTGGCCGTCTCGGAGGCCTTCGAAGGCAGGACGGGGGAGCTGATTTGGGATGCGATTGAGGAAGTGGATTGGTCCGTGGGTGAGGTGCTCGACGCTGTTGTTGAGGCTGGCATTCGCGAGCGGACGCTCGTGATCTTCACCAGCGACAATGGCGCGGCGGTGGGGTCGTCGCTGCCTCTGCGAGCGAAGAAGGGGAGCGTGTACGACGGCGGCATCCGCGAGCCGACGGTGATGTGGTGGCCGGGGCAGATTCCGGCGGGGACGGTGTGTCATGACGTCGCGGCGTCGATCGATGTGCTGCCGACCCTCGCGCACCTCTGTGGTGGCAGGCTTCCCGACCGGAAGATTGATGGGCTCGATATGTGGCCATTGATGCGCGGCGAGGAAGGGGCAACAAGCCCGCACGACACCTACTGCCTGATGCACGGGCCGGGCACGGTGCGCTCTGGCCGTTGGAAGTATTACCCCTGGCCCGAAGGCGATTCGGACCGAAATCCACAGCCCGACACTGCCGAGTGGTCGGCGGCTCGCGTGCAGCTATATGACACCGTCGCAGACATTGGTGAGACGACGAATGTGGCTGCCACGCATCCGGAGGTTGTTGCTCGGCTGCAGGCCGCGTGGGTGGCACACAACGAAGAACTCGCCGCGAACCGACGTCCGACCGTCGATATGATCCGCCCCGCGGGAGCCGCACCGCCGAATCGGCCCGGCAGCGTGACCACGCGGAAGCCGCTGAACTGGTCGAAGGTGGCAAAGGGCAAGGCGTATGACACGCAGGCCGCTCCCAACATTGTGGGAAAAGCGTTTCAGGTGACGTGCGAACTCGCCGGGAACGATCTCGAGGGCGTGGTCGTTGCCCATGGAGGCACGGTGACCGGCTACTCGCTTTACGTGCGCGATGGGCAGATCGTGTTTGCCCTTCGCCGCGACAGCAACGACATCTCGCGCGTCGCCGTCCCGCTGCCACGCGGAAGCACCGTGACGGTGCGGGCCACTGCCACAAAGGGTTCCCTCCTGCTGCAGACCGACCGGGGGGATGCTGTGGCCGCGGCGTCGTCTGGGCTGTTGCTGAAACACCCCAGTGAGTCGCTTTCGGTGGGTTTTGACGAGCGGATGCCTGTCGATCCGGAACAGCCCGCCGCGGCCTTCAGCGGCGATATTCAAAAACTGCGAGTGGCCCCGGTGGACGCAGGCTGAGAAGACGAAGGGGTTCAGAAAACGTCAGCAGAGGGGGATTGGTGATGGGTGAGACCAATAGGCGTGGATTTCTCGCATCGGCCGCTGCGTCGCAACTGGCTGCCACCGCGGTGGGGACGTTTGCGGCACCGGGCGAGAGCCGAGGGGCAGAGTCGCTGAAGCAAGGGGAGCCGCTCAAAGGTGCGGAGCCGCTCCCAGTCGCGCTGATCGGCTGCGGTGGGATGGGGCGGTCGCACCTCGAAACGCTTGTCCGACGCGACGACGTGCAGCTGCGGTGGGTCTGCGACGTCGACCGCGACCGGGTCAACGCTGCAAAGAAACTCATCACCGACGCCGGAAAGCCTGAGCCTCAGGCCACCGCCGATCTTCGCGAGGTGCTCGCAGACCCCTCCCTACGCGCGGTGTGGATCGCTACGCCCGATCACTGGCACGGGCCTGCCGCGATTCTGGCAGCACATGCTGGGAAGCACGTGTACGTCGAGAAGCCCTGCGCACACAACCTGCGAGAAGGGCGGTTGATGCTCGAAGCCGCCCGTCGCAATGGGATCGTGATGCAGGTTGGCACCCAATCGCGGAGTACCGCCCACGTGCGGCAGGCGATCGCACTTCTTGCCGAAGGGGCGATTGGGGAAGTGCTGGTCGCCAAAGCATGGAACAGCCAACGCCGTGGGAGCCTCGGCCATCAGCAGCCAAGCGAGCCGCCGGAAGTGCTCGACTACGATGCGTGGGTGGGGCCGGCTGCCTGGCAGCCCTACCAGTCAAACCTGCTGCATGGCGTGTGGCGGTTTTGGCACAACTTCGGCTGCGGCGATATCGGCAACGACGGCGTGCATGAGATCGACATCGCTCGCTGGGGGCTGGGCGTGGATCGCCATCCCGACCGGATCGCCGGCCTGGGCGGCAAGTATGGCTTTGATGACGACCAGCAGTTTCCCGACACGCAGTACTGCGTGTATGAGTGGTCAACACCCGAGGTGCTCGGCACGAAGCAGCTGGTCTTTGAACAGCGTGACTGGTCACCGTATGTGCAAGAAGGGCACGAAAACGGCAACGCCTTCTACGGCACGAAGGGCATGCTGGTGCTTGGCAAGAAGAGCGGATGGCAGCTGTTTGGGGAACGCAACAAACTGGTCGACCAAGCCGAGGGATCCTTTAGCCTCCCGCCGCACTACGACAACTTCTTGGCGTGCATCCACGACGGCGGGCGACCGCATGCCGATATTGAGGAAGGGCATCGCTCCGCAACGCTCGTGCACCTTGGCAATATTGCCTGCCGGCTTGGTCGGACGCTGCAGTTCGATCCTGAGGCGGAGCAGGTGCTGGAGGATAGGGAGGCGGCTGCGATCCTGCGACGAACCTATCGTGATGGCCACTGGGCGGTGCCAAAGGACGTGTGATCTGAACCGTGCAGCTGTGTTCGTTGAGGAGAGGTGGCCATGAGTGATCCGCAGCCGGTGCGGTTGGCAAAACTTGCTCGCACGCAGTGGCAGACGCTCCGCGAACTGGCCACCACAATTTGGTACGAGCACTATGCGGGCATCATCACGCGTGCCCAGATGGACTACATGCTCGGTGAGCGGTTTTCCGATGCGGGGCTTTCGCGGCTTGCCGAGGATCCGTCGTACGAGCTCGCCTTGCTCTGGAAGGGGGAGCAGGCGGTGGGCTACTGCGGAAGTGGCCCGACTGGTGTGGCCAAGGATTTCAAACTGGGGCAGCTCTACCTGCGTGGGCACGTGCGCGGCCAAGGGCTCGGCCGAGTGATGCTCGCGCATGTGGAGCAGCGGGCGTGGGAGGCGGGAGCGACGGCGCTTGTGCTGCAGGTTAACAAGCGGAACGCATTGGCGATTGCCTTCTACCAACGGCAGGGGTTTGCGGTCCGCGAAGAGGCGGTGTTTGACATCGGAAATGGCTTTGTGATGGATGACTATGTGATGGAGAAGCCACTGGCAGGTATCCTGCCGTCCACGTGATCGTTGCGGTCGCGGTGAATGTCTTCGCTTGCAGGACTCTGATCGACATGCTCTGGATTTTTCTGGCTGCGGCCGCGGGAAGTTTTATTGCCCTGCAGGCTGCTGCCAACGCGTCGCTGCGAGCCAACCTCGGCGATGTGCGGTACGCGGCGTTCTTTTCGATCTGCGGCACGATCGTGACCGCTGCGGCGGTGATGCTCCTCTTGCGTCCGCCCTTTCCCTCGGCAGCGGCGTTTCGCTCAGCCCCCTGGTGGAACTGGATCGGCGGCCCACTCGGCGCCTTGATCGTGCTTTCGGGTGCTTTCCTCACTCCGAAACTCGGCTCGGCGGCCTTCATCGCGGCGGTCGTGGCCGGGCAGGTGGTCTGCTCGCTCCTGCTCGATCACTTTGGGTGGATGGATCTCGCTCGGCAGGAGATCACGCCTGGGCGGGCGTTCGGCGCGGTGTTGGTGGTCAGCGGGGTGCTGGCGGTGCGGTATCTGTGACCGCGGCTTCGCCGGTGATGACGAGCGGCCAGCCGTTGGCCGTCCAGGTCAAAGGCATCATCGCCAGGCATGAGCGGCCCCGTGCGGTGGCGTCGTAGAAGTGGCAGTGCAGGAAGGTTCCGCTGTCCAGCTGCGTCACATTCGCATGGCCGGGACCAATAAAGGCCTCCTCTGAGGCGAGGACGAGCGTGCCCCCAGCGGTGCGAAGGTCGACGCCGTCACGGTCGACGTAGGGGCCGGTGATCGAACGGCTGCGTCCCACGCGAATCTCGTAGGTGCTCTCGACGCCGCGGCAGCAGACGCCGTGGTTGAGAAAGAGATAGAACCAGCCGTCACGCTCACAAAGGTGGGCTGCTTCGATCTCACGGTGGAAGGCGAGGGGCAGCGGAGCTGCGGTGGGATCCGCCCGAAGCCCCGTGACCGGGTCGAGCCGGATGAGCTTGAGGCCGCTCCAGAAGGAGCCGAACGCCATCCACAGCTCACCGTCGGTGGTCTGGAGGATCGCCGGATCGATGGCGTTGAACGTGTCTGCCGCAGAGGACTGGATCACGATGCCTTGATCCGTCCAGCCATAGGCGTTGCTCGCTGGATCGAGCGAGCAGGCTGTGGCCAGGGCGATGGCGGAAGCGTTCTTTCCGAAGCTGGAGACGGAATAGTAAAGAAGGTAGCGGTCTCCCAGTTGGATCACGTCTGGGGCCCAGAAGTGCCCACGTTGTTCTGGTACGACCTGCCGAACCCAGGGGGGCATCTCCTGAAACACGCTGGGGCCGCGGTGCCAGGTGACCAGGTCGTCGGAATGCCACGACGACACCAGGCGGCCAGTGGAAAACAGCCAGAAGGTGTCGCCGCACCGCACGATGGATGAGGGGTCGTGAAGCTGCGCATCACGCTTGCCGTGCGCGACGAGGGCCGATGTGGGCGCGGTTGCCGGCTCGGATGGCGGCGGAGTGGTCTCTGTGGCTCGCGCGGCCCTGCCCAAAAGCCCAAGGCAGATGCTGACGGAGAGGCAGATCCAAAGACCGGGCCACGGGAGTTGCCTCAGGCCTCGGCGAGCGTCGGAACGAGCGAGCATGACTGACGCCTACTTCCCCTCCGCCGCCCACTGCTTCATCAGTTCGATGTTTTTCCGCAGGATTTCTTCCGCAGGAGAGCCCGCAGCCTTGGGGTTGCGGTAGACCGCCATGTCGCTGTCATACATCTCTTCAGATTCGGCTCCGTGGTCGTTCGTCTCCACGATCCATGCATCGAGCCGGCCGCGGAAGGCGAGGAGCTGTTCGCGGTAGGCCGGATCGGTCGCGAGATTGTTCAGCTCGTGCGGATCCTGCTCGAGGTCGTAGAGCTCCTCGGCGGGACGGGTTGGCTCAAAGAGCGTCGCCTGGGTGGCGTCGAGCGTGCCCGCGGCATGTGCGGCGCGGAGTGCCTTGAGAATGTCTTTGCCGTCCTTGTAGCGGTTGGGCTGAAGATGCGGGCGGTCTGGGAGAAAGTTGCGGATGTACTTGTAGCGGTCGGTCCGCAGGCAGCGGATGTGGTCGACCGTTTCGTCGCAGCGATCGCGGGCGGCGAAGATCGCATCCCGCGGTTCGTAGGAAGGGCTGAGGAGATTTCGCGACTGCATCGACGCAGGAATCGCAATGCCAGCGAGGGCGAGCGAGGTGGCGGCAATGTCGATGTGCTCGACAAGATCCTCGCGAATCTCGCCGTGGGCGATGCCTGGACCAGCGATCACCAGCGGCACATGCAGCCCTTCGTCGTAGAGGAACTGTTTGCCGCGGGCGTGGCTGATGCCGTGGTCGGTCATGAAGAGCACGACGGTGTTGTCGGCGTCGCCTTCCTCTTTGAGCCGGGCGAGAATGTCACCCACGAAAGCGTCCGTCAGGCGAACGGTGTCGAGATAGGCGGCCCAGTCTTCCAGAACAACGGGATCACGAGGGTAGTAGGGGGGCAGGGTGACCGCTTCCGGGGAGGTCTTTGAACCAAACATGCCCTCGATCCGGTTCGCAAACTTGCGGGCCGAGGCGAGCGTGCCACCGCGGTGCTTTCCGCCGGGGAGCTGGATCTGGGCAAAGAAAGGTTGGCCGGGCTTTCGGTCGCTCCAGTCGGCCCCGTCGTACATGGCCTTGTCCCACTCGAAGTTGTAGTCGGTCTTGCCACTCTTCGAGCGGTCCCCGTTGGGCCAGCTGGTGATGGCCGTGAAGTAGCCCGCCTCCTGGAATATTTCTGGAACGGGGCGAATCTCAGTGGGGAGTTGAATCTTGAGCTGGCCGCGGCCACTGCGGTGGTGGTGGGCGCCGATCGAGGTCTGGTACATGCCGGTGATGAAGGCCGACCGGTTTGGCGAACAAACCGGGGCAGTCACATACGCATTGGTAAACCGCACGCCATCAGCGGCGAGACCGTCGAGGTGGGGCGTCGAAATCAGCGTCTCGCCGTAGCAGGAAAAGTTGGCCGACATGTCGTCGACGATGATCCAGAGGATGTTTGGTCGCGTGTCGGCGGCGAACAGCGGCACGGCAAGCAGGAGCGTGGCGGCGAAGGTCAGGCAGCTACGGAGTGCGGATGTTCCCAAACCTACGTTCATTCCAGTTCCCCTAGTCACGGCACGAGGCACAACCCAACGTCGCCCTCAGTGTAACGGCTCAGACTCGCTACAATTCGCCCCACGACGGATGGCTGCGTTTTTCTCAGAGCTCCCACACCCTCAGGACAGTTATGGCGAAGTTGAAGGACGTCATGCGTCAGCTGAAGACGCTCGGGACGGAGCAGACGCGAAAGACGTTTGCGCGCCACGGCATCGAGGGGGACGTGTTTGGTGTGAAAGTAGGCGACCTCAAGCAGGTCGTGAAAACGACCCGTGGTGACCAACCGCTCGCCGAAGCGCTTTACGCCACCGGCAACTACGACGCGATGTATCTGGCGGGTTTGATTGGCGACGGAACGCAGATGTCGCGGGCAACCGTTCGCGGTTGGGCCGAGCAGGCAAAGTGGCACACGATCGCCGGGACCGCGGTGGCATGGGTGGCGACGGAGAGCGAGCACGCCGCATCGCTGGCGGCTGTCTGGATCGATGACGATTCTGAGTTGCTGCAGTGTGCGGGGTGGACCACGCTTTGCGGCATCGTGGCCACGAAAGACGACACTGCGCTCGACATTGCAGGGCTTCGCAAACTGCTCAAGAGCATGAAAAAGCGGATGGCGAAGGCACCGGACCGCGTGCGGTACGTGATGAATAGTTTCGTGATTTCGGTCGGTTGCTATGTGACCGCTCTGAGCGACGCGGCGCGGGAGACGGCGGCTGGGATTGGTGTGGTCGACGTCGACATGGGCAACACGGCGTGTAAGGTGCCAGACGCGGTGGCTGCGATCGAGAAGGTGGCTTCGATGGGCCGCCTTGGCCTGAAGCGAAAAACATTCCGCTGCTAAGTAGAGCGAGTCGACGAGCACCCCCAAGGACCAGATGCGTGAACAGCTTCGCCGACGACGATTCACTGGACGACGACGTGCCTGAGGACGAGGATGCAGGCGGCGACAGCGGACTGCTGAACCTTCGCCTGCCAACCTTCGGGGGCAAGCAGTTCTGGACCGACCATCAGTGGAGGAACGGCTGGCGAATCCAGCAGAACGCGGTCACGACCCATTGGCGGCTGCTGGATCCAAACAACGTGCGGTTTGCCTGGGGATCGCGCGTGGCTTGCGAGAATGTTCTCGCCGAGCATGCGGCGGCCGCTCGGGATCCGGAGACACCGCATGTTGTGTTGTTGCACGGGTTGTTTCGGTCGGCGGCCTCGATGCAGGGGCTCGGCGATGCGCTCGCGGCAAGGTTTCCCTGGCGGACGGTGCTCTTTGAATACGCAAGCACACGGGGCTCCATCGGCGAGCACGCCCGCGCGTTACGAGAGGTGGTGGAGGGGTTGCCTGCCACGGCCCCCATGCGTTTTGTCGGCCACAGCATGGGGAACATTGTGGTGCGGCATGCCCTCGGCGATTGGGAAAAGGCAGACGCACGGGGAGTTCTCAAGCGACTCAACTCCGTGGTGATGCTCGGTCCACCCAATCAAGGGGCTGCGATCGCCCGGCAGTTGGCAAAGGTGCCAACGTATGAATGGATCGCAGGAGAGGGAGGGCTTGAGTTGGGGCCGCGCTGGAAAGAGTTCGAGGCGCATCTCGCCACGCCGAGGTGTCCCTTTGGCATCGTGGCGGGTCGCCTTCCCGACGTTGTTTTCAATCCGTTGGTGGGGGACGTGGGTGACTTCGTGGTCAGCGTCGAGGAAACACGGCTGCCGGGAGGGCAGGTGCTTGAGGTGACCCAGGGACACTCCTTCATCATGGACGACAGTACGGTGCAGCGGGCGGTGGGAAACTTTCTCGACCACCAACGGTTTGGTGAGTGAGTGCGGTAGGCTGACGTCCTGTGGATTTGGGATTTCTGGGCCATTCGCCGTGGCCATCGACTTTGTTGAGACTTGTGGGCATGCGCTCTTTTCCTTTTTCGCTCTGTGCCGCCTGTGCCGCGCTTGGGCTTTTGTGGGGGCAGGGCGGTTTCGCCGCGGATGTGGCCTTTGGACCCTACGACTACGAGCCGAAGCCAGAACACACGGCGTTTCAAAGTTTTCATCCCCGCTTAGCGCCGAAGCCAGGCTCGCTGGTGCTCCGTGAGGGAGATCGGTTGGCGATCTGTGGTGATTCCATCACCGAACAAAAGATGTATTCGCGGCTGATGGAGGCCTACCTCACCGCATGTGTGCCGCAGCTGAAGGTCACGGTGCGGCAGTACGGCTGGAGCGGCGAAAAGACCGATGGCTTCTTGAACCGGATGGAGCAGGACTGTCTCTCGTTCGATCCTACGGTCGTCACGCTGGCCTACGGGATGAACGATTCTCGGTACCGCCCCTTCGATGTCACCAACGGCCGCTGGTATGAGGATCACTACACCGCGATTGTCCGCGGGCTGAAAGCGCACGGGGCGAGGGTCGTGGTGGGCTCGCCTGGCTGTGCCGGGAAGATCGCCGAGTGGGTCAAGAGTCGGGCCGGCACGCTCGAACAGCACAACATCACCCTGTGCGCCCTGCGAGACATCGCCATGGGGGTGGCCGAACGTGAAGAGGTCCGCTTTGCCGATATCTTCTGGCCGATGTACCAGGCTCAGGTGCTTGCGCCGGCCGAGCACCACGCGACCGAGGCGGCTCCCTACCTCGTCGCTGGCGATGATGGCATTCACCCAGGCTGGGCCGGGCACGTGATCATGGCGTGGGCCATGCTGCGGTCATTGGGGCTCGACGGCGACCTTGGAACCATTGCGATCGATCTTGCGGCCGATACGGCCGTGGGCAGTGAGGGGCATGTGATTGACGCATGCACCGATGGGAAACTGACAATTACAAGCACCCGGTATCCGTTCTGCAGCCGTGGCGATGTGGACGACGACAATACGATTCGCTCCGGGCTCACGCTCGTGCCCTTTGACGACGAACTCAACCGGCTCACCCTCCGTGTCGCCAATGCTGCTCCGGGCATGTACCGGGTGCGTTGGGGGAACGCATCGCAGACGGTGTCCTCGCAGGAACTTGGCGAGGGGATCAATCTCGCCGCGGTGTTTCGTGAGAATCCATTCTCCGAATCGTTTGATCGCGTACTGGATGCCGTCGAACGCAAGCAGGCGTACGAGACGGAGCAGGTGAAGCGAGCGTTCCGCAGCCAGGAAGCGAAAAGCAACTTCGCCGCAGTCGTCGCGGAAACTGAGGCGATTCGAAAGCCGTTGGCTGACGCGGTGGCGGCATCGGTGACGCCGGTGACCCACACCCTTTCGGTGGAGCGGGTTGGGAACTGAGCAGAGCGACCTTTCGTTGGGTGAGGCGAAGATGCGAGCGCGTGTTTGCGTGGCGGTGGCCTGGGGCCTGTGGGCTGTGGGCTTGGCCGGGCAGGGTTTTTCCCTAGAGGGCGAGGCAGGGGGCGAGGCGCGGACCTGGGCCGACGCATCAGGGAAGTTTTCGGTGCGGGCCACGCTCCGCGAGAAGAACGAGACAGTCGTCACGCTCGTCACGGCCGACGGCAGGGTCGTCGAGGTGCCGATTGCGCGGCTGAGTGAGGCCGACAAGACGTATCTTGCGTCGCTCGAAACGCCGGAGGACAACCCGTTTGCCGGTGGCGTCCCGCTTGCGGGGATGACGGATCTGGTGCCGCAGGTCGGTGGGACGCCGACTGCGAGGCCTGGCATCGCGAGCCCAGCCGTGGTGGAACTGCCGAGCAACACGCTTGCTGATCGCCGTGAGTCGGCGTCGGTCGGGCCGACGATGGCGTTGCCTGGTGCAGGGAATGCGATCAACCTCATGGGGGAGCCCACTGAAGATGTGGCTCTTGGGCCTGATCCATTTCCCGCCGTGAGTAGCGTGCCTGCTGCCGCGGTTCCGCTTCCACCGACCGATGCCTATGACAAGCTCGGCGGCCCGATTCTGGTGGCCGACAACCGGTTTGTGGTGTCGATCGGTCGCAATAAATCCGGTTCTCCCGAGGAGACGCGTGGTCGTCTGGCCGTGGTGGGGCTTGCGAAAGGGAGCGTTGACGTCGTGTGGGACAAGCCGCAGGCACTCAAGGTGCTTGGGCATCACCAACCGACCGGACGGACGTTGATCGTTGACGCGCTCGATCAGTTTCAGCGAGCTGGCGAACTGGTGATGCTTGAAGGGGTCGCCGAAGGGACGCCAAGAGAGCTCTACCGCAGGGCATTGCCCGGCTTAGGGAAGGCGGGCTTCCAGCCGATGGTGGAATGGGCACAGATGCTCTCGGGCTCTCACATCGCCGCGATTGTCGACGGCCAGCTGCTCGTCTGGGATCTGCCTGCGGCGCAGTTGCTCTACAGCATCGCGAACGTGCGGGCGACCGAGCCCCCTGCCTTCAGTGGCAGCCAACGCTACATGGCGGTGCCGCATGGAGGTTCCGTCTCAATCCTGGAGACGGCCACGGGGGCGTTGGTGCGCACGTTCGAAACTGGGCAGTCGGTTACCGCAGGTGTGGCTTTCCATCCCAATGGCGGATTCGTGGCGGTGTGCAGTTCCAATCAGTATCTCGTGTGGGACTGGCTTGAAGATCGCGTCGTGTCACAGGCGGTGACCACGGACCAGCTCGGTTCGTTCCCGATCGCGTGGCTCAATCCCACGCAGTTTCGCACTGCCCTTGGCAGCGTGATCGACCTCGACCTCGGAATGCCCGTGTGGAAATACCACCTGGGGGCCGCCGCCAGTCCTCATCTGATCGGCAACACGCTTGTGACGGTCGCCACGAGCCCGAAAGCCACGCTGGTGGCGCTTGCAGTGCCCCATCCCGCGGCCGAGCAGGCGATGAAGAAACTCATGGGCGCGGGGGATGAAGCGATGCTCGTGCGGCCAGGATCCAAGGTCGCGATTGCAGTCGAAGGCGTGACGGGGGATGACGCGACGGCCGTCGAGCAGGCGTTGGCAGCGGCTGCGGAGAAAGCGGGCTGGAAGGTGAGCCGGCGTGCCCCTGTCACGCTCGTCGCGCGGATTGGCCGCGGAGAGCAGCAACAGCTCAACTACCGCATGATGGGAAGCGGATCGCGAAACACGAGCACGGCGACGCTGACGCCCTTTACCGCAGACTTGGAGATTCGCTCCGGGCAAGGCGTGCTTTGGCAGCGGTCTTCGACCAACCATGTTCCTTCGCTGTTGCGGCTGGAGGAGGGGGAGACCGTGCAGGATGCGGTGACGCGGTATGAGAAGCCAGACCCAGGCTTTTTCGGGAGGCTGCAGCTGCCGCCGCGGATCCCCAAGCCTGATGTGGCCGATCAGATCGGCATGAGTTCGCTCAGCAATGGCACGTGGATGGATATCCCCGCGGAGATCAGGAACCGAAACCGTGCCCGCGAGTAGGTGGCGACGAGTCATGCGATTCGCGAGCACTCATGAAAGGCTTTATGCGACACCTCATTGTTGTGACGCTCCTCGCAGGGTTCGCCGTGTGTTCCGGCTTGACGCGGGAGGCGTGCGGTCAGCCATTGGTGGAGCGAACCGAGCCGCCACGCGAGTGGGTGGAACCAGCGACTGGGCACCGTGTTGTCCGCCTGTCGAACCTGCCCGGCAGCATGAGTTTCTACTTTCATCAAAACGCCTATACGCCTGAGGGCGACAAGCTGCTGATCTCCACGCCGCGGGGGCTTGAGACGGTCGACCTGGCCACTCGTGACATCAAGACGGTCGTGGACCGGGAGAGTCTGCGGCTCGGCGGGAGCAGTGGGCTGGAGATGGGGCGGAAAACAAGGCACGTCTACTACTCCGTGCGGACGGCCGACGGGCTCGCGTTGCGGGCAACACACGTCGACACGGGAGAGTCTCGCGATCTCGTCACGCTGCCGTTGGGGGCGAGCTTTAACAGTATCAACGCCGACGAGACGCTTGCGTTTGGGACGATACAAGACGTTCGCCCCGGTGAGTTCCGGCGGAGTCGATCGGGACCACGGCAGATGCGGTTCTTTACCGCGGACCTCGCCACCGGCGAGATCGCCACGTTCCATGAGTCGACCGACTGGCTGAACCACCTCCAGTGCTCTCCCACCGATCCAGGCCTGGGGCTGTTTTGCCACGAAGGCACCTGGCAAGACGTGGACCGGGTGTGGACGATCCGCTTTGGCGACGAAGACGCCAAACTGATGCACCGTCGCGAGATCCAATACGAAATCGCAGGGCATGAGTTCTTTGGGGCCGACGGGCAGTGGGTCTGGTACGACCTGCAAACGCCTCGTGCTGCGCAGTTTTGGTTGGCCGGCGTGAACGTGACGACCGGCGAGCGGATCCGCTATGCGTTGGACCGCAGCGAGTGGTCGGTGCACTACAACGTGTCGCGTGATGGGACGCTGTTTGCCGGTGACGGAGGCGGGCCAGACAGTGTGGCCAACCAGACGCCCCTGCCTGAAAAGCGTCGGCTGGATCCTCCGGGCAACGGGCAGTGGATCTCTCTCTTCCGCCCACAGGCAGAAACGACGGAGGCGACTGTTGGCGGCGAGCCGGCGAGGTCTGGCACGTTTCAGTCAGAGCGGCTCGTTGATCTTTCCAAACACGACTACCGGCTCGAACCCAACGTGACGTTCACACCGGATGGAAAGTGGATTGTGTTTCGCTCAAACATGCACGGCGCGTCGCATGTGTACGCCGTTGCGGTCGAGAAAGAAGCGGAGGCACGCCCTGTTGCCGAGGAGCGCCCACGGTTGATCTTGATCGGTGACTCGACCGTCAAGAACGGCAGCGGTCAGGGAGACGGAGGCCTGTGGGGTTGGGGGCAGGTGATTGCGACGCAATTTGATACGAGTCGGATCGACATCGAGAACCGAGCGCTTGGCGGCCGTAGCAGCCGTACCTACCTCACCGAAGGACTCTGGAGCCGGTCGCTCGAACGCGTCCGTCCGGGTGACTTCGTGGTGATGCAGTTTGGTCACAACGACGGTGGCTCGATGTTTGAGGGGGACCGTCCACGCGCCTCGCGGAAGGGCAATGGTGACGATGCGGTTGATGGTGTGGTGGAGCAGACTGGCAAAGCAGAAACCGTGCACTCCTATGGCTGGTATCTCCGGCGCTATGTGAATGACGTCAAAGAAGCCGGGGGGATTCCGATTGTGGTCTCGCCCGTGCCGCGCGATCGCTGGGAGAACGGCCGGGTATTGCGTGCCTCTGGCGACTACGGCGGCTGGGCGAGGGAAGCCGCGGAGCAGGCTGGGGCTGCGTTTGTGGATCTCAACGAGTTGATCGCGGTTCGCTACGAAGCTCTCGGAGAGAAGGACGTCGGCACGCGTTTCTTCACCGAGGACGATTGGACGCACACGACGCGGGCCGGCGCTGAGGCGAACGCGTCATGCCTTGTAGAGGGTTTGCGAAATCTTGAGGGCTGCACCCTCGCGACGTTTCTGCTCGACGCGCCTGCGGGTGACGCACCGTAGCCCGGCTGGTGCCACCGCCACTTCAGGAGTCACTTCAGTTCCATCAGACGCAACCTGCGATACCAGGCCTCGGTTGGTGGTCCGGAGTGGACCTGGACTGCGATGATCCCCGTCCGAGCGATTGCGGGATCGTTCTCGGTGTAGTCGACGGTGAGCACGTCGTTGATCCAGAGGCGAACGCGGTCGCCCTCGCATCGAATCCGGTAGTCGTTCCAGTCGTTCTCTCGCAGCATTGTTCCGCGGTCTTGCGGGGCGGGGCCCGCGAGCACGCGGTTCCTACGAGACTCGTCGTAGAGACAGCCCCACCAGCCGTCGCCCATGTCGGCTTGGTAGCCACTGACTTCATGGTGGTCAGGAATCTCAGCGGTGCGGATCTGCACGCCGGCGTTGGCCGCCGCGCCCCCGCGGAGTTGGAACTGCAGCCGAAGTTCGAAGTCACCGTAGGGCGCGTCGGTGCGAAGGAACTCGTTGCGTGGGATTGGCTTCTCGAGCGAGCCTGCGATGATCGCCTCGTTTTCGATGCGGAACCATTCGAGGTTGCCATGCCAGCCAGCAAACGTGCGGCCGTCAAACAACGGCGTGAACGCCTCTTCGGCTGGCGGCTCCTCAGCTGCGGCAGGCTCGATCTCTGCCCCCGTGAGTTCGCGGAGCCGGATCTTGCGATAGGACGCCTCGACCTTGCGTCCCGCCTGCACCTGCAGGGCGATGATGCCGCGGTCGGAGACGTCGTCGGTCTCCACAAAGTCTGCCGTGAGCGTGCCGTTGAGCCAGATGCGAATCCGAGGCCCTTCGCAGCGGATGCGGTAGTCGTTCCAGTCGGCGGTCAGCGTGGGGTGAAGCTGCGGTGTGGCGAGGAATCGGTTGCGACGTGCTTCGTCAAACAGACCGCCAAAGTAGCCATGGCCAAGATCCGCCTGGTAGCCAGCAGCCACGCCGTCGTCACGACGGAGCGATCGCACATTGACCCCTCCGTTGGCCCCTTCTCCCTGCAGCCGGAACTGGAGGCGGAGTTCGAAGTTGCCGTAGGTCTTCTCGGTGCAGAGAAAGTCATTGCCGGTCCCCACCACCTCGTTGACGCTGCCTCCGACAATCGTGCCCCCTTCCGCACGCCAGACGCTACGGCTTCCCGCCCAGCCGCTGAGGCTGCTGCCGTCGAAGAGCGGCACAAAGCCTTCTTCGGATGCGGCGGTTGCCACCTGCCGCTGGGCCTCTTCGAGCAGGGCGTTCACGCGAGGCTCGAGTGGTGTGCCGTGCACGGCATCCTTGAGTTGGGCAATCGCCACGACCGTCGCGGCATCGCCGCGGGACGTGAGGGCGGCGGCGATCGGCAGGACCCGCGCGTCGATGGCGTCGGGGGAGTCAACGCCCACGAGCGCCATCGCGGCCGTGAGGCCGCGTGGATCGGGATAGCGGAGGAGGATCTCGGTCACGAGTGCCTGTTCTTCGGGGCGACGGGCAACGGCCGCTGCCGCCATGGCCAGATCGATGCGGCGTTCGAGCGGGAGGTCAAACTGCCGCACGATGCGGAGCAGGCCGCGGACGGCACGCGTTTGGAAGGTTTCGTTCTTCAGTCGCTCTGCGAGGTCGACGAGCGCGTCGGCCGCCGCGGGGCTTGACCAGCGTCCAAGCAGTCGCGTGGCGGTGTCGACGACCGCCTCGTCGTCGCTTGCGGCGGCCTCGGCAATCAGGTGGAGTGCCGCGTCGCCCTCAAGCGTGCCCAGCACCTCGAGGACGGCCTGCCGCGTGGCGGTGTCAGCGTTATCCAGGGCATGAGCGAGGGATGGCACGCACGCGTCTCGCGAAAGCCGCTGGGCGGCCTGGGTGAGAGCGGCTTGCGTTTCCTTGCGGTCGAGCGTGGGCTGTGCGAGGAGGTCGAGGAGATCCGGGTAGCGATCCTGGCTGACAACCGACCCAAGTGCGAGCACGGCGGCGCGAGCGACGGCGTCATCGGCATGCTGCGACAGTGCGAACAGTCGCTCCTCTGCAGAGGTGATTCCCCGGCTGCCTGCAAGGCCTGCGGCGGCGACGAGCGTCGAGGTGTCCGTGGTGTTCAGCCGTGCCACGATGGCCTCGTCGACCGCTGCCGCGTCGAGGGTGGCAAGCGCTGCTGAGGCGGTGGCCACGATCTCCGCATCGCTGTCGCCGAGCGATTCGAGCAGCCGTTCGATGCCTGCTGGGTTGGGCCAGTTTCCTAACGCCTCCAAGGCAAATCGCCGAAGGTCTGCGTCGTCGGAGTCCGCGGCCGCCAGCACCACGGCAAAAGCCTCAGGGGCCTTGCTGTCGGAAAGCGCGCTTGTGAGTGCGATCTTCCGTCGCGGGCTCGCGGTGGGAAAAGCCTTCAGGAGCGCAGCCACCCCAAATGCATCAGCCTGTCGGGCAGCCTGGACCCCCAACTGAAAGGCGTCTTCACGATCGCTTGCCAGGAGCGCGGCCAGCCGCGGGGCGGCATCGTCTACGTGGCGAAGCACCAACTGCGCGCTTGCCGCATCGGCAAAGCGGTGCAGGTTTCGGCGGATGTCGCCGCTGCGATCAATGTTCGCGGCGTCGTTCACGAGTGCGTCGACATGCCGCAGGGCACGTATCGCGAGCACGTCTTCGTGCCCGACACCGCGACGCTCGGCCGCCAGCAAAATAGCCGCAGCGAGCGAGGAGGGACGCGTGGCAGAGGGAACGTGGCGAACGAGCGCTGTGATCGCGTCGTCGGAGGCAATCTGCGCGAGGCCGCTGAGGGCCGCGTCGACGACCTCTGGCTCGGCGGCGTCGAGGTACTGCGCGAGCGAGGGCACCGCTCGCTTGTCTCCACGTCGGCCAAGCGAAGTCAAAATGCCAACGCGCACGTCAGGCGACACGCGGTCGATTGCCGCCACGAGAGCCTCAGTGGCAGCCGGGTCTGCGATCTCCTCGAGGGCGTGGCGGGCATACGCCGCAAGTTCGTGTGAGTCGAGGACCGCGGCTAGGGCATCGACGGCGGAGGCATCCCCGGCGATCGCCAGCGAGCGGCAGGCCATCGCCCGCTCAAAGAGGGGCTGATCGGACTGCAGGGTGGCAATGGCGTCTGCCGTGTTTGCTGGCGTGGCCTGCGTAGGTGACTCTGCACGGGCAGGCACCACAGCCGCGGCTGCCAGCAGTGTGGCACCGCACATCCAGAGCGATCGGAGGAACAGGCGTTTCATGGTTCGTTCTCGTCAGACAAGCCAAGGTTCACGGGTGGCGCGGGAACGCAGGCGATTTGCCGCGTCGTCGTTCACGAAGGAGAGAGTGTCCGGGTCGAAGGTGAGTTTGCGTTGCAGGATCCAGGCGATCGCGGCGGCGTGGCAGAGCACGTGGCTGCTGGCCATCACGTCCGGGTTGCAGGCAGGCTGCTCACGCGTTTTCACGCAGTTGAAGAAGTCGCGGACATGCCACTTCGGCGAGGTACCTGGTTCATCAGGGATCGGCGGCAACGCCGCTCGGAGCCGGTCGTCTGACACGGCGGTGCGACCGCTGTCGCCGGTCTCCACCCAGCCTTCGTCTCCCTCGTAGCGCACCGGGCAGGTGCCGAGCCCCATCCAGCCTGCACGTCGCATGATCAGCTTCACACCGTTGGCATAGGTGCACTCGATAACGTTGTCTCCTTCGACATCGAGTGGCTCGTACGTAACGGGCAGCGTGCCATCGGCCTGGAGGGCCCACTGGCAGAGGTCGGCGGTGTGAGCGCCCCAGTCGAGGAGCTTGGCTCCCGAGTCGAAATCGTGGAATCCCCGCCAGCCCCCGTCGACATACGCCTGATTGAATGGCCGCCACGGGGCGGGCCCGAGCCACATGTCCCAGTCCACGATGTCTTTCTCGGGCTCGGGCTGGGCGGGGAGCCAGTCATGGCGGTCGATCAGTTCGTAGATCGAGGCGTGGACGGTGTGCAGACGACCAAGATGGCCGCTCCAGGCCAGCTCTGCGGCGCCGCGGAAGTTGGGGACGTTGCGGCGCTGCGTGCCCGCCTGGAAGATCCGGCCTGTGGCCCTCATGGTTTCCGCAAGCCGTTCCGTGAGGTCGATGCTGATGGCGCAGGGCTTTTCGGAGTACACATCTTTGCCCGCACGAGCCGCGAGCATGGACGCGGGAGCGTGCCAGCGGTCACCTGTCGCGATCAGCACGGTGTCGATGTCAGGTCGGTCCAGCAGTTCACGGAAGTCGCGATAGGTTTCGACGCCTGATCCGTGGGCCTTTTCTCCCATTTCCTTTACAGCAGCGCGGCGGTCCGCCCGCACGTCGGCGACGGCCACAAACTGCACGTCCGGCTGCCGCAGCATGAAGTCGAGCACATACCCGCCCCGGTTGCGGATGCCGATGCCACCAAGCGTGATCCGCTCGCTCGGCGCGACGGCGCCGTCGCGTCCGAGGGCGGACGCCGGAATGATCGTTGGAAAGGTGAAAACGGTCGAGGCCGCGGCGGTGGTGGTAAGAAAGCGTCGCCGACCAAGTCGCGACGATCGTTTCTGGGAGTGTTTGTCGGGAGCGGCGGGGGTGTTCGGGGGAATGGATGTGGCGTGCATGGAAGGTCCCCTAGTGAAGTGCGACATGACGCATCGCACGAAGATCGCATAGGTACAGTTTGGGGAACAGACTCTCCCCAGCCCCCGACCGTAAGCAGAGCGTAGCACGGCGGCTTCCAAGCCGCGATCACGCACGGTTCGAACGGAAACGGCTTACGCGTCTCGTCGGCTGCGGAGGAGTTCGAGGCGGAGGATGGCCGAGACACTCTTGGCATCATCGATGCGTCCGTCGAGGCACATTGCCACAGCCTCCTGCCAGGACACGACGTGCGTGTCGATCGTTTCGCCGGGCTCGAGGGCCTGGGGGCCGGGCGTGAGGGTGCGGGCCACAAACACGTGCATGCGTTCGCGGAGGATTCCAGGCGACATCCAAAGCCCGGGAACCTCTTCGATTTCCGCAGCGCGGTACCCCGTCTCCTCCTCGAGCTCGCGTCGAGCAGCATCGACGATCGGCTCTTCGCGGTCGAGCGTTCCCGCGGGCAGTTCCCAAAGTGTGAGGCCCACCGACGTTCGGTAGTTCTGGATGAGGCAGACCGCCTCGTCGCTGACCATCGGCACGATCACCACGCTGCCGGGATGCTCCACGATTTCACGCGTTCGCCGCGTGCCGTCACGGCAGGGTTCGGTGACGCGCACCACCCGGAAGCGACGGGTCGTCAGCAGTTCCTCAGGGGCATCCGTGTGGGTGGGGCCGGGCGATGGTGTGTCGGTCATGGTTGTGTTGGCTCCGTGGCCCATGTTGCAAACCACTTTTGTGCGTCGGTGTCGGGGAAGGGATGCCGTGCGATTGCGGTGTCGACATTTGATTTGTCCAAGAGGAACGTGTCGACGAAGGCCTCAACCTCGGCACGCTGACTTCCAGGGAGCCGGCAGTGCGGATGGCCGCCCTCGATCGAATACCCAAATCGATCCCCGATCCCAAAGGTCTTCCACACCTCGTGCGCTGCACGGCAGGAGACGTATCCCGACTCATCGGCGAGCCACTCGTAGTCTGTATTCCCCAGCACCAGTAAGGCCCGAGGGGCGACCATGGCCATCACCTCGTGGTGGTCGTAGGGAAGTTTTTCGACCGTATCGCGAAAGGCAAACATCTCCTCGCGGAACCAGGCATGGCTGGTCCTGCCCAGCGTCTCGACATTGCCAAGTGTTTCCGAGACACGCCAGGCTGCAGCGCCGCCTCCGCCGGGCTCTTGGGCAATCGTGAGCGCGATCCGTTCGTCGAGGGCCCCCGCGAAGAGGGCCATCTTTCCGGCGAACGAGCAGCCGGTGACCGCAAGATGCGAACGGTCGATCGGCAAGTCCTTCTCAACGAGTTCGAGGCCGTCGATCAGCCGGCTGACTCCCCAAGGCCAGGCTGCGTAGGCACCGATGTGGGTGAGGTCTGGATAGAGCCTATTGATCGGTTCCTCACCGCGCTTTTGCGTATGGGCCATCACCTGACGAAAGTCGAAGGCAATCATCGCGATGCGTCGGTTCGTGAAGATCTCAGCGGGGAGACTCCCGCTCGGAAAACCGACGCCGATCACCGCTGGACAAGGGGCCGTGAGGTCGCCCTCTGGCAGGATGACGCGGGCAGTGAGTGTCAGCGATTCATTGTTGTGATTCACGTCAACGATCAACTCACCGTTTTCGTACCGAGCGCTGAGTTTTCCCGGCCGCGGTGGTTTCGAGCCAATGCCGTAGTGTTCGACCTCTGCCTGGATCTCGGCCCGCCGTCGCGCCCAGTCGGCAAAGCTCGTGCATCGGCCGGAGTGATCGGACCACTCAAATGGATCGGGCAGGGTGGTGATCTCCGGCAGGGCATCGATCGCGGGAAGCACCGGTGGCGTAAACTCGCTCCCCGTGTTTTCCACGTCAAAGACACGCGGTATCTCGTCTGCAGGAGCCCAGCGTGCGATGAGCAGCAGCGCGCAGCCCACGACGCAGATGCGGATCGTGTTTTGCCGTCTGGTCACAGGTTCTCCTCAAAATAGGGCCGGCGTGAGCATACCGTGCCGCGAAGAAATGCGAGGTTGCGGGGAAAAAGCAGGCGAGGGCAGACTGAAGGCCGCGGAACGATGAGGCCGCGTGATCGCGGACCACGGGATACGATGAGAGAACCCAGGACGGCAATGATGCAAACGTGGCAACGTCTTCTCACGGCAGCGTGCCTCGGCCTTGTGGCCGTTGCGTGCAGCGATTGGGATCTCAGGGCGGCCGGGCTCGATCGCTCGGCGCAGGCAGGCTTTCGTTCGCCTGTTGCGGTGGCGGTACTCGCCTCAGGAGCGCGGGTGGTTTCGGCCAACGCTGACGCCGGGACGCTCTCCTTGGTCGACCCGCGGGCTGGCACCCTGCTCGCAGAACTTCCAATTGGCGTTGAGCCTGCGTGGGTTGCCGCGGCCGGAGAGGACCGAGTGGTGGCGACCACCTTGCAGGGTGGCGATCTGGTGATGGTCGACGCCGCCGGCGACACGCTTCAGGAGACGAGCCGACTGCACCTCGGGTTTGAGCCTGCGGGCGTGGCCGTCTCGGCTGACGGCAGCCTCGCGTGCGTCACCCTCTCGGCGGTCGACCGGGTGGTGATCGTTGACCTTTCTGCAGGCCGCGTGCGCGGGGAGGTGGTCGTGGGCCGATTGCCCCGCTTTGCCACGTTTGCCCCTCAAGGCACCACGGTGGCGGTGACCTGCTCGGCAGAGTCGGGAGTCGTCCTCGTGGATGCCGAGTCGTGCGAAGTGGTTGCGAGTCATCCCTTTAAAGGGCTCAACGTTGGCCAGCCCGCCTTTGCTTCCGACGGCCACACGCTCTGGTTTCCCTGGACCTACGACGGCGGGAGCCATCCCTCGCCGGGCAACATTCGCCGCGGGTGGGTCACAGGCAGCCGCGTTGGACGTCTCTCGCTCGATGCCGAGGAAGGTGAGGCCGCGCTCGCCGGGCTCACGCTCGACGTCGCCGGGAAAGCGGTGGGTGATGTGCGTGCCTTGGCGGTGGTGGATGGTGGCGCGACGCAGCTGGTCACGGCCGGTGGCACCCATGAGTTGCTCCGGCTGCAGGAACCGGGCGACGGCGGGACGCCGATCCCCTACACGCAGATCAGTGGCTTGGAGGTGATGGACCGTGGGCTCGCCGCAGACTCCACGCGGTTCTCGCGGTTGGACCTCGGTGGCCGCCCCTTGGGCATCGCCGTTGATCAGACGGGAACGCGGGCATTTGTCGCCAACCGGCTGCGCGACAGCGTGCAGGTGGTCGATCTCGAGCAGTTTGCACTCATTGGTGAGATCTCCCTTGTGCCGGAGCCCCTCTCCGACGAGGCGGCGCTCGTGCGACAGGGAGAAGCAATCTTCTTTGACGCCACCCGTAGCCTCGATCAGTGGTACAGCTGCCACACCTGCCACTACGAGGGCGGTGGTAGTACGGTCACCTTCGACACCCTCAACGATGGTTCGACCGGAACTTACAAGACAGTCCTTCCGCTCTACGGGGTCGCGGAGACCGGGCCGTGGACATGGCACGGATGGCAGCAGGACTTCGACGCCTCGCTCGCCAAATCACTCGTGGACACGATGCAGGGACCGAAGCCGACCGCCGCCGATGTCGAGGCCCTCGCAGCGTATCTCCGCACGCTTGAAGCGCCGGTGAGTCCGTATCGAGAAGCCGATGGATCGCTCTCGGCTGCGGCCCAGCGAGGCGAGAAACTGTTTTCGAGCGCGCGGGCGGGGTGCACCGAGTGCCACGCAGGGCCACGTTTCACAAGCGATGGGCTGCACGAGGTGGGGCTGGCGCGGAGTTCTGACCGCTACCAAGGCTTCAGTCCGCCGTCGCTGCTTGGGCTGCATCGAAAGACGCGGTTCCTGCACACCGGAAAGGCGAAGTCGCTTGAGGATGTGCTCACGAAGTACCATTCGCCCGAACAGGTGCTCGGGCTTGAGCCGCTTGATGATGGTGAACGTGACGACCTCGTGGCCTACCTCAAGTCGCTCTGAGCGACGCTTCCGCTTTGACGTTCCCTCTTGGACGTTCCCCCTTGGAGTTGATGATGCGACGACTGTGGGCCTTGGCTTCGATGAAGACGCTGGTGAGTGTGCTCGTGGGCTTGGCCGTGCCCGGAGTTTCCGTGGTGAGGGCCGACGAAGGGATGTGGCTTTTTAACGACCTTCCCCGAGGTGTGCTCAAGGAGAGGCATGGGTTTGAGCCATCCGATGCCTGGGCAGACGCACTGCGGCTGGCGAGCGTGCGGTTCAACAACGGTGGCTCGGCGTCGTTTATTTCGCCGACAGGCCTGGTGCTGACGAACCACCATGTGGGGGCCGACACGCTGGGCAAACTCTCGACCGCCGAACGGGACCTTTTTCAAGATGGTTTTTTGGCACGGTCGCCGGCGGATGAGCTCCGCGCTCCTGACCTGGAGCTCAACCAGCTGATTTCGATTGCCGATGTCACGGCCGAGGTGAAAGCTGCCGTAGCCGAAGGGATGTCGCCCGAAGACGCGCTCGACGCACGCCGATCGCGGATTGCCGAAATCGAGAGTCGCGAAAAGGATGCCACTGGCTTGCGGTGCGACGTCGTGGCTCTCTACGGCGGCAATCTCTACCACCTCTACCGGTACCGCAGGTTCACCGACGTCCGGCTTGTCTGGGCACCGGAAGAGGCCATCGCCTTTTTTGGCGGTGATGCCGACAACTTCGAGTATCCCCGCTACGACCTGGATGCGTGCATTTTCCGCGTCTGGGAGAACGACCAGCCGGCGACGATCGAAACCTACCTCCCGGTGGCCCGTGAAGGGCTTGCCGAGGGAGATCTCGTGTTTGTCTCGGGCAACCCTGGCCGCACGCAGCGGCTGCTCTCCGTGGATGCTCTCCGCGAAATCCGCGACCATCAGTTGCCTCGACAGCTCGATCTGCTCCGCCGCCGAGAGGTGCTCCTGCAGCAGTTCTCGCTCGACGGGCCGGAGGCGGCCAGGCGGGGCAGGAACAGCCTTTTTGGCACGCAAAATGGCCGCAAGGCCAGGCTCGGTGCACTTGCTGCCCTGCAGTCGCCTGGCATATTCGAGGCGAAGGTGGTGGATGAGAGTCGGCTGATCGCAGCCCTCAGCCAGGATGCCGAACTCCGCCCACTGCTCGCGGCCTGGGACGCGGCGCGAGCCAACGCGCGAGCACAATCGGAACTGCAGGGAAGCGGGGTGCCGCTGTCGTCGCAACTCTTCAGTATCGCCCAGCGTCTGGTGCAGCTTGCCGCCGAAGATGAGCTGCCATCGGGTGAACGCCTACCTGAATATGCCGACGCCGGCCGCGAGTCGTTCTTGCTGTCGCTCTACTCGCAGGCGCCGATCTATCCCGATCTTGAGACCGCGCTGCTTGGTGACTCGCTTGGCCAGATGCTTGAGCGGCGGGGGGCAGACGATCCGCTCTGCACGCGAGTCCTGGCGGGCAAGTCGCCGGCAGACCGGGCGGCGGAGCTGGTCAGTGGATCCGCGCTCGCGAGCGTCGATGTTCGCCGAGCCTTGGTTGAAGGGGGGCGTGCGGCGGTGGAGGCGAGTGATGACCCCCTGATTCGGCTCGCTCGGCTCGTCGACCCGGAGGCTCGGCGGGTTCGGAAACTCGGAGACGAGCTCGCCGAGCGGGACCGGCAAGCTGCCGATCTGATGATGAAGGGCCGCTTCGCGGTGCGGGGCACCTCGGAGTATCCCGACGCCACCTTCACGCTCCGCTTGGCCTTTGGCACCGTCACCGGCTACCGCGAGCAGGGGCGGGAGGTCGCCCCGTTCACCACCATCGATGGCGCGTTTGTGCATGAAGAGAGCCATCGTACGCCTGAGGGACCACAGCAGGACTTCGCCCTTCCGGCGTCGTGGCACGACGCCCGCGAGCGGCTCGATCTGGCGACGCCGATGAACTTCGTCTGCACTGCGGACATCATCGGGGGCAACTCGGGAAGTCCTGTGGTGAACCGCAACGGTGAACTTGTGGGGCTGATCTTTGACGGCAACATTCAGTCGCTGTCCGCGTCGTACGTTTACTCCGATGAGCAGAGCAGGGCTGTCTCAGTGGACGTGCGGGCCATTCTCGAGGCGCTCGAGAAGGTTTACGGGGCGAAGGAACTCCTTGCCGAGCTGCCGTGAGCTGTGTGCGGGCAGCCGATTTTGCGACGAGGCAGGAGCACAAATCAGCGGAGTGGAATTGATGAGAGAACAAAGGGCGGCTTCGGTCGCGAGGGCCATGTGGACGCTGCTCGTGTGTGTGAGCAGCGCGGTGCTTGCGCCGTCGCTGGCAGCGCGGGCAGACGATGGGCCAACCAAGATCCTGCTCGTGCCCACGGCCTTTGACCATCCGTATGCCACACACATGTATGCGCAGGTGTGCCAGTTGCTGGCGGCGTGCCTCAACCAGACGCCGGGCGTGGAGGCGATTGTCTGCCCTGACCTCGACTGGCCGCATGATCCGGCGCTGCTCGAGGATGTGGATGCACTGGTGTACTACTCACGGCCGGCGGGCGACATCGTGCTCTCGCCTGCGAATCGGGAGGCATTTCTCGCGCTGATGAACAAGGGCGTCGGCTTCACCGCAATCCACTGGGCGACGGCGGCGGAAGAAGCGGTTGGTCCACTCTACGAGCGGACCCTCGGTGGCTGGTTCAACTTCGCGTTTTGCGGCCTGAAAGTCGACAAACTGCCGCTGCTCCAGAAGCAGCCCGAGCACCCGATCTGCCGCGGCTGGCAAACCTACGACCTGCGTGACGAGTTTTACCTCAACATGAAACTGGATCCGCGGGCCGTGCCGGTGCTCGCCGTTGAGGTGGACAGCACGGCGCAGACGGTGGCGTGGGTGCTGGAGCGGGAAGGTGGGGGGCGGAGCTTTGGCACCACGCTTGGCCACTTTCATGACAACTACGCGATCCCCGCGTTTCGGCAGCCGCTCGTCAACGGAATTCTCTGGACGGCGGGCGTTGAGGTGCCTGCCGCAGGGGCTGCCGTGACGCTGGCTCCCGAGGACGTCGAGCTTCCGCCGCCACCGAGCCCGTGATCCTGGTGAGGCGGTTTGGGCCCTCCCTGTGGTAGAGTTGAGGGGTCACACAGGGGAGGATGCGATGCGTTGGAGTCATGCGCTGGCCGCGATGGGGATTGTGGGAGCCGTGGGGGTGCTGTTGACCGCGCAGGTCGTGCGGGCATCCGACGCCGATGCCGACTCCCAGCCGGACGCCCCTGCGGCGGTCTTTGCACTCGAAGACGTGGTCGCGTCTCCTGCCGACGCCGCGGGTGGCTTTGAAATTCGCGATGCGAAGCTGAGCCTCGGACCGCCTCGCGTGGAGGGTGGGGCTGCCTCGCTTCTCCCTCAGACGAGCAAACTCCTCAAGGTCGTCGATCCAGGCGATCAGAGCCCGCTCGACTTTGGCGTGGGCGACACGCTGACGATTGAGTCATGGCTGCGGATCGATGAATCGGCCGCCGGTGGGTTCCCGTACATCGTGGGCAAGGGGCGGACCCACACCGTTGCGGGCAAGGAAAACGACGCGAATCAAAACTACGCCCTGCGGCTCGAGGGGGGCGGATCGAGCAAACTCTCATTCCTCTGGATGGACAGCACCGATCCCGAGGGACGGCAGCGGGCCCATCGCTGGACGAGCAAGGCGGCGGTTGCCGCCGACGGCCGGTGGCACCACGTGGTGCTTAGCTACACCTTCGGCACAGGCGAAGACGTGCTGGCGATGATCGATGGTGTGGCGACCGAGGGCGTCTGGGACATGGAGGGCAACTCGCCAGCGCCACCCGTTGTGGACAACGACGACGTCTGGGTGGGCGGTTCACACGGGGCCGGGCATACCTTCCCGGGGCTGATCGAGGGTTTGGCGATCTACCGCAGTCGCCTCGATCCCGCGCTGATCAAGGAGCGGACCACGTGGGTCGACTCCCAGCAGCCAGAGATGCCGTGGCCGGCCGAGACGCTCGAAGCGAGTCCGGGCGTGACACGGGTGGCCATCGCCGACTTGCCCCTGCGGAGTTGGTTCTTTCAGCCGAAGCACACGGAGCCGGTGTTTTTCAGTGACGGCATGGCGCTCACGCGATTGCCACACCGCTACAACGAGCGTGGCCTGATTGCCGACAGGCCGGGTGCGTCGATGGTGCGTTTGGTCACGGAAGCACGGTTTCCACCCGGCACATGCCAGATCCTGCTCCGCAGTCTCGATGCGGCGCGGGTGTACATCGACGGCGAACTGGTGGTCGAGCAAACCACGGCCCCTAAGCTCAATGGCTCCGCGCACGGCAAGGTCTATGAGCTGGCGGAACCACCGGTGGGTGTGGTGCAGCAGACCGGTGCCCACACCGACACGCTCGCTGAGTTTGTGTCTGATGGTCTGCCCCATCGTTTCGAGGTCTATCGCCTGTTGGGCGGCGATGGTCGCGTGCACCAACTCGGGGAGTTTCTCGTGGCGGTGGCTGCCGAAGGGGAGCCTTTTGGCGTGCTCGGCAGCGGATGGCAGCCCGACGATGCGGGGTGGCAGGCATTGCTTGACCGAGAGAGTGCGACCGTTGCGGACTGGAATCGTGCCGCGCGGGCCGCTGCCGATGTGGAGGAGGATCGCTTCTGGGCGAGGCGGCATGCGGAAGCTGCGGCCGCGGCGGGCGCCCCGGTTCCTGTGCCGAGCGTGCGTGCGGGCGACGAGGCCTTCACGCCCATCGACCACTTCTTGCTCGCGCGGCTCGAGGAGGAAGGGCTTTCGCCGATGCCGCTGGTGGATGACGCGGCTTTCTTGCGGAGAGCCACGCTCGATGTGACCGGCCGGATTCCCACAATCGGGGAGCTGCGGTCGCTCGGCCGCGATCATGCCAAACCTCCGCCGCTCGACCGGTCTGCCGTGATCGACAACCTGCTTGCCTCGGACGAATGGGCCGATCACTGGACCAGCTACTGGATGGACGTGTTGGCGGAGAATCCCGCCCTGACCAAGCCCACGCTCAATAACAGCGGTCCCTTCCGCTGGTACCTCCACGACGCGCTGGTGGACAACGTGGGCATGGATCGCTTCGTCACCAACCTGATCCGCATGGAGGGGAGCAAGGAGTTGGGTGGGCCTGCGGGTTTTGGCATGGCGTCTGAGAACGATGTGCCGATGGCCGCCAAGGCGCATGTGCTCGGGACAGCGTTTCTTGGTGTCGAGATGAAGTGTGCTCGTTGCCACGATGCCCCGAACCATCCCTTTCAGCAGTCGGATCTCTTCGCGGTGGCGGCGATGCTCGAAAAGAAGCCGCTGAAGGTTCCTGCGAGCAGTAGCATTCCCGCGACGCCCGAGGAAATCGAGGAGATGATCGTCAGTGTGTCGCTCGCTCCCGGTGATGAGATCGCGGCCGAGTGGCCCTTTCCTGAACTCAGTGGTGAGGGTGGGGACGGGGAGGCCAGTGCCGACACGCGGGAGCAGTTGGCCTGGGCGATCACGGCGCCGAGCAACATGCGGTTTCGTGAAGTGCTCGCGAATCGATTGTGGACGCGGCTGATGGGCCGTGGCCTGATCGACTCCACGAGCGACTGGAGCGAGCGGCGGTCCTCGCATCCTGAGTTGCTGCGGTTCCTGGCAAGGGAACTGCTTGTGAGCGGGGACGACCTCAAGCACCTCGCCCGGTTGATCATGAACTCCGCGGCATATCAGCGACAGGTGGTGCCCGGCATCGCGGCCGAGGATGCGGCGGCGTCGCACTTTCGAGGGCCTGTCCGACGGCGTCTGACCGCGGAGCAGGTGGTCGACTCCCTGCATGTGGCGACAGGCAAGCCGATGCGGGGAGAGGTGCAAAGTTTTGGCCAGGATGGCTCGCAACCACGGAGTACCTTCCCGGAAATGGGCAGGCCACGCCGTGCCTGGCAGCTCGTGTGCACCGCCAGCGAGCGCGATCGCATCTCGCTCGGGATTCCGCAGGTCGACATGCTCAACGAACTGCTGACCGCGTACGGCTGGCGGCCACAGCGGCAGGATCCGCTTGATCGCCCAGACGCGACGCCCACGCCACTTCAGCCATTGGCCCTCGCCAACGGTCCCGCTGCTGCGGGTCTGCTCGATGCCACGCCCGAGGCTTGGGTGACGCAGGCTGCGAGGGAGGTCACGACGCCAGCGGAGATGGTGCAGCTGATGACACTCACCGTGCTCGGCAGGCGGGCGAGTGATGCGGAGGTGGTACGGTTGAGCTCGCTGGTGTCCGAGGGATTTGAATCGCGGAGCACCGGCGAACAGGACCAGGCGACACCGGTGTACCGACGGCGAATCTCGTGGCGGAATCACTTCGATCCGCTGGCCGACGAGCTTGTGCGAACGCGAATTGCGGAACTTGAGGCAGGAGCCTCGCCTACGCGACAGCTGACGGCGGACTGGCGGGAGCGGGCAGAGGACCTGCAATGGGTGCTCGTCAACAGCCCGGAGTTTGTCTGGGTGCCGTAAGTGCCCGCGGCAGCTCGTTCCGTTTGCTTCCGAGGTTGCAGGCGATGATGATGACAGGGTCATGCACCGTGATCATCGCACCCTGAAATGGCTTGTTCTCTTCGGCTACACCGTCGTGGCCGCGGGAATGCCTTTGCCTGTGGGGAGCATGCTTCCGGGATCGCTTGGTTACGCCAACGCGGCAAGACGGCTCGAGGGGAAAGACCGTTCGACGCCGTTTCCTTGTATGAACAGCCCCTGTGGTTGCGTGACCGCGGCGCAGTGCTTCGAGTCCTGCTGTTGCCACACACCCGCGGAGTTGTTGGCGTGGGCGTCTGCCAGAAACGTTTCCGGGGAGGTGCTCGCGTCGCTGAGCCAGCGTGTGGCTGCGGAAGGCCGCCAGGCGACGGTTGGAGCCTGTTGCGGTGATTCGGAGCCCGCGGCTCCTTCGTGCTGCGACTCGAACGTGGACGCCTGCTGCGAAGCCGAGCAATCGCCAGTGGCTGCGATCAACGCCCCCCTCTCTGAATCCGTGGTTGTGCTCCAGGCGGTGCTTGCCTGCGGCGGCCTCGTGTCGGAATGGCTGGCCTGTGCGGCGGCTCCGCTTCCGCCGGTGGTGGCGGTGAGCCCGCTGCTGCGGCGTCTTGAGACGCGTGTGGCGGCAGACGAAACGGAGCGATGTGTCGCTCGTGCCGTCGATCTCCCTCCTCCCCGTGTCGGCTGAGTTGGTGATGCATCCAACCTGCCGACGTGTCTGACGGGCACATCCTTACGGTGCGCGCTGTGTGCTCCGGGAGTGGCTGCGGACATGTCGCGTCTCCACGCGTGAGGAAGATTTCATGGTCGTCCGACCAAACCGGTCTGCGTTTACCCTTGTCGAACTGCTTGTCGTGATCGCCATCATCGGCGTCTTGGTTGGGCTGCTCTTGCCGGCCGTGCAGTCTGCCCGTGAGGCTGCCCGCCGCTCGAGTTGTCAAAACAATCTCAAGCAGCAGGGTCTGGCGATGCACATGCACCACGACAGTTTTGATCGCATGCCGTCGGGGTATGTGTCTCCCGGCGTCGCTGCCTCGGATCCGGCGTCTGCCGAGACAAGTCTCGGCTACGCTTGGGGGTTGCTGATCCTCCCCTACCTGGAGGAGCGTGCGCTCAGCGATGGGCTTGATCAAAGCCTGGAGGCGACGGATCCCGCCAACGTTGCGATCGTCAGCCAGGCAAAGATCTCGACGTTTCAGTGTGCCACCGACAGCCCACCCACGCATTTTGACGTGACGGGCAGCGCGGGGGCCGTATCACTCCCGAGCTCGAACTACGCGGCCATCCTCGGCTACAACGACGTGTCGGCGACTCCGGGGAAGGGGACTGGGGTGTACTACCGCAACAGCCGTCATCGGTTTGCCGACATCAAAGACGGCACGTCGAAAACGATTTGCGTTGGCGAACGAAAGCATCTGCATGACTTTGGGATCTCGCCAGGAATTGCGGCCAACACCACCTGGTATGCCGCAATCCCGGGCGTGTTGCGACCCGCGGGGATGGCGATGATGCCGATGCACAAGGAAGGGCCCGGATCGCTGGTGGTTGGGCACGTTGGGCAGCCGGGAATGGGAATGGGCAAAACGCCCAATCACACCAACCACATCGTGCACTACAGCAGCCAGCACCCCGGGGGCGTGATGTTTTTGCTGTGCGATGGCTCGACGCACTTTATTCGTGACGACATCGACTACAACACCTTTCGCAACCTCGGCGAGCGGGCCGATGGGAATGTGGTGAGCGACTACTGACCGTTGGGGACCATCGCTGCCACCACCACGTCGAGCGCATGCAACGCGTTGGTGGTGGCGGCAGATGCGCGGGCGTGGAATCCACCAATGTTAAACACCATGCAAACGATCCGAATCGCCTTGGCATTCGCGGTGACGGCCCTGCCGAGCCTGGCTGCGGTTTACGGGCAGGGCACTCGAGATACCATGCCCGACACCTGGACCGCGACCGATGCGCTTGGTCGCACGGTGCCGGGGTTCGCCGAGTGCGGGCCTCCCCGTGCAGACCGCACCGTGGCGATGTTTTACTTTCTCTGGCTGGGGCCACACGCCCGCGGTGGCCCGTACGACATTTCAAAGATTCTGGACCAGAACCCGGCGGCGATGAGCGAGCCGGAGAACCCACTCTGGGGGCCTTTGGGCAGCCCGCACCACTGGGGCGAATCGCTCCTTGGCTATTACGACTCGAGCGATCCGTACGTCCTCGCGAAGCACGCGCAGATGCTCGCCGACGCGGGTGTCGATGTCGTGGTTTTTGATGTCACCAACCAGCACACCTACACAGACAACGCCAAGGCTCTGCTCGACGCGTTTGCTCGCGTGAGGAAGAACGGCGGCCGGACGCCGCAGGTTGCATTTCTCTGTCCGTTCTGGACGCCTGCGGCAGTCGTCCGGCAGCTCGTCCGTGACCTTTACGAGCCGCGAGTGCACGAAGCGCTCTGGTTCCGCTGGGAGGGCAAGCCGTTGATCCTCGCCGACCCCGATCGCATCGATGAAGGCCCACGGTACGACACGAGTGACACTCCTGTTCGCCTCGTGGAGGGGCACACGCTCGGCCAAAGCTTTACGGCCACAAAGCCGCTGGCAGCGGTGGAAGTGCGGCTCCCCACGTGGCAAGCGACAGGCTCCGCGGTCACGATCACCCTCCGCGATGCGGCGACGGGAGAGCAGCGTGGCGAGCAGGAGTGCACGGGCATTGGAGACAATGACTGGGTAGGGCTGCGTTTTGATCCGCCGCTGCCGGCTGGTGGCTATGCGGTGGAGCTCTCGCAGCCGCGGGGAACGATCGGCTGGTGGAGCAGCGGTAGCGATGCGGTGCAGGGAGGCCACGCCGTTGAGGACGGCGAGCCCGTGGCGGGAGACCGTTCGCTGCGACTTGCGTATCGCGATGCTGAAGTCGACAGGCTCCTCGCCACATTCACCTTTCGCTCGCCGCAGCCGGACTACTTTCAGGGGCCCACAAAACCCAACATGTGGAGCTGGCTCGAGGTCTTCCCGCAGCACGTCTTTCACAACAGTCGCGGCGAGAAAGAGCAGATGTCGGTTGGTGTGGCGCAGAACGCCGTGGGGAACCGGCTGGGCTCGATGAGCGAGCCCGGAGCGCGCGGCCGCAGTTTTCGATCCGACGGGAAGGACCCGTCGCCTGGAAGTGTTGCCCTGGGGCTTAACTTCGCGGAGCAGTTTGAGCGAGCCCTTGCGGAAGACCCGCGGACGGTTTTTGTCACCGGCTGGAATGAGTGGATCGCTGGCCTTCACCATGAGTTTAATGGCGTGCGGCAGCCGGTGATTTTTGTCGATCAGTTTGATCAGGAACACAGCCGCGACATTGAACCGATGAAGGGTGGGCACAGCGATGCCTACTACATGCAGTTGGTGAGCTTTGTCCGTCGCTACAAGGGCGTCCGGCCAATCCCACCGGCGAGCCCGCCACGACATCTGGAGATCAACCGCGACTTCACGCAGTGGGAAGGCGTGAAGCCGGTGTATCTCGATGACGCGGGAGACACGCTGCACCGCGACTGGCCGGGGTACAACGACCACGTTCGGTACGTCAACCGCAGCGGTCGCAACGATCTTGTGCTCGCTCAGGTGGCACGGGACAACGACCACGTGTTTTTCCACGCCCAGACGCACGCGCCCCTCACGCGCCCCGAGGGGGAGACCTGGATGCTGTTGCTGATCGACACCGATGGTCAGCGGGAAACCGGCTGGGAGGGCTACGACGTGCTTGTCAATCGACACCGCAACGCCAACGGAACCTGCTCGATTGAGGAAAACGCTGGAGGTTGGAACTGGCGGACGGTTGGTGAGGCTCCGCTCTCCTTTGAAGGGCGGAATCTCCATCTCGCGGTCCCGAAAACATTGCTGGCACGCGGTGGCGATCCGTTGCAGGTGGACTTCACCTGGGCCGACAACATCGAGTCAGGTGAGGTGATGAGTTTCTATACGGATGGCGACGTGGCCCCCAATGGGCGGTTTCGCTACCGGTACACCACGGTCCCCGGAGAAGTGTCGGGCGAGCCTGCGGCAGCGGGAGAGTGAATCGCCCTCGGCCAACCGCCCTGTCTGCTGGTATGATTCACTCAGATCAGGGGAGGAGAAACCGATGCTTCGTCGCGATTTTCTGACCGTCACGGGAGCCGGGATACTGGCTGCTGGGCAACGTGGACCGTGGGCACGTGGCAGTGATGTCTCGGTTCCGCGTGGCACCGCTGAGCATGTGATCATGCTCTGGATGGGGGGCGGCCAGTCTCAGGTCGACACCTGGGATCAGAAGCGGGTTACCAAGGACGGCCGCAAGGACCCCGGCTCTGCCTACCCAGGTATCTCCACGGCCATTCCGGGCGTCGAGATTTGTGAACATCTCTCGATGATGGCCCCGAGGATGGACCGCTGCGTGCCGGTGCGCTCCGTGCACCATGAAGTGATCGATGAGCATGGGGCTGCGGCCTACCGCATGCATGTGGGCCGTCCCGTGAGCGGCACGGTGATCTATCCCAGCCTGGCGTCGATCGTGTCGGCCTTGAAGGGGCCGGGCAGCGATCTGATGCCGAGCTACGTGCTGATGGGGCAGCCCTCTGCGGGGCGGAACCCTGGCTTTCTCGGCGCGGAGCATGGGCCGCTGGTGGTCACGAGCACGACGGCGGGGCCTCGAGGACTGGTGCGGCCAGCACGCATCTCTGACGAGAGGGCCGCGCGACGAAGGGCAATGCTCACTGATGCCGAAGATCGCTTCCTCGCGGAGTCGGGGCAGGATCCTCGCGTGGCAGGCGACATCGCCGTGGCCCGCACCGGATTCAAGTTGGCGGGGCCCGAGTTTATGGGAAGCTTCGACCTGACGCAGGAGCCTGCCGACCTGCGTGAAAACTACGGGGACGAGTTTGGGCAGCGGTGCCTGCTCGCCCGTCGCCTGGTGGAGCGCGGCTGCCGGTTTGTGGAGGTCTCGTATGACCTCAACTTCAAGAACGGCACTGGCTGGGACACACACAACGAAGGTCAGCAGGGACAGCACCACCTGATTCAAAGCCTCGACAGGGCGATGGCCACGCTGCTTGATGACCTCGAAGAGAAGAAACTGCTCGACAAGACGTTGATTGTGGTCTCGGGTGAGTTTGGGAGGCCATCCGGCTTTGACAGCCAAGGTGGCCGCGGCCATCAGGGCAAGGCGTTTTCGGTCGTGCTCGCAGGCGGCGGGCTGAGGAACGGCCAAGCGATTGGCACGACCGACGAGCTCTGCGAAACGATTGTGGAGCAGCCGGTATCGGTGCCCGACCTCTTTGCCACGATCCTCGCCGCGACCGGGTGTGATCCTGCAGAAACGCTGTACGCGGGCGACCGCCCTGTTCCGGCAACGGACCGTGGCGTGCCGATTCCGCAACTCTTTGGCTAGCAGCGCTCGAGATCTCTGGCGACAAGGAGCTGACCGCTTTGACAACATGGCAACGGGTGGGGGCGATCGGGGTTGTGGTCGTCGGCTTTCTGCTCTGCTCGGCATCTGGCATCGCAGACGACGCATTTCCTGGCGATGTCAGTGACTTCCACGGGTACACGATGTACACCGATGCCGAGACCGGTCGGCGGATTGTGGTCCCCAAGCAGGTAGCCGAGGGACAACCCTGGGTGTGGCGGGCGCGCTTCTGGGGGCACGAACCGCAGTTTGACGTGGCCATGCTCGAACGCGGCTTCCATCTCGCGTTTTGCGATGTGGCCGATCTGTTTGGCTCGCCGCAGGCGGTGGCCGTGGGCAACGCCTTTTATCGCGACTTGGTGGAGCAGCATGGCTTTGCCTCCAGGCCGGTGCTCGAGGGGATGAGCCGCGGGGGCTTGTTTATCTACAACTGGGCCGCGGCAAACCCGAAGTGTGTGACGGCGATCTACGGTGATGCGCCCGTGATGGACATCAAGAGCTGGCCTGGCGGAACGCGGGCTGGCAAGTCGGGCCCAGGGGCTGATCTGTGGGAGAACTGCCTGCGGGCGTACGGTCTCACGCACGAGGAAGGACTGCAGGCGACCGTGAATCCGATCGACAACCTCGCGCCACTCGCAAAGGCCGGCATCCCCATCGTGCATGTGGTGGGCGACGCCGATGAGGTCGTGCCGGTTTCCGAAAACACGGCGATCGCTGAAGAGCGATACCTTGCTGCTGGCGGCACGTTCCTGGTGATCCACAAGCCAGGGGTCGGCCATCACCCGCATTCGCTGAAAGATCCGACACCACTCGTCGAC
>JAPOIM010000045.1 GCA_029978905.1 Planctomycetota bacterium
ACTTCGGTGCGGGAATTCTCTAGCGCGCTCAGGCCGCGGGGAGCCGCTTAGGCTTGCTCGCTGCGGACGAGTTTGTGGAAGGCGTCTTTGAGACTACGGGTGATCGGGCCCGGAGCACCGTTGCCGATGCGTCGGCCATCGATTTCCACCACTGGAATCACCTCGGCTGCGGTGCCTGTCAGGAAGCATTCGCAGGCGGTGTAGAGGTCGTGGCGGGTGAGCACGGCTTCCCGGGCGGGAATGCCCGCGGCGTGGGCCAGTTCGAGTACGGCGTTGCGGGTGATGCCCTCAAGAATGCCGGCGTCGGTAGGCGGTGTGAGGAGCGTGCCTGAGCGAACGCAAAACACGTTGTCGCCTGTGCACTCGGCCACTTCCCCCTTGTGGTTGAGCATGAGCGCTTCCACGCAGCCTGCCTGCAGTCCCTCAACCTTGGCCATGATGTTGTTGAGGTAGTTGAGCGACTTGATGCGTGGCGAGAGGGCCGCCGGGCTGATCCGTTGCGTGGCCGCGGTGACGATCCGCAGACCCTTCTCGTAAAACTCGGCAGGGTAGAGGCTGATCGTGTCGGCAATCACGATCACCTGCGGGTTGCTCGTCCTGCCCGGATCGAGGCCGAGGCCTCCAGCACCGCGGGTGACCACCAGCCGCACGTAACCGTCGACGAGGTTGTTCGCCGCCAGCGTGTCGACGACGGCTTTGCTCATCGCCTCTTTTGAGATTGGAATCTCAAGCCGAATCGCCTGGGCGCTTTCCCAGAGGCGGTCGAGGTGGGCTGCAAGGCGAAACACCTTGCCGGAGTAACTCCGCAGCCCCTCAAACACACCGTCGCCGTACAGGAGCCCGTGGTCAAACACACTGACGCGGGCTTCATCCTCCGGCACGAGCCGGTCGTTCATGAAAATCAGACGAGGCATGGGCTGATCTGCCAGAGGTGGTCAGGCTTTCTTCGACGCACCCATCTGCGAGTTTGATGACTCTTCCGGCCCTTGCCGCAATCGCCGGGTCGTGCGTGACCATGACTATAGAAAGGCCGTCAGAGCGGTTCAACTCAGTGAGTGTTTCGAGGATCCCGGCGCCACTTGCCGCGTCGAGATTCCCCGTGGGCTCGTCGGCGAGCAGCAGCTGCGGGCGGGCAATCAGGGCGCGGGCAATCGCCACCCGCTGCATCTCGCCACCGGAAAGTTGCCGAGGGCGATGGGTCAGCCGGTGCCCGAGGCCAAAGCGTTCGAGCAGTGCGACGGCTTCCTGCCGCGCCTCGCCCCGGCGGCGGAGCCATTCGAAGAGTCCGTAGCGGACATAGAGGGGTGCGAGCACATTTTCGACAGCATCGAGTTCGGGCAGCAGGTGATACGACTGGAACACCATGCCGATCTGCGTGTTGCGAACGACATCCTGCTTCCCCGAAGGAAGGGCGTCGATCCGCGTGCCAGCGAGGTACACCTCGCCACCGTCGGGAGCATCGAGCAGGCCAAGAAGATGGAGCAGGGTGGTTTTCCCTGATCCGCTCTGGCCAATAATCGCCACAAACTCTCCCGCGGCCACCTCCACATCGACGCCGCGGAGCACTTCCAGTGTGCTGCTTCCAGAGCGGTACCGCTTCCTCAGGGCCACACCTCGAAGGACGGCCGTCTGACCAGCGTCACCAGGGGGCATGTCGTGCAGCCGAAGCTGCTGACCGGGATCACTCATGCCGCAGTGCCTCCACCGGATGAAGCCGCGCCGCGCGGAAGGCCGGCAAGACACTTGCCCCCACGGCAATCCCCACCGCACCCGCGATGATCCACGAGATCGTGAACGGATCGACGATGGTGGGAATGTTGAAGAAGTAATAAATCGACGGATCAAACACCCGTTGGCCTGTCCACCATTCCACCCCTTGCCGGATGGTGTTGATGTTCCAGGTGATCGCGAGCCCGAGCGCCATCCCCACGCCACCACCCACGAGCCCAAGCGCGAGGCCATAGCCGAGGAAGATGCCGGCGATCCCAGAAGAGCCTGCACCGATGGCCTTGAGGATGCCAATGTCGCGAGTCTTCTCCACCACGATCATGAAGAAGATGGCGAGGATCCCAAATCCGGCCACGGCCACGATCAGAAACAGGAGGATGTTGAGCACCGCCATCTCCATGTCGACCGCCGAGAGCAGGGGCCCTTGCTTGTCGCGCCAGGTGGAGACGGCGTAGAGCTCAGGGGGGAAGGCTTTCCGCAGCGTGTCGCGGACGGTGTCGAGGTCGGCGCCTTCGGCAAGCTTGATCTGAATTGAGTTGACGCTGCCGATCCCAGTTTCGGGTTCGATCATGCCCCGCATCCGCTGCAGATCCTCCAGCGGCACGAATACGAAGTTGGAGTCGTATTCGCTCATTTTGCTTTCGTAGAAGTCGACCACCGTGAAGGTGTTGCTCACAGCTTTGGGGGGCGTGCCCGCGGTGGGGAAGGTGACCTTCACGTCGTCGCCAGGCAGCATCAGGAAGCGATCGACGCCGAGACGGTCTCGAAAACTGGCGAGCCCAATCCCTGGCACGATCCCGGTGAACTGCTCGGTCGATGGATCCATCGTGTGGCCTTCGTCAGGCCTCGCGGCTTTGAATGGGTCGATCGGACCGGCGGCCGCGACCGAGTCATCGTCGTCGCCAAAGTCGGGGGCGTCGGCAGGGGGGGGGACGGTTTGGTCTTCGGTGGCCGCGAGCACGGCGTCGACCTGCTGGTCGAGCGGTCGCACCGGGCCTCCGAGGCGAGCCTGCTGCTCACGCCAGATCTTCTCCTGCTCGACCCGGTCACGGCGATGGGGCCACCCCGCATTTTCCAGGGCAGGGCGGAGCGGGCCGTTCTCTCCTCCGGCATCGACCTGGGTGTCGTAGCCTCCTTCGCGGAGGTCGAAGGAGAGTTGCTGGCGGTTGCTTGGGTGCTGCAGGAAGTCGCCAAAGTCGCTGACGGCAGCATGGGTGGCGGCATCGATCCCGATGAACATCACCTGCCGCGTGATCCACTGCCCGCGCACCTGAAAGGAGAGCATGGCCGGCACAGCCACGGTGGGTGTCATGCCTGCGATGTCGTCTCCCGCCGCACGGCGGATCTCCTCCATGTGCCAGGCAGGGTCCTGAAACCCGGAGAGTGAGTGGCTCTCAAACACGATGTCGGAAAGAATCCCGTGGATGCGGCTTTGCATCTCGTGGGAAAAGCCCGCCATCACCGCGTTGACCACGATCATCGTGGCCACGCCGAGCGTCACGCTCACCACACTCGCGAGTGCGATCCAGCGTGTGCGGAGATAACGCCAGCAGAGGAGGAGTTTGTACACGGTTGGGCATCCTTGCCTTGCGGCCCCGCAGGCAGCGGAGCATGAACTGGTCGTTGCCGAAAAGGGCTACTCCGCCTGCGGACGGTGGATGGGGAAGAGGATGATGTCGCGAATGGACGACGCGCCCGTCAGCAGCATCACCAACCGATCGATCCCGATGCCGAGGCCACCGGCAGGCGGCATCCCATGCCGCAGGGCCTTGATGAAGTCGTTGTCCATGCGGGCCATCGACTCATCGTCGTCGAGGCCGGCGAGCTGGGTGCGGAAGAGTTCTTCCTGCAGATCGGGATCGTTGAGCTCGGTGTAGGCGTTGGCCAACTCCATCCCACACACGTAGAGCTCAAACCGTTCAGCAATCTCGGGCTGGTTGCGCTTCCGCTTGGTCAGTGGGCAGACGGCCGCGGGATAGTCGATCACAAACGTGGGATTGATCAGCGTCTCTTCAACCGTGGCTTCAAAGAGTTCACTCTTGATCACATCGGGGTGGCGACCGGCCGTGTCGATGCCACGCGCCGACGCAGCAGCAGCCACGCTGGCGACGTCGGTGGGATCGCAGCCGGTCACTTCTGCCAAGAGTTCGTCGTAGCGAGCTCTGCGGAAGGGGGCCGTGAGGCTGACCTTCTTCCCCATCCATTCGTGCTGCTCGGGTGTGCCGGCGGCTTGGGCTGCCGCCACGATGATGGCCTCGGTGAGGTCCATCATGGTTTCGTAGTTGCCGTACGCCTCGTAGGCCTCGAGCATCGTGAACTCGGGGTTGTGCCGAGGGCTGATCCCTTCGTTGCGGTACACGCGGCCGAGTTCGTAGACGCGTTCCATGCCTCCCACCAGGAGCCGCTTGAGATGGAGTTCGAGCGCGATTCGCATCACGATCGGCATGTCGAGCGCGTTGTGGTGTGTGGCAAACGGTCGGGCTGCAGCGCCCCCTGCAATCGTGTGCAGGGTGGGCCCCTCAATCTCCAAGTAGCGACGTTCGTTGAGCACGCGACGCACGGCATCAACGATGCGGGTGCGGGCCACGAAGCGTTCGAGCACGCCCTCGCCATGAATCAGGTCGAGGTACCGCATCCGTTGGCGAAGATCTGCGTCGACCAAGCCGTGGTACTTGTCGGGCGGGGTTTCGATCGACTTGGTCAGGAAGGTGAGCGAACTGGCAAAGACGGTGATCTCGCCCGAGTTGGAGTGGCCGAGCCGGCCTTCCACGCCAACGATGTCACCCAGGTCGAGGCAGCCGACGATGGGCCACACCTCAGGCCCCACCTGTTTTTTCCCAAGCATCACCTGAATGCGACCGCTGCGGTCCGCGAGAGTGAGGAACACCAGGCGGCCAGCATTGCGGAGCAGCAGAATCCTGCCCGCAACGCGGACGGTCGGTCCCTCTTGGTCAGCGGGGTCCATACCCGCAGCCTGTGCCCGAAGTTCCGCCATCGACTGCACGTCGTCGAACCGCTGCCCCCAGGGGTCGATCCCCAGTTCTTCCAGTTTCGCCAGCTTCTCACGGCGGGCCGCTTCAAGGGTCGACGCGGTACTGCGGCTGTCGCTTGAGGCCTGGTCGGGGGAACTGGTGGGAGCGGGACGATCGGGTGTGTCGGAACTGGCCATGGCCGCCTGGGCGTCGCTGGGGAGAGGGGGACCGAGGGTGAACCCGGATTGTCGGTGGTGGGGGCCGCCGAGAGAAGAGCATCTTCTCAGGGCCGCCCGAACGGGTCGATCACCGCTGGCTGGGCCGCGAAAGCCGTGGCACCTGGCGGCTGCGGGAACACCCTCTGGTGAGGGTCCTGAGGCAGCGGTACAACGGGATCAGACCCGAAGGTCGGCCGTTGAAAGTCTGGTTTTTTGCGGAGAGACAGCCGTGGGGATGACGCAGGGACATCGTCCGGGGCTGTTCAGCGTCGAGCTGCGTTCGCGGCAGTGGGACGCCCTGGTTTCCTGGTACCGCAACGTGCTCGGCCTCCGCGTGCTCGTGCGGGTGGTCGAAGATGGCTACGCCCTGTTTGAGGCGGGCGACACCCGTCTGGCGATTCTTGCCCGTGAGGTGCCGGGCGAGGCGAGTGGGCGTTGGAGCCTCGGTTTTGAGGTGCACGACCTGACCCCGCAACTGGAGCGGCTCCTCGACGAAGGCTCCCCTGTCGATGGGCCGAAGCAGCATCCCGAAGGGTTCTGTGAGCTGATCACCTTCGATCCTGATGGCAACAAGATCCGCATCTTTTCTTGGCCGAGCGGACACTGACCGCCGCGTCCCCGGTAAACCGGGCAGTTTGGGTTGCAACTGACGCGCGGTTGTGCGGGTCCTCCCGAATCTGACGGTCATGCCCGATAGACCTGATGTGCGGGTGAGGGCACTCCGGTGCCGCTTTCAGGGTGGGGGCATGTCATGCATCGATATCGTGCGGCCGTGATCTGGCTGAGTGTGGCGTTCGCGACGAGCGGTGTGGTGGCTGAGGACGCCAGCGTGCTGTTGCCGCCGGAGATTGACACGAGCGCGTTGATCTCCGAGAGCGCGGCGAGCGACATCCTGGCAACGGATGGCGTGCTGCCAGGCACACGCTGCTGCCCACCGTCGCTCTGCTGCCCGAACTGGGACTCCTACTTTCTCTTTGATGTGCTGCTGCTGCAGCGCGACAACGGCACGAATGGTCAGCCGTTGGTTGAAGCCAACTCGGCTGGCCCGCTGGCTGGTCAGACCCTGATCTCGTCGACAAGCCCACAGTTCTCCACGTCGCCTGGGATCCGGACGTTCTTCGGCCGCCACGGCCCCGACAACATTGGCTGGGAAATTGGCTACATCGGCCTCTATGGGATGTTCGGCGATGCCGAGGCAGGGGGAGTGGATCTGCTGACGGTCACGCCTCCGCTGGGAAACAGCGTTCGCGGATGGTCAAGCGCTGACTACGCCCGCGCGACCTACGCCTCCACCTTCGACATGGTTCAGGCCAACGTCTTCCGCTACGACTGCTGCCGAGAGCAGGATCGCTGCTCGCGCTATCCGTGGAAGCGAACACCGAGCTGCCACTGCATCGACTGGATCGCCGGCGTTGTGTGGGCGGGGCTTGAGGAGACCGCGGCCCTGAACGTGCTCTGCTGCGAAGGGGAGGAGACGACCGCGTATCGCAACGGAACGAGTTCGCAGATGCTCGGCGGCCTCGTGGGGGTCAGGGGACGACGCGAATGGCAAGACTGGGCCTTTGAGGGCTGGGTGAAGACAGGTCTCACGGGGAATCAGCTTTCCAGTTGGGCCGATCCCATCACCTCGTCGCTCGCTCCGGGTGTCGAGTTTCGCACGGCACGTACCAACTCCACCACGAGTGCTGGTTTCATCGGCGACATCAACATGACCGCCGTCTACAAACTCAACGACACCTGGGGCCTGCGGATGGGCTACAACCTGATCTGGCTCTCGGGCGTTGCGCTTGCTGGTAACCAGTACGACTTCAGCGACAACGCCGACAGCGGCCGCACCCTCTACGGTGCCGGCAGCGTGTTTTTCCAGGGTGGCAGCCTCGGTCTTGAATCGCGCTGGTAACGGCAGACGGCTCCTATTCAGTCGTCAGGCAGACAAGCCGAGAGGCGGTGCGGATGAGGAGTCTGCCGTCCGCCACGGCCGGGCAGGCCATGCACAACTCGCCAAGTGGGTTCGTGCCAAGCACCTCAAACTCCTGGCCACAGCGGACCACAAACGTGTCCCCGTCCTCGCTGAGGCAGAAGAGGTGGCCGTTGTAGCTCCAAGGAGAGGCGGTGAATGAGGCTCCTTCGGGAAGCCGCTGCTTGCCGTAGATCTCTTCGCCAGTGACCGCGTCGTGGCAGGTGAGAAACCCGCGGTCGTAGAGCGTGTAGAGGTGGGCGCCCACGACGATCTGGCTTGGGTTGTACGGAGAGGCTTGCGGCTGATGCCACGCGATGAAGGGATGCTCGCCATCGAGGCCCTCCGGAGCGAGATCGCCTGACCCGCCAGGCGCGATGGCAAAGGTGGGGCGCTGCCGATCTCCCACATAGCCGCTGGCGATGTAGACCATGCCATGCGCCGCAAACGGAGAGGGAATCACGAGGTTCGACATCTGGCCGTCAAACTCCCAGAGCAGCTCACCGGCAAGCGAGTAGCTGCGGTTGCGGGTGAGCCCTGGCACGACAATCTCGGTGCGATGCTCGTTTTCCCAGACCAGCGGCGTCGCCCAACTCCGCTGTTCGTCGCGCGCTGTGCGCCACCGCTCCTTCCCGGTGACCGCGTCGACGCTCGCAATCCAGGAGTCTTCGAGGTTGTCGTAGACCACGAACACCTGCCCGTCGTGAACCACCGGGCTGGCGGCGGCACCGTAGTCGAAGAAGGTCTTCTTGGGTGGGATCTCGTAGGTCCACAGCGGCGTGCCCTCCAGGCTGTAGGCGAAGAGACCGAGGTCGCCAAAGAGCACGTAGAGCCGCTCGCCGTCGGTGGTCGGGGTTTCGGCGGCGTAGGTGCTCTTTGGATGACGCGGCACCGTTGGCTCGCCGACGTGGGCCTCGTGCCGCCAGAGTTCTTGGCCGCTCGCGAGGTCGTAGCAGAGCACGAGCCAGTGGTGGATGCCGGCGGCTGGTTCACGCACACCTTCGCCAAGATAGAGCCCCTTTGCCGGTGCCCAGGCATCATCGTCGGCCACCACGGTGCTGAGATACACCTTGCCATCGACCACGATGGGAGACGCCCATCCCCAGCCAGGCACCTCGGCGGTCCAGGCCACGTTTTCAGTCGTGCTCCACGTGGTAGGGAGTCGCGGGTCGTCGGCCGCGAGGCCTGTTCCATCGCGGCCGCGGAACCGAGTCCATGCCTCCTGGGCCGGGGCCACACTGGCGTTGCACAGAGACGCCAGGCACAGGAAGGCACAGGCCGCTCGCCAGCTCGGCGTGCGTTTGGCGTGGTCACAGGGCATGATGTTCATGATTCGATCGGCTTCCTGAGAGAGTCTTTGGGGCACGTGCCGTTTTTAGGCCACGTGATTGGAACGGTGAAGGAGAGACGTAGCGATGCTCCCGATGAAAAACGTTGGCCTGTGGTGCTGCCTGACGGTGTGTTTGTGTGCGGGAAGCGCGGAGGTTGAGGCGGCACCGCGGCCCAACATCGTGATGATCCTCGTGGATGACCTGGGCTTCTCCGATCTGGGCTGCTACGGCTCGGAGATTCAGACCCCCACCCTGGATCGCCTGGCGGCCAACGGCCTCCGCTTCAGTCAGTTTTACAACACCGCCAAGTGCCATTCGTCACGCGTGAGCCTGCTGACCGGACGTTGGTGTCGGCAGGCCGGGGATGAGAGCCTGCGTCGCGCGGTGACGCTCCCGGAAGTGCTCGGGCCCGCCGGGTACTTTACGGCGATGGCCGGCAAGTGGCATCTCAGCAACGAGCCCACCGACTTTGGCTTCGAACGCTATTTCGGCCACCTCTCCGGGGCCACGGATTACTACCGCGGCGATGGCTCGTTTCGACTCAACGGCGAACAGTTTGAGGTGCCGCAGGAGGGCTTCTACACCACGGTGGCCAACGTCGACCACGCGCTGGGCTTCCTGGGAGAGGCCCGCGAGGAGAGGAAGCCCTTCTTTCTGTATCTGGCCTTCAATGCCCCGCACGCGCCGCTGCAGCCACTCGCCGCTGATTACGAGCGCTACCTTGGTCGCTACGACGTGGGGTGGGATGCGATTCGCGAGCAGCGGCATCAGCGGCAAGAAGGCCTCGGGCTCTTTGGTGAGAGCGTGATGCCATCCCCCCGCCCAGAACATATCCCTCCGTGGGACTCGCTGCCGCAGCCGATTCAGGCATGGGAGGCGAGGCGAATGGCGGCCTATGCCGCCCTTGTCGACCGCGTCGACCAAGAAGTTGGGCGCCTGGTGGCCGACCTCGAAGCCCATGGCGAACTCGACAATACGCTTGTGCTGTTTGTGTCAGACAATGGCGCCTGTCCGTACGATCGGGTGAACAGGGGCATCGATCGCGAGCCCTACGAGCCGGGGAGTGCGTGGAGCGATAGCACTGGATGGGCATGGGCTCGGAATTGTCCGTTTCGTTTCTACAAGCAGAATCAGTTTGAAGGGGGCATTGCGACGCCCGCGATCGTGCACTGGCCGGCAGGCCTCCAGGCGGCCAAGGGGAGTGTGGTGCATACGCCCGCGCACCTAGTCGACATCGTGCCCACGCTGCTCGAGCTCACGGAGACCGAGGAGCCGGAGTCGTATCCGGGTCGAGAACTGACGCCCCTCGTCGGCACCTCACTCGTGCCGGTGTTACACGGAGAGCCGATGCCGTCGCGGCCGCCGATCCACCTGCTCTTTAGCAGCGACCGGGGCTTGCGAGACGGCCCGTGGAAGCTGGTGAGTTTTCGTGGCGAGCCGTGGGAGCTCTACAACATCGCCGAAGACCGCACCGAGCTCCACGACTTGGCGGGTGCGCACCCCGACATCGTTCGCCGGATGTCGCAGCAGTGGCATGCGATGACCGCCGACGTATTGATGGCCCCCAAGCAGGAACAGAAGCCTGTCGCCAGCGAGCCTGGGCCACGCCAGCATCGCGACTGGTCGAATTACGCCGGCGACCACGGCGCCGACACGAGCTCGCGGAAGTGAGTGGCAGCGGATGGCCGAAGGAATGTTTCAAGGGAAGGAGACGATGAAGATGCAGCAGTTCAGGACCGCCCACAGGCTGTGCGCAGTCAACGTGATGGCGACGGCGGGCTTTCTTGGCGTGTGCCTCGCTCTGTGCTGCGACACGGCCGTGGCCCAAACGCGTGACGAGATGGTTCGGGCAGATCGTAAGAAAGTCACAGAGGATGGCTTTTGGATCTACAACGATCTCGATGAGGCGTTTCGCCAGGCGCGGGAAACAGGGAAGCCGATCTTGGTGGTGCTCCGCTGCATCCCCTGCCACGAGTGCGTCAAACTCGACGACGATCTTGTGGATCAGGATCCCGTGATCCGTCCTCTTCTCGATCAGTTTGTGTGCGTTCGCCAAGTTTCGACCAACGGACTCGACTTAAGTCTGTTTCAGTACGACACCGACCAGTCCTTCGCGGTATTCATGCTCAATGCGGACGGGACGGTGTATGGTCGCTTCGGCACGCGCTCGCATCGCACCGAGTGGTTTGGCGATGTGTCGCTTGAGGGCTTGGCCGCCGCGCTGCAAGGGGCGCTCGAACTACACACGGACTATCCAGCCAATCGCGATCAGCTGCAGGGCAAGCGAGGCCGTGCTCCTGAGGTGCCCTCGCCTGAGCAGTATCCGTCGCTGAAGGACAGGTTTACGGATCGACTGAACTATCAGGGAGACGTCGCCAAGAGCTGCATCCACTGCCATCAGATTGGGGATGCACAGCGAGAGTTTTACTGGGCACAGCGCCAGGCGATTCCAACAGACGTGCTCTTTCCTTTTCCGCATCCGAAATCGATCGGACTGATTCTTGATCCTGAATCGCGGGCCACCGTGCAGGAGTTGGAAGCCGGGTCTCTCGCCGCAGCATCGGGGCTCGTGGTGGGCGATCAGATTCGGTCGATGAGTGGTCAGCCATTGCTTTCGATTGCCGACGTCCAGTGGGCGTTGCATCAGGCGAGCGATACGGGTGATCGCATCGCAGTGGTGGTCGAGCGGGAGGGCAAGGAAGTGAGCCTTGAGCTGCTGCTTCCCGAAGGATGGCGGCAGCGCGGCGATCTTTCCTGGCGGGCGACAAGTTGGACCTTGAGGCGAATGGTGACTGGCGGCATGGTGCTGGAGGCGGTCGACGAAGACATCCGCCGAAAGGCATCACTTCCCGAGGACACCATGGCGCTGCGGGTCACGTATCTCGGACAGTACGGCCCCCACGCCGCCGCGAAGCAGGCGGGATTGCAGGCGGATGACGTGGTCATCGCCTTCGATGGCCAAGACCAGCTGATGACCGAAACCGCCGTGTTTGATTATGCGGTTCGCCATCGAACGAGTGGCGATCGGGTGGAGGTGGTGGTGCTCCGCGGCGATCAACAGCGCACCTTCAGCCTGCCCATGCAGCCGTAGCCGTGCTCGATGGGGCAGCGTGGCAGTGCTTTAGGCCTCTTCGAGAGCGTCGATCACGGCACACCCGCAGGAGTCGCTCCAGACATTCACGCTCGTTCGCATCATGTCGAGGATGCGGTCGACGGCGAGGATGATTCCCTGGCTTTCCGCTGGCAGCCCCACTGCCTGGAGGATGATCGCCATCATCACCAGGCCCGCGTGGGGAATGCCGGCAGCGCCGACGCTCGCCAAGAGCGCGGTGATCGCCACCACGATCTGCTGTGAGAGGGGGAGCATCTCGCCGAAGTGCAGCTGCGCGATGAAGAGCACGGCAACCGCTTCGTAGAGAGCCGTGCCATCCATGTTGATCGTGGCGCCGAGTGGCAGCACGAACGAACCGGTGCGGTTGCGGATGCCGGCCCGGTGCTCAACGCAGGAGAGCGTCAGCGGCAAGGTGCCGTTGCTGGAGGCACTGGAGAATGCCGTGAGGAGGGCAGGCGACATCGCCCGCGCGAAAGCGAGCGGACTTCGCCGCGCAAAGACCCACACTATCGTCGGGAGGGTGACGACGGCATGAAAGGCGAGAGCGAGGGCCACCGCGAGCATGTAAAACGCCAAGGACCGAAAGACGGCAAGCCCTTGGGTGGCAGTGACGGAGGCCATCAGAAAGAGCACGCCCACCGGTGCGAGGCGAATGATCGCGGTCGTCATCGCCATCATCACCGCAAAGCCCGTTTCCGCCCCCTTTCGCACGGCAGCGGCAATCTCTCCTCCGGCGAGCATGGCAAAGATCGAAAACGCGATCGTGAAGGCAATGATCGAGAGAAAGTTGGGCTCCACGAGCGCCGCAAACGGGTTCTCCGGGATCATGGCTTCGACCTGCGAAAAGAGCACCTCGCCGAGGCCGTCGGCAGCGACATGATTGGCGGCCGCTGCGTGTGGCATCGTGTTCGCACCGAGTCCTGGCCGCACAAGATTCACGAATATGAGCCCCGTGATGATCGCGAGCATGCTCGTGGCGAGGTAGTAGCCGAGCGTGCGGGAGAACATCCGTCCGAGGCTCGCCGTGCCGCCGAGGCCCAGCACGCCGGAAGCCAGCGACGTCACGATCAGTGGCACAGCGACCATCTTCAGCAGCCGCAGAAACAGTCCACCGAGCCGCTGAAAGCGGTCTCCCCACAGATGAGCCGCGGTTTTTCCTTGCGACGCATAGATCGCCGCGATGGACGGCTCGCGGACGGTCAGTTCTTTGAAAGAGGGGAACACTTCGGCCGACGCATCTTCAACGGCGACGTGCCCCACCACGAAGCTTCGCGAGGCCTCGTCGCTGTCGACCACCCGGAATGTGGTGCCATCGGTGGTGTCGACGATCTCGACTCGCGAAAGCCCTGCCGGGAGGCCTTCGCTGATCACGATCGTCGCCGTGCCGGCAAAAACATTGAGTCCGGTGCCGACAGCCGCACCGACCACCATGCCGATGAGGATCTGCCAATGGAGCGCAAGTCGAAACATGGAGTGGGTCACTCGGCGGTGATGTGGGCGTGGATCTGAGCGAGCACCACCGGGAGGTAGATGATGCCCGAGTAGTGGTTTGCGTGGAGTTTGAGATGGTGGTCGTCCGCCAGGCCCGCAGCCTCGGCCAGCTGGTCGCAGTGTTTGGGAGGCACCACCTCATCAAAGGTGCCCGAGTAGAGCCAGGTGCGATTCGGATTGAGCCGGTGCGCCACCCGGAGTGGTTCGACGCTGTAGAGGGCCGCTGCGATCTGCTCGTCGTTCATGCCAGCCTGTCGCAGCTCGTCGCGAAACTTGGAGGCGTCTTTGGCTCCGTGCTGGATGATGCCGGCCAGATCGCCACCTGCCAGCAGGATGAACGTGCTGTCGAAGCACTGGTCGAGGCCCGAAGCCGTGGTGGTCACGAACCCGCCGAGGCTCGTGCCCTGCACGGCGATTTTTTCACGGTCCACGCACGGGATCGCCGCCACCGCATCGCGGGCTCTGCGGACGTCGGCGATGCCTTGCGAGAGCGCCGGCAGCACCATCTCGGTGGTCGGCTTTCCCTCCTCGGGCCGGCGCTTGCCATACCACGGAAGGTGGATCAGGAAGGTATGCAGCCCATGAGCGTTGAGACCGCGGGCGATCAGCCGCCCGACATCCATTCCGCGGCCCGACTCGTGGACCACAACGCAGGCGGGCGCCTGCCGAGGCTGGCCCGATGCATCGCGGGCGATGTACCACTCCATCGAGACGGTGTCGTTGCCCGCGTGGCCGACAGGTCGCGGAGAAGGAAACGTGACGCACTGGTCTCCATGCTTCCATGGTGCCTCGATCCGCACTTCGAAGTCGGTCGGCTTCCAACAGAGCCCGTCGAGGCAGCCTTGCGCATCGCCGCGTGCATCCTGCAGGGCTTCGGCAAGGCTGTCGGTGGCGAGGAACACGTCGCCTGCATGGACGGCGGCTTGCAACGCGGGCTCAGTCTCGGCAGCACGCGCTCTGAGCCCCGAGATCCCTGGCCACGTGACCCCCGCAGCCACCGCAAGCACCGCCGCGAACCACACTCGCATGGCCAGCACAGACAATCGACGCATCGAGCCCTCCTTGGGTGTCGGGCAGATCAGTCACCAACCCACCGGCATTCATACACCATCTCGGGCTTGGGGTTGATGGCGGACCACCCCAGGAGCGTTCCAAAAGGATGGTCGATCGTGTATCGCGAGGGAACCGGCTCGGGCGGCATCGAGCCATCGAAGGGATAGCGGACGAGCTTGTACGAGCGGTACGGATGGTTTTCCGGGAAGAGCATCCACACCGTGAGCAACTCGGATCGCTGCTCGAGGAAGTAGGGGATGCGGCTGGGCATCTTTTCTTCAAAACGGAGCGACGAACCAATTTCAATCGTGACCGATGTTTCCACCGGCACGTTGCTGAGATTGATGTGGAACTCGTACACATCGTGCGGCTTCCCTTCGGAGGCAGGTTCCCGCACACGTCGCACCTCCACGGGGGGCTGATCGGCGGGATGCCGAAACTCGACGTCGGTGATCGGGAGGTAGCTTCGCAGCACGAGCGTGCGGCCGTGTTTGGATTCTTCGGTGAACTTCACCGCAATGCGATCGCGGGTGTAAACCAGTCCACTCGACATGGTTCCTCCCGAACTGAACTCGAGCCCACGCAGATCGAGAATGCGGCTCCGCGAGAGGATGTCGACGCCTTCAAAGTCGCTCTCGGTCGGTTCGTCATGGTCATGAATTTCGTACTTCGCCCAACCCGCCATGGGATTGCGCTCCACAAGATCGAGCACCAGACGAATGTCGGGATCGCCGGCGGCGATCGAGTCGATCACGCTTGTCAGCACGGCTGCTTGGTGGTGGATGCGGTAGAAGTGAACGGGAAGCCATCCAAAGAGAACGATGGCGATCACGACGTAGAGATAGCTTGGCCAGTCGCGCACATCGAGCAGCGTGCCCCAGACTTTTCGCTCGCTGGAGCGTCGCAGCTGCTCGGCAATCCGAACAGGTGTGCTCGTACCAGCCTGCCGCGCGGTGTGGTGTTCGTGGACAACGCCTGCGGGAGTCGATTCGACGTGACTGAGAGCTTCGGCAAGGGATGAGCGGCCCGGAAGTGGCTCCCAGAGTGGTCCCTCGTGGATGGGAAGCAGCGCCGAGCCAGCAATGTGGTGGTGCACCCCTCGGGTGACCTCGTAGCCATGTTGCACGAGGGCGTTGATTTCGAGATCGGTAAAGCGATCGAGGTCGGTGCGGATGGAGGAGACTTCTGCCTGGACGACTGGATGCAGGCAATGGGGATCGTCTTCTGGTTCGATGACGTGCGTGACCGGCACGAAGAAGAAGCCGTTTTGGTCGCCAAAGTTTTCCCGCTCGAGCTGCCACACGCGATCCCAGAGGATGTCCGAGGCGCGTATCGACTGAGCGATGAAGCCGAGCGTGCTGTCTCCAAGAATCTGAAAGGGCTTGCCGGCATCGCTGACGAGCACCCGTTCATACGCGTGCCCGTGATGCTCGGCCAGCCAGGCGAACGCTCGCGTTCCCAAGTTGTCGTACACGCCCCCGTCGGTGAACGCTTCGTCAGGGAACTGCCCCTCGCGGACCCCCAGGTCGTCGGCGGTGATCTTGACGGGGGGGAAGAAGCCGGGAAATGCCGACGAGGCAGCAACCACTTTGGCGATGCTCGCCATCTTGCCTGGGATGTGCTGGAACGGCTCGCGCTCCTCTTCCTTTGCCCGCCCTTCCTTGGTTTCTACGCGTTTGCCGATGAAGAGGCCGTCTCGATTAAAGACCGAGAGCACGCCATCGCTGACGTTGGTGGCGAGGATGTGCAGCCCCGGCTTCTCCGGCAGTTCAAAGAGCCGGCGGTCGCCGTAGAGAAACTCCTTGTAGTAGTTCTCGAGCAGGGCGTTGGGAGTGAGTTGGTCACTCTCAAAGCGACTCATTTTCGCCACCCAGCGGGCCACGATTTGCAGCGGCAGGCGACGCACGATGTGGTTGCGGACGTCGAACTGCACGAACCGAATCACTTCGGCGGCTGCTTCCGCAAACTCCTCATCCGTGCCTGTGTAGCGATCCCAGTTGAGCACGAGGTGGGCCGCCAGGATGCTGCCCCCCGACACCGACGCGATGTCGCTGACCATCGTGAGCGCACCGGCATCCCGCAGGTAGCGCACGACACCGAGATGAAATAGGGTGGCGCGGAAACCACCCCCCGACAACGCAAGGCCGAAGTGGGACATGCAATCCAGACCGAGGCAGGAGAAACGCGGGGGCTACCGCCGCGGATTCTCCCCCACAAGCCGCACTCGACACAACAGCGAGTCTGCGGTGATGTAGAGCGAGCGGCCGTCGTCTCCAATCGTGCAGTTGGCCGTGGCTTGGCCGGTCAGAAGCGTGCCGAGATGATCACCCTCCGGTGTCAGGATCAGCACGCCGCCGGGGCCGGTCGCGAAGATCGTGCCATCGGCCGCGACGGAAAGGCCATCCGGCAGCCCTTGTCGGGTTTTGGAGAGGGTGCTGCCATCGAAAAACACGCGGCCTTCGTCAACGGAGCCGTCGTCTGCCACCGCAAACGCCTTCCAGATGGGCTCTGCCGGATCAGACTGGGCCACGTAGAGCGTCTTTTCATCAGGCGATAACCCAATGCCATTAGGACGCGTCATCGTGTCGCACATGAGTGTCACGGTGCCATCCACACCGAGCCGGTAGACGCCGCAGAAGTCGAGTTCGCGACGAGGGTCGTCGGCACCCTGCGGCAAGCCGTACGGAGGGTCGGTGAAATAGATCGCGCCTGAAGAGTGCACCGTCAGGTCATTGGGGCTGTTGAACCGCTTGCCCTGATACGCGTCGGCGAGGGTTCGCTTTCCGCCGTCGAGGTCGAGTCGGCTGACGCGGCGGTCTCCATGCTCGCAGAAGAGGATTCGCCCTTCGGCGTCGATGTTGAGACCGTTGGAGCCGCGCTCCTTGCCGTATTCATTGGGGCCCGTGAAGCCGGCGGGCTCCATGAAAATGCTCAAGCCCTCTTTGTCGTGCCAGCGGTGCACTCGGTTGTGCGGAATGTCGCTGAAGAGCAGGTGGCCTGCTGCGGGAACCCAGACGGGCCCCTCGGACCAGGCAAAGCCCATGGCCAACACGTCGATCGTGGCTTCTTTGGGAATGATGGCGTCGAGTCGAGGGTCGAGCCGCTCAATCGATCCCACGGTGGGACTCAACCCCGCAACTGGCTCTGCCGCATGCAGGTTCTTGCCGGTGAAAACAGCGACACTCGCCACCAGGCAGGCTCCCACCGCCACACACCGACACACAGACCAGCACATCGAACGTCGCCGCATCATTTCCCCCCATTCAAAACAGGTACACTCTTCCCATGCCGAGGCGAAGTCGCCCGTGGGGCGAAGGCCTGAGGCAGAGTCTATCTTGGGGGAAGAAACGATGCGATTTGTTCGTCGTGTTTCGTGTCTCGTGCTGACGCTTGGGCTCGTCGGTCTCGCCGCCCTTCCGCTTGCAGCTGCAGAGAAGGAAAAGAAGCCGCAAGATCCCGCCAAGGTCTTCAGCCGTCGCGACAAGAACGGCGATGGAGAACTCTCGCTGGAAGAGTTCAAGACTGGCATGAAAGAGCCTGCCGTGGCCAAGGCCGAGCAGCGATTCAAGAAGATCGATGCCGATGGCAATGGCACCGTTTCGCTCGAAGAGTTCACCGCGGCCATGAAGGCTGCAGGTAACAAGAAGAAGTAAGCCGATGCACCGGCAGTCCGGTGGTCGTTACCAACGACGGCCACCGGACAGGCCGAGCTGCTCTCGCCGCTGTTGCATCAGGCGGCGGTACTCGTCGCGCTGTGCGCGATCCTGCGGAGAGGAGTTGTCGAGCCTCGCTTTGCGGCGATCTTCACTCGACGCCATGCCCCGTCCCCAGTCGCCACGCCCGCCACCACCGGCCTGAGGGCCACCTCCACCAGGAGGACCTCCGCGCCCTTGTGGTCCACCACCTCCTTGAGCAATGCCGCCCGGAGGACCACCTCGGCCGCCGCCTGGTCCACGGTTTTGGTCGCCGGACGCCTGCCGCTGCGCCCACTCCTGCCGCCGCGCCTCGCGCTGGGCTTCTTCGTCTTGGATGCGACGATCCAGTTCGGCCATCCGCTGGTCGGGTGTCATGTTGAAGAAGGAGTTGGTCTCGGCACGCTCACGGGCTTCGAAGAGACGCCCCATTTCGCCACGGACCTGATCGCGGTAGCCCTCGGGCACGTTCCGCATCATTTCAAACATCGAGCCGCCTTCGAACGAACTGGAAAAACTTCCGTTGCCGTTGGCGATCTGGTTGTACTGGGCGACCTGCTGATCGACGGCGGAACGGAGGGCGCGAACCTCAGCCGGATCGGAGAAATACCCGGCAGCCCAAAGGCCACCAGTGACGAGGAGGGCCAAGACGGCGAGGACCGAGAGGACTCGGACCGCGAGTTTCTTGTAGTCGGTCGACGACTTCTTCCCGCCGCGGCGAGGAGCCTCGAACGCCGCCGGCGAACGGCGACGACGATTGAAGGTTGAGACGGTCACCATGAACGGAAACTCCCGCAAAATAGGCTACCGAGCAACATCCTAGTCACGACCTGGATCCAACGGCCAAGGTGCCCCTAGGTTTCGGCATTTTCCGGGGCGTAGACTGCCGCCGGAGAATCGTCTTGGAGGCCTGCACATGCTCACCACCGATGAAATCGGCCAGTACCACCGCGATGGATTCGTGATTTCCCGGGGTTTTTTCGCCTCGGACGAGATCGCCCTGCTTGGCCGGGCGGCCCGCGAGGACCGTGAACTCGATCGGCATGCCTTCGGCAGGGCGGATGGCGAGGGGGGCACCGTGCGGCTTTCCCTCTGGAACCACCCTGGCGACGGCATCTACGGGATGGTGGCCCGCTGCGAGCGGATGGTGCGGAGTGCCGAGGCCATTCTTGAGGGCGAGGTCTACCACTACCACTCGAAGATGATCATGAAAGACCCACGCGTGGGTGGGGCGTGGGCCTGGCACCAGGACTACGGCTACTGGTATCGCAACGGGGTGCTCTGGCCGCTGTTGGTGAGCGTGTCGATCGCCATCGACCCGGCAACCCGAGAGAACGGATGCCTGCAGGTGATCCCTCGCTCACACGAACTCGGCCGCATCGACCATCTGCAAAGTGGGGATCAGGCAGGAGCCGACATGGAGCGGGTGGAGGCCGTGCTCGAACGGCTGCCGTTGGTGCACTGCGAGATGGATCCCGGGGACGCTATCTTCTTCCACCCCAACCTGCTCCATCGCTCCGACATGAACCGTTCCGAGCATCCCCGTTGGTCGATGATCTGCTGCTACAACGCCGCTCGCAACGATCCCTACAAAGACTCCCACCACCCTCGTTACACACCGCTTGAGGTGGTCCCCGACAGCCGCGTCCGCGAGGTGGGGGTGACGCGGTTTGCCGATTCGACGAGTGACGTGGCCTGGCTCGACGTCCGCGAGGATCACTCTGCCGAGACGGGCGACCGGTCTTCGCCATGACCACAGGAGCGTGCGATATGCCTGAGCATCTTCCACCGTTGCCGGAGGACCGCACGTTCCCGATTGGCTGTATCGGTGCGGGCTTCATCATGGCGGACTGTCACCTGCCAGCCTACCGCGAGGCCGGGCTGAACGTGGTGGCGATTGCGTCGCGCCGCGAGACGGCCGCGCGTGAGGTCGCCGCACGGCATGCGATCCCAACAGTGCACACGGATGTTGCGGCCTTGCTCGATGACGCTCGGATCGCCGTCGTCGACATTGCCGTCCCTCCCGACATCCAGCCGAGCATCATTCAGGAGGCCTGCCGTCGTTCACACCTTCGCGGCATCCTGGCGCAGAAGCCACTGGCGGGGTCGTGTGCGGAGGCCGCGAGCCTCGTCCGCGCTTGCCGCGAGGCGGGGAAGACGTTGGTCGTGAACCAGAACATGCGCTACGACCATGCGGTGCGGTCCTGCGGCAACCTGCTCGCTCGCGGGGTCCTTGGCGAACCTGTCCTTGGCACGATCGAGATGCGGGCCATTCCACATTGGATGGAGTGGCAGCAGCGGCAGGGCTGGGTCACGCTGCGGATCATGTCGATCCACCATCTCGACACGCTGCGGTATTGGTTTGGCCAACCCCGACGCATCTTCACCGCCGTGCGTTCCGATCCACGCACGAGCCTGCGGTTTGCGCACACCGACGGGATCTGCACCTCGACCTTGGAATACGATTCGGGTCTGATCGGTACCTCGCTGGAAGATGTGTGGGCGGGGCCTGCTCGCGAAGGCGCGGAAGCCGACTGCTTCGTTCGCTTTCGCGTGGAAGGCACGCACGGTCTCGCCTTAGGCACGATCGGCTGGCCAGCCTGGCCAGAGCGTGTGCCCTCCACGCTCGATGTGAGTACGACCGCTGGTGGCTGGCAGCGTCCGCGGTGGCCTGAGAGCTGGTTTCCCGACGCCTTCATCGGGCCGATGGCGGAACTCCTGCGGGACTTGGAGGGCACTCAGCCCGCGACGTGCACCGGGGAAGACAACCTGCTCACGATGGCCCTGGTGGATGCGGCCTATCGTTCCGCAGAGGAGCATCGGGCGGTGGATCCGGCGGAGGTTTTGGCGGAGGCGGGCGTTGGGTGAGGCCGTTTCGGACGCTTGGGCGCTCGGGATGAGCCCGGTGCTGGCCCACCGGACGTTCGCTGCGGGCCCTCCAGGCCCTCGCTCACTCGAAGATCCACTTCGCTTTCGCCCTCCAGGCTTCGCTCGCGGATCTACGCCGGCGGGTCAGCACAGGGCTCATCCCTCGCTGGGCGTTTTTGTAGGGCACGGCCTGTCCGCCGCAGGAAGCGGCGGCCTGCGGCCGGGGGCGGGGCGCGCGTGCTCTGGCTCGGCAAGACGGGAGGCGGTTGGCGAACCTACAATGCTGGAACCGATACTGGGTGTAGGCGGGTGTGCGGCCAGGGACCTCTCGCGGAGGCGATTTGATGCTCACAGTGCTTGGTGGACAGCCGCGGGGCGGCCGGATGTGCGACGGGATGGCCCGGCGGCAGTTCATGCGGATTGGGTCGCTGGCTGGCCTTGGTGGAGTGGCGGGGCTCTCGATGCCCGAGCTGCTGCGGGCTGAGGCGGCAAGCGGTTCGCGGCAGAAGTCTGTGATCATGATCTTTTTGCCAGGCGGTCCTCCTCATCAGGACATGGTCGACCTCAAGCCAGACGCGCCGTCGGAGGTGCGGGGCGAGTTCCGCCCGATTCCCACCAACGTGCCGGGGATCGAGGTCTGCGAGCTGATGCCTCAGCTTGCGAAGATCACCGACAAACTTGCGATCGTGCGTTCGATGGTGGGCTCCACAGGCGCCCACTACTCGTTTCAGTGCATGACCGGCCGGAGTGATCAACGACAGCCGTCGGGTGGGTGGCCTGAGTTTGGGTCGGTGGTGGCCAAGCTCCAGGGAGCTGCCTCGCCTGCTGCACCTCCCTACGTGGGGCTCTCACCACGCATGCAGCACACGCCTTACAACTCCGGCTATCCCGGCTTCCTGGGGCCAGCCTACGCTCCCTTCCAACCCAATGGTGACGGGAAGGGGGATCTCGTGCTCAACGGGCTCACGCTCGAACGGCTCGCCGACCGCGGCCACCTGCATCAGGCGCTCGACACTTTCAACCGCCGCGTCGACACCACCGGCTTGATGGAGGGCATGGATGCGTTCCAGCAGCAGGCGTTTGGTGTGCTCACGTCGAGCACGCTCGCCGACGCGCTCGACGTGTCGCAGGAGCCACAAGCGGTGCGCGATCGCTACGGCTACGGCACCGAAAAGCATCAGGGCGATGGTGCGCCCCGGCTGATGCAGCAGTTCCTCGCCGCTAGGCGGCTCGTTGAGGCGGGCGTGCGGTGCGTCACGATCAGCTACAGCTTCTGGGACTACCACGGCAACAACTTCAGCAACTGCCGGGCGAACATTCCCGAACTCGACCAGGGTCTTTCAGCGTTGATCGAAGACCTGCATGACCGCGGGCTCTCCGATGACGTGACCGTGATCGCCTGGGGTGAGTTTGGCCGCACGCCGCAAATCAATAAGGACGCTGGCCGTGATCACTGGCCTAACGTTTCGTGTGCGCTGCTGGCTGGTGGCGGACTCAAGACTGGTCAGGTGATTGGTGCGACCGACCGCAAGGCAGGCGAGGTGATCGAGCGACCGGTGCGGTTCGAGGAGATCCACGCCACGCTCTACAACCGGCTGGGGATCGATCACCTCCAGACCGTCCGCGACCTCACGGGGCGTCCGCAGTATCTCACCGACCACTTCGAGCCGGTGGCCGAACTGGTCTAAGACTGTCGCTCATTCAGCCTTGGGCGTCACGCGGCCAAACATGTGGCCGCCGACGGCGTCGTGCTGCCAGGTGCCGGCGTAGCGGTCTCCATGAAAGAGCACGCGCGCCGAGAACGTGCCCATGCCGGGCAGCGTGACCTCATCGAGGGTGATCACGGGTGTCTTGCCCGCCCATTTCACTGCCACGGGCACTGGCACGGTGGCGTCGACGTCGCCGTAGCGGATCCGTGAGGTGATCAGCCACAGTTCGCCGCCCAAGTGGGTTGCCGAGGAGATCTCATAACTTTCCTCACGGGGCGGCTTGGCGGGCGCGTCGTCTCCCTTGGCGTCGATGGTGAAGCTGCCGGTCATCGTCGCGCCCGACAGGAGGGTGCTGAAGGCTGCGTTGAGTTGCTGCTGCGCATCTTCAGGGGCCTCGCTGCTCTCCGCATCGTCGCTGGCCACGGGCGCTTCCGCGGCTGCCCGGGTGACGGGTTTGGTGGGTGGGGCGGCGGTCGCAGGCTGAGCCTCGAAGCCAACGAGCAAGGCGATCGCAGCAAGACTGGTGAAGCGAGACGAACCGCGCATGTGTGATGCTGAGGTGCGGTGAGCCATGGCGGAGCTCCGTGGGAAGCAGTGTTTGCAAACTGGTCGACGAGGGGACCACTCCCGGGTCATCATACCAGTGCGTGGTGCAGGGGCGGTGGTGCGTGGAAGGCACGCGGAGCCGTTTTCAGGGGCGATGGCGAGGAGTGTGCAGCGTGATGGTCAAACGACACCTGGAACGGAGCCTGCGTGGTCTGCGTTTCTTCGTCGCCCTTCTCCTGGGCGCCGTGGTCTGTGGCATGGCCTTCGCGAGGGAGTCGCTGGCAGCCGACAGCTTTCCGCCGCTTGAGGGGCGCGAGCCACCGCAATCCCTGGCCGAGCTGTGGGAGGGCTACGACCCCACCGCCGAACCGCTCGAGGTGGAGGTCGTCCGCGAGTGGCATGCGGATGGGATCGTCACGCAGATGCTCGTCTATACGGTGGGCACCTTTCGCAGTGAGCCCGCACGAATCGCTGCGTACTACGCCCGGCCGGCGGAGGTGGCCCGTCCCGTGCCCGGCATCCTCCAGATCCACGGTGGTGGGCAGCGGGCGGAGCGGCCGACCGTTGAGGCCTATGCCAAGAATGGCTATGCCAGCCTCTCGATCAACTGGGGTGGCCGTGATCTCGAAGATACCGAGCCCGGCGATGCCGGCACCGACTGGGGCGCGGTCGACGCCACGCAGACTGGTCACAACACCCACTACAGTTCGATCGAGCCGGATGCGAAGACGCTTGATGCGGTGGCCAGCCCGCGGAACAGCAACTGGTTTCTGATCACCGTGGCTGCCCGGCGTGGGCTGACGCTGCTTGCAGCGCAGCCCGAGGTCGATGCCGATCGGCTGGGTGTCACGGGGCACTCGATGGGTGGTCGGCTGACCGTGATGACCACGGGCGTTGATCCGCGCGTGAAGGCTGCGGTGCCGTCATGTGGCGGCGTGGCCGCGGCCCAAGAGCCGCTGCTCAGCCGAGCGGGTGCGGCAATCCGTCGTCGCCCCGATCTCGCGCCGTTGTATATGGCAGCGATTGACGAGCTCCCATCGCTCCGCCAGATCACATGCCCCATCCTCTACCTCGGGCCTCACAACGACTTTCATGGCATGCTCGATCAGCTCTACGCCAACTGGCGCGAGGTGCCGAGCGATTCGATCCACTTCAGCATCTCGCCCCACTTCAACCACCGGCATCTGCCGGAGTCGGCCTTCGCCGGGCCGCGGTTCTTTGACTGTGTGCTGCGAGACGGCGGCTGGTTTCCGAAGACGCCTCGCCTTGCTGTCGACCTTGAGGCTGAGGGTGCCGCGCCTTTGGCGGTGGTCGAGCCGGAGCGGCCTGATGACGTGGTCGAAGTCGAGGTCTTCTATTCCAGCGATCCGCATGGCATCACCCGCTTTTGGCGGCGGGCGAAGGCGACGCGGCAGGGATCGCGGTGGGTCGCTCCTTGCGACATCTCGACGATCGACCAGCCGCTGTTTGTGATGGCGAACGTGCGGTACCCCCAACCGCAAGCGATCATCGGCCCGCCCTGGGAGCCGATCTCGCCCGAGACGTTTCTCGTGAGTAGCTGGGGGGAGACGGTCGAGGCGGAGACACTGCAAGCGGCTGGCGTGGAGCCGGCGCAGCAGCCACAGCCGATGATCGAAGAGGATTTCACCGACCTCGCCGACTGGTATCAGCTCAACCCCGACAATCTTTGGCATCGACAGTGGGTTACCCGCAAGGTGAAAGACCCATTGTGGCGTGGGAGGGCCGGTGCGCGTCTCGCCCTCGATGTGCTCGATCGACGTGGCGGAGAACTGGTGCTCACGTGTGAGTTCAACACGTGGGCTGCATTTGGCAGAACGCCCCCGGGCAGTTGGTATGCCTTGCTGCCCTTTGAGGGCTCACCCGACTGGCAGACGGTGGAGGTTGGCCTTGAGGACCTGCGGCTGCTGAGCGGCCACGATGAGCGTCCGACCGACTGGTCGCATCTGACCGAACTTGGAATCGCCGCGACGGTCCGTTCGCCGGAGGACCGCGACGAGATTCTCGCCGGAGGACGCTGGCCTGAGGACCGTCAGGTGCGTCGGCTTCGCTGGGAAGGAGGCGAGGCCCCACCGGTCACGGTGATGAGTTTCAACATTCGCTACGGCACCGCCAACGACGGCGAGAACGCCTGGCCTCATCGTCGTGAGCGGGTGATCGACTGCATCCGTGCGGCCAATCCTGATCTCCTCGGCACACAGGAAACGCTCGCCTTTCAACGCGACGAACTCGCCGCCGGCCTGCCTGGATATGCGTGGGTGGGCGTGGGCCGGGATGATGGTGGCGACGCTGGAGAGATGGCGGCCCTGTGCTATCGCGAGGCCCGCTTTGAGCGAGTGGATGCGGGCCACTTCTGGCTCTCGCCGACGCCCGAGAACGTGGGTTCGCAGGGCTGGGATGCCGCGTTGCCGCGGATCGCCAGTTGGGTCCGGCTGCGCGATCGGCAGTCGCCTGCGGGCCACGAGATCCTCTATCTCAACACCCACTTTGATCACCGTGGCGGCGAGGCTCGCGTGGAGTCGGCGCGGCTGATCCGGCAGTGGCTCAGCGACCACGCCGCAGACTGCCGGGTGATCGTGACTGGTGACTTCAACGCAGCGGAAGGGAGCGAGCCGTACGACGCCCTCTTTGGTGAGGCTGCGGACACCGATCAAGGGCTCCTCCCTTTGGTCGACACCCTCCGCGCGGTAAAGCCGGTTGCCACCGCCGATGAGGGAACGTTCACCGGGTTTGATGCCCAGCAGATTCAAGGGGCACGGATCGACTGGATTGGCTGCTCACCAGACTGGCGGATCGTGTCGGCGGCCATTGACCGCACGAGTCGCGACGGTCGCACGCCGAGTGATCACGCGGCCGTGATTGCCGTGGTCGCCGCCCCGGCTGAGATCCCCCGTCCAGAAGACGCCCCGCAGCCTCTCTCTCCCGACGCTGCTCGACGCACCTTCAAACTGCCAGAGGGTCTGCAGGTGCAGTTGGTCGCCGCGGAGCCACTGATCTGCGAACCCTCGGGCGTGTGCTGGGATGCGGCCGGCCGACTCTTTGTCAGCGAGCTGCATGGCTACAACCTCGAGGGCCAGGAAGACATCGAGCAGCTCAACAAGACCGGCGTGCTTGATCGTGAAGTGCGTCGCATCCAGGCTCCAGACGACGCCAAACAGCGGGCGGCTGCCAACACGTTCGGCACGATCAAACTACTCCACGACGACAACGGGGATGGGCTGATGGATCGGGCGACGGTGTTTGCCGACCGGCTGCCCCCCTGCTACGGCATCGTGCCAGCACGCGATGGCGTGATTGCGGTCGCGGCGCCTTCCATCTGGTATCTCGCCGACCGTGATGGTGACGGTGTGGCCGACGTGCGTGAACGGCTCTACGACGGCTTCGCGGCGGGCATCCTCGAGCGAAACATCAACCAGCCCCAGCAGGGCCCCGATGGCTGGATTCATGTTGGGGCCGGCGCGGGGGGAGGCCGGATCACGGGGCCGCGCCTTGCTGAAGCAGTGGACCTCCCGAACACCGACTTCCGCTTCAAGCCGGATGGCACGGCAATCGAGCCTGTGGTCGGCCGCACCCATACCTTTGGTTTCACGTTCACGGACCGCGGTGAGCGGATCGTGATCAGCACAAGTTCGCCGGGGATCCTCGTGGCCCCGCTGTCTTGGGAAGCGACGGCCCGTAACCCGGATCATCCCCTTGGGCGGCTCGAGCAGCGGCTGGGTGCGAGCCAGACCTTTCCCACGAGTGCGCCGCATCCGTGGCGAAGTCGCCGGGAGGCGGACCCAGGCTTCTCGGCCTACTACCGCGATCGCTACGGCATCGCGGAGTCGGCGGCGAATGGTTACTTCACCTCGGCCTGTTCCCCGTTCTTTTACGACGATTCAGCGCTGCCGGAGATCGCAGGGCAACTCTTCACCTGTGAACCGGCACAGAACCTGATCCATCGCAGCCTGCTCAGGCGAGATCATGGCGGGCTTGAGCTGGAGCGACCGGCTGCCGAGACCGCTCGCGAGTTCTTCACCTCCAGCGACGTCTGGTTTCATGGGATGAACCTCGCGCACGCACCCGATGGAGGGCTCGCCATAGTCGACTTCTACCGAGAAATCATCGAGGACTACTCGGCGATTCCACGGTATCTGCAGCAGCAGTATGAACTCGATCACGGGGTTGACCGCGGACGTATCTGGAAGATCGTGGCCGAGTCGATGCCGCCGAGCGAGCCGGCGATGGACGGGCTCTCCGAGCGCGCTCTCGTGAGCGAGCTTGCCAGCCCGAGGTTTTGGCGGCGGCAGACAGCGTTTCGACTTCTGGCCGAACGACGGGGGGCGGAGCAGGCTGCGGAGATCGCCCGGCTCGTCGATGTCGACGCCGCCCGAGCGGGAGTGGTGTCGGCGCTGCGGCTGCTGGCGTATCTGGGAATCGACGACCCCCTCGCGGTGCAGCGGGGGCTCTCGCATCCCGATCCTGCGGTGCGGACGCATGCAGTGCAGGTCGCCGCAGCGTGGGTGGCTCGGAACAGTGACCTGCGTGTGGCGGTGATGACGCTTGCGGATGATCCCGATCCGGGCGTGGTGCGGCAGGTGGCTGTGGCGATCGGGGGAATGTCTGATCCGCGTGCCGTGCCGGTGCTCGCGAAGATCGCCCGCACCCACGGCAGCGTGTCGTGGATGGATGAAGCCGTGATGACGGCGACGGCCGACCGGGCGGGGGCTCTCCTAGAGACTCTCCTCAGCGAGCCTGAGGCGATTGGTGAAGCGGAGAGTCTCGTGCCGCTGCTCGCGCGTGCGGTTGCCGTACGACGCGACCCCGCCGAACTTTCCGAAGCGATTCTCGCGATCACTTCCACGGCCGACGAAAGGCTCAAGGCGGCAGCCCTGGCGGGAGTGCGTGAGGCGTTTGTCGAGACGACGTCGGTGACAATCACGCCCGTGGCCGTGAGGGCGATCACCACGGCTGCCGCGGATGGCACCGACGAGGTGGCCATGCCGGCAGGGGAACTCATGCGGCTAATGCGGATCGAGTCAGCTGAGCAGCGAGAGGCACGGCTGGCAGGAGCACGTGCGCGGCTCACAGATCCTCAGGCATCGCCCGAGGTGCACCTCGCCGCCGTTCACGAGCTGGCCGAGGAAGGCGACACGGTGATCGCGTCGTACCTGATCGAAGCCTTCGCGTCTGCCACGCCTGCGGTTCGCGAGGCGATCCTCACGGCCTGCTTTGCCCGCAGTGACCGGCTGCCTGTCGTGGTGGCCGCGATGGAGTCGGGGGATCTTCCGGCCGCAGCCTGTTCTGCCCTACAGCGATCGGCCCTTGAGACCTGCCGGGACCGCGAGGTCGCCACTCGGGCCGAGAAGCTGTTTGCGAGCCTCGCCGCACCCGCGGTCGATCGACTTGGTCCCTACCTTGAGGCATGTCGCACCTCGCACGATGCGACTCGTGGGCATCAGTTGTTTCTCACGCACTGCGGGGCATGTCATCGTTCTCGCGGCGAAGGGGTGGCAGTGGGGCCGGATCTTGATGGGGAGTCGCAGCAGCCGATTGAAACGTTGCTGCTGTCGATTCTCGCTCCCAACGCGCGGATCGCCGGCGGCTACACCACCTATCGTGTGCTCACGACAGATGGTCGCGTTGTCAGCGGACTCCTCGCCGCCGACACCGCTACAAGCGTCACGCTCCTGGGGCAAGAAGGAAAGTCGGAGACGATCCTGCGTCGGGAGATCGACGAACTCGTGGCGAGTCCCATTTCGCTCATGCCTGAGTCGCTTGCCAGCGCCCTTTCGCCAGGCGATGTGGCAGACATCTTGGCCTGGTTGCGTCAGTAGAAAGCAGTGTGCTGTGAACGCGACCACGCCTGACGAGCAGCCTCCCACGGCCGATGCCGATCGCCTTGCCACCCGCAATGCGCGGCTGTTCATGGCCTTCCGCATTCTTTTTAACGTGCGGTTCTACTATCCCGTGTTCATGATCCTGTTTCTCGATTTCGGGATCACGCTTGAGCAGTTTGGTCTGCTCAACGCAGCCTGGGCTGCGGCAATTGTGCTGCTGGAAGTGCCGTCGGGGGCGCTCGCCGATCTGATCGGCCGCAAGCGACTGCTGGTCGCATCGGCCGCGCTGATGGTGGTGGAGATGCTCGCGCTGTGCCTCGTGCCTGTGCCGTCTGCATGGGTGTTTCCGGTGCTGATGCTCAACCGCATCGTGAGTGGGGCCGCTGAGGCCTTTGCCTCGGGAGCCGATGAGGCCCTGGCCTACGACTCTCTCGTCGCGGCTGGCCGCGCCGACGAGTGGCCTCGGGTGCTTGAGCGGATGATGCAGGTCGGGGCGATCGTCACCATGACCGGCATGGTCACGGGGAGTCTGCTCTATACGCCGGGGCCGCTCAATGCGCTGGCGGCTATGGTGGGGCTGCCGGCAACGCTGACACCGGCTGACACCTTTCGCCTGCCTGTGTGGTTGACGCTTGGCTCGGCACTCGGTGTGGTGGCGGTCACGCTGGCTATGCGCGAGCCTCCGCGAACGCTCAGTGCGTCGGCCGGCGGTCTTCTCGCCCCCTTTCGGCAGACCGCGGCTACCGGCTGGTGGATCCTTGCCCACCCGGTGGTGCTCGTGGTGATTCTTGCCGGCGTGCTCTTCGATCAGCCGATCCGTCAGTTGCTGGTGGTTTCCAGTGAGATCTATCGGCAGATTGAGATCCCAGAGCCGGCCTTTGGTTTTGTCGCAGCGGGTACGGCGCTCGTGAGCCTGGTGGCTGCGGGCCCGATTCGTCGCCTCGCGATGGAAACCACGCCGCGGCGAAACTTCCTTGTGATCACGTGCGTGACGTTTCTCGGTCTCGTGGGGACGGCCTGCTTTGTGCCTTGGTGGGGCGTGCTCTTCGCGATGCTGTTGTCGCTGACGATGCGGATGCTGATGTTCTTGCAAAGCCACTATCTCAATCAGCTCGTCGGGTCTGATCGACGGGCCACCGTGCTGAGTTTTCGTGGGCTGGCGATCAACATCAGCTATGGCCTGATGAGCCTGGTGTTTTCAGCCGCGGTTGCCGCGGCTGAGGCGGCGGGGATGACGGCGGCAGAGCCCTTGGTCGAATCCAATCAACCGGCCTTTCGCTTCGTGGTCGGCGTCCTGCCGGTGTATTTCCTAATTGCGGCGGGGCTGTTCGTCGGAGGCGTCGGCTGGTGGGTGCGGGATCGCGGGCGGTTTGGGCGCCGGGGCGGGTTTCCGGCGGCGGATGCGTCCAATGCCTAGGCAGGCCGCCGCGGCTTGGAAAGTGGGCGGCAAATGGCCAGAATCCGGCTCCTGAGCGAAGTATTCTGGAGGCGGAGTGAAGGCCCCCAGCCACCCTTCGCAGGCTGCACGGCGGTGATCCGCTGATTTAAGAAAGGCACGAGATGAACCACGAACTCGAAACGGACGCGACTGACACCCAGATTGAAGGTGACGAGTATGCGCAGGATGCCCCCGAGGCGGATGACGCAGGCGATGCCGGGAAGGTCAACAAAAGCGCTGAAGTTCGCGCCGAGGCGAGTCGGTTGATCGAAGCGGGCAGGCATCCGCGACCGGTGGAGATTGTGCGTGCCCTCGAGGAGCGGGGGATCACCGTGGCCCCGGCCCAGGTTTCGATCGTGCTCAAGAAGATGGGTGTGCAGGGCCGTACCCGACGCAGCACGAAGGCGGCCTCGGCCAAGCCACCCGTGCGACCGGCCTTGCCGCCCGTGCCAGAGAAGCCGCTCGCGGCGCCACCGGTGGTGGCGAACCGACCGCAGCGTTCGTCTTCAGCCGATGCGGCGTATACCGTCGAGCAGTTGCTGGCGGCGAAGACGTTTGTGGAGGAGGTGGGGTCGCCGCGGCAGGCGATGGAGTTGCTCGAGGCGCTGGATCGGTTGCTCAAGTAAGGGCGCTCGGGATGAGCCCAGTGCTGCCCCGCCGGACGTTCGCTGCGGGCCCTCCAGGCCCTCGCTCACTCGAAGATCCGCTTCGCTTTCGCCCTCCAGGCTTCGCTCGCTTCTCTACGCCGGCGGGTCAGCACCGGGCTCATCCCTCGCTTGGCGTTTTGTAAGGCGCGGCCTGTCCGCCGCAGGAAGCGGCGGCCTGCGGCCGGGGCAGCGGCGCGGGGGCTAAAGGGTGGCGGTTTCTTTTTTGTAGCGCGCGGCCCAGGCTTGGTTGCGGGCGGAGGCTTGTTGTTGTGGGGTGTCGGTGGGGCGGGTGCGTGTGGGGTCGCGATGCACGCTGCAGTGGATGAGGACGCGGTCGACGGTGGCGTTGGGATCGGCGACAAGGTCTTCGTAGATCACTTCCAGAGGCGTGATGCCTTCCGCGGCAAAGAACTGCTTCCACGTGGCGGTTTGGGCATCGATGACGGCGAGGGCATTGGCGATTGCAGCGGCGTCGTAGACGGGTTCTTGGGTGGGTTCGTGGAAGCTGATCCAGGCGGCGTTTTGTTGGGCGATCACCCACGAGATGGCTTGGGCGAGGCGGTCGCGGCGCTCAATGTGGATGAAACGCGTAAAGGCGAAGAGTTCGTAGACCGACGCGTCGTCCAGAATCTGCTGAAACTGCGGCCAGTGCGCCTTCACCCCAAACCAGCCGTTGGGCGAGGTGCGTTTGCGAAAGAGCTTTTGGAAGAGGTCGTGGTGGGTGTCTGCCGCAAGCCGCTCCTGCCAGTCGCGGAGCCGACCTTTTGAGAAGTATTCCAGCGGGCTGCCGAGCACTCCGGTGGCGCACAGCAGATGGCCGAGCAGATGGCTGCCGCACCGCGGCGTGGTGGCAATCAGGTAGCTCTGCGGCTTCCCTGAGAACTCCGGAAAGTCGTAGTCGGGCCCAAACTGATCCCAGGTGGTCATCCCAGGTGGTCATCCAAGGGGTCGCGAAAGCCTGCGTAGCAAATCCGTTATTGAGAGGCAGGCGTGCGTATCATACGGACTCTTTGGGTGGAGCACGCACGGGGCCCCGGAGGTGTGCGTCTCCTGTTCGTGACGTCTCCAAGAAGGGAGCTCTCGATGCTTTGGCGAACGACGGCAGGGATTCTCCTGGTGCTGTGGATGGGGGGCGGGCACGCCGACGAGGTGGTGGGCCGTCGAGAAGATGGGGCCCAGGTCACGCCGGTTAATCAGGTGGTCGAGCCGGCGGGCATGCAGGTGGAGCTGCCTGGGCTGCGTCCGCAGGTTGTGGCGCTTTCGCCTGATGGCTCGCTGCTGGTCACCTCGGGCAAGACAAACGAAGTGGTCGTGGTCAATCCTGACGGCGGTGAGATCCTCGACCGGGTGAAGCCTCCCTCCGAGCAGCAGCTCGATCCACCGAGCGAGCCCTCCGACCGCAATCTCGCGCCCGACACGCGGGCGATTGAAAGTTACAACGGCCTCGTCTTTTCCCCCGACGGCCGCTGGCTCGCGATGAGCAACGTGCATGGTTCGGTGAAGCTGTTTTCGGTGGCCGAGGGGCGTGTGGCTCCGTCCCACACCCTGTCGCTTCCGCCGGCAAATGCCCCGCACCGTGCAGCAGAGATTCCCGCAGGGCTGCGGTTCTCGGGGGACGGCTCACGGCTTTACGTGTGTGGCAACCTTTCGAACCGCTTGCTCGAGATCGACGTCGCGGGTGGTGAGGTGCTGCGAGCGTTTGCGGTGGGTGTCGCTCCGTTTGAGGTGGTGCTCGCGGGAGGTAAGGCGTTTGTGAGCAACCTCGGTGGTCGTCGACCAGGCCCAGACGATCTGACGGGGCAAGCAGGGAAGGGGATGCTGGTGCGTGTCGATCCTCTGCGGCATACCGCGCTTGAAGGTTCGGTGAGTGTGGTCGACCTGGAGTCGGGTGAAGTGAGCGAGGTGGTTGTGGGACGGCATGCGTCGGCGATGGCGGTGTCGCCCAATGGAGCGCATGTGGTGGTGGCCAACTCTGGCGATGACTCGCTCATGATTTTCGACGCGTCGACCGGTGACCTCGTGGAAACCGTGTGGGCCAAACGCACACCTGCCGAGCTCTATAGCGCCATGCCAAACGGTCTTAGCTTTGACCGCGAGGGCGAGCGTCTCTACGTGACCAACGGCGCTCAGAATGCCGTGGCGGTGCTTGCATGGGATCCTGAAGACCGCGGCGAGACGCGGGTGATCGGCTTGATTCCGGTTGGCTGGTTTCCTGGTGCGGTGGCATTCGATGCGACCCGCCACCAGCTCGTGGTGGCAAACATCAAAGGGCTCACCGACACGCCCCGGGAGCGCGAGGGGGCCGAGGCCTTCAACACGCACCAGTACCACGGCTCGCTGTCGCTTGTTGCGGTGCCGGATGACAAACAACTCGCCACGTTCTCAGAGCACGTCGACCGCAACATGCGGCTGCCGGCGGTGATTGCGTCCGCATTGCCGCCTCGCGACGGGGTGCCAGTCCGCGTGATTCCCGAGCGGATTGGTGAGCCGAGCTTGATTGAGCATGTGGTCTACATCGTCAAGGAAAACCGCACGTTTGATCAGGTGCTCGGCGACATGCCAGGCTGCCGAGCGGAGCCGGCGCTGTGCATCTTTGGTGAGGAGATCACGCCCAATCAGCACGCCCTCGCTCGGGAGTTTGTGCTGCTCGACAACACCTACTGCTGTGGGATCTTGAGCGCCGACGGTCACAACTGGTCGACGGCCGCGGTGGCCAATGACTACATCGAAAAAAGTTTTGCGGGTTTCCCACGGAGTTATCCCGACGGCATGGAAGACGCCGACAACGATGCCCTCGCCTGGAGCCCCGCCGGCTTTATCTGGGACTCCGCGCTCGCCGCTGGCAAAACGGTTCGCAACTACGGTGAGTTCATGATGCCGCGGGTGCGGTGGAAGGATCCCGCACGAGTTGGCCAGCCAGACTTCGCGGCGTGCTATGCCGCCTGGCAGGCAGGGCCGGAAGCGAGCGACGTGGTGTTTGCCTCAGAGCCGGCGGTCGAGACCCTGCGGCCGCACTCACCGCTTGGCACCGTGGGCTGGAACATGAGCGTGCCCGATCAGTTCCGGGCGGATGTCGTCCTTCAAGAACTCGGGGGCTACGAAGCCGAAGGCACCTATCCCAACCTGACGATCATCTGCCTCCCGCAAGATCATACGAGTGGCACCTCGCCTGGTTGTCCCACGCCCGCGGCGTGCATGGCCGACAACGATCTGGCGGTTGGGCGGATTGTGGAGGGGCTCTCGCAGAGCCGCTTCTGGCCCAAGATGGCGGTCTTTATCATCGAAGACGATCCGCAGGCAGGCTGGGACCATGTCAGTGGCTACCGCACCACGGCGTATGTGGCGAGCCCGTTTGCCAAGCGGGGCGTGACGATCAGCACGCAGTACAACTCGACGAGTGTGTTGCGAACGATCGGACAGATCTTGGGGCTGAAGCCGATGAACCTCTTCGATGCCAGTGCCACGCCGATGGTGGACTGCTTTGTCGAGGATGTTGCCCACGCCACGTTCACGCCGTTTGAGGTACGGCCGGTGTCAGTGCCGCTCGATGCGATGAATCCCTCGGCGGCGTCGATCGCGGATCCGCTCCTCAAGGCCCACGCTCTGGCCAGCACGCAGATGAACTTCGCCCAGATCGATCGGGCCCCGGAAGACCTGCTCAACCGCGTGCTCTGGCACGCCATGCGGGGCAGCGCCTCACCCTATCCCGCCTGGGCCGTCGTGCCCGAGGATGAGGATGACGACGACGAAGCCGCTGCGAACAGAGATTAGTGAGCCCAGCCACGCTGCTCCGCAGCATTTCGTGGCCGCTTGACGGAGCGTGAGATCTTGCCCGCGGGGGGCGTCCGTCGCGAGGAGGGAGGCCACCGTTTTGGTGGGGTCACCGTTTTGGTGGGGTCACCAAGAAAGTGATGGCCGTTGTCGCGAGGCAAGTCGTCGCGTGAGCTCGGGGCGGCGAGATCGCGTTTTTCTTTGGGAAAAAACCACGTTGAGCGAAAAACTCTTCGTGCTGGGACACTTTGGCACGGCTCTTGCTTACTGATTTGGTGGTTGCGTGATTGCAGGC
>JAPOIM010000046.1 GCA_029978905.1 Planctomycetota bacterium
AACCTGACCCCTCTGCTCGTGGTGCCGCTAAGTGTAATCCTCAACGGCCTCACCGTGATCGATCGCCATGCTCGGAGAGCGTCTGGCCTGCCGCCTCAAAATCAGTGACACTCATCTGGAGACGGAGCGGCCTTGTTGAGCCTCCGCTTCCTCGTCCCTGATAAACGACAATGCTGCCATGAAGATCCGTCCCGAGATACTCCGGAATCTTGAAGTCCGCGAGTTTGAGCCCGGCGGCATAATGGTCCACGAAGGCACACCATCGAGCGGCGAGCTTTTCTTCCTCCGTTCCGGCAGCGTGGAGGTTGTAAAAGAAAACGGCGTGCGTGTGGCCACCATCTCAGAACCTGGTGGCGTCATCGGTGAGATTTCTCTTCTCGCTGGGGTCCACCACACGGCAACCGTGCAAGCGACCACGACCGTCTCCTGTTTTGTCGCGACCGACGGGCTTGCCTTCCTCCGCAGTTGTCCTGATGCGATGCTCGCAGTGGGACAACTGCTAGCTCAGCGGCTCTCCATGGCAACCGCTTTTTTGGCCGACATCAAGCGGCAATACGAAGGAGCGGCGACGAGCCTTGCCATGCTCGATGAGGTGCTCGACTCGTTAACGCATCATCCAGCCCATGACGCAAGTGAGCTCGGCTCGGACCGGCCGGACGTCGCAGGCATGTGATGCTCAACTCACGAGGCTCGCGCTAGGTCGACTGCAAGTGCGGCGGCATGGTTTGCTGATCATCGAATGCAATCATGTGCTCCCCCGCGAGAGAACGCCACGACGCCGTACGTGCGTCGGTGTCAACCACGATGCTTGTCGGCACCGGGCCGATTTGGTTCCCTGCATTCAACACCCATGTCGAGCCTATCCGGTCGATCCAAGACCCCTGGGGCAAGAACGGGGCTTGGTGAATGTGGCCGCATATCACGGCAGTCGGCTGGTACTGCTGCACCCACGCAGCAAGAGCCTCATCGCCGCGGTGCCGGGAGCCGACCCAACTCGTCGGCGAGCCGGGAGGTGGTGCGTGGTACATCCAAATCCACGCAGGGGCCGGTGAGCCCGCATCACGGGCGAGTTGGGCCGCCACCTCTGCGTGGCTGGAGGGTCCATCCCACCACGGACAGATCGACACGAGCACGTCGTCCGCCAAAACCTGATCGCCATCGCAAGGGATGCCAATCGCCCGCACCGCCTCCATCCACACCGCAGACTTCTCGCCAGCCGAGTTGCGACCGGTGAGGTCGTGGTTTCCAGAGCAGACGAGGAGTTTCGTGCGGCGGCTGAGGCGTTCGAGATGCCGCAAGACTGGCACAAGTTGGGCATTCGGTGGCACCGGCGCTGCGATGTCAAGAAAATCCCCCGCAAGCACGACCGCGTCGTAATCTCCAGCAACCTCCTGCAGCCAGTCAAACTGCCTGAGCTGGTAATGAAGATCGGCGGTCACGAGGGCTCTCACGAGGATCCCACTCCAAGCCACGGGACAATAGCACAAGACGAGAGGACAACGCACCTCAGCGGCCCGGCCCCACGCGGATGCTTTCTCGCATCGAAGGCCTCAGGATAGCCCCATCGCCCGCAGAGCAACACCTGCCCGCTTCCTGCGCGTGCTTCGCAAGTCTCCCGCGCATGTGAACACACCACGGAGAGAGTAGAGTGACCGTCGCGACCGCCCGATTCATTTCCCTTTGAAGGTCACGAGCATGGCATACACATTACGCACCATGGAGCCGACCGATTGGAACGAGGTCGCTGCCCTCATTCGCAGTTCCACCAATGCTTGGTACGAATCGCACGGCCGCCAGCCCATCTTTACAGGCGATCCACAGGCCACGCTGCTGTTTTGCGAAGTCTACGAATCGCTCGATCCGGGTTGCTGTGTGCTCGCCACCGACGACGCGACCGGTCAGATTGCCGGTTCCTGCTTCTACCATCCCCGGCCAACACACATGTCGCTGGGGATCATGAACGTCCACCCTCACCACTTCGGCAAAGGCATCGCCAGACGCCTGCTCAAACACATCACCGACCTTGCCGACGAATCCGGCAAACCCACGCGCCTTGTCTCAAGCGCCATCAATCTCGACTCCTTCTCGCTCTACACGAGAGCGGGCTTTGTGCCGCGGATGATGTTTCAGGACATGCTGCTTACGGTCCCGGCCGATGGCTTGCCCGTGAGCGATGTCGCAGGCACGGACCGCGTGCGAACAGCAACCCTTCACGACCTACCGCACATCGTCGCGATTGAAAAAGAGCTGCACCACATCGAGCGGCCCAATGATCACCGCTCCTTTCTTGAAAACCACAACGGTGCATGGCATGTGTCGGTCATCGACAACAGCCACGGCACGGGCATCGACGGCTTCCTCGTCTCCGTGAAGCATCCGGGAAGCACGATGCTCGGCCCCGGCGTGATGCGGACACAGACGGATGCCGCAGCCTTGATCCGTGTCGAACTCAACCACCACCGTGGCGGCTGTCCGGTATGGCTTGTGCCCGTAGAAGCCGATCGGCTCGTCCAAGAACTCTACCGCTGGGGCTGCCGAAACTGCGAACTGCACGTCGCCCAGGCCCGCGGCCCCTGGGAAGCCCCGACTGGCGTGGTGATGCCGACCTTCATGCCGGAAACCAGCTGACAACACGCATGCTCACGGGGTGAGAAAAAACGGCTCATCGAAGCAGATCGCGGTCGCCGATAACCGGACGAAAGGGGCAAAGGACCGCACGATGCTCTATTCCCGCAAGCACAACCTCGTGTTCGCCCATTACCCGAAGACGGGCGGCTCGAGTGTTGGCACGTGGTTTCGCGAGACGTTCGGCGACGACCTGATCGACCACGAGCCCGACATTCCCCATCACCACGTTCGCAAAGGGCTTTCTCGCCTCCGCTGCGGCCCGCGTCCTCCCCGCTCACCGCTCCTGCAGCTGCTCTATCAACGGACGCAGGGCCCAACATCGCCGCACCACGTTCGCCACGATGTACGGGTGCTGGGGGTGCTGAGAGAGCCTTTCGATCTCCTGCGATCGCTCTTTCTCTACTGGCAGCGAACCGCCCGCCCTGACGACAAGTCGCCCTTCATCCGGTCGGCAGTCGCCGCCGACTTCACCACGTTTGTCTGGCTCGCCACAACCAAACGCCATCTCCCGAACTACCACCGGTTTTTTGGCGTCGGCACGCGCGTTTGGCAGCGGACCACGCTTGTCGACTTCAGCAATCTCGAAGCCGGTCTGCAAGACGCAATGAACCGTCTCGCGGTGCCTACGGTCGTGCGGCTCCCGAACGTGAACGTAAACCCGGCCCGGCGACACACCCCGACCTCGCCAGGGGAATCGCTGACATTCGACACGAGGATGGACATGGCCGTGCGAAGGCACTTCGCCTGGTACTACGACGAAGGCCGCTCTGTGTGCTTACGCGGCTTCTCGCACGCCGCCTGAGCCGGTTGCGTCGACGCGGCATCGGCTTACAGCGCCGCCCACGCGAACCTAGTCTTGGCCCGTCACAGGGATTGCCGCCCGGTAGCTACCAGCCACGGTGATCACGAACGCCGCCCGCTGGTCCCCCGCACGCTCTGCCGTGAGGGTCACATCGTGGCTGCTCGCAGCATCGGTCATCACGAGCGTTGTCACGATCGCCGGCGACGCTCCGCTCCCATACACCAGCAGCGCCGGCTGACCGCCAATCTTGCCAACCGCCAGAGGCCACATCGAAATCGTGGCCTGCTGATCGCCCTCTGAGACCGTGAGGACACGCTGCCGTTGCTCCGCAAGCGCGCGTTCCACAACAAGTGGAGCGAGCCGGTGCAAGAACATCACGCCCGCAGGCATGATCTCCCCCTCGCCCAAGGTTGCGATCGATTCCACAGAGAGATTCGCGTCGGGGATCACGAGGGCCGCCCGCTTATCTCCCTCAATCCCCACGGCATCCTCAACACTGGGAGTGACCTCAACCGGAAGATCCGTGAGCCCACCCGACGCCTCCACGCAAAGCCTGGCAACCTTGAGCGCCTTTGCCTGATCAAGCGCGTTCACATCCTGCGCCTCAGCCCGCGGAACAAACCAGCACATTGTGCACACCGCCACCAACATTCCACGGCTCATCATCAGTCTCCCTTGGATGCACAACACCTTGCTCACAGCGGTCTCAGCCAACCAGGCCTGGCAGCCACCGCAACCTCATTTACTCATTGTCTTGGGCCGAGTCGCTCTTGCCTAGATTCCTGCCAACGTTCTGCAACCGATCAAGAGCAAACAGACACACCACGACCGCCGCACACGCCCCGACCAATCCCGCGGCTCCCAGCGTGGCTCGCTCGTGGTAACACGCCCAGGCGAACTGCAGCACACAGAGAAAGGCGACAAAAAGAAGCGTCGGCCGCCGCCCCATCAGTCCAACGGCCAGGGCCCCAAACGGCGCCCCAAGGGCCACAACCGGCGCGGCAGCCAGCCAGTTCCCCCACACGCCTGGCTCAAAGCCACCCTCCATCTGCCGCACCGCCACGCCCAAAAGCGAGTTGAGTGCCATCGCGACCACCGAGGTGGGAATCGCCACTTTGGGATCGACGCGAAACGCGAGGACCAGCAAGGCATAGAGCAGCATGTCGATGCCCACTCCCGTGACGGCCACAATGCTCAGACCACCCACGAAGCCCGCCATGGCTCCGGCGAGAAACTCCTGCCGCCCGCTCCTCCCGGCGTTGCCTGACGTGGCCAAGAGTTCATCGAGACGAGCGAGATGGAGCACGCCAAACGCTGCCCAAAAAACGGCGAAGACAAGTTTCACCCACACGGTGGGCACGAGAGGCGCGACCCAAACGATCCCCAGCGGAAGCCCTATCAGCGAACCGACCATCGATCCCGCCAGCATGTCCCACGCCAACCGCTGCCGGCGGCAGAGGATGAAGATCGTCGCACTGGTCATGCCGATCGACTGGATCGCAAAACTGAAGTCGCGCCCAAGCGCTGCAGGCAGTCCGTAGGCCAGCACGAGAATTGGAAAGGCGACCGTGCCTCCGCCCATCGGCGTAGAACCAGCCACATAGCTCCCGAAGAGCATCGCCAGAGCGATCGAGCCATGCTCACGCACATCAGCCGCGTTTGCCGGCGTCAGCATCAGAAACAGCCATGCACCGTAGAACAGCACGAGCCAAAGCAGCCAGATCCAGAGCAGGCCTGGCCGCTTCTTTGCGTCGATCACGATGCTTGGTCCCTTTCACGGTCACGCCTCGAGTCCGCTAGCGGGGCGCGCGATCTTCCGACATTTTTGCGAATTCCCCGCATCTGGAACACTGCCGCATCGTTTCCCGGGGGAAGGCCCCAGCCGCCATCAAACGTGACTTGCCAACCGAGCCGCAAGAGAAGAGGCTATTTGGCTTAAAGGGTCTTGGTTCCTGGGAGTTTCATGATGCCATCTCGCGCCACGTTCCCGCCTGCTCGCCACCTGATATGTGTTGTCGCCATCGGCTGCGCGGTCGTGCTGGCTACTTCGTCGCCGCCTTCTGCTGTGGCGGCTGAGAAAGACTCTGGCTGGGTGCACTGGTTTGGAAACGGCAGTCTCGAGGGCTTTCAAATCGTCAGCGGCACCGCCACCTACGAAATCAAAGACGGCGTGCTGATCGGCACCACTGCCGACGGAAGCCCAAACACGTTTCTTGCCACCGCCGAACCCGTCGGCGACTTTGAATTGACCTTCGAAGTGCTCGTCGATGACGAACTGAACTCGGGCGTGCAGGTGCGAAGCCACCTCTCGCAGGAAGGCGACGGGCCGGCAGAAGGCGCCAAGAACGCCCTGCCCCCAGGACGCCTCTTTGGACCACAGTGTGAAATCGCGATCAACGGCACCGCTGGTGACTTCTGGGATGAGGCACGTCGCAGCAACTGGTGGAGCGAACTCACGCAGACGCAAGCCATTCGCACCGATGCCGCCAAGGCTGCGTTTCACAAAGGCGAATGGAATGCTTACCGGATTGTTGTCCAAGGCGATCACTACCGCAGCTGGATCAACGACGTCCCCACCGCCGATTTCCATCAGCCACATGATCCCGAGGGCCACATCGGCTTTCAGGTGCACGGCATTGCCAAAGGCACGGGGCCTTACTCCGTCCGCTGGCGGAAGGTGATGTTTCGCGAAGTTGCAAATTAGTCATTGCGGCAGCAGAGGCTCAGCACGAGCATGCGCGTCAATCTCGTCGTGATGGGAGCACGCTTCGGTAGCCTCGGGAAACGCTCTCCCGCGCGCCGAGCGTTCGCCCGCGTGGCGATGGCGGCGGTGATGGCCGTTGCCTCGCTTTCCCACGCCCAGACTGACGAGAGCGGCACTCAAAGCGAGGCTCGGGGCAACCACGCTCCGCAGGAAGCCAACCACTGGGCGTTTCAACCGCCCCGCCACCATCCAGCCCCTGATGTTCGCGATTCGTCATGGCCGCGAAGCGACGTGGATCGCTTCGTGCTCGCGGCGATGGAGCAACGCGAGCTGCGTCCCGGGGAAGACGCCGACCGAGCAACCCTGCTGCGACGTCTGTCGTTCGACTTGATCGGCCTCCCTCCGTCGGTGGACGAGGTGGATGCCTTCGTGGCCGACACCTCCGAAAGTGCAGTGGATACGGTGGTGGATCGGCTGCTGTCGTCGCCGCGGTTTGGCGAAAAGTGGGGCAGGCATTGGCTTGACGTCGCAAGGTATGCCGAGAGCACCGGCAAGACGGTCAACTTCTACTACCCAAACGCCTGGCGATATCGCGACTACGTCATTGCCTCGTTCAACAACGACAAGCCCTATGACGAGTTTGTCTGCGAACAGCTCGCCGGCGATCTGATGCCCACTGACGACCCACGTGAGCACGCTGAACGGCTGATCGCGACGGGATTCTTGGCGATCGGACCGAAGACGCTCAACGAGCGAAACGGACTGCAGCACGAACTCGACCTCGCCGACGAGCAAATCGACGTCACGACGCAGGCTTTTCTTGGGCTGACCGTCTCCTGCGCCCGCTGCCACGACCACAAGTTCGACCCGATTCCCATGTCGGACTACTACGCAATGGCGGGCATCTTCCGCAGCACGGAAACGCTCTACGGAACAGTCCGGTTCATCAACGCACAGCGGCCTTCTGGAACCATCGAACTCGCCACCGAATCAGGTGTTCCGGCAGGACGACGGCCAATGTCGCAGCGAGAGGCGTTTCTCATTCAGCAGCAGATCCGATCAGTCCAAGAATCACTGCCAACACTCACGGACCCCATTCAACGACTGTTTACCTCAGGCCGGCTCGCCCTCCTTCAGGCGCGACTCGATGGCTTCGACGAAAATGGATCGCCACGGCTGCTCGCCATGGGGGTGCGTGACAAACGCCCGGGTCCAGAACCTCGTCGCCGCTTCGGTGACCGCCGATTCAACGTTCCAGGCGGGTATACCAACAACGTCTCCCGCACGATTGGGGACAGTCCCGTCTACTTTCAGGGCGAAGCGGACCAACCCTCCGCGGAGCGGGTGCCGCGAGGAACCTTGGAGGTCATCAAGGGCGAACCGTGGACCATCTCGGATGAAACAAGCGGTCGCCAAGAACTCGCGGACTGGATCGTCTCTGCCGACAACCCTCTCACCTCCCGTGTGATCGTCAACCGCATCTGGCTGCATCTTTTTGGCCGAGGGCTTGTTGCCACCGCGGACGACTTTGGGCACGCCGGCACGCCACCGTCACACGCCGAACTCCTCGACACGCTGGCGGTTGAGTTCGTCAACGATGGCTGGAGCATCAAGAAGTTGATTCGCTCGCTGGTGCTCAGCAGAACCTATCAACTCTCAAGCACGGCAAATGCGGAGGCCCTGCGAACCGATCCGGAAAACGTTTTCCTGTGGCGGATGCAACCGCGACGGCTCGAAGCGGAGGCCCTGCGAGACGCGATGCTCGCGGTCAGTGGTCGGCTGGTGGAAGAGCCACCGATCGGTTCGATCGTGGCCAGCGGCGGAGAAGGCCCGGTGTCGCGACCGTTTGTGCAGCGTGACCTGATTCTCGGTTCCGTCAACGACCCACGAAACGCGTTTCGATCGGTCTACCTGCCTGCAATCCGTGACCAGTCGCCGGAAGTCATGGCGACGTTTGACGCCGCAGATCCCTCGCTGATCACCTCGCAACGGCAGCGAACCACCGTGCCATCCCAGGCGCTCTTCCTCCTCAACAACCGCTTTGTCAGCCTCGCCTCCGACGCAATGGCTGGGCGGCTTCTTGAAGAAACCGATCCGACACGCCGCACCGAGCTTGCGTTTCTCGCCGCCTACGGTCGCCCGCCGTCGGCAGCAGAAACGGCAAGCGCGACGAGTTTTCTTGCGGCCGTCTCCGAAGAAGACACGTCCTCAGAGAGCGACAGCGGCAGTGAGTTGGCCGCGTGGAGTACGTTTTGCCAGGCGCTTTTCGCGAGTGCTGAGTTTCAATACCGTCGATGAGAATGAGGGCCTGTCATGATCAGCCGTCGGCAGTTGTTGTCGTGGTCAAGCCACGGGTGCGGCGCATTGGCGTTTGCTGCCCTCGCCCATGCTGAAGCAGCCCGTGCATCAACGTCTTCGCAGAGCCTTCTTGCTCCCAAGCCAACGCATTTTGCGCCCCGGGCGAAGCGGGTGATCTTCCTGTGCATGGAGGGAGGCGCGAGCCACCTCGACACCTTCGACCCGAAACCACAGCTCAGCGCAGACGACGGCCAGCCCGCCCCGGGAGGCCTCGGAGGGTTTCGCGGGGGCCGCCTCAAGGGCTCACCGTTTCAGTTCGCTCAGCATGGAGAGTCAGGGCTTTGGGTCAGCGAACTGCTGCCCAGCGTCGCCACCCACGCCGACAAACTGTGCGTGCTCAAGGGCATGCAGAGCGATCTTCCCAGCCACGCCCAGGCTTTTTTGCAGATGCACTGCGGGCTCTTTCAGTTTCCGCGTCCGAGCATGGGGGCCTGGGTGCTCTATGGCCTAGGAACAGAAAATCAAAACATTCCCGGCTTTATCACGATCAATCCTGCTCGCACCAACGGCGGCGCCGCCAACTACGGATCCTCCTTCCTGCCGGCGGCTTACCAGGGCACGCAGATCCACGCGAGGGGCGGCTCCACAGGGCAGATGCTAAGTAACCTCACGAGCACGCAGCGCTCGCGTGCTGCCCAACGGCGGCAGATTGACTATGTGCAAGAACTCAACCGCGGGATGGCGGAGAGCCTTGGTGGAGACCCAGGCATCGATGGGCTGATCTCGGCCTACGAGCTCGCCTTCCGCATGCAAGCCGACATGCCCGATGTCCTCGACCTTCGCCGAGAGACCGAAGACACGCTGCGTCTCTATGGCATCGAAGAAGTCGACCGCCCCGCCGCGGGTGGCGGAGAGGGTGGCAGGCCGCCCGCTGGTGGCTCCAACGACTTTGGCCGGCAGTGCTTGCTCGCGCGTCGGATGCTGGAGGCAGGTGTGCGGTTTGTCGAAGTCACGGCGGGAGGCTGGGACCACCACCGTGCCCTTGAGGATTCGCTTCGGGCGAGTTGCGACGCGATCGATCGCCCCATCGCCGGCCTGCTCACCGACCTTGAACAACGTGGCCTCCTCGAAGACACGCTCGTGATTTGGGGAAGCGAGTTTGGGCGTTCACCATGGGCCCAAAGTGACGGCCGGGATCATAACAACAAGGGCTACACCACCTGGATGGCCGGAGGCGGGGTTCGCGGCGGCCTCTCGTACGGCGCGACCGACGACTACGGCTTTGAGGCCGTGGAAGGTCAGGTGCACGTGCATGACTGGCATGCCACCATCCTCCACCTGCTTGGGCTCGACCACGAACAGCTGACCTATCGCTACGCCGGCCGCGACATGCGTCTCACCGATGTGCACGGCAGCGTCGTGCACGAGATTCTTGCCTAACAGGCCCGCCACTTTCCGAAGCGATCGCTGCCTTACTTCGACGACGTCTGCAGTTGCAGCACCGCGTTTGGGTCGGCGAGTTCGAGCGTTGGCTCACCCGCGAGAAAACCGAGCGACGCCAGAAACCGATCCGCTTCGATTGTGGTTGCCGAAATCCAGGGCTGCCGGTTGAAGAATCCGTGCGGCTGGCCCGGAGCAACCCACTGCTCGCACCGCATCCCAAGCGCAACCGCCTTCTCCAGAAACTCATCGCCATGCGACTTGAGCGCATCGGCATCACCAAAAAAGATCACCGTCGGCACGGTCGGCTCGGTGAGAAAAAGCGTGGGAGAAATCTCACGTTTAATGTCCCTCCCGTCCGCTCCCTTCATCTCACGATCCCCCACCAAGGTGAGATTCAGAGCCGGATTGAAGAGCACCAAGGCGTTGGGCTGGGACGAGATCGCCGTGTCGTCACTCGCAGCGTCGCAGGTGTCGACCAAGAGCGTTGCCGCCGCGAGATGCCCGCCCGCCGAACCGCCGGACGCGATGATCTTCTCCGGATCGATCCCAAACTCGTCAGCATGGCCCCGCAACCACCGCATCGCCGACTTGGCATCCTCTGTGGCGATGTCGGGCGTGGTGTTGTGCTCGTTCAAGATGCGGTAGTCCGCTCGCACGGCCACGAGCCCACGTGTGGCGAAATACTCCGCCTGCGGCATGAACTGCTGCGCCGTGCCATTCCTCCAGCCACCCCCAAAGAAAAACAGCATCGCTGGCCGTTTGTCGCTGCGTTTCCAGCCAGGGGGAAAGTGAAAATGCAGGCTGAGATCTCCCTGCGGTGTCTGCTTGTAGCGATGGTCTGCCGTCTCGAGATCTGCGTCCACGAGGTGCACCAAGCCTTTGCCGCCCTGCCTCGCCCCGCGACGCTCCGCCGGCGTCTCTTCGGCCCGTGCACCCCCAGACACAACACACGCCGCAACGCAGAGCCCAACAAGCAGCATCACGCGATAATGTCGCTTACCAGCACCACGCTTCAACACACCATGGCATCTCATCCGACAAAACCCTCCTCGAACGTTTCATGCCGGCGATCAATCACCAGCCACTCGTTGCAACAGCCAAGCCCGCACATCCACCGACTTCGCGAATAACAGGTGCGGTTCACTCGAGAAATCCATACCCAGCCACTCGCCGCACGTGTTTGTTTCAATGACCGCGGTGGCCTGCTGCAGGGGCCATGGCACATGGTCGATCTCACCACGAAACAACTTGCCCCGCCGATTTACAACATACAGACAGTAGCGGGCCGTGAGCCAGTGCTCGAGCGTCCCTGGTTCGGCTTGAAAAGGTAACCCCTGGGGCGCGTAGCGCGCCCGAAACTCAGCCGTCGGCACAGCTCGGTGCGTTCGGCGGCAACGGTACACACAGCCGCTTTCATGCCAGCCAAGCGACATGTCGGCGTCCATATAGGGCAAGAAAAAGAATTGTCGCGCGAGCCGGACTGCAAGGCGGCTTGCAGCATCGAGCGAAAAGAAAAAAACGCCGGGCTTCCCTTCCGCGATGACATACGTCCGCACGTTGAGTTCAGGGAACCGGCTCAACCCGCCCATTGCGGGCATGCCGCGAGGCGCCACATCCGACATCCGAAAGGGAACCACCCCCACATAGGCCTGACCTTGAAACGTATCCAACTCAAGCGACGCTGGCAGATGCCGTCGTAACACGTCCGCACAAACACTCCAGTGCGCAAAGAGTAGGTCCTCCCAACGCATCCGCATCACCCAGGGCACGGTGGGCAACGGCCATGTCCGGTCTGTTCTCATACCCGTCGCCCTCCCAACGGAACAACGCACTCGACAACCCTGGCCCACAGGGCACCATCGTCGCAAACCATCCATGAACAGACAATTCGCAAGACTTCGCGGCACCGGTTACAAACTGAACGGGCTTGGCTGCGGGCAGATGCCTCGCCCAGCCCTCCGAATGCCACAGCTCCCGGAAGCTTCAAACTCATGACACCGGAACAGAGCCATTTCGTTGCCATGATGACACGCGTGATGCGCGGCTTCGGCAGGGTGTTCCTTATCTTTTGGCTGGCGGTGTGTGCGGTCTTCGCGGCGAGCGCAGTGTGGCTGCTAATCACGGCGGTCTCACGACAAGACACCTCACAGGCGTGGCTCGCCCTGGGTGTGCTGCTTGGTTCGACCACGATCGGCATCGGGGGACTCTTCTTCATCAGGTTTTGGCTCCGCAGCCTCGAGCGGATGCGCAGCGAGATGCGAGAACTTCTTCCACCAACATCCGCGGCCATCCCGGAGACCACTCCACCCACAGATGGAGACAAGCCTCCGTCCCGCCTGATGAGCACCTCGGCTCACCTCGGTCTTCAGGTGGCAGCGACGGTTGCGGGTATGGTCGCAGCGATGGTCGCCTTCTTTCTGCTCATGCCACAACTCAAACTCTCGAGCATCGCCATGACAGTCGCACTCGGCCTGCTCGGGGCGGCTGCCACCACGCTCCCTCGGATGCTCGTCTGGTTGATACCCGCCCGCTGCCCACAGTGCGACGGCCCCGCCTACTGCCGCGGCAGTCAGCCGATTCGATTTGAGTGCCGTCGTTGCGGCCTCGACCACGACACGGGCATCTCGATGACGACTGGCGATGGTGAGAGTTAGTTAACTGTTCGACGGGCTTTCCTGGGCACGACAGGCACCCCCGTCAGCCAATCGCACTTGAGAACGAGCCACCTGCCCAGTATTGTTCGCATGCACCCTGCGGAGGTCGGCGGGCAATGAGCGTAACAAAGCGGATCGTTTCCTCGCGGCATCACGCGATGAATCGCGTACTGATCGCGACGGTTGTCATGCTCTCTGCCTCGTTCACGCTTGCCGCAGACCACCTTGGACAGTCGCCCACCGGAACCGTGAGCGGCCACCCTGCCCTCGCACAGTCTCCTCGCCACGCCACCACATCTTCCGGCAAGCAGGGGGACGCGGTAAACATCGCCTTCATCGGCAGTGAAGAAGATCTGCACCGCACTATGGCGCTCTCTGGTTGGTTCGCCGCCGACGCCATCACGCTCAAGACCTCCGCTCGCATCGCAGCCGACTGCGTATTACGAAAGCCCTACCCTCACGCCCCAGTGAGCAATCTCTACCTCTGGGGACGCATTCAGGATGCGGCTTTCGAGCAGCCCGTCGGCCAAAGCCCAAATCAACGGCACCACGTCCGCTTCTGGCGATCACGCGAAGTCGATGCCCAGAACCGGCCGCTGTGGCTCGGCGCCGCCACGTTCGATCAAAGGGTGGAAATCAGTCGCACGACGGGCGGCTTCACCCACCAGATCAGCCCAGAGATCGACAAAGAGCGTGACAAACTGCTGCTCGACAGCGCTAAGGCTGACGCCATCGACGGATACTATTGGGTAGAACGTTTCCAGCCGCAGCCCACAGGCAAGAACGGCGGCGGTGACCCCTACCATACAGACCAACGCCTCGCTGTGGGCGTGATTGACCTGAGGCGATAAGCAACAACGCTCTCGTCAGCCCGCTTTCTTGAGCACCGAGAGAAGGTCTTGCAGCCGCTGACGATGCCGCAGCCGTTCCAACAGAGACAGACCGCGGATGCTGTGGTCATCGTGCCGCAGCACGTGCTCTTTCCCTCCTCGCGTCAGAACCACGAGGCGGCCGTCGGCAAGAGTTTCCTTCACAATCCAAAACTTGTCGACGAGATAGGAATACGTCTCGCCCCCTGGAGCCGCATCGACCTCGCGCGCACGAGGTCCGGGCGCCGGACTGTACTTTTGCTTTGGAAACACCACGACCTGTCCCCGATTCCATCGCATGCCGTCTCCTCCTTGATCATGCGTCGGCAACACCCGGACATTTTTGCCCTGCACTTTGACGGTATAACGTGACTCGCCTGTTTATGACAAGAACATCTCTGAGGAACGATTCGTGGAGTTGACCACCCTTACGCAACTTGCCAGCGAGCTCCTCGGGGGCCTGGGCATTTTCTTGCTGGGCATGAAGTACATGTCGGAAGGGATGCAGGCCGTCGCTGGCAGCAGCCTCCGTCGCCTGATCGGCACCATCACGGGCAACCGGTTTTTCGCGATCCTTGCGGGCGTTTTCGTGACCTGCGTCGTGCAGTCAAGCTCCATCACAACGGTGATGGTGGTCGGCTTTGTCAACAGCGGCGTGATGAGCCTCACGCAGGCTGTCGGCGTGATTATGGGTGCCAACATCGGCACCACGATCACCGGCTGGATTCTCGTACTCAAAATCGGAAAGTACGGATTGCCCCTGCTCGGCGGCGCCGCCTTCGGATACCTCTTCTCGAGAACCGATCGCTGGAGGTACTGGGCGATGAGCCTGATGGGCGTCGGGATGGTGTTCTTCGGGCTGGAGTTGATGAAAGACGCCTGCGCACTCATCAAGGAAACACCGGCCTTCGCGGAGTGGTTTCAGGCGTTCGATGCCGACGGCTACGTTGGCGTGCTGAAGTGCTGCATGGTTGGCTGCATTCTCACGATGCTCGTGCAGTCGTCGTCCGCAACGCTTGGCATCACGATCTCACTCGCGTACCAGGGCGTGATCTCGTACGAAACGGCGGCAGCCCTTGTACTTGGCGAAAACGTCGGCACCACCATCACCGCGCTCCTCGCCTCGCTGGGAGCAACCACAAACGCCCGTCGAGCGTCGTACTTTCACGTGCTCTTCAACCTCCTCGGCGTGTTTTGGATCACTCTCATCTTCCATTGGTACACGGAGTTGGTGCTCTGGCTGGTCAATGTCGATGTCGCCGCGACCGTCATGCAGGATGGCACGGCCACCTATCCCAACACCACGCCCGCCATCGCGGCCACCCACAGCATCTTTAACGTCGCCAACGTGTTGCTGTTCCTGCCTTTCGTGAACACGCTGGTGCGTTTGCTCGAAACGCTGGTGCCGTCGAAGGAGTTCAAGGAAACGCCCCGGCTTACGGATCTCGACGTTCGCATGCTCGATACCCCGACCCTTGCCATTGAGCAGTCTCACAAAGAACTCGAACGGATGGGGGATGGCTGCGAAAAGATGTTGCGTTGGGTTGGCGAACTTCGCGACCAGGAGCAGCAGGACACCTCCCTGGCCAATGAGGTCATTCGCCGCGAAGCAGCCCTCGACTCGATCCAGGATGAAATCTCGGCTTACATCACAAAGCTTCTTTCAGGCACCGTCCCTCACCTTGTTGCCGACGAAGCGAGGCGACAGCTCCGCATGGCCGACGACTACGAGTCGGTCAGCGACTATGTCGCGGATCTCGAACGCTTTGACCGCAAACTGCGTCGCGCTGGCCTCCGCTTTACTGAATCCCAAAGGCAAGGACTCGACGAACTCAACTCTGAACTGCTGACCTACCTCGAGTCGGTGAATACAGCGCTGCGACAAAACAACGTAAACATTTTGGAAGAATCAGCACCCGCAGCAAAGCGGATCCGATCGACCATCAAGCGCTTCCGTCGCCAGCACTTGGAAGATCTCTCAGACGGCAACATACCACCATCCGTCAATGTCGCGGTGCTCGCGTCACTCAACGCATATGTCCGTGTTCTCGATCACGGCGAAAACATCGCGGAGTCGATCTCGGGGGAAAAGTGACTCACGCCCCACGGGTGCGTTCTCACCCGTGCGCGTGTCGTCTCATCAACACCCAAGTACCTCGCATCAACACCAGGCCCGCCGCTCACCGCGGCAGCACGGGTTTTTCGGTGGCACCACCCCCGCCATCCACGTTGTATCCCGGCGCCATCAGGGTTTCTCCCTGGAAGCCGAGGTAGTCGATTTGGGCTTTGATCCACTCGCTCGGACGCTGCTCGCGGGCATAGCTGAGGAGCCGATCCTCAAGATCTCGCACGAGGTCGGGGTGTTCCGCGGCACGATTCGTCGTTTCGCTGGGGTCCGCCACCACATCAAACAGTTCGGTCTTGCCGGGAAGCAGCGAGGTCTTGATCAGCTTCCACGGCCCCTTGCGGATGGCCCCGCGAAAGACTTCCACGTTGATCAGAATGTCGTCATGCGGCGAAGGGGCCCCATCACGAATGGTGGCGACACAGTTTTTCCCGTCAAACGGTTTCCCCGGCGCCGCATCGATGCCAGCAAGCGCGAGCAACGTCGGCATCACGTCCACATGATGCAGCGGCTCGTGGACAACCGCGGGGGCGAGCCTCGCCGGCCAGTTTACGATCGCCGGCAAACGCACGCCTCCCTCATACAGGCTTCCCTTGCCGCCCCGAAACGGCGCATTCGACGCTGGCGGTTTGGCATCAATCGCCACCCCGCCACTTGCTTCGCGGTCTTCCGGAGAGCGGGCCCCTGAAGCGAAGAGCCCGCTGGTCGCGCCACCGTTGTCGGACGTGAGGAAGACCAGCGTGTTCTCACGCATCCCCTTCTTCTCAAGCGCTGCCACAATCCTCCCCACCTCGGCGTCAAGGGTCGTGATCATGGCTGCGTATTCCCGCTCTTCCTTGGTTGGAAACACCTCGCGATAGGCCTCGACTGCCTCGCTCGGTGCTTCAAACGGCGCGTGCGGGGCGAGCGATGCAACATAAAGAAACAACGGCTTCGAAGTCTCGTGCGATTCGATGATTCGCACGGCTTCGTCACCGATCTGGTGCGTGTAGTATCCCTCTTCCTTGAGGAACACGCCGTTTCGCTGCCAGTCGATCACGCCCCCGCGATCCTTGGTGAAGTAGTCGACCTCGCCAACGACGTTGCCGTAGAAGTGGTCAAACCCACGGCTGTTTGGCCAGAACTTTCGATCGGCATGCCCGAGGTGCCACTTGCCAACCATCGCCGTCGAGTACCCTACGTCACGCAATGCCTGAGGCAGCGTGACCTCGTCGGTGGGCAGCCCATAGCGATGATTGGGAAAAATCACCAGCGTTTGCAACCCATGACGCATCGGATAACGGCCGGTCATCAGAGCCGCCCGCGCCGGCGTACAGACCGGGAGTCCGTAGTAGGCCTCAAGCCGCACGCCCCCACGAGCCAGGGCGTCGATCTGCGGCGTGGCAATCGGGCTGCCCCTGTAGCCCAGGTCGGCGTTGCCCAAATCATCGGCGACGATCACCACGATGTGCGGAGCGTCAGCCGCGCCGGCCACCGAAGGCGGCACGCCACATGCCACGAACATGACCACAGCAAACAACACACATCCTCGTGGCATCAAAGGCCCTCCTGATCCGTCGAATACGGCTTTGTCGTGTCTACTCAAGCACCTGTACAGCCTGCTGCCGGAAGGCATCGATCACGTTGTGCGACTTGGTGTAGCGTTCCGGCCCCTGGTAGATCGGAGCGAGCAACGCGAGCGCGGCCTCGCGGCCGGCCTTCTTCTCCACCAACACCAGTCGCTCGTAGTCTTCAAACCCGTCACGCCATCGCTCCAACCGCACCGACGCCGCCGGCCCCTTGGCTCCGAAGAGCTCTCCCGGATAGACGAGGAGCCCGTCGCCCGGCGGAATATCTTCGCGAAAGTGCAACTTCTCGCCGCGCTGCGTGGGTGGCTCAAAGATATTGACGGCCCAATACAAAAATCCCGAGCCTCCCTCTTTCCACGCACGCCACATCACGGCCCGCTGCTGAATGCCACTCATCTGCAGGTGCAGGTTGGGGTGCGGGTCGCCGGGGCCCATGCAGACGTACGTCCACCACTCTTCGTCTCCCTGGAGGGCCGCGCGGCACCTGGCTGCATTTGCTTCGTTTCCGGCCAACGCCCACGTGCTCATCGAGTAGATCTGCGTGGCCCCACGCCATAACGGAAAGACCGAATACACATCCCCGTTTTGGCCATCTCCCTCGGGGCCACAGTAAAACGTGGTGAGCACGTCGGCCTCGGGCGCGACCGCGTGAATCCGGTCGGCTGCCTGGCGGATTTTCGTGTACTCCTCCGGTCGCGTTGGCTCATCCCAGAGGTAATAAAACGCCTTATCGAGCAAGCCGTGCCGCTTGAGCGTGTCCACGCTCGATGCCAACTGCGATTCGCTCAGACTGTAGAAGGGCATCGCAATGCGTCGAAACCGCTCGTCACTGAAGAGCGCGATCGTGCGTTTGTCCGACAGCGGCCACGGGGAGGAATAGGCCTCATGCTGCATGCTCCCACCGACCCACGAAAAGAAATACGGGCTGACGCGATACTCCAGGAGCAGCTCCGCCCACTGCGCCATCATGGCGCTGCGACGACTCCCCGGCGGCAGCCGGTAGGCCGTGGAAAACATCTCTTCTTTGATGCCAAAGACCGCCGGAATCGACGACGCCCGAGGCAGCGTGAGCTCATCCACGCGGAGGTGAATCTGCACCTCAACCGCCTCGCCCGCACCTTCGAGCACGATCGTGTCTTGAAACATTCCAGGTGCACAGTCGGCAGCGGCCGTGTAACTTACCCACAGCTTGAGCGGATGCCCGCTGCTCGCCGTGAAATGAGTGCGGTGGATGAGCGCGTCGTCGTAGCCTCCAACGGCGGCGATCTCTCGGCACGTCATCGTCAATCCGGAGATGTTCAGTGACGACTTCACCGTCACGCGTGCGGCCGCCGCAGGTTGCACGACAACCTGAACGCTCTCCGTCTCATTGCGGGCCAGCGCGAGCGAAGCCGTGCTCGTTAGTGGCGTGGCAGCGTAGTCGGCGACGTTGGCCGTGCTCGGCAGCACCCACACGTCACTCGCGACCACCACCTGACACGCCACACAGAGACTCAGCAGCACCGCTGCGAACACGCGCTTCATAGCTCCCGACGCTCCCAGAAAAACGCCTTAGAGTCCAAACGCTGCATCCATCTGCGCCGCGACCGTCCGCAGCTGCTCTTCATCGCCGCCAGCAACTTCCGCGGCTACCCAGCCGTGGAAGTTGATCTCCCGCAGAGCCTTGCGAACGTCGGCGAAGTCGATGTCTCCTTCCCCGATCGCCTTAAAGGCGTTTTCTGTGCGTGAGAAGCCCTTGACGTCGAGCTTCAGCACGCGGTGGTCGAGCGCTCGAATCCAGTCGCCGACCGCGCCGTACTTCCAGTGGTTCCCGATATCGAACTGCAGGCCGACCCAAGGCGAATCGAAGTCGTCGATATACCGCACAAACTTTTCCGCGGTCTGGTCGGCTTCGCCATCGTGGTCGTAGAGAAACTGATTCCAGACATTTTCCACGAGGATCTGCACACCAAGCTCTGCTGCCAGCGGCACCGCCTTGGAAATGTTTTCAACCGACCGCGACCAGATCTCCTCCTCCGGTCCGTCCTCCCCTTTTCCCACCACCAGCAACACACTGTGGCCGCCCACGGCATGGGTATCACGGAGCGCCTGCAGGAGATTGCCGAGTGCCCTCTCCCGCGTGGCTTGATCAGGGCTCGTGTGCCGCACCTGCCAGTGCTCCGCGCACACGCTGCCATCGACCGGCAGGCCGCTCTCAGCAACCGCGGCCTTTGTTTCAGCCACGTTGTCTCCCGGGAATGCCATCTCCACGCCATCGAAGCCCGCTGCCTTGGCGATGCGGAACCGCTCTGTGAGGCTCGCCCCGGGAGCCTTGATCATGCCGATCTTGAGGGTCTTCAGCAGCCGCCCTGCCAGGGCATCGGTCGCATCACTGGCTGCCCTCGCGACCTGCGTCAGCGGCGACACCGTAGTCGCAAGTGTGCCTGCCGCCCCAGCCTGCATCGCAGATCGCAGCAGACTGCGTCGGCTGAGTGCCCCGAGTATTTCTTGTGTCATCGTTCGTTCCCCTTCTGTTCACGCGGTCACCCCGCCCACGCCCCGGTCACCCCGCCCACGCCCCGACCGTTTCGTGCACAGTCTACCAACCCTCCGCCCAGAGGCGGCTGCTGCGGCCAAAGCAGGCCCGACCGCTCCTGACACCTAGGCAAACCCGAAAGCGGTCTGCTGCGCTCGCAAAACCCGTGCGTTGTGCGGCTGACGCTCAATCGCTCAAATCGTCACTGTGCGTAACCACACAGTTTCTCTCCAGGGTTTCACCTCATGCATGGCGTCTTCCCAACGATCGAGCAGTGGGATGCACTCAACAAAAAGACCCTTCAGCATCGCCTGAAGTCTTCCCAACAATGGGACGACCTGGACCGTGCCGTCCGTGCGTTTAGCGCCGACCAGACCAGCGACGATAAGTTTCGCCAACTCAAGGCGGCTACGGAAGCATTCGTCAGCGTGAAGACGCGAGCGGATGGAGTCTTCCACACCACCCGCGACGCCAACGGGATCATTTCGGCGCTCCGTGATTACGTGGCCGAGAATCCTCCCTCCGTCACGGCGTCTGAACAGGCTGCACTCCGCGAGGTGATCCTCGAGAACAAGAAAGCCCTCTTTCGGGGGCTCACTGGCTCAGAGATTCGCTACAAGGCCAAGCAGCGCATGGAGATGGCGAAGACTCTTAAGGAAGACGCCGAAGAGTTCAAAGACAGCCTGCTCGAAGTCCCTGCCATCGCGAAGGCTACAGAGTCTTCATCCTCCGCGAGCAGCGCCCCAGCGCAGCCGGCCCTGCCAGCAAACCTGCCAGGCGGAGCTGCGGCAGCCCAAATGAAGAGCGCGTGGGACCAGATCATTCGCGAGGCCTGCTCCATAGGCGACGCCATCCCGGATGCAGTCCTCACAGAGCTGAAGGCAATCATCGGCCAACAGCTCTTCAATAGCCTGTCGTCTGCGATTCCCTACCTCGGCACCATTAAGGAAGGTGCCGCTGTGATGACACACCTGAAGAATATCGCTCGCCACGAGCTGACAACGTATCGCGTGAAGTCATCGACTGCCTGGACGAGGCCGGGCGATGTGCAGGCGGCCGTGGATGCGATGGTTCGCACGCTAGAGAGCGAACGCATTGACCTGGGCATCGAGCTTGCCGGTTCGTCGGCCACGTTTGCCGCTGGCATAGGAACGCTCGGTGCCGACGGAGGCACTCTCCAGGTGGTCACGAGCCTTGCCATCACTGGCGCGAAACTGATCCGCACGATCTACGTTTTCGTGTCGCAGCATGTGGCGATGACGCAAGCCAACAAGGCGTTGAAGACAGCTGCAGGAGCCAGGATGCCGCTCCTGGAAACACTCCACACGTTTCCCTTCCTCGGCGCCCATCTGATCTCCGTCCTTGAGACGAGCACGATCCTGGACATCAACATCGCGGACCTCAATCAACCGTTTTTCAAGTATCTCGCGGAGGACATGAATCGCCGGATCGAAACGGTTCGCACTGCAGCCCGCAAAATACTCGACGACTCCCGTTTTGAAATCGTCAACACCGATCTGGCAGACGTCGAGTTGATCAGAGCTCGAGACAGTTTTCTTGACTCACTCCAGGATCAACTCAACAAAGCCATTCACGATCGCGAAACCCGACTGAATCGCAAGAAAATGGACGCCGTCATCCGGGACATCCCTGCGGCCGCCGCCAAGTTTCAGGAACGACGAGATCGAGCAGCCCATGAGGCAAAATTCAAGTCGATCGCCAAAGAAGCGGCAGGCAAGATATCGCTCTTGGAGATGCTGGTGCTTGCAAACCTTGAACTTGAAGCGGAAATGGCTGCCCTGATCGATATCCGTGCGATGGAGGAGCAACGCGAAGCCGAGCTGCGGCGTAACAAAGCTCTCGCCAAACACGTGCAGTCTGCGCTCAACACCTACAAGGAGCAGACCACGGGCTTCCGCAGATTCACGACACGGCAGAGTGACGAGTCGACCGCTGCCATCCAGGTGCTCAGTGGCTTGGTCGCGTCTCAAAAACCAGGCGAACTGTCAAAACTCAGGCAAACCACCGAGTACCTCCTCAAGATCACGTCAAGCGTGCCGAACGGCGTACCCCGTGGTCTCAGCCAACTGAAGGAAGGATCTCGGCTTCACGGGTTACTCGCCCCCGCCTACGGTGCCTGGAGTTCCGCACCCGCCTGACACCTCGACACCTCTCGCGGGGCCGCTCGCTGCGGGTCACTCGGAGCGAGCGAAATGTCGGCTCTCTTGCCGACGAAAACCGGTCAGTTCGATCGTGCCATTGGAGCCGATGTCGAGCAGGGCGTAGCTGTTGCTCGCCTGCCCACTCCCCTCCACCATCGCGGCGAGCGTGCAGTAGTGGATGCCGCCGATGTCTTGAAGTTCGTTTTGGTGGCTATGCCCCTGGAACACCGCGGCCACATTCCCAGCAGCCTCGAGGACCGCCCGCACCGCGGCATGGTTTTTCACACTGTGATGCGTGGTCACGTCGAGTCGCTGATGCGCGAACACGACGACTGGCATGGTGGTACCCGCGAGATCTTTCGCGAGCCACTCCAACTCCGTTGCTGGAATGTTGGCATCTGTCCACTCAAAGTTCTTCCGACCGTACGGCTCGCCATCACTGCGGAAGCAGGCGTCGAGCACGACAAAATGCACGCCACCGCGGTCAAACGAGTAGTACGACTTCGGCTGCCCGACCGCCTCCAAAAACTCGGTTTTCGTAAGCGTATCGACGCAGTGATTGCCTAAGACGTAGTGCCGCTCATCGCACACCTTCGCAAACGCACTGTTGATCGTTTCGAGATACTGCAACTCGACATCCACACTGTCGGCGGCATCGATCAGATCGCCAAGTTCCACGACGAATGCCGGCGCATCTCGTTTAAACTGCGCTGCCGCCTCCGCAAACTTGGTAAGCGTTTCGCGATAGTGCCGCGAGCCCGCCGGCGGCTTGTCGGCGTAGTGCAGGTCCGTCATCAGGCCGACCCGCACGCCTTCAGGTGCGCTACCGGCAACAAGATCCGCGGTCGCCAGCGTCGCCGCAGTGAGCACCAGCGTGCCTCCACGCAAGTACGCTCGTCGGCCAAGTTGTGTTGTCTGAAACCCGCTGGACATGGCTACCTCGGGGTGAGTTCGATCGTCACGGCAGAACGGAAGGACGGCAGGGCAATCCGATAAGTCTCCTCTTGCATCAGCACCTCAAGCGGGTGCGTAGACGTGTCCCGCCCAGACAGCGTGACGCGGGGCTCCGCTCCCAGCCAGGGGACACGCGGCACCTGCAGTTCAACGGGCTCTGAGGGCCGCACAAACCCTTGCTCGTCGACATCGTAGTTGACGACGTGCACCACCATCCGCTTTTCGGGAAAATGCCAGGGAAACACCGCGAGCGTCGCCCCCGCTCTGCCGTCCGCCGACGACACAACCAGCGGCCGCAGGCCCAGGTCGGCGGCCATCCTGCCGATCTCATCACGGCACTCGTCTGTATACGTGCGAAAAAACCGAGTGCCCACATCGCCGATCTCAGTCGCGGTGACTTCGCCCGCCATCACCACCACCCGCCCTGCCCCACGGCGCGAGCGACGCGTCCACCACGCCCCTTCCTCGGCAAACTCTTCTGCGCCCTCGGCATCCAGGCCGAGTCGCTGCGGCTCCAGGCAGACGACCGTGCCTCCCTTCTCGACAAACTGCCTCAGGAGCTGCTGTTGGTTGTCGGTGGGATCGACCGGGGAGGGCACAATTAGCGTGCGGTATCTGCCGAGGTCTTCGGCGGTGAGCCGGTCGCTGACGTAGTGGCCATCACCACCAAAGATCACATCAAACGCGTGGTGCGTTTCCGTGAAGCCCTGTGCGAGGCCGATATAGGAAGGAAACACGGCGGGAATCGTGCGGCCCCGCTCGTTGAAGAGAAACAGCATGGCCACTTCCGCCCCCGACCGCTGCAGCCCTTCAAATAGCCTTCGCTGCTCAAGCACGAAGCGGTTGTGCCGAGCCACTCCATCCCAACACCGCAATCGCAGCAGCGTCTCGGCGATCGGCACCCCAATCTGGTACACGACAAAGCTGCCGCCGGCTGCCGTCGCTTCGGCCGCGAGCGTCTCCATCCACCCGTTGAGGTTCTGCCCCTTGGTCATCGTGGCCTGCAGCAACTCTCCCATGTTGCCAGCATGGATCACCGCCGGAGACGGCCTGCCATGAATCGCCGTGGCCAGTCGGTGGAAGGCCACCCACTTTCCCCGTGGCAGCGGCGTGAGCGGACGGCCCGTGAGCCCCAACTCGTCGACCGTGAGCTCATACGCAAAGAAGTCGACGAGATCGGCAAACATGACCCCTCGGATCCAGTGACCGCCAGGATTCTGCGACCCGAGGTCGGCGGCATTGGTCGTGAAGGCCACGGCTCGATCGGTAACAGCCGCATGCTCCTTCAGCGACTCAAACAGTTCGCGGCGGGTGGCAAAGCTGGCTTCCTCCTGTGCCAAGATGAACTGGTGAAAGAGCCTGGCATCTGAATCGTCGCGCACATGAGGGCTCTCTGCCATCGGCCGCACCACCTGCAGAGGGGCGAGCCTCGCCACCACGCTCGCACGCTCAAAGCCATCGAGCCCGAACGAGTCACGAAGCTCCTCGGCGGTGAAGCGGTCTGTAAGGTGTCGCTCAAAGGTCTGCAGGCAATGGTCGCACCAGCCCGCCTTGAGAAATCCACTCACAAACGAACTGCTCATCGGAGTGTCGACAAGCACCACGTCGGCACCGGTATCGATCGCCCGCTTCCCACGTTCGATTTCCCACTGCACCCACGCTGGATTGTTGGTGCACATGAGCGCCATGCCGTCACCCACCCGGGCCACCGAGCCATCCGCGAAGCGGCAAGCCATTTCGTCGAGGTTTGGCTCGAGCTCACGGAGGGACAGCATCCCCTCGAGGCCGTTGACGGCGCCAGCCACGCGGAGGCCTGCGGCATGCAGGTCACCCGCAAACGCGCGTGCGTCGTCGCCATACTTCAACCGCACGAGCGGCGCGTGCTCCGTGTGTGGCAACACGGGATCGGTGCCACCGATGCCGGCCCAGATTCCGTTGACCGTCACGCCGAGATCGTGCGCCGCCTCCGGGAAACTCGGCAGCATGCCGTAAATCTGCAGCCGATCGATCCAGTCCGGCGTCGTCCGCGTCGGCTGCGCGGCAGGCCGAGGCTCACGCTCTTCCCCGCAGGCGAGCCCGTCACCCCAGGCGGCAGCACGGAAAAGAAGGAGCAAGACAACGCCGCCCACTTTCTGCAGCCGCCAGGATCGCGACAACCGTCGCCGGGTTCGCTCCCGCCCGCTAGAGTGTTCGCTCGTCCGCCGCCGATGGATTCCCATAACTACCATGTCTTGGATCGTTCTTGCGTTTCTCTCGGCCCTGCTGCTTGGGTGTTACGACATCGCCAAGAAGGCGTCTGTGCGAAACAACGCGGTCCCCGCGGTTCTTCTCGTGAACGTGTCGACGGCGGCGATCTTCTGGCTTGGCCCGATAGGATACTCCGTCGCCTGCACGCTGAGTGGCACGGCCCCGGTCACTCCCACGGGCGTCCACCAACTGATTGCCTTGGCCCCACACGAGCACGGCCTGCTGTTTCTCAAATCGCTGCTGGTGGGCTGCTCGTGGATCTGTGCGTTTTTCGCGCTCAAGCATCTGCCGCTCTCCATCGCCTCGCCGATTCGCGCCACCAGCCCTCTCTGGACGATCGCGTGTGCGGTGCTCCTGATGGGGGAGCGGCCGGCCCCGCTGCAGTGGCTGGGAATCGCGGTGGTCATCGTGGCGTTTCTGGCGTTCTCCCGAGTGGGGGCACGTGAAGGCATCCACTTTCATCGCGACCGCTGGGTGGTGCTGATGATGATCGGCACACTCCTCGGGGCCGCAAGCTCGCTCTACGACAAATACCTCCTCCAACAACTCGCAATCCCTCCAGCAACCGTGCAGGCCTGGTTTTCGGTGTATCTCGTGCCGGTCATGTTGCCACTGGCGGTGCGGTGGTATTCCCGCGAGCGGGAGCGGGTGCCGTTTGAATGGCGACCAACGATTCCGCTGATTGCGATCACGCTCCTCGCCGCAGACTATGCGTATTTTGTCGCCGTCTCCGACCCTAACGCACTGATCTCCGTGATCTCGCCCGTGCGACGATCCGCGGTCGTGATTCCGTTCCTGTTTGGCGTGGTGTACTGCAAGGAGCCAAACTGGCACTTGAAAGCTGCCTGCATCACCGCAAACCTGACTGGCGTGTACCTGCTGAGCCAAGCCACGTAGCGTGACACGCCAACCAACCACACCACCCATCGTGGGCGATCTTTCGGCACTCCCGATGCACGATGCCGTCCTGGTCATCATCGACGTCCAAAACGACTTCTGCTCTGGCGGCGCCCTCGCCGTTCCTGATGGCGACGCGGTCGTGCCCATCGTCAACCACCTGATATGTCGCTTCCACCGCGTCGTCTTCACACAAGACTGGCATCCTCAGCGGCACATCTCGTTTGCGTCGAGCCATCCAAACACGCCTGCTTTCAGCCGAATTGCGACCAGTTACGGCGAGCAAACGCTGTGGCCAGACCACTGTGTGGAGGGCACGACAGGAGCGGCGTTTCATCCGGGGCTGAACGTGCCGCTCGATGCCACTGTCGTGAGGAAGGGCCTCACGCTCACCTGCGACAGCTACTCCGCTTTTTTTGAGAACGACCGCCGCACTCCCGTCGGCCTCGATGCGGTCCTGCAGACGCACCACGCTCGGGCAATCGTGCTTGCCGGGCTCGCCACCGACTACTGCGTCTTGCACACAGCCCTCGATGCGAGGGCACTTGGCTACGACGTCACAGTGATCGAGTCCGCCTGCCGAGGGATTGATGTCGCGGGCTCGGTTGCCGATGCCTGGAAGCGGATGGAGCACGCGGGCGTGCGGCGCGGCTGAATTTTTTCGATCGCCTCACTCACGAGTCTATGCGAAGATCGAGTCCCCCCGCTTCGGCACCCGCGCACGAGCCACAAGGATTCTCCGAATGTCGCCTCATCCAACCGCCTCCAGCCGCGTTACCCTGCAGGGCCTTCGCATTCTCGTACTTGCTGGTGACGCGTATGAAGATCTCGAACTGTGGTATCCGAAGCTGCGGCTCGAAGAGGCTGGTTGCCAGGTCACGCTCGCGGGGCCCAAAGCGGGCGAGAACTACCATGGCAAGCATGGTTATCCTTGCGTGAGCGATGCCGCAATCGCCGACATGAAAGAAGCTGACTTTCATGGGATCGTCGTTCCCGGCGGATGGATGCCGGATGCCTTGCGTCGCGACGCAGGCCTGCTCGCTCTCCTTCGCGACTTTGGTGCGGCAGGCAAACTCGTCGCGGCAATTTGCCACGGCGGTTGGATTCCAATTTCCGCGGGCATCTACCGGGGCGTGCGGGTCACTGGCAGCCCTGGCATCAAGGACGATCTCGTGAACGCCGGCGCGCTCTGGGAGGATGCGGCGGTGGTCGTCGACCGGCACTTTATTTCCAGCCGCAGGCCGGCGGACCTGCCCGCCTTCATGCACGCGATCGTGGAATGGCTCGCCGCCCGCGCCGCTGCGGGGTGACCAGCGACCCTCGACCGCCCGAGGAATGCCTCAAGTGCCAGCCGGCGCCTGCCGATGGCTTTCTCATCAATGACCAACCGCCTGGCGGGCCCTGTCGCCCAACCTGGGTGGTCATCCTCTCAACTGGCGACGCCCATGGCTGGATACCAGCCGACCTTCCGACGCAGGCTGACGCCGGTCGCGGCGGCGGCGACGTGGGCCGCGTTCCTGCTTGCCGTCGGTTGCGAAACCGCGACGGCTGACGCCACCTTCCCAGTGCCAGAAACGCGACGTGAGTTGTGGCGAGAATCGCTGATTGGCCCACTCGACACCGAGCGTTGGACGCCCCTGAGCCTCGCTGAGTTCTTCAGCGACGGCTGGGATCGGCCGTACGACTCCGTCGACCACACGAGCCCCAGACAAACCTGGATTAACAGCGCCGACGGCGCGTTCTACCGGCTGGCAGTCATCTCAGGGGCATGGGCGCAGGGCACGTCCGATGTGGTCGACACCGCCAATGGCAGCGTCTTCCTCTTCACCCCTTTGAATCGCCGCTTCGAGGTCGGCTGGTTCCTCCCGTTTTCGCTGATTTCCCCAGACCCACGTTCCCCGGCCACCGCCGCCACCCGCGGCACGGGTGATCTCACGGTCGCCCCACGGTTTCTCCTCGCCGAAGACAAGGAATACTCGGTCACCGCCAACTGCTACATCCGCTGCCCAACGGGCTCGGCGGAGACAGGGAATGGGGTCACGAGCCTCTCGCCGGACGTGGAGTTCTGGATGAACCCCACGGGGCGCTGGGTGCTGCGAGGGGGTGCGGGCGTGACGATCCCCACAAACCTCACCGCAGCCTCGACGCCGTTGCTGGAGGCGAATCCCTGGACCGGCTTCAACATGACCCCAGGCCCATTCAGCTCCTTCGACGGGCGCCTCGCCGGAGGGCTCTACCTCACCCCAGCCGACGCCCCCGTGTTCAAGCACCTCTGCGCCACGGTGGCGACGAACTTCCACACGTGTCTTTCGGGCGGCAACTCGACCTACTTCAGCATCACCCCCGGCATGCGAACGGGGATCGGCCGCGACTGGTATCTTCTCGCTGGGCTTGAGGTCCCCCTCGTCGGCCCGCTGCCCTTCGCCAATCAAGCGATTGTGCAGGCCATCAAGAACTTCTAGCGGACTGTGGACAAAGTCTGCCGCCGCAGGATGCGGCGAGTGGTACCCCCGAAAACCCTTGGCGTTTTTGGGGAGTGCCCAAGTCGAAAAAGGCCATGGAAGGTTTTCCATGGGCAGGGAGCGGGCAATAAAAATTGTGACTCACCACGTGAAGGCCGACTGGCGAGTCTGCCGATTGTATTGCCTGGCGTGAGGGGGCTCACTTCGAGCCCGAGTCCGACATCCACACGTGGAGGCGTCCAGCAATGGGTAAAGGCAACAACTCGCAGAAGAACGACAAGAAAGACAAGAAGCCGAAGCAGGAAAAGGCCAAGCCCGCAGCGAAGAAGTAAGCCCGCGTCCATCGTGCGCGTTCGTTGCCGCCTCTGCCGTGCTGTTTGTCGGGGGGCGACGACGGCGGGTGGCAAACGCGTCGTCGAATGGCCATGCTTCGCAGCAGCGTTGGCAGCCTCTCGCTGCCTCGCTGCTGCGGGTTGGGCGACATTGGTGGTACGATCTGCCATGCCCATCGACGCCCCGACCTTCACGCTCGACACCCCCTTCTCCCGGCTGGGCATCACTGTCGAGGACGGTCGCGTAGTTGGGATCGGGATGATTCCAAACGCCATCTGCGTGCCCCCCTCCACGCCTCTCGACCACGCCATCGCCGCCCAACTCAACGCGTACTGCGCTGCTCCTGGGCACACCTGGACGCTCTCCGTCGATCTCCGAGGCACGCCCTTCCAAGTTCGCGTCTGGAAGCTCCTCCAGAAGATCCCGCCTGGCGAGGTACGGACCTACGGCAGCCTGGCGGCAGAACTCGGGAGTTCGGCTCGAGCCGTCGGCAACGCCTGCCGTCGCAACCCTTTGCTCCTGGTTGTGCCCTGCCACCGAGTGGTCGCGGCCAACGGGCTGGGAGGGTTTTCGGGCGCCCGGCTGGGCCGCTGGCTCGACGTGAAACGGGCCCTGCTGGCCCACGAACACGCACGCCGAATCTGAGACATTCGCGACACGTCGGCTTGTGTATCATGCCGCTTTCACTGCTCTTGTTTGCTCCTTGCTCTTGATGGATGAAACCGCACATGGCACTTCGCTTTTCTCTGACGTTCACCCTGCTCTTCTCGGCATGCAGCCTCCTGGCCGACGATCTGCGCTCGGGCATCGCCACCGAAAACCTCGACACGCGCATCCGACCACAAGACAACCTCTTCAATCACGTGAACGGTGAATGGCTGAAGCGCACTGAAATCCCCGCCGACGAGTCAAACTACGGTTCCTTCACGCGGCTCTCCGACGAAGCGATCGCCAACATCCACACGATCATGCAGGAAGCGGCCGAGGCCCCAAACGCGACCGGCAACGTGCAGCGGATCGGCGACTTCTATCGCAGCTACATGGATACCGACACGATCGAAGCGGCCGGCATCGCTCCGCTCGCAGACGAGTTGGCCGCAATCGAAGGCCTGCAGAGCACGCAAGACGTGATCCACCACTTCGGCTACCTCCAGACGGTCGGCATCGACGGGCCGATTGGCTTCTACGTGGGAGTGGATGCGAAGAGTTCCAAAGAGCACCTCGCCACGATCTATCAAAGCGGCACGAGCCTGCCTGATCGCGACTACTACTTTGTCGACACCGAGCAGTACATCGAAGCACGCCAGGCGCTCCACGACTACATCGCCCGCTTGTTTGAACTTGCCAACATGCCAGGAGGCGAGCAGGCAGCCAAAGACATTGTCGAACTCGAAACCAAGCTCGCCCTCTTTCAGTGGTCGCGTGTCAAACTCCGTGATGCCAACCTCCGCTACAACAAGTACGCCGTCAGCGACCTCGCTGCGCTGGCGCCAACGCTTGCCTGGTCGGGGTATCTCGCTGCCGTCGGTGCCGAAGGCCTCGAGCACCTGAATGTCACCACGCCGAGTTTCTTTCAGGCGTTGGGAACGATTCTCGACACCACCGACCTCGACACCTGGAAGCAGTACATGCGCTTCCGCGTTCTCGACGCTGCCGCTCCGTCTCTTCCTCAGGCATTCGTCGACGCGTCGTTCGAGCTCTACCAAAACAAACTCGCCGGCGTGCCTGAGCAAAAGCCTCGCTGGGAACGTGCGGTGGAAACGGCCTCGGGCGGGCGTGGGTTTGGCGTGCTCGGCGATGCGCTCGGTGAGCTGTACGTCGAGAAACACTACGGCCAAGAAGCCCAGCGGCGGATGGATGACCTCGTCGCGAACCTGCTTAAGACCTACGAGGTCAGCATCCGCGAACTCACCTGGATGACCGACGACACCAAGGCCCAGGCCCTCGAAAAACTCCGCAAGATCAAGCCGAAGATCGGCTACACCGAGAAATGGCGGGACTACTCCACCCTGGAGATCGACGCCAAAGACCTGCTGGGCAACATGCGGCGATCGGCACTGCACGAACACCGGCGGATGCTCGACAAGATTGGCAAGCCGGTGGACGAGACCGAATGGGGCATGACCCCGCAGACGGTCAACGCCTACTACAACCCCACCAAGAACGAGATCGTGTTTCCCGCCGCGATCCTGCAACCACCCTTCTTTGACGCCACCGTGGAAGACGCCGTCAACTACGGCGGCATCGGGGCCGTCATCGGCCATGAGATCAGCCACGGCTTCGATGACCAGGGCAGCAAGTACGACGGCGACGGCAACCTCAACAACTGGTGGACGGATGCGGACCGCGCGGCGTTTGAGAAACTCGCTGACGCCCTTGTCTCGCAGTACGACGCCTACGAAGCCCTACCTGGCAAGAACGTGCAGGGGCAACTCACGCTGGGTGAAAACATCGCTGACCTCTCTGGGCTTGCCATCGCCTACAAGGCCTACAAGCTTTCCCTCGGCGACAAGGAAGGTCCGGTGCTTGACGGCTACACGGCCGACCAGCGGTTCTTCATCGGCTGGGCTCAAATCTGGGCCAGGAAGTATCGCGATTCCGAACTTGTGCAGCGGCTCGTGACCGACCCGCACTCGCCGTCGCTGTTTCGAGCGAACGGCCCCGTCGCAAACTTCGACCCGTTCTACGACGCGTTTGATGTCAAAGAGAGCGACCGGCTCTTCAAGCCGAAGGCCCAGCGGATTCAAATCTGGTGAGAGCGGGCGTCAACGTACGAATCCAGGCAGGCGAGACACCATTTCAGTCAGAGACGCACAAGGTGAAGCGGAGAACCCACGCGGTGGAGATCGGTCTGATTGGTCTCACGGAGTGGGAAGAGGTTGCGCGATTCCTGGACCTGCGTTTCCCACCACCAGCCATCAGAACGCCACGTGATATGTCCCCCGGAGAGACTTCGCATGATGCCGTCCAACCCGCTCACGGACATCGTTGCTGCGCAGTACGAGACGTGGGTCTATCCAGAGCCGATCCAAGACCTCCCTGCCTGGTTAATTGGCAACTGGCAGTGGTTTGATCCGAGCCACGCGCATCGTCAGTTTTGGCCTGACCGCGAGTACAGGCCCAATCTCGACATTCTCATCGCCGGGTGCGGAACCAATCAGGCGGCGGTGTTCGCCTACACCAATCCGGAAGCATCGATCGTCGCCATCGATGTCAGCGGCTCTTCGCTGGAGCACCACCGATTCCTCAAGCAGAAATACAGTCTCAAGAACCTCGAGCTGCACAAACTCCCGATTGAGGAGGTCGGATCGCTCGGCCGTGAGTACGACCTCGTCGTCTCGACGGGGGTCTTGCACCACATGAGCGACCCGAAGGCTGGGATCCGGGCGCTGGCAAAGGTGCTACGTGTCGAGGGTGTTGCGGCCATCATGCTTTACGCTCGCTACGGACGTCTCGGCGTCGAGATGCTGCAGGGGGTGTTTCGCGATCTGGGGCTCGTGCAAAATGATTCGTCGCTCACGGTCGTCAAAGCCGCGATTGCCAGCCTCCCACAGGACCATCCGCTGCGAAGTTACATGACCGTCGCACCCGATCTGCAGTTCGACGCGGGACTTGTCGACACCTTTCTTCACGGTCGCGACCGCAGCTACACCGTCGCCGACTGCCTCGACTTCGTTGCTGCAGGCGGGCTTGTCTTCCAAGACTGGTTTCTGAAGTCGTCGTACGAGCCGACTGCATCTCCCGGCGATCCGTTTTTGTCCGCGGTCACCAAGCTTCCGAGGGAACAGCGCTGGGCAGTCATGGAGCGTGTGAACCATCGCAACGGCTGCCACTTCTTCACAGCCTGCCACCCAGAGCGGCCGCCGGAGACCTACCAGGTCAGCGTGGCGTCGGAGCAGTGGCTCGACGCCGTGCCATTCTTTCGCTATCGATGCGAACTCCAGGGCGACACGATCTCGCGTCCCGGCTGGGCCACGCGACTCAACCAAGAACAGCTGTCACTCTTGAGGCTGGTCGACGGCCGCCGCACGATCAACGCGATCCTCTCCATGGCCCCGCAACCGCACACGGCACGCCCCGAAGCCGACAGGAAGCAATTTGCGCGGAACCTTTTTGAGTCCCTGGTGAACCGCGATTTCCTCACGCTTGGCCTGGCCGGCCAGCAGTGACAGGTGTGCGATCGCTGACCCAACCTCCGCGTGGCCCTCCGGCCGCGGATGGTTCAACTTTTGGGTCGCATCGCTGCAACTACAGAACCCTACGTAGGAAGGTCGTCAAGCGACCCCTCGGGCCACGTGTCGAGTGGCTCCCAACCGAGCAGCGTTTTCACGGGCGCGAGATCAACCATCGCGATTGATTTTGGGCGACTCGTGACCAGCACGAGGTGGTAGCCCGGGTTCACCGGGCGTTCGACGGCCGCCGCAAAGAACGTGCCTGCATCGCGCGGCGAGAGGTAGCAGTGCGGCCCATGAAAACTCGCGTCGAGTTCTTCGGCGTGGGCCCGATCCCGCGGGCACCATCCCAGGCGCACCGCCATCACCACGCTTCCCGTTTCCCTCGCATGAATCAGTCCTGCGGCCTCCATCGCCACCTTCGTGACGGCATACCAGCCACGCGGTGAGATCGGGTCGCCCACACGAATCGGCCACGGGCCTTCCTGCTGCTGCACGAAGTTCACTTGCCCAGAACTCGCAAGGATCACCCGCGGCACCTTCGCAGCCCGCGCCGTCTCCAAGACGCAGTACAGCCCCATCAGATTGTCGGGAACCAGTCGCTGGGCGAAGTCGTCGTCATCCGGCGTGGCGGCCAAATGCACGACCGCCGCCACACCACGCATCGCTTCCGCAAGCGCCTGTTGATCACAGAGATCGGCCACGATCGATTCCCCCGCCGGCGACGGTTGTCGGTCAAACGCCCGCACCCGCCAGCCTTGACGGAGCAACTCCCGACAGGCGCCTCTCCCCAACCGACCGGCAGAACCTGTGACCACAGCAATTCG
>JAPOIM010000047.1 GCA_029978905.1 Planctomycetota bacterium
GCCCGGACGCCCCAAGGCTGCCGAGGCCATGGATGGCTCGGCAGGCGTGCATCAAGCGCGGCCTGTTCGCCGCAGGAGCGGCGATCTGCGGCCGGGGAGAAACCCTGACCAGTGACGAGACTTTTGCCGCCTTCGAGCCGCGGCGGGCGTCGCGCTCAGATGTGGCGAGGGCTTAGGCGAGGATGCCGCGGACGACGTGGCCGTGGACGTCGGTCAGGCGGAACTGGCGGCCTTGGTAGCGGAAGGTGAGTCGCTCGTGGTCGATGCCGGCGAGGTGCATGATCGTGGCCTGCATGTCGTGCACATGAACCGGGTCGGCGGTGACGTTCCACGCGTAGTCGTCGGTGGAGCCGTAGACGTGGCCGGGCTTCACGCCACCGCCTGCAAGCCACCAACTGAAGGCACGGCCAAAGTGGTCACGGCCTTTCGGGCTCGCGGGATCACCCTGTCCAAACGGCGTGCGGCCAAACTCTCCGCCCCAGGCTACGAGCGTGTCGTCGAGCAGGCCCCGCTCTTTGAGGTCGAGCACGAGGGCTGCGGAGGGGCCCTGGGTGTCGCGGCACTGCACCTCAAGATGCGTGTAGAGATTGTTGTGCTGGTCCCAGCCGGCGTGCATCAACTGCACGTACCGCACACCACGTTCAAGCAGCCGTCGCGTGACAAGGCAGTTGTAGGCAAAGCTGCCCTTAGTGTGGACATCGGGGCCGTAGCGGTCGAGCACGTACTGCGGCTCGTCCGAAAAATCGACGAGGTCGGGCACGCTCGCCTGCATGCGGTAGGCCATCTCGTACTGCGCGATGCGGGTGTCGATTTCCGGATCACCTTCGGCGGCGAGGTGCGCGGCATTGAGGGTGGCGATGTCGTCGAGCAACCGCCGCCGTGATTCGCGACTGATGCCAGGTGGGTTGGCCAGGTAGGGCACGGGGTCGCCAGTGTTGCGAAACTTCACGCCCTGATACCGGCTCGAAAGAAAGCCGCTGCCCCAGTAGTAGTCGAAGAAGAGCTGGCCACAGGTTTTCTCTTTGTCGGACGATGTCATCACGACAAAGGCAGGCAGGTTGTCGGTTTCGCAGCCGAGTCCGTAGCTCAACCAGGCTCCCAGGCTCGGGCGGCCAGGCACCTGACTCCCGGTGAGGAAGTAGGTCACGCCCGGTGCATGGTTCACCGCCTCGGTGTGCATGCTCCGCACCAGACACAGTTCATCGGCGATGCCACCGACAGCCGGCAGCAGTTCACTCATTTCAATGCCCGCGTTGCCGTACTTTTTAAAGGGCTTGATCGACGGCACGCATGGCCACTTCGCGTACCCGCTCGACATGGTGGAGAGTCGCGTCGAGCCGCGCACGCTCTCCGGAATGTCTTCCCCTGCCCGCTCGCGGATGACGGGTTTGGGGTCAAACAGGTCGACGTGTGAGGGGCCACCTCCCTGCCAGAGCATCACCACCCGCTTGGCCTTGGGCTCGTGGTGCGGCAGGTCGGGAAGGCCCGGCACCGTGAGCGAGGAGGCCTGGGGCGCGGTCGCCTGCGCATCCCGCTGCAGCAGTGAGGCGAGGGCAAGGGATCCAATGCCGGAAGCGGTGGAACCGAAGAGCTGCCGGCGGGTGGCTCGGGCGCGGACGGGCTCGGAGGCGTGCCAGAAGGTGTTCATGGTGCGTGGTGCGAAGGGGTCAGAGCTGAGGTCATTCTCGCGTGAGGGCTTCGTCGAGGTTGAGAATGGCCAGGCAGACCGCGGTCAGGGCAGCGTGGTCGGAGGCGCTCAACGATTCGTTGCGTGGGCTTTCGCCAACGGCCAGCAAGGCGGCGGCGAGTTCGGGGTCGGCCTGATAGAGCTCGGATTGCCGCGCGAGGGCGGAGGTGAGTGTGGCGAGGTCGTCGTCTTCGGGGCCGCGACCAAGCACAAGGCGGAAGGCAGTGGCGAGTTGAGCGATCGTGCTCTCTTCCGCGAGCATCACGCGTTCCGCGAGCACGCGGGCGGCTTCCACCCAGGTAGGGTCGTTGAGCGTGGTCAGGGCGTGCAGCGGGGTGCTGGTGTGGCTCGCACGGACCGTGCAGTTGCGGCGGTTCGCCGTGTCAAACATGTTGGCTGGGGAGACGGTTCGCCGCCAGAACGTGTAGAGGCTACGACGGTAGAGATCGCTCCCGTGTGAGGCGGGGTAGGTGAAGTCGCGCTCTTTGGTGATCGCCAGCGACTCCCAGATGCCATCAGGCTGGTAGGGATAGACGGGAGCGCCGCCGATGGCCGGCTCCAGCAGGCCCGCGGAGGCGAGGGCGATGTCGCGGAGGAGCATCGAGGGCATGCGGAAGCGGCTCGCGCGGGCGTGGAGTCGGTTCTCTGGATCGGCCGCAAGCGACTCGGGCGTGACTCGGCTCGACTGACGATAGGTGGCACTCGTCACGAGCAGGCGGTGCATTTTCTTTTGGCTCCAGCCCTGTTCCCGAAACTCCACCGCAAGCCAGTCGAGCAGGTCTTTGTGGCGAGGAAACTCGCTTTGAACGCCCATGTCTTCGGTGGTCTTCACCAGGCCTGTGCCGAAGAACATCTGCCACATGCGATTGACCTGCACCCGCGCGGTCAGGGGATGTTCGGGAAGGAAGAGCCAGCGGGCGAAGCCGAGCCGGTTTCGCGGAGCGTCGTCCGGGAGTGGTGGCAGAAACGCGGGAGGCTCGAAGTGGAGCACGTCGCCGACAGGGGCAAGGTACGCCCCACGGTCGAGTTCACGGGTCTCACGCGGCTGGTCATCGCTCATCACCATCACACGGGGAATCTGATCCTTGCGATAACTCTCCAGCTGCTGTCGCGTGTCGGCGAGGCTCTTTGAGGCCGGGAGTTCGCCAACCGTTTCTGGGCGAACGGTCTTGTTGAAGTGGGCCCGCAGCTGGGAATCGATTGCGGCCTTCTGCTCGTCGCTCCGCTCCGCCTCGACGACGGCCAGAAGCGTCGTCAACTCATCCGGCAACCCCGCATCCGCAGGGCTGCCGTCGGCCAAGAGGCCCTTCTTCCAAGCGGCAAAGGCAACCTCGGCGACCGGGGCAATCTCAGCGTCGAGTTCGGCGATGCGGCTTTCCAGCTCGCTAATCCGCGCCGTATTTGCCTCGGTTGGCAACTCGATCAGCGGCGGGGCCACCCGCACCCGTGAGGAAAAGAAACTCGGAGTGCCCGACTCGGGAACCCGGTTGAAGAGGTCGAGCATTCGGTAGTAGTCGACCTTGGTGGCGGGGTCGTACTTGTGGTCATGGCACTGGGCGCAGGCCATGGTGAGCCCGAGCCAGGTGGTGCTCGTGGTGTCGACCCTGTCGAAGAGATTGACAAACCGCTGCTCTTCAGCGATCGCGCCACCTTCGCCGTTGAGCAGGTGATTGCGATTGAAGGCGCTGGCGATCTTCTGTTCGTTGGTCGCCTCGGGCAGCAGGTCTCCTGCGAGCTGTTCGATGGAAAACTGATCAAAGGGCATGTCGGCGTTGAGGGCGGTGACCACCCAGTCGCGCCAGATCCACTGCCAGGTGTCGCCATCCTGCTGGAAGCCGTTGGAGTCGGCGTAGCGGGCGGCGTCGAGCCAAGACAGCGCCATGCGTTCGCCGTAGTGCGGGCTTGCGAGCATCCGATCGACGAGGTTTTCGTAGGCCGCCGGATCCTGGTCTGCGAGGAAGGCATCGACTTCGGCAGGTGTCGGCGGCAGGCCCAGCAGGTCGAAGGAAAGCCGACGAATCAGCGTGGTCCGATCCGCTTCAGGCGACGGTGCCACGCCAGCTTCTTCCAAGGCGCTAAGCACAAACTGATCGATTGGCGTGCGGGCCCAGTCGGCTCTGCTCACAGTCGGTGGTTGAGGTCGCGTGGGGGCCACAAAGGCCCAGTGGTCGGCGTATCGGCCTCCTTCGGCGATCCACCTCGCAAGCAGCTCTTTCTGGGCCTGCGAGAGTTGTCGGTTGGAATCGGGCGGAGGCATGACCACGTCTGCGTCGCTGGAGTGGATCCGCTCGAGCAGCGCGCTGGCTCCCGGTTCACCGGGCACCACGGCACCCGCTTCCCACGCAGCCGCCTCAACATCGAGCCGTAGATCCGCCTGGCGTTTTGCGGGATCTTGCCCGTGACAGAAGAAGCAGTTTTCCGCGAGGATCGGCCGGATGTCGCGGTTAAAGTCGATGGGCTCGGCGGCATGGAGCTCCGCGGCCAGGAAGGCGGTCAACAACACCACAGCCGTGCGTCGTCTGTGGGAGCGGTGGCCGCAGGCAGTGACAGGTCGGCGATCCATGCGAGAATCGTTTCCGGCGGAGTTGAGGTGAACACCCCGCGTCGCCAACTTCGCGGCTGGGCGAAGCCGCGGGCCCGTTGGGCCGATCGGCGGGAAAGCCTGATTCATCGAAATTCTACCTCCCCACTTCAGCCTCGGCCAACCGAGCACGTCACGCCACCATCATGCTGCTTCCCGAGGAGTGCGACCTGCTGATTGTTGGTGCGGGGGCGGCTGGCCTATTTGCGTCGATTCACGCCGGCCGTGCCTGCCGCGAACAGGGTGCAGGCCTTTCCGTGGTGGCGGTCGATTCGGCCCGCAAACTTGGTGCGAAGATCCTCGTCGCCGGAGGAGGGCGATGTAACGTCACCCACAGAGCGGTGGAGGCGAGCGACTACGCGGGGAGCACCCCGGCGGCGATTCGGAAGGTGCTCAAGCAGTTCGGCGTGGCGAGCGTGGTGGCGTTCTTTGCCGATGCGGGGGTGGAACTCAAACAGGAGGAGACAGGCAAGCTCTTTCCCGTCTCCGACTCGGCCCGCACGGTGCTCTCGGCCCTCGTGCAAGAGGCCGCGGCGGCGGGCGTGCAGGTGGTGCACCCTGCGCGCGTGCTGGCCGTGACGCCGCCGCAGACGCCTGGCAGTCGCTTTCGTGTGGAGACCGAAGGGGGCGCGATTGCCACGCGACGCCTGCTCCTCGCCACCGGCGGCCGGTCGCTTCCCAAGAGCGGCTCCGATGGGTCGGGCTTTGCGATCGCGGCCTCGCTGGGTCATCAGCTCACCGATCCGATTCTCCCGTCGCTTGTGCCACTGGTGCTCAAGGACGGTCACTTCATTCGCAGCCTCTCAGGGCTGACACTCCCCACACGGTTGACCCTCACCACGCCTTCCGGGAAACAGATTTGCTCTGCGGAGGGGAGCACACTGTGCACCCACCAGGGGCTCTCAGGGCCTGCGGTGCTCGATGTGAGTCGGCACTACCTCTTGGCGAAGCATGCCGACCCCGAGGTGCGTCTGTTGATCAACTGGCTGCCGGACACGCCAGCAGAGCAGCTCGACCAGGCGCTCCGTGATGCGCGCGGTCGTGGCAGCCTGGCGGTGCTGCGAACCTTTTTGCCGGAGCGGCTCGCACGGGTGCTTTGTGAGGAAGCGGGCACCGCTGCTGCCGGCGATCTCTCCAAGGACCAGCGGCGGAGGCTGGTGAGGCTCGTGTCGGAGATGGTTCTGCCGGTGGTGGGGGACCGAGGGTTCTCGGTTGCGGAAGCGACCGCAGGTGGCGTGCCGTTGCGGGAGGTTCGCCTGGAGTCGATGGAGAGTCGCCTCTGCCCTGGCGTGCACCTCGCTGGTGAGGTGCTCGATGTGGACGGCCGCATTGGCGGCTTCAATTTCCAATGGGCATGGGCGAGCGGGTTCGTTGCTGGAACTTCGGCGGTGAAAGCACTACGGGCGGCCGAACCGCCAACAACAGACGCTCTGCCGCCTCCGTGACCTGTTCCACGGAGATGTCTTCCATCGTGGCGTCACCGAGCGGCCACCGCAGCCGTGTCTTCGATCGCGCAGCCTGCCACTGGCTCCAGCGGTGGCCCCAACGCTGGCGAAGATGCCTGCCGCGGACGACCTCGTAGGGCGTTCCCCAGGGGTGCCACTGATTTGGGTCACTCGGTCCAAAGAGGACAACCACCGGCGTGCGATACGAGGCCGCAAGGTGGGCGAGGCCAGTGTCGACGCCGACATACAGATCCATCTTGGCGAGAAACGCGCCGGTCTCGTCGAGTCGCAGGTCTTTGGAAAAGTCGTGGACGTGCTCGCGATGCTCCGGCTGCATCAGGTTGCGGATCGCGTCGTGGGCTGCGATGTCACGAGGTGCACCACAGAAGCAGATTTCGCAGTGGCGTTGTGACACGAGCCAGTCGGCGGCCGCCGCCATGCGGTCGAGCGGCCACTCGCGGATCGAGTTGGAGGCCTTGGGCGCCAGAAACACCCGTGGTCTTCCGACAGGCAGATCGGCCAGCACCTCTGCCACCCGATCGGCAGCAGCTTCCGAGGTCCAGTTTTCGTTATGGCCGTCGTCAACCTCGATGCCGTCACCTCGCAGCAGGTCGAGGAAGTGCTCGGCCTCATGGCGTGTGCTGGCGATCGGGAGCGACTTGGTCAGCAACAGGTGACGGCCCTGGAAACTCCCACCAACACGGTGAGGAATGCCCGCAAGCCACACGAGCAGTCCGCTCGAGAAGGATCGTTTCAGTAGATACGTTCGCGTGTAGCCGCGGTCGCGCAGCCGCGAGGCGTTGTCGAGAATGTTGCCGAGCGATGTTGGCATCAGGCCATTTGATTTGGCGGGCCGCTGCCAGGTGATCAGCTCATCTTTATACGGACACTCCGCCAACACCGATCCACTGCCCGCCTCGACGAGCACATCGATTTTGGCGTCGGGAAAGTGGAGGCGAAGATTCCGCAGGAACGGAATCGCGAGCAACGTGTCGCCGATGTAGCGATTGCGGACCACGAGGATCCGTTCGCGGTGTGCGTCTGGCGACGGATGGGTGCTGTGGCTCATGCCGATCTCCTAGCGGGCGAAGCCCACGAAGAAGCTAAACAGCTGCTGGCTGTCGTACGGGGCGTAGGCCACTGGGACGGCGAAGTCGAGCGCGATCGGAGCCGGGCCCATTGCAGGAATGGTGATACGGAGACCAAAACCGGGCGCCACACGCATGTTCTGAATGGAGACATTGCTCTCAACGGTACCGAAGTCGGTGAAAATCACGCCTCGCAGCGAGTCGTCCGCCGTGATGGGAAAGAGGTACTCGATGGTGTTGAGCCACTCAAACGGACCACCGATGATCGCTCCATTTTCCCGCGGGCTGGCCCCACGGAACACGAAGCCGCGGAGGGTGTTGTAACCGCCGGCAAAGAAGTTGTCGTAGGCCGGTGTGTCGGGACCACTCATCCCGAGCACCGAACCGATCGACAACACATGCCTTCCCGAGCCGTCGGGGCGTTCGTTGAGCAGGAAGTACTGCCGAGCTTCCAGAATCCCGCGGGGGTACACGAACGTGCCGATCACCTGCTCAAACTCAAACGTCAGCAGGTGGCCCTGTGTGGGAAGGAAAGGGCTGTCGCGGGTGTCGTGAATAATGCCGCCCGAAAACCCGTACACGCTGTTGGTGCCAAGCATGTCGTTGATCGCTGGTGCGGAGACGCGCGGTTCGAAGACATCCACACTCTCTCCACGGAAGCCGGCGTTGACCGACAGGTCGGGGGCGAACGCAAACTGATAACCGAGGCCCACGCGTCCGCCCACGCGTCCTTCCGCCCAGTCGTAGAAGTACCGGGTGTAGTAGGACGCACTGGTGGAAAGCCCGATTCGTGTGTCAAACAGGTAAGGCTCTTGGAACGTGGCGGTGTATCGCTGCAACTGCGTGCCCGGAGCAGCCTCCAGGCGGAAACGCTGGCCAGCCCCTCGGAAGGCGGTGCCGTTGCGGATGTCGTCCCAACTGGTGGGCAGACGGAAGAGGTCGAAGTTCTGCTCGTCGATCACGATGTTGCCGACGAGGCCTGCATTGGAGTTCACGCCCGCACCGATCATCAGTCGGCCTGTCTGCGTCTCTTCCGCATCAATATCAACGACCACGTAAGGCTCGTTGCCCGGGAACACCGGGGGAGGCTGGTCGGGGAAGCCCGCGCCGGGGAAGGCCTGCACATCGGGCACCACGCCAGGAGGAAATCCAGGCTGAGCAAACGCTGGCTGGGCACCAGGTGCCATCGGAGGCAGGGCGCCGCCGTAGCCCACCGCAGGCGGAATGCCTCCCGGTGGTTCGACCAGGCCAGGAGCAGGCAGCTGGGCGTAGCGAGGAGGTTGTGGTGCGGTGGACTGGGCGTAGTTGATCGACTCGGGACCTGTGGGGGCGAGCGGTGAGCCTCCCCACGGCTGGGTGCCGTCGGGGCTTTGGCCGCGCCACAGCGTGCCGGTTGCCAGGGGAGCGGTGGGTGATGTCGTCGAGGGGGAGGCGTGCTCCTGCTGCGGCGTCGGCGGCGTTTCGCCATACACCACAGGCTTCACCACCGTTCCCTCGAGCACGAGGTCGATGACCGCGTCCTGATCTTCGTCATCGGGGCTTTGCCCACGGAAACCAGGTTCACCCGCCAGTTGCGTGTCGCCGGCATCGGGCTTGGAGAACACGATTCGCGGGCCCTCACCCTTGGCCGGATCGTTGAGGAACAGGCTGCTGGACTTCAGTCGGCGTTCGTCTGCCCGCAGTTTGCGGATGTCAAGAATGTCGCCAGGTCGCAGAGAGAGTCGATTGAGGATCGTGCTGTGCCGCGTGTGCGGATGCTCCCCTCGGATGTGCACATTGATCTGGCCGACGCGGTATCGCTGACCTTCGGCGACGTTGTAGACGAGGTCGATTTCACCCGGCTCCTCAAGGAACCTCGGATCGGCGCGGATGTCGGCAAACACAAACCCTCGGCCACCGTAGATGTCACGGATCAGGCCGAGGTCGGCGTCCATCTTCGACTGGTTGAAGAACTCGCCGCTGGCAAGTTTCAGGTCGCGTTCGAGGAACTCGCCTTTGAACTTCGTGTTGCCCACGAACGACACGTTGCGAACCTTGTAACGCGGTCCTTCGTTGATCACGAATGTGAGGAACGTCCAGTCGCGGAGCGGTCCGTGCACCACTTCGATTTCACGTCCCACGCGAGCTTGGAAGAAACCGAGGCTGCGGTAGTAGGCCGTGAGCATGTCCACGTCGGCGTCGACCTTCTCGCGATCGACATCGCCGCCGAGGAGCCAAAACACACCTGGTTTGCTCTGAATCTGTGTCAGGAGTCGGGCATCAGACGCGATGGAGTTGCCCACAAACGTGGTCCAGAGCGACTTGCGTGACCGACCCTCGTCGATAAGGAACACGGCACCGCGATCGTCGGGCTTGTTGCCTTCGACGGTGGTCACCTTCGCCGCGTCGTAACCCTTCTCGTGGTAATACGACTCAATTCGCCGCCGCGCCTCTTCGACCACGTAGGGGTCCATCGAGTCGCCGACATCGATCTCGGCTTGCTTGCCAAGGGTGCGAGTAGTGATCCGCTGATTGCCAACAAATCGAACATGGCCGAGCATCGGTCGCTCGACGACCTGGAAGATCACCACGATGCCTTCGGCGACGCGCACATACTTTGGATGCACGTCGACAAACTTTCGGGACCGGTGCAGGCTCCGCACGTCTTCTTCGATCACCGAGGCATCGAAGATCTGACCGGCTCGGGTCATCAGCGAAGGAAGCTTGGCGACATCGGTCACCTTGTTGCCTTCAATCCGCACCTCGACGATGCGGTTGTTCTCTTCGACGGGCGTGACCGAATCGACGGCCGCCAGCGGCTCGACACCGTTTCCGGTGAGGTTCCCGCCTGGGGACGGAGTTTCTCCGACTGGCGGTGCAGCGGGCGGCTGTGAGGGAAACTGTGCTCGAGCGGTGGCAGCCGTGATCGCGACAGTGGCGAACATGACCAGCACCAGACAAGGCACAGCGGTGGCTTGGCTCGGCACGAACCGCGGCATGATCTGGTGGAGTGGGCGCATGTGTGGCGTCGGCAAAGGGAGCGTCTTTTCTGGGGCCCGTAGGGGGCGGAGAGAAATACTGCACCGATTGCTCACGCCACAACCCGAAATCCTGATCCAATTGCGGGTGAAGAGCCGACGAAGGCCGCCTTGGGCATACCGCGTTTTTCCTGCGTTTCCCAAAGTGCCGAAAACCTTGACCACGCAGGAAAACGTGGGGTACGTTCCATGCGGGTGGCTGCTGTCGGTCACCATGCCCTCTTGCCCGCATGCCACGGCCGCCGACGGCCCTCGCAGCCGGGGATGATTCATGCCACCGAAGATCATCGATCTCAGCAAGACCGACGATCTTCGAGATGTCGTGCATCTGGCGGTGCAGGCCCTCGCCGAATCCCAGGCGGTGATTTTTCCCACGGAAACCGACTACGTGGTTGCCGTTGCCGCGCGGAAGGCTGGCGTGGCTCGGGTGGTGGATCGCGCGGTAGTGCGGGCGAACGAGCCGTTGTTGTCGCTGGCCGTGAAGAGTGCGGATGAAGCGCTCGACTGGGCACCGCGGCTGACGGGTGTGGCGCAGCGGATTGCCCGGCGGTGCTGGCCTGGCCCCGTGAGCATGCTGGTGGCGGACGATCACCCGGAGAGTTTGGTGCACCGGCTGCCCTCCGCCACGAAGCAGGCTGTGGTCGGCGACGGCAAGCTGCGGCTGCGGGTGCCTGCGCACCCACTGCTTGGCGACTGTCTGCGGATGCTGGATGGACCGGTGGCCCTGCTTGAGCCCGATCCCGCGGGCGAAGGCGTTCCCGTGACCGCAGAGGAGTGCGTGGCACGCTGTGGTGACTCGGTTGCTCTTGTGCTCGATGATGGCCGCACCCGCTATGGCCAGCCGTCGACCACGATTGCGGCCGACGCGTCAGGCTTTCAGATCGTGCGGCCCGGGGTGATCGCTGAGGAGACGATTCGCAGGCTCGCGAGCCTGATGGTCCTCTTTGTGTGCACGGGAAACACCTGTCGCAGTCCGATGGCGGAGGCGCTCTTTCGCGACATGGTGGCCAAGCGGCTTGGCTGCCGGCCGGATGAGGTCGAGTCGCAGGGGGTGGTGGTTGCCAGTGCGGGGATCGCGGCCTGGGCGGGTGGGCGAGCCAGCGGGAACGCGGTTGAGGCGATGGAGGAGCGGGGGATCGATCTCACCGCCCATGCCAGCCAGCCGCTGAGCGATTCTTTGGTGCAGCAGGCCGACGTGATCTGGACGATGACCAACTCCCACCGGGCGGCGATCACATCGCAGTTTCCTGAGGCCGCGGCACGTGCGGCGGTGCTTTCGCCCGATCGGCGGGATGTGCTCGACCCCATCGGTGGTCCCCTGGGCGTTTACCGCGAATGTGCCCGGCAAATCCACGATCATCTCGCTGCCCGGCTGGAGACCCTCGATCTCAGCCCGCGGCGGGGGTAGATTCGTTGCCTGAAGTCCGCGACGGAGGCTCGCGGTCTCGGCCAGTCGAACTGGGAGAGGGGTCGTATGCGGATTGCTATAGGAAGTGACCATCGCGGAGTGGATGCCCGTCTGCGCCTGATTGGGCTGCTTGAGCGGCTCGGCAACGACGTCATCGATTGCGGTTGCGACGACACAAATCCCGTCGATTACCCCGATGTGGCTGCGAGTGTGGCAAACCGCGTGAGCGATGGGTCGGTCGACCGCGGGATCCTGCTGTGCTGCACCGGCGTGGGGATGGCAATCGCGGCCAATAAGGTCGCGGGCGTTCGGGCCGCCACCTGCCACGACGAAGTGACGGCCGAAATGAGCCGGCGTCACAACGACCTCAACGTGCTCTGTCTTTCCGCCGAAATGATCGGTCCCGAGGTCCAGGACAAGATGATCCAGACCTGGCTGGCGACCGGATTTGAGGGGGGGCGGCACTCCCGCCGGGTCGAGAAAATTGCCGCCCTCGAGCGGGCGTGCGGCGAAAAAGCACGAGAAAAAGCAGGCGAATGAGGTAGTTCCGGAGCCTTGGGGCGTCGGCACAAACTCGTCGCGTCGTACCGATCGTGCCGTTGCCGGATCGCCGCCAAGGCTGGAAATCGTTGGCGGATTCATTGAACCCGCAAACGCCGTTGTTATCGTCGGAAAGAGGCGGCATGAGCCGTCGCGATCTTCCGAGGAAAGCAGCCTGATGCCGATAGCACGCCACCCAAGTCCCGAGGACGTGGACTGCCTGCTCCGCAATGCCGAACTGCGTGATCTGATCGAGCCGTATCTCGACGAGTCGATCCACGAGATTGATTTCGCCTCGATGCCAACGGCGGTCGAAAACCGTTTCCTGGAGTCGATGCTGGCCTGGGAACAGGCCCCGATGTCCCCGATTGGGCGGTGGTTTTCTCCGCCCCTCGCGTTGCCTCCAGCCAGCCTCCTCTCCGACCACGCGCTGCGGGAGCGGCTGTGGGAGACGATCGAGCAGCTCTTTTCGAAGCGGGTTGTGCTGGACTATGCCGACCACCTCAGCGACCGCGAACTCTACTCGTTGATCCGTCGCGATATCCTGCCGGCGGCGATCAAGCAGGTCGACTTGCCGGATAACTACTTCCACTGGGACTGCAGTGCCTGCGACGTGGAAGATGCCACGGTCTGGCTTACCTACTACGCCTCCGAGTTCGACCGCGAGCAGTGGGCGTTTGAAACGGGGTGTGAACTTCCGCCGCGGGCGGTGCCCCCCTACCCGCGGGCCCTGCCTGCCGCGCCGGTCTGAGTGCGGCGGCGCGGTGAAGGCTTCGCCGCGCGGTGAAGAACCGATCGCGCCCGGAGCCTGGGAGACGTGTCGACGGCGACGTTTGGGCGGTTTTGGCGCGTCCTCTGTCTGGCACGCCGTCTGCATATGCTCGTGGCAGCTGCTTCTGTGTATCGTTGAGGGAGCGGCTTCTTCTCCTCTCGAGGTTCTTGTTATGCGGCGGTTCTCGTGGTGCTGTGGGGCGCTTCTCGTGGCGAGTGCGATTGGTGGTGGAGTGCTGCAGCAGGCCGCTGCGGATGACGCCGAGCTCGAGCGCGTCATTCAGGCAGGTTCGCGGTATCTCGCGGAGATTGGTCAGGCCGAGGATGGCAGTTTCTCTGCCGAAGCTGGGCCTGCCGTCACGGCCTTGGCGGTGACGGGCTTGCTCCGCACAGGCACGCCCCCTGATGCCGAGGTGATTCGTCGCGGCATCGACTATCTCTTGTCGTTCTCGAAGCCGAGCGGCGGTATTCATCCTGATGAGTCGCCCTACGCCAACTACGAGACTGCGATTTCAGTGATGGCGCTCGCGGCCTGCAACGACGACGGTCGCTACGACGAAACACTTGCCAAAGCGGAGGCCTTTCTCAAAGGGTTGCAGTGGGATGGTGGCGAGTCGATCGACCCGGCGGATCCGGCCTACGGTGGCGCCGGCTACGGCAGCAAGCAGCGTCCGGATCTGTCGAACACAGCGTTTTTGATCGAGGCACTGCGCACGGCGGGTGTCTCGGAAGACGATCCGGCGATCCAGCGGGCCCTCGTGTTTGTCTCACGGACGCAAAACTTGGAAGGGCCCGCGAACACGCTGCCGTTTCCAGCCAAAAACCCCGATGGCGGCTTCTACTACACACCCGCCAATGGTGGCGAGAGCCAGGCCGGTGAGACCCCCAATGGTGGGCTCCGGAGTTATGCGTCGATGACCTATGCCGGGCTCAAGAGCATGATCTTCGCAGGTCTCGACCGGGAAGATTCGCGCGTGCAGGCGGCGGTGACGTGGCTGCGGAAGCACTACACGTTTGAAGAGAATCCCGGCATGGGCGATTCAGGGCTCTTCTATTTTTATCAGACCGCGGCCAAGGCCCTCGACGCCCTCGGTGAGGATGCGTTTACCGATGCTGCTGGTGTGGCGCATGACTGGCGGGCCGAACTGGTATCGGAACTTGCTAGCCGGCAGCAGCCAGATGGATCGTGGATCAACGCGAATTCGCGGTGGCTGGAAGGGGACCCCAATCTCGTCACGGCCTACGCCCTGCTCGCGCTGGCGTCGTGTCGCGAATAAACCATCCCTGACAAACGCCGTTCACCACTGATGGTGAACGAGCGGCCGGATCATGTCGTCGTACACCTCCTGCACGGCCGCCAGTGTCTCAGTTGAGAGCGGCGCCCATGCGGAGGCCTGGGCATTGGCGATCACCTGATCAGCCTTGCGAGCGCCGGGGATCACTGTCGACACGGCCGGGTGCGAGAGGATCCAGGCCAGAGCAAACTGGGCGAGCGTGGCTCCCTCAGGCACGAGTGGCCGCAGGCGTTCGACCGCCTTCAGGCCGGTTTCGTAATCGACGCCGGAGAAGGTCTCCCCCTTGTCAAACACTTCGCCCTGCCGGTTGAAGGTGCGGTGGTCGTCGGCCGGGAAAATGGTGCTCGGCGAGAACCGCCCCGTGAGCAGGCCGCTGGCCAGCGGGACGCGGGCGATGACAGCTACGTTCCGCTTGGCGGCTTCCTCAAGAAACCGTTCAGCAGGCTTCATGCGGAAGCAGTTGAAGATGATCTGAACGCTAGCCACGCCGGGGTACTCAATCGCTGCGAGGGCCTCATCGACGGTTTCAACGCTCACGCCGTAATGCGCGATCTTGCCTGCGGTGACGAGGGCATCGAGTGCGGCAAAGACCTCGGGCCGAGCGTAGACGTCACGAGGCGGGCAGTGCAGCTGCACCAGTTCGAGTCGATCGGTCTCGAGGTTCTGCAGGCTGCGGTCGATGAACGCGGTGAGATTCTCCGCGTTGTAGCCGTCGGCGGTGTGCGGGGAGAGGCGTCGGCCAGCCTTGGTGATCACATGCAAGGGCTCGCTGCGCTCGCGACGCAGGCGCGCGATCAGCCGTTCAGAAAGCCCGTCGCCGTAGACGTCGGCCGTGTCGAAAAGGGTGATGCCCTGGTCGACTGCGGCGTGCAGGGCGGCCATCGATTCGTCATCGTTGGCCCCGCCCCACTGGCCTCCACCAATGCCCCAGGCGCCAAACCCGATCTCTGAAACTTGCCAGCCAGTCTTTCCAAATGTGCGGTGCTTCATGGGAGTCTTTCGTGTGTGGATGTGTGCGTGTCGGTGCACGAGTCTACAGTCAGAAGTGATGTACGCCGCCGAAGGAGTTTCGCTGTGCAGGATGCGGGAACCGACATGCCGCGAAACGCCGTGCCGGTGTCTGCCGCGTGGTGGCGTGATCGTCGCGGGAGGCCTTTGGTGTTTGCCGGGCTGCTGCTCACGCTGAGTGGGCTGACGCATGTGCTGGTGTGGTGGATCGACGGGGGGCCTTGGGAGGGCCCCGTCACCTGGCGGAAGCCGATTCTGTTTGGCATCTCTGGCGGGGTGACCGCGCTCTCAGCTGGCTGGGCCCTCGCCCGTTTTCCTGCGAGGCGAGGGGATTTGTTGCTGGCGTGGAGCACCGCCGTCGCCCTGACAGTGGAGGTTGGGCTGATTGACCTGCAGCGGTGGCGAGGCGTGGCCAGCCATTTCAACCGCAGCACGCCGCTCGACTCGGTCCTCTATGACGCGATGGGTGTGCTCATTCTCTGGGTGACCCTTGTGGTCGGAGACTTCATGGTTCGGTCCTTCCGCCAGCCGAGCGGCCTGCCAGCCGACATGCGCCTGGCGCTGCAGGCCGGGCTTGTGACCCTCTTCTGGTCGTGCCTGCTTGGGATCTGGGCGAGTGTGTATGGGGAGCGGCAGATGATGGTCGGGCAGCCGCCGGAGCGACTGGGGGCAGCGGGCGTACCAAAGTTTGCCCACGGAGCCGTGATCCACGCCCTGCAGTGGCTGCCGCTGGTGGCCTGGGCTGCGAAGCGAGTGGGGTTTGAAGAAAGGCGGCGGCTGTGGCTCGTCTGGATGGCCACCCTCGGCACCGTCCTCCTGTCGGCGTACTCCCTGCTGCAGACGCTTGCGGGCCGCCCGCGGGTCGACGGTTCGTGGCCGCTCGCATCGGTCCTGGCAGCGGCCGTCACGCTGCTGCTGGTGCCGATGGCGGTCGCGTTGATGGGGCTGGCGGCGCGTCCTCCACGGCCAACCTCTGCCGGAGGCTGAGGCGGAGGATCGTGTGCAGGAGGAATCCCACGGGCCCAGCCAGGAAGGTGAGTAGCAGCGCGATGGTTCGCAGTGGCCAGGGGATTGCCAGGCGCACCGCATCGCGGGCAATCCAGGCGCCGACCACCATGTCAAACACCAGATAGTGGGTCCACGCGGCGGCAAACGCCCAGTCGTCGCTGAAGAGCTGCTGCAAGCCGTCGATCGTGGCGAGGTCTGGGGGGGTGGGGCCTCCCGACGCAAGTTTCCAGCCGATCAGACCGGCGTAGCCGCAGGCGAGCAGGGCCGGAACAACGGCTGCGCACAGGACGCTCGAAACGGCTCGCCGGCCTGGGGCGACCATCAGCACGATCCAGGCGAGGAGGGCGACGGTGTTGGTCACCTGGAAAAACGTTTGGGGCATGGGAGGAGCCTCAGCGACCCAGTGGAGTGGATACGGAAAAGCGAGTTGCATCGGTACACTGGGAGCGTTGCCGTGTGCAAGGCGTGGATCTTGAAAAGGTTGGGCGAGGAGGCGTGACCGATGGAAGGCGGAGTTCCGGGTTGGCGAGCAAGGCATCTCTGGCTGGCGATGGCATCCGTGGTGGCGATGGCCACGGGTATGACGTGGGCTGCCGAGGTGGAGAGTTGGGTAGACGCCACCGGCAAGTTCAAGATCGAAGCGAGTTTTATGGGGGTTGAGGATGGCGTGGTGACCCTCAAGCGAGCTGACGGGAGTGAGGTGGAAGTACCTCTCGACAAGCTCAGCAAGGAAAGCCAAGACCGCGTGGAGGAGCTCCTCAAAGCGGACGCAGAGAATCCGTTTAAGCCCTCCGGCAAGGAGGAGATGAATCCATTTTCGGCCAAGCCAAGTGGCACCTCGCCTGGCCGCACACGACGGCCGCGTGACGAAGAGCCGATGGACGAGGACGACTTCGACCCTTCGGCTGCTCCGCGTCAGCTGAAAGTTGATTGGTCGCGAGCCGATCTGATCGGCAGTGTGGGCGCAGGCGACTGGGAGGTCACGATTGGTGAGCCGGTCGCAGAAGGCGCGGAGCCGCGGGCCACGGCGCTCCCGGGCAAGTCCAACTTCTTTGAGAAGATGCTCGAGATCGCCATCTCGGGTGACCGCAAGCATGCCCTCGTGGTGACGTCGCTTGATGATCCAAAGCCTGAGGGGGCGCTCACGCTTTCGGTGTGCGACCTCGAGAAGGGCAAGGCGTCGGTGGCCGCAAGCACCGGCCGGATGGCCCCCTTGGCGCTGCACAATGACGCTGAGCACGTGATCATGCGTCGGGCCGAGTTTGGCTTTGGCAATGCCGACCGGCTTGAGATCTGGCAGGTCCGGGGCCGTTCGGTTCGCAAACTGGTCTCCTTCATTCCGCATGACGACGCCAATGGTGGCAGCCGCGATGTGCACTGGGCGAAGTTCCTGGGGGACGATCGGTTTGCCACCTCCGGCAATGGCATGATCGGGATCTGGTCCTTCCCCGAGGCGGAGCCGATTGCGCGGATTCCTGCGGGAGGTCGGCCGGCGCTGAGCCCGGATGGCAAGCTGATCGCCTGGTGTGATGGCCAGAATGTCGGACTCTTCGATGTTGAGGCGATGGAGGTCGTGGCCCAGCAGGCCACGCCGGACCGCCTGCATGATCCCAAACTGGCGTTCAGTCCGAGCGGAAAGCGACTCGCCTGCATCGCCCAGGATCGGTTGCTCGTCTGGAACACCGAGAACGGTGACATCATCCAAGACATGAAGGTGCCCAGCGTGCACATCTTCACGGGCATCGACTTTCCCGATGAAGACTATGTGCTGGGGGGCAACCAGTACCTGATCGGTGTCGAGAATCAGGTGTTGCTCTGGACCTACTCCGGGCAGCAGCAGGTCACCACGGCGGGCCCCTGGACCTTCTTCGGCACGTTCGAGGACCGCACCGGTGCCCTTCTGCCGATGAAGATTCCGCATGTCGGTGCGATCAACATGCTCTCCAAGGCCTCGAGCGACCCCAACCTGTTTGTGCTCAAAGAGGGCACGCGTGTGCGGCTCGACGTGAGCAAACTTCCCACGCTCGAGGAGCAGAATCGGGCGATTCAGGGGCTCGTGAAGCGTGTGGCGGCCAGCGGCAGCGTGGCGGAGCCGGATGGCAAGATCGTGCTCGTGGCTGCCGTTGAGGGGCCGACGCAGGAAACGCTCTCGCTGCGCAACTCCGGCGACTACACGGTGCAGAAGTATGTGACGAGCCTGAAGTATGTCTACGAGGGGCAGGTGCTCTGGCAGACCTCCACCTCGAACGTGCCCGGTGGACCGGTGATCTTTTTTAACCTTGAAGATGGCGAGAACATTGGCGACTGGTTGAAGAAGCGAGAGAAGCCCGACTACGAACTCTTCCAGCGGGCGGAGCTTCCGCGGTTTCTGCAGCGTCCGAACGGCCAGGGACGCGGGCCCTCACAGTCGATGACGCTCGGCACGTCGCAAGTGACTGCTGCTGGGCTCCGCTGAATGCCCGGCAGCGGTTGAAGGGTTCCGCCTTCACACGCCCGCGGCGCGCGGGCACGTTACACTCATCACCACGGGGGTGGATGCTGGGCTACGGTTCTGTGGCCTGTTTCACCGCACGCGAAGAGATCAGAGGAGCCAAGCGATGGACGAGACGTCCGCAGAGTCGCGGCAGAAGCCGCCCGCACGCCAAAAAGTTCACCGTTTGGGAATGGTGCTCTTCATCGCCTATGTGGCGATGTACGTGGGCTTTATGGGGCTCGTGCTCGTGTGGCCCAGCGCCCTGTCATGGCGGCCAGTTGCGGGTGTGAATCTGGCAATTCTTTGCGGCTTGGGGTTGATTGTGGCCGCGATCGTGTTGGCGGTTGTGTTCATGGTCGCGGGCACGACGGAGGACGATCATGCTGCATGAGGCTTCAGTCACTGCGGTGATTATTTTCGCCGCATTCGTTGCGAGCGTGGTGGGCTTCTCTTTCTGGCTCGGCCGTCGAGGTCAGTCGGCCACGGGCTACTATGCCGCACATGGCCAGGTGCCCTGGTTCGTGAACGGGATTGCGTTTGCGGGCGACTATCTCTCAGCCGCTTCGTTTTTAGGGATCTGTGGGCTGATCGCCTTCAACGGCTACGACGGATTCCTCTACTCCATTGGCTTTCTGGCCGGATGGATCGTGGCCCTGTTCGTGATCGCCGAGCCGATCAAGTCTCTCGGGAAGTTCACATTTGCCGATGCGCTCGATGCCCGCTTCAACAGCAAGGGCATCAAGCTGGTCGTGGCGATTTCCACGCTCGTGGTGAGCATCTTCTATCTGATACCGCAGATGGTGGGAGCGGGCGACCTGATCACCCCGCTGCTCGGCCTGCCCCACGCCTGGGGCGTGATCCTCGTGGGCGCGACGGTTACGTGGATCGTGGTCACCGCAGGGATGGTCTCCACCACATGGGTGCAGTTCATTAAGGGATCGCTGTTGGTGGTGGTGTGTGGTGTGCTCGTGGTGATGATCCTCGATCGGGGTCTTACCGTGAACACCGAGAACCTGACCGAACAGGTTCGCACGGTCACCCCAGACGGCCAGGTGCTGATCGACGGCACGCCGCAGACGGCGGACCACGACCTCCGCCCGGTCGGAAGCCTCACCGAGCTCCCTGGCGGCAAGACCGAGACAGGCCCGCTGGGACCGCTTTCCTACCTCGCGACGCTTGAGGATGCCAAAGTGGTCATTTGGAGCAAGCGGGTGGAAACAGACGAAGGCGGTACCCACACCACCTTCTACCCGGTGGAGCGACGCGGTGGAGACCTCCTGGTGCCGGGTGGATACTTCAAGGATCTCGGTAACGGCACGCTGGCAGGAAAGCTGAACTTTGCCAGCCTGATGCTTGCCCTGTTTTGCGGTACGGCATCGCTGCCTCACATTCTCATCCGCTACTACACGGTGAAAGACAAGGCGTCGGCGCGGAAGAGTACGGTCGTTGGTATCGCAGCGATCGGCGGGTTTTATGTGCTCACGCTCTACCTGGGCCTCGCTGCCATGACGAGCAACTGTCTCGATCCCACGACCTCCAACATGGCAGCCCCGCTGCTGGCAAAGAGTTTCAACGAGACGCTCTTCGCTGTCATCTCCGCGATCGCCTTCACGACGGTTCTGGGTACCGTCAGCGGGCTGATCATGGCGGGTAGTGGAGCAGTCGCGCACGATCTGCTGGAGAGCGTCTGTGGCTGGCAGCTGACTGATCACGAGAAGGTCCGCTGCGGGAAGATTGCGGCGGTGGGTCTCGGTGTGGTGGCGATGGCGCTTGGCATTCTCTTCCGCAACTTCAATGTCAGCTTTTTGGTGGGATGGGCTTTCAACATCGCCGCAAGCGCCAACCTTCCGGCGTTGGTGATGGTGCTTTTCTGGCCAAAGACGACCAAACAGGGTGTGATCGCAGCGGTGAGCGTGGGGATGGCGGCCTCGCTTGGCTGGATCCTGCTCTCGGCCGACACCTTCGAGAAGGTATATGGGCTCTCACCAGAGGCGTCCCTCGTGCCCTTTAGCCAGCCAGGGCTCGTCACGATCCCGCTCGGCTTCATCACCCTCGTCGCCGTGTCGCTCCTGACGCAGCAGCGGCGAGCGGCGTAAAGCGGTGCCCGCGGACACGTCCCGCTGGCTGGGCGGCGCGAGTTGGTGGGGGGCTCACCCTTTTGGTGAGGGGTGGGCCGTTGCCGGGAAATTCACCCGATAACGGTGAATGGCTGCGACGGGGCTCACCGTTGTGGTGAGCACGCTCCATCCCGGCAGAGCCTCCTGCCGAGCCGGCTTTCCTCGCGCAAGTGCTTTGTTTGCAAGCACTTGCGAGTTTTCTTTTGGTGTCGTGCAGGTTTTGGCACGGGTTGTGCATTTCTCCTTTGTTGTCTCGCAAGCCACCAGGTGAGTGAGACGCCAAAACAAACCGGTGGATCAACGCGGGTGGGGCCTGCGGAGAGAGCCGGCAAAGGAGGTGCGAAATGATGGTTGTTGCTGTCGGCTTCAATGCCGAAGTGCTCAACAGCCCGTCTGCCGAAAGGCTCACCGCTGCTGGCATCAGTGCCCGCGGTGGTCGTCTGACGCGGTCGATGGACTGCTTGGTGGTGTCGGGTGATGCCGGTCGTCGTGGGCGGTTTGCTGCCGCCGCCGAACTGGCTGGTTGGGACGAGTGCTCGTCACCTGAAGATCTCGCTGAGCTGCGTGACGCAGCCGACCGGGACTTCTCGCTGGCGATCATCGACATCACGTCACCGGTTGGTGATGTGGTCAACGACACCGTCGAACTTGCTGAAGAACTTGCTGCCCGTCCGAACACGCTCGTCGTGATCTGCGGTTCGGAAGACAACGTCGACGAGGAACTGTGGGCTCGTCAGCTCGGCGCATGGCTGTATCTGCCAGGCGTGGCTGATGGCGACAGCCTGATGAGTCTCTGCGTTGAGGCTCGTCGTCTTCGTCAGGCTCCCGTTGGATTTGGCATCCGCTGAGCCTTGGGCATCACCACCACCACATTCGGTGCCCGGTTCAGTTTGGTTGCAGGTTGATTTTTCCCTGACGTGTTTTGTGCGGCGACTCGCTGCGGCTCGTTAGGCCATCCGTTCCTTTACCACCACTTTTTCGATGGCGTTCACTCGCGAGCGTCTTTGAAATGAAGGAGTAGTCTCATGTCCGCGCCGATCCACAACCGCGATCTCGATTCCGATCTGGATCATTCGTCATCCGTTCGCATCCGCGACCGTCGCTCGAACGACTTTTCGAGCACGAGCAAGTCGCGACCCCGCTTCTCCCGGAAGCGTGGCGGCCCCAACCAGGTGAACGGCATCCATCGTCGACGAAACAAGCGGTCAAGCTGGTAGGCGTGGAGGTGAGGGTTTTCTCCTCATCCAGTTTCTCTCTCGTGTTTTCTTCATTTGTGTGAATCGTCATGCCCCGTTCCCTTCCAACGCGATCTGCCGGTCCTTCGCGTCGTCGTCAGCGACTCACGTCGCGTCGGCTGCGTGGTCCGCTTGCCCGCAATGGTCGCAGGCGGGTTGCCAGACGAGCTCGGCGTCGTCGGGTGTGGATGTTCCACTCTGCGCCCGAAGGGCGGGAGCATTGGACGCGAGAGGCTCGTGACTCGGGCGAGTCTGGATCGACGCGATCACGGTCTTCGGCCTGGGGTACATCGTCGCCGAGCGCTGGGCGGCGAGCGTGACCGTGGCTGAGCCAGCGAGGATCGCCCAATGCGGTCGAGGGAATCGCACGCAGTGCTAGGCCAGCCTCGGCAGCATCCGGTCGGCCTCGTGCAGCACGATCAGGCTCTCGGCGCTCTGGCAGAGCCTCTCGACATCTTCCCCTGAAGCGGCGTGTCCGATATCGAGGCTTTCCACCGCAGCTTCCTCGAGGTCGCTGGCGAGAACCAGTCGACGTGAGCCCAAGCTCCGCGCGATCTGCCGCGTGAGGAATGCATCGGCAATCAAAGCCGTGTCGCCACTCCGGACGGCTTCCCTGACGAGTGGTTCAACGGCAACCCCCTGTCGCCAGCGGGTGAAGACCACGCCGGGTTGTTCGCTGAGCCTGCTGACCACGCACACCGTCCCATCGGGATACGTGACGCGAGAGGCAGCTGCCACGGCACGCACGACCGTTTCCAGGCTGGCATGCGGATTGGACAGACTGGCAACGGTGAGTTCGGCAGCCTGGGAGACGCGCGGCGACCAGCTGCGTGCAGCACGGCGAGCGGCAGTGGTGACCGCGTGTGGCAGGCCGAAGCTCACATGGGCGAGCGAATCGCCGACCCCTGACACCGCCCGTACCTCAGCGATCACCCCCATCTGCCAGAGCACGTCGTGGGCGGTGGCTTTCCACGTCTGGTGTCCGCCACGGGGGCGCAAGGCGAGCGTTCGTCGGAGTTGTTCGGACGCCACAGTCCGCGAGAAAGCGGGCCAGAGTTCCCCTTCGAGCGCTCGGCCACCCAGTGCCGCGTTCCACCCAAAGGAGCCGACGCTGACCACCACATCGGCATCCACGAGCGCCCGGGCGACATACAGCGGATTCGCTTCCTCATCCGCCATCAGGTAGGACGTGTCGGACTCGTTGTTGGGGTCGAAGATGACGGTCGTTGCGCCGGAGACCACTGGCTGGAGGCGGTTTGACCAAAGACGCAGCACCTCGATGCGGTCGGCGGGGGCCCCTGAAGCGGCCAGCGTGGAGACGACCGACTGGAGCACGGCCTGGTTTTGCGGAACCTCGGCGGCAACCGCCACCACGATGTGGTCGCCCTCGACCACGTGGGCGGGCAGAGGTGGGCCTTCAGCCGGCTCGCCGACCGCTTCGAGCACCAGTCCTTCGGCGTCCACCTCGCAAACGCCCTGTGGTCCTCGGCATTCAAGAGACCGCTGGCCTTCGATGCGGGGGAGCCGGATCGGCTCGTCGTGGCCGGCGGCAATTTCGATCATGTCTGTCGGATTTCTCGGCATGTGTTTCCTCCTGGCAGCATACGCCGTGAGCAGCCGCAGGTCATGGGGCATGCGGAATGACCGGATCAACCGTCACGCACGGATCTTTCCACACTCGATTCGATGGCACGTATCACCGCCGCCGAAAACACCTAGTGGAAGCCCTGGGTTTCTTGCTGTGTCGGCCAGAAGGCTGGGGGTCATGAGGACGCTGCGATGCGCGACCGAAAAGTGGTGAAAAACGTGAAGTGGTCCAACGCCGGCAGGACGTTTGTGGCAGCCTTGGCGGTCGCGTTGTGCGGAAGCGTGTCTCTGGCTCAGGGGCTTGGCAGCTCAAGCATGAGTTTTGGCTCCTCGTGGCAGGTCCCACCGCCGCGGCAGTCGGCAGTCTCCATGCCTACGGGCATTGCACCGCGCGACGCGAGGCCCACACGGATCGCCATGCTCAATGGCGATGTGGTGATGGATGGTGATGTGATCATGGAGGATGGTTCTCAGTTCTCCGGCTCGATGGGAATGATGTCAGAACCATGCACTACCTGCCGCACGCCGCCGTGGCATGGCAATGTGTGCAATCCCGATCCGTGCGGACCCGTGTGCGAGCCCTGCGATCCTTCGTACCGACGGGCGTGCTTCCCACGCGCGCACGCCCTGTTCAGCAAGGGCTACATCGCCTCACCGATGCCCCCGTGCGAGCCTCGTTGCAAGCATTGCGGCATGCCGGTGCCGGTTGGGTTCTAGGCGAAGTCACGCGGGCGGCTCGGTCGTTACGGAAACCAGATTCGCCCGACAGCCAGCATCCCCACCGTCACGCAGGCGGCTCCTGCGACGTCGAGCATTGCTCCCGCTCGCACCATGTCGGCGAGCGGCACCCGGCCCGATCCGTAGACGATCGCGTTGCACGGGGTACTGACGGGCATCATGAAGCCAAGGCTTGCCGCAAACGTGGCCGCCAAGGCCGCAGGTAACGGGTCCGCCCCAACCGCCGTGGCCAGCGCCAGTCCCACCGGTACCACCATATTGGCGCTGGCGGTGTTGCTCGTGAACTCGCTGGTGATGGCCGCCACCAGGGCAGCCGCGGCGATCAAGGTGATCCCACCCCCTTCTGGGATGAACCCGGTGATCGACCTTCCGAGCCCATCGGCGAGGCCGGTTGAGAACGAGAGCTCTCCGAGAGCCATCCCGCCACCGTAGAGCAGCACCACGCCCCAGTCGATCTTGGAGGCCTGCTCCCAGCTCAGCACGCGGTTGCCATTTCCTCCCGGCAGGATGAAGAGGGCCACGGCTCCGATCAGTGCGGCCACGCCCTCCGGCACGCGCGAGGAGAGGATCTGGCACCACGGATGCTCTTTGCCAAGCACCAAGGCAAGCACGCCGGGTGCGACCCAGAGAGCGATCGTGATCGCGAAGGCGGCCGCCGCGGATTTTTGGCCGGTCGTCCAGCCACCGAGGGCTTCCCGCTGCGAGCGCACGTAGTCCGTCACCCCATGGAGTCGTGAGACACCAGCGGGAAAGAGCGTGAGGGCGACCGCCACCACGACCAGGAGCATCGCCAGGGTCAGCGGCACGCCGAGCAAGCACCAGGAGAAGAAAGTGATGTCGATCTCAAGCTGCTTTTCGATGAACGCCAGCCCAATCAGATTGGGAGGTGTCCCGATTGGGGTGGCGAGCCCGCCGATCGACGAAGCGAAGGCCACCACCAGCAGCATCCCCGTCGCGAAGCGAGGGTTGAGCTTTGAGTCCCGAGCGCCGTCGTGGGCCTGCTCGATCGCCGCCAGAATGCCCGTCACGATCGCAAACATCATGGCGGTGGTGGCGGTATTCGAGATCACCCCGCTGATCACCCCGCAGACAATGGCAATGGCCGCCATGATCCGCTTGGGATGTTCGCCAACCCAGGGCTGAGCGAGCACCGCATACGCCACGCGTCGGTCGAGACGATGCACGCGGATTGCCTCCGCCAGCATGAACGAGCCAATAAAGAGAAAGATTAGCGGTTCGGCAAATGGGCGAAACACCTCGCGGGCAGGCCCAACGCCGGTGATCACGCAGGCAGAGGCCCCCGCCAAAGCCGTCACCGGCAGCGGGAGAGTTTCACTCACCCACAAGACGACCACTGCCGCGAGGACGCTAGCAAGCCGATGGGCTTCGAGCGGAAGGGCCGCCTCACCACTCGAGAGTGGCAGCCAAGCCACCCCAACCGCAGCCGCGACGGCGATCCCCAAAGAGATCGCCAGTCGCGTCGCGTTTGGAAGGTGAGCTGGCAATAGTCTGCCTACCGACGAGAGAAACTATTTCTTGCCGTACTTCAGACCGGCCTGACCGGCGGCCAGACGTGCCACGGGCACGCGGTACGGCGAGCAGCTGACGTAGTCGAGCCCGATCTCGTGGCAGAAGACCACGGAGTGGGGTTCGCCACCGTGCTCACCGCAGATGCCGAGCTTGATGTCAGGGCGCGTTTCCTTGCCCTTGGCGACACCGATCTTCATCAGCTGGCCCACGCCGGTGGTGTCGATCGAGGCAAACGGGTTTGCCTTGACGATGCCCATCTCGGTGTAGAGCGGCAGGAAGGTGGCGGAATCGTCGCGGCTCATGCCGAGACAGGTCTGCGTGAGGTCGTTGGTGCCGAAGGAGAAGAACTCCGCGGTCTCCGCGATCTCGTTGGCCGTCAGGGCACCACGTGGGATTTCGATCATCGTGCCCACGAGGTACTTGATCTTCTGACCAGTCTCTGCCTGAACCTGCTTGGCAACCGCGTGCACAATCTCCACCTGGTTGTCGAGCTCCTTCTTGAAGCCCACCAGCGGAATCATGATTTCAGGACGCACCTTGATGCCGTCCTTTTGCACCTTGGCGGCCGCTTCGAACACGGCACGGGCCTGCATCTCGGAGATCTCCGGATAGGAGATGCCCAGACGGCAGCCACGGTGACCGAGCATGGGGTTGAACTCATGCAGGGCAGCAACCCGCTTGGCAACTGCTGAGGTCGAAATGCCGAGCTTGGCGGCAAGTTCCTTCTGAGCGTTCGTGTCGTGTGGCACGAACTCATGCAGCGGCGGGTCGAGGAACCGGATCGTGGCAGGACGGCCTTCGAGCGCCCGGAAGATGCCCTCAAAGTCTTCCCGCTGGTAGGGAAGCAACTTGGCGAGCGCCTCACGGCGAGACTCGATATTCTCGGCAAGGATCATCTCACGCATGGCGTCGATGCGATCCCCTTCGAAGAACATGTGCTCGGTGCGGGTCAGACCGATACCTTCGGCCCCGAACGCAATCGCCTGACGCACCTGCTCTGGTGTGTCGGCGTTGGTGCGGATGCCCATGGTCCGGTACTTATCCGCGAGCTTCATGACGAAGGAGAAGTACTGGTAGATCTCCGATTCTTCAGGCTTCATCGTGCGGCTGATGAGCACCTGTTTCAGCTCACTGTCGGCCGTGGCGATTGCTCCGGCAAACACCTCACCAGTGGATCCGTTGATCGAGATCGCGTCGCCTTCCTTGAGGGTCTTGCCTGCACAGGTCAGGGTGCCCTTGGCATAGTCGATCTGAATCGCACCGGCACCGGCCACACAGACCTTGCCCATTTGGCGAGCCACGAGAGCGGCATGGCTGGAGACACCACCACGGCTGGTGAGGATGCCCTCAGCGGCGATCATGCCACGGAGATCTTCAGGGCTGGTTTCGATACGGGCGAGCACCACGCTCTTCCCCTTCGAGCCGAGCTCTTCAGCCTTGGCGGCGGTGAACACGAGCTGACCGGAGGCAGCACCAGGGCCAGCCGGCAGGCCGGCCGTCAGAAGCCGCCCTTCCTTGCCCGCTGCGTCGTAGGCCTTGCGGTCGAAGATCGGAGCAAGCAGCTGCGACAGAGCATCGGGATCCGCCGAACGGATCGCATGCTCAGGGGTCATCAGCTTCTGCTTGACCATGTCGTGCGCAATCTTCACGTAGGCGATTGCGGTTCGCTTGCCGTTGCGAGTCTGAAGCATGTAGAGCTTCTTCTTCTCAACGGTGAACTCGAAGTCCTGCACGTCGCCAAACTTCTTTTCGAGCGTGGCACGGACCTTTTCGAGCTGCTTGTAGGTGCTGGCAAAGCCAGGATCGTGGGCCATCTCGGCGACGGGCTTGGGCGTCCGCACGCCAGCCACCACGTCTTCACCCTGAGCGTTGATCAGGTACTCGCCGTAGAAGATGTCTTCGCCGGTGGCAGGGTCACGGGTGAAGGCCACGCCCGTGGCGCAGTCGTCGCCCATGTTGCCGAAGACCATCGCCTGCACGTTGACGGCGGTGCCCCACTCGTCCGGAATCTTGTACTTGCGGCGGTAGAGGATCGCCCGCTCGTTCATCCAGCTGCCGAAGACCGCGCCAACGGCGCCGATCAGTTGCTCCATCGGATCCTGCGGGAATTCCTTGCCGGTCCGCTGCTTGATCAGCGTTTGATAACGCTTGATCAACTCGCGAAGGTGCTCTTCGGTGAGGTCGAGGTCTTCGGTGATCCCGAGCTGATGCTTCAGCCCGTCCATCACTTCTTCGAACGGCTCATGCTCGTTCTCGTGGACTTTCTGCACGCCCATCACCACGTCGCCGTACATCTGGATGAAGCGGCGATAGGAGTCGTAGGCAAAGCGGCCGTTGCCGGTGGCTTCGGCAAGACCAACGACCGTCTGATTGTTGAGGCCGAGGTTGAGGATCGTGTCCATCATGCCCGGCATGCTGTCGCGGGCACCGGACCGCACGCTCACCAGCAGCGTGTTGTCGGGATCACCAAACTTCTTGCCCGTCTCCTTCTCGATGAGCTTCACGTTGGCAGCGATCTGCTCTTCCAACCCTTCGGGAAACTTCTGCTTCGACTTGTAGAAGTCGACGCAGCAGTCGGTGGTGATCGTGAAGCCAGGAGGAACCGGCAGGCCGATCTTGGTCATCTGGGCGAGGTTCGCACCCTTGCCACCGAGGAGCGATCGCATGGTGCCGTCGCCGTCGCACTTCTTCGCACCGAAGAAGTAGATCAGCTTCCCGGCCTTTGCCTTGGCAGGCTTGGCTGCGGCTTTCGGAGCCTTTTTGGCGGGCTTGCTGGATGTCTTGGACGCTTTGGGAGCGGACTTGGCCATGGACGAAACGTTCCTCTCGGGGGATCTAAAGGGAGGTGGACCTGAAAATGGACGGTAACGGCGGCGTTGTTCAGTGCCTGCCGTGATCGCTGCAGGTGATCGGCGCGCACCGGCGGCACACGCGGAAAAACCGGCAAACTGTCCGCAGACTGTAGAGTCGCGGCAGGGGGAGCGTCAACGACGCCCCCTCACGACAGACAACTATAAGTCAAAGTGTTTGGCATGGCCGATTTTGGAAGAATTTCAGCGACCCCCCTGGGGAGGGTGCTTCTTGCCGGCGACCGTCGCCGTGATCAGGCCGCCCTCGTCGCGGGCGACGCGGAGCGGCAGACCAAAGAGGGCCGAGAGGCGTTTGCCGGTGAGGGCGGCAGAGGCCGGACCGTCAAAGGCGACTCGTCCCTGTTCGAGAAGGACCACGTGATCGAAGCCGGGCACGATCTCCTCAAGGTGGTGGGTGACGATCAACAACGTCAGGCCAGGCTGCTGCGTGAGCCCTGCAAGCATTGAGAGGAACTGATGGCGGGCGGCGAGGTCGAGTCCCGTTGTCGGTTCATCGAGCACGAGCAGTTCGGGTTGGTGCACGAGGCAGCGAGCGATCAACACACGCCGCCGCTCGCCGGTCGAGAGGGTGGCCAGGGTGCGGTCGCTGAGGTGTGCGGCGGCGACCCGCGCAAGCGCCGCATCGATGGCCGCCTGCACCTCGGGAGTGCAGTCCACAGAGAAGGCGGTGAGTTTCGTCGCGGTGAAGCCGCTGGCGACGGCGTCGGCGGCGGTCATGCTGCCGGGGCGCCCATGGGAAAAGTCGCGGTCCACCGTGGCTGAGACGATGCCCATGCGTCGACGCAGTTGCGAGACATCCCAGTCGCTGCGGCCGAGGATGCGGACCTGCCCCTGCTGGCCAGCGTCATCAATCGATGGGTAGAGTTCGCGCTCGAGCACGCGCAGCAGCGAGGTTTTGCCGGCACCATTGGGCCCCAGGATCACGGTGTGCCGCCCGGCAGGAATCTCAAGCGACACGTCGCGCAAGAGTTCTGCGGCACCACGGCGAATGGTCACCCGGTCGAGTTCGAGGAGCGTCGCTGCCATCCCGAGATCCCTCCGATCGCGATCCCTGCCCGATCAACGCCTGCCCGTCGATCAGGGTGTCAGCAGGTTGCTGGGGCTCAGTGTGCCAGGGCGGCTTACACGGTCGCCCCGTCGATCCGTTCAAACTCGTGCACAAACAAACCGCTGCGCAGCTTTGGCTCAAACCACGTGCTCTTCGGCGGCATGATCTCATCGGCATCGGCCACCGCGAGCAGCTCGTCTGGGCTCGTGGCATGCATGGAGAAGGCGACGCCGTCGCTTCCGGCTCGCTTTTCCAACTCACCACAGCCACGAACGCCCCCCACAAACGCGATCCGCGTGTCGGTGCGAGGGTCGCCGATCCCCAGGATCGGGGCGAGCACGCGGTCCTGCAGGAGAGCGACGTCGAGCGAGGCGATCGGATCGGTGTGGTCGATCGACGACTCGGGGAACGTCAAAAGCCACCAGCCGCCTGCCACAAACACAAGCACCTGCCCACGCTTGGCTGGGGTGCCTGCCGCGGCGGGTTCGAGCGAACCGACCTCGCGAAGTTTTTCCAGAAGGGCGTCGGCCGACAACCCGTTGCGGTCGGCGACCACCCGGTTGTAGGGGAGGATCCGCAGCTGGTCGTGCGGGAAGATCACCGCCATGAAGTGGTTGTATTCCTCGTGGCCGCTGTGGGCCGCGTTCGCCTTCTGTGAGGCGGTGGCAGCCCGCTCACCGCCGGCAGAGCGGTGGTGGCCGTCGGCAATGTAGAGCCGCGAGAGGTCACCGAAGGCGGCGACGTACGCCGCGGCATCGGGCACCGGCCAGCCCGTGTGCTGCACGCCCGCTGGATCGACAAAGTCAAACAGGGGCTCGGAGGTCATGTCCTGGGACATCCGCTCGGCAAGGGTCATGCCACCACTGGCCTCATCACGAAAGCAGAGAAACACCGGTTCGGCATGGCTTGCCGTCACCAGCATGTGACGCGTTCGGTCATCTTCTTTGTCGGGCCGGGTCTTTTCGTGCTTGCGGATATCACCGGTGCGATACTGCTCCGCTTCCACACAGGCCACCACTCCCGTCTGGGCCACGCCCTCGCGAATCTGTCGATAGAGGTAGAGGCTCGGTGAGGCCTCTCGGGTGAGGGTGCCAGCAGCGATCATGGCCTGCAGGTTGTCGCTCGCCTTTTGATAGACCTCGGCGGCGTGGCAGTCGGTGTCTTCCGGGAGATCGATTTCCGACCGCACCACATGCAAGAACGACCGCGGCTTCCCCTCTGCCCGCTCCCGAGCCTCTTCGGTGGAAATCACATCGTAGGGGTCGCAGGCCACCTCGGCAGCGTGGTCGGCAGAGGGTCGGAGGGCGGTGAAGGGATGGATGCGAATCATGCGGCTTCTCGGGTGAGGGGAACGGTGGGGGCGTTGATCAGGCGTGGAGGGTCAGCGCAGGCGGAGGATAGCCGTGCCAGTGTTGTTGGTGCAAACGTCCGCAGGACAGCAGCGAGACAACGGCCCAAAACGGTCCTGGCTGCGGAGACAACGTTACTCGTGTTTGCCGAACCAGCGCGTCTCGATCGCCTCGAGGGTGCCATCTTCGCGAAGGGCGAGGAGGGCGGTGTTGAGCCGTTCTCGCAGCGGGCTTTCTTGCTGCACCGCCATGCCGTAGTCGAAGGAGTCAAACACTGGCCCGACCACGCTGAAGCCAGGATGGCTGCCACGGCTCACGAGGTGTTCCACCACATGACGTTCGAAGACGACAGCCTCCGCCTCTCCGTTGCTGACGGCCTCGAAGCAGTCGCCAATGCTCGGATACTTTTTCACCTGCGCGCCAAACTCGGCTGCGGCTTCCACACCGACAGAGTTGGCGATGGTGGCAACGCGCCGGCCTTGCAGATCGCCGGGGCCGTGGATCGTGCCGGCGATGCGTTCCACGGTGAGAGCCGCCGAGAACGAACCGGTAAGGGCTGCCACGAGCACGATGCTTGCGAGCATCCAGACGACAGCCACCACGCGACCCGCAGACGTTTCGACAGGCTTGTTTTCACAGCCGCCGGTGATGATCGTGCACACCGCCCACCAGGCGGCCTCGCGGACGCCCGCCACGTAGGTCCGCGGGAAGACTTCACTGTTGGTCAACCGCTCAGTGAGCCAGAGCACATGCGCGGCGATCGCAAGAAGGCCGATCACCAACAGGAGCACCCCGAAGAGCTCCCAGGTGAGGATCGAGAGTAGCGGCGAACTCCAGACCGAGGCCGGTCGACTGCGGACCGCAATCCGCATCCCAGACGACATCACTGGGTGGGTAAAGTCGATCAGTTGCTCCCTGGACTCGGTCATTGCCAGTGGACCCAGCAGCACGTCCACCGCGCCATTTTGAACGTCGCGGATCGTCTGATCGAAGTGCTCCTCAACGACGAAGTCGGCCTGCACCTGCAGGCGTTTGGCAATCTCGCCCCAGACGTCGGCAGAGAAGCCGACCGGTTGGCCCTGCTCCATCCAAGAGATCGTTTCGATTTCAAAAACACCGACGGTGAGGGTGTTGCTCCCCGCATCGCTGCCCGTATCGCTTTGTGCCGCCGCGGCAGGCCCGCTGCTTGCCACGCAGGCCAAGAGCACGGCGACGAAGCCCGTGACACGTCGCCCGCCTCGTCCAATCGCCACGAGCACAAGCCCCACGCCCGCCACGAGCATCCCCCCTGCACACAGGGCCCATGGGGAAACCTCAAGGGATTCCAGCGAGGTGCCGGCCACAAGCGAGACTGCCACGGGAACGGCGTTGTGCACGGCATGGCAGAGGATGCCGGGCAGCAGGCTGCCGGTGCGGAGGGCGATCCAGCCAAGGACGAGCCCCATCGCGAACGTGGTCGGGAGCCGCTCAGGCAGCAGATGCACCACCGAGAACAGGGCCGCCTGCATGACCACTGCCGCGAACATTTTGCCGCGGCTCGGCTTCTCGCCAACCAGCGCCGAGAGCATCCAACCCCGGAAAACCAACTCTTCGCAGACCGCCGGGATCACCGCCAGCACGAGCACCACGAGCCACGATGGGGTGCTTGTGAGGAGCGCCGTGAGGCGAGCGGCCAGTTCTTCCGCCGCGGCGGATGGTGCGTTCCCCACCAGCCAGCGAAGGGCCAAGGCCCCCACCAGGAACAGCCCAAGCCCCACAAGAACAGCGCCGGGCAAGGCCACCCACCCCCTGCCCCGCGGCGGGTGGAGGCGGAGCGTTTTCACGAGGTCAACGCGTTGCCACGCCATGAGCACGGCCAGCGGCAGCACCATCGAGAAGAGCTGCTGCAGCGGAAGCGCGATCACCAGGTTGGCAGGTAGCACGCTCTGCACATACCAAACGCCTGCCAGTCCGATGATGGCGGGCAACACGCCCTGCAGCGGCGATGGCAGCATGCGCGGCGGTGGCCGCTGC
>JAPOIM010000048.1 GCA_029978905.1 Planctomycetota bacterium
AAGCTCAGCAGGACGGGCCGGCGTTTGCGATCATCGGGTGGGATGGCCTTGCCACCACGCTCGCCGCCAGTACGGTCGAGTTTGGGGCTGAGACGGTGTTGGGATCTGGTGTCTAAGAGCCCGTGGGAGGAGGCCGCTCGTCGCAGGCAGACGTAGCCTCTGGCCGCGCCTGGGAGCGTTTGTGCTGATCCTTCTGGGCTTGGCGAGTATGCTGTCGATGGCGTTGCCGGTGGTCGGGGTGGCCGTGGCAGCGTGTGGGGTGGTTGCCCTCATCAGGAGTTTTCGCCGGCGCGTCGTCGCCGTGACCTAAGGGGAGGACGGATGCTGCGACGTTTCAAGTTCGCATGGGCGGTTGGCTGTGTGCTCGCTGCGCTCACGGTGGGTTGGTGGACCGCTGCCGCAGGTGCGGCTGCTGAGCACGTTCGCAGCGCCCGACCCAATATCGTGGTCTTCCTTGTCGACGACATGGGACCGATGGACACCTCGGTGCCCTTCATGACCGATGGACAGGGAACGCCCGTCCGCTATCCGCTCAATGACTACTACCGCACGCCGTCGATGCAGCGACTGGCCGAGCAAGGCGTACGGTTCTCCACCTTCTATGCGATGAGCGTCTGCTCACCGACGCGGACCTCGATCCTCACTGGGCAAAACGCGGCCCGACACCACGTGACCCAGTGGATTCGCTCGGAGGAAAACAACCGTGGGCCCTTCGGGCCGCCTGAGTGGAACTGGACCGGGGTGCAGGATGCGTCGATCACGCTGCCAGGTCTGCTCAAGACCGCCGGCTACCGCACGGTGTTTGTGGGGAAAGGCCATTTCGGTCCCATCGGCGAGCCGTCGGAATGGCCGGAGAATCTTGGCTTCGATGTCAACGTTGCCGGATGCTCGTGGGGTCAGCCAGGCAGTTACTACGGTGAAGATGGCTACGGAGCGATCAAGGGGAACAAGAGTCGCGCGGTGCCCCACCTCGAGGCGTATCACGGCACTGACACGTTTCTTTCGGAAGCCCTCACCATTGAAGCGAAAAAGCAGATCAGCATGGCTGTTGAGGATGGCGTGCCGTTCTTTCTCGACTTCGCGCACTATGCAGTGCATGGTCCGTTCCATTCCGATCCACGCTTTGCGGAGCACTACGAAGCCTCGGGGAAACCCAAGCCAGCCCAAGCGTATGCCACACTGATCGAGGGGATGGATAAGTCGCTCTGCGACTTGCTCGACCATCTCAATGAGCTTGGTGTCGCCGACGAGACGTTGATCCTCTTCCTTGGCGATAACGGCAGCGACGCACCACTCGGCCCCGAGCATGAGCACGCGAGTTCCTTTCCGCTGCGGGCCAAGAAGGGCACGCACTACGAAGGGGGCATGAGGACACCGTTCATCGCGGCCTGGGCAGCGCCATCAGCCGATGCGGCGTGTCAGCAGCAGCTGCCGATTGCTGCCGGCACGGTGCATGAAGGGATCGGGTCGGTGATGGACCTCTACCCCACCCTGCTCGCCGTGGCTGGGGTCACAGCACCGGAGGGGCATACGGTCGATGGGGTTGATCTCGCGCCACAGCTCACCGGGGCTGTCCGGTCGGATCGCCCGTCGCGGTTTTTGATGCATTTTCCGCACAGCCACCGCAGCAGTTACTACACCGTGTTTCGCGATGGGGACTGGAAGGTGATTTATCACTACCTGCCGGAGCAAAATCCGGCGAAGGTGCGATACGAGCTCTTCCATCTGGCCGACGATCCCTTCGAGAAGCGAAACCTCGCCGAGGCAGAGCCGTTGAAACTCGCGGAGATGATGGCGGGCTTGACTGCCCAACTTGCCGCCCACAACGCCCAGTATCCCGTGGATGAGGCGGGCAACGAGTTGCGGCCGCTCGCACCTTGAGAGCGTTTTGTCGGGCTTTCGGTACGCCCCGGCACGTGGAGCCCGGCTTTGCGGTCCTGTTGGGTGGTGGATTTCTCCGAAATTCCCGCATGCCGAGGGCCTGCTGGAGACGGACTGACGATTTTTACGATAAACTTGAGTGGTCCGGGGGTGCTGGGCAACCGTTTTTGGCGGAGGTGGCGGCTTCACGCGGAAGTCGCGTTGATCTGCGAAGGGGATTTTTCATGGGTGCACTGCGACGTGGTCCGTCGACGCTCTTGCGTCATGCCATCTGGTCCGCTGTCCTGCTCGCCGCAGGCCTTCCCTTCAGCTCTGGTGTTCTCGCCGACGACGCTGCCCTTGCGCGGATCGACGCGCGGTATGCAGAGGCTGATTCCGAGTTGGCCTCCGATATCCCTGACTTCCGCAGGCATGTCGTCCCGCTGATGGGACGCTTGGGCTGCAACGGTCGCGCCTGCCACGGTTCTTTCCAGGGCCAGGGAGGCTTCCAACTCTCCCTCTTTGGCTACGACTTCAAAGCCGACCACGAAAACCTTGTCGGTGGCGATGAGCCGCGGATCAACGTGGCCTCTCCTCGTGAGAGCCTCGCCTTGCGCAAGCCGTTGGAAGAGGAGCCCCACGATGGTGGGCAGCGGCTTGAGCACGACACCTGGCAACTGCGGGTGCTCGAGCAGTGGATCCATGGTGGTGCTGAGGGCGCCGACGATGCGGCCGCGGAGTTTGTCCGACTCGACGTCGAGCCACGCGAGTTGGTGGCGTCTCAGGTTGGCCAGCAGTGGAACCTGCGGGCAGTGGCCGTGTGGTCGGATGGCTCGCGTGAAGATGTCACGCCGCTGTGTCGCTTTCAAAGCAACAACGATCAGATCGCGACGATCGACGAGCATGGCCTGGTGACCGCAGCAGGTCCGGGTGACACCCACGTGGTGGCGTTCTACGACAACGGCGTGGTGCCGGTGCCAATCCTGTTCCCTGTTTCCGATCAGGTGGGCCCGAACTACCCCGATGTTCCCACGCCCACCCCGATCGATGAACTCGTCGTGGCCAAACTTCGCAAACTTGGTGAAGTGCCGTCAGGGCTCTGCACGGACGGCGAGTTTCTCCGCAGAGTGTCGCTCGACCTGACTGGCACGCTTCCCACTGAGGAAGAGGCCGAGGCGTTCCTCGCTGACACGGATCCGGAGAAGCGGGCCCGTAAGATCGACGAGCTTCTTGAACGCCCCGGCTACGCCGCCTGGTGGGCCACCCGATTCTGCGACTGGACCGGCAACAACGCCCAGGAAAACCAGCAGAATGGGCCTGATCGTCGCAACGTTGCGTCTGTCCTCTGGTACGAGTGGATGCGGGCCCGCGTGGCGGAAAACACTCCTTACGACGAGATCGTCGAGCGGATCGTCCTTTCCAAGAGCCGGCTCGATGGCGAGTCGTATGAAGACTACTGCGAGAGGATGAGTGGCTACCTCGTGCGCGGGCATGAATCCGAGTTTGGCGAGCAGCAGCACTCGATGCCTTACTACTGGAGCCGCCGGAACTTCCGGACCACCGAAGAGCGTGCGCTTGGGTTTGCCTACGCATTTCTTGGCGTTCGGATCCAGTGCGCTCAGTGCCACAAGCATCCGTTTGACCAGTGGACGAAGGATGACTTCGACCGCTTTGAAAACTTCTTCACGCGAGTCCGCTACCAGCAGTTCCGCCAGTTGGCTGATTCCGACGCGGCTTCGGAAATGATGGAGGCCCTCGACATCAGCCGTTCCCTCCGCGGGAACCAACTCGATCAGCAGCTCACGCGGCTGGCCGCTCGCGGCGAGGTGGTGCCATTCGGCGAGACGGTCGTCATGCCGCCGCCGAAGCCCATGAGCGAAGAAGCGATGGCGAAAATGCGTGAGCGTGCCAACAGCCCCGAGCAGAAAGCTCGGCTGCAGCAGTTCCTTTCGGGCCGGACTGCCACGGTGCTCGGTGGGCAGGAAGCGGCGCTCGACGAGCTTGACGATCCGCGCGAGGTGCTGATGGCCTGGATGCGAAGTGCGGAGAATCCCTACTTCGCGCGGGCGATTGTGAACCGCGTGTGGGCCTCGTACTTCAACGTCGGCATCGTCGAGCCACCGGATGACTTGAGCCTTGCGAATCCTCCGAGCAACGAGCCGTTGCTCGATCATCTCGCCCGTGAGTTCCGTGAACGCGGTTACGACCTCAAGTGGCTGCACCGCGAGATTTGCATGAGCCGTACGTATCAGCTGAGTTGGCAGCCTAATGCGACCAACGCAAGTGATGACCGCAACTTTGCTCGAGCGGTGGCACGGCGTATTCCAGCTGAGGTCATCTACGACGCGATTAAGATTGCGACCGCGGGTGCGGAGGAGTCGCAAGCTCTGTGCAGCCTTGAGGCTGACCGGGCCATCGACGACGCCGTCGTGGATTCTCGCGGTGGAAGTTACGCCCTGAACGTTTTTGGGCGTTCGCTTCGCGAGAGCAACTGCGACTGCGACCGTTCGATGGAGCCCAGTCTCCTCCAGACCGTGTTTCTGCAGAACGACAGTGAGATGCTGGCCATGATCAGTCGCCAGAACGGCTGGGTGGCCGAGGTGACCAAGACGCTTGGTGAGCCTGCGAGCGAGGGGGCACTTGCCGACCCCGCCATGCAGCGGGTGCTCGGCGACCGGCCCTTCGCCAGCCTCTCGGCAGACGAAGTGGCTGAGATGATCGAAAAGGGGAAGGCGAGATTGGCGCGAGCAAAGCGAGACAACGACGACGAGGCCCTCGCCAGAGGCCGTCAGATTCTCGCCGCGATGCAGCGACGGCTTGAGCACCTGCGAGCCACGGAGGCCGTTGCGGCGGAAGCGGCTGCCGCTGCGGACGAAGCCGTTGCTGAGGCCGATGTGCTCGATGCCGATGCGATCGACGCGTTGGTGCGTTCTGCCTATCTGCGAACGGTGACGCGGATGCCAGAGCAGGAGGAGATCGAACGTGCTCGCGCGTACTTCGCGGATGTGCCGTCAAACGAGGCTGCACGAGACCTGTTGTGGGCGTTGCTCAACACCAAAGAATTCCAACTCAATCACTAATCGGCGGGCGTGGCTCGCACGTCGAAACGAAGATCACTGTTTTTCGGAGGGATGACGCATGGCAGATCACCGTACCTGTGACGGCGTGGCACGTCGCGATTTCTTGCGGGCGGGCGCGATTGGGGGCTCCGCCCTGACTCTCGCCAACTACCTCCGCTGGACGCACGCGGCAGAAGCGACCCCGCGGGCAAAGGCTGCGATCTTCGTCAATCTTGAGGGCGGCCCTTCCCATCTCGACACCTTTGATCCCAAGCCAGACGCCCCCGACACCCACCGCGGTGAGTTCAAGGCGATCAACACGACCGTGCCTGGCGTGCAGATCAGCGAGCACCTGCCAAAGCTGGCAGCGACGTTTGATAAGTACGTGATTCTCCGCGGCATTACGCATTCACTCGCCGCGCATCCGCTCGGGCAGCAGTATGTGTCGACGGGGAATCGACCGATTCCGTCACTCGAGTTTCCCAGCTATGGCGCGGTGGTGAGCCGCGAGTTGGGCGGTCCTGAGGAACTGCCCACGCATGTGGCGATTCCCAAGATCAACCAAAGCGCTGGGTATCTCGGGGTGCGGTATGCGGCCCTCTCCACGCGTTCAGTGCCACGGGCGGGTCAGCCGTATAGCGTGCGTGGAGTGTCGTTGACTGGCACGCTGACGGTCGACAACGTGCGACGTCGTCAGGGCTTGCTCCGTGATCTCGATCGTCGCTTGGGCATGCTCGATGAATCGAGCCAACTCGTAGATGGGCTGGATCAGTTTACTGAACAGGCGCATACGATCATCACATCGCCGCGAGCGCGCGAGGCCTTTAACACCGGCCTTGAAAGCCCTGCGTTCGCGAAGCCGTTCGGTGAGACCGATTTTGGGCAGAGCTGTCTGTTGGCCACGCGTTTGGTGGAGCATGGTGTGCCTTTCGTGACCGTGTCGTTCGGCGGGTGGGACACCCACAACGACAATTGGACACGGCTCAAGGATCGTCAGCTTCCGCCGCTTGATGAAGGCCTCTCGGCGCTCTTCACGGGCTTGGAGCAAAAGGGCCTCCTCGACTCCACCATCGTCTACGTGACGGGCGAGTTCGGTCGCACGCCCAAGATCAACACCGAGCGAAACGGCCGTGACCACTATGCGCGGGCGATGTTCATGCTGATGGCTGGTGGCGGGATTCAGGGTGGCCGTGTGCTTGGCGAGTCTGATGAGAAAGGGGCCGGTCCGCTCCACGAAGGCCACTCGCCAGATGACGTGGCCGCCAGCTTCTACCACGCCCTCGGCATCGACCCCACCAAGGAATACCAGACCAACACGGGCCGTCCTGTGATGATCGTGCGGGACGGCACCGTGATGCCTGAACTGTTTGCCTGACGAAAAGCAGTCGGCTGAAGCCCGGTCCTCGGCTCGGTTGCCGGAGCGTGCGTACAATTCGGCATGGACGCTCCCTCCCTCGTGCTCTGTAAATCGCCGCACCACGGCAACACTGCCAAGGTGGCGCAGGCGATCTGCGGCGCGCTTGGGTGCGGCTTCTCAGATCCTGACACAACCCCGCCGGAAACAGCTGCGCGTTGTGGGCTGTTGGGTATCGGCTCCGGCGTGTACTACGGTTGGATGCACCCGAGCCTGTTTGCGTGGCTGCGCCGTTTGCCGGATGCCTCGTCGCCATCTACTCCTGCCTTCATCTACTCCACGTCTGGGCTTTCGTGTCTGGCGGATCTCTGGCACAGGCCCGTGCGTTTGCCAAAAAACTATTAGAGGCGTTCGCTCGGCAGCCAGGGTGAGCCTCGCACCGGTGTCGGCCGCATGGCGTAGGCTGTAGCCGCTCGTCGGTCCTGGTGGCACGCTCGCTTTACTGTCGAGCGGTGCGGACGTTGGCGGGAGGCGGGCCTGGGTGGGTCGACCGCCAGGGATTGATGTCGAGACCACCTCGGCGGGTGTACCTCGCAAAGACTTCGAGACGTGTTGGTTGGCAGCGGCGGAGAATGTCCATGAAGATCCGCTCCACGCACTGCTCGTGAAACTCGTTGTGGTTGCGAAAACTGACGAGGTAACCCAGGAGCCCCGCGTGGTCGATCGGTTGCCCGGTATAGCGGATCGCCACGCTTCCCCAGTCGGGCTGACCGGTGACCAAACAGTTGCTCTTGAGGAGATGGCTCACAAGCGCTTCGGTGACCGGAGGGCGGCCTGCATCCATTGAGAGCAGTTCTGCGGAAGGCACGTAGTGGGTGCACGCGATATCGAGCGTATCGAGGAGCACGCCGTCGAGCGGTGCGAGGGCTTCACGGTGCCAGGCATCGGGGGGGGAGAGGTCAACGCAGACGCTGGTGTCGACTACGCTCCCGTGCCAGAAGGCTTGGCCGAGGTCGGTCTGAATCTGCTGGGCCACCGCAGTAGAATCATCAAAGCAGGTGTTGCTGAAGCTGTTGAGATAGAGTTTGAGCGATTTGCTTTCGACGATGTGGGTTGACGTGGCAGGCACCGTGAAGCGGGCGATGGCGACCTCTGGCTTCCCACGCGGGTTGAGCCAGCTCAGTTCATACGCGGTCCACAGGTCGTATCCAAAAAAAGGAAGCCCGTCGCAGATCCCAAGTTCGTCGCGTTTTGGCTGGCGATCCATCGGGTAGAGCAGCGACCGGTCGTAGTGGCTCGCATAGGTTGCGGGCTTGCCGAGCAGGGATTCTTCAGGCGAGGTGTTCATGCTCACGAGCCTATCCCCAGCGGGGGGAAAGGCCAGAGCGCGTGGCTGAGCCCCATGGCGAGACGGCCAAGGGCCGCGGGTGTGGGCCGCAGGACTGCCGTCGCGGCCTCAGTTGAGGATCACGCGGTTGACCAGCAGCGATCGCAGCCTCTCAGGCTCATTGCCGTTGAGTTCGATGACGGCCGACGCTTTTCCCCGCCAGAGAAAGCGGACGGCCTGCAAACGGATGCCCGCCTCGTGGCACTGGTGGGTCACGCTCGCCAGTTCCCCGGGGCGGTCGTCGAGTCGCACCAAGATCGAGTTGGGGGCTGCTTGCTGGTAGTCGATGCGGCTGAGGAGATCGAGGGCACGATCGCCTGGCTCGGTGGAGGCTCGGCCGTATTCGCGGCCTGCATCCAGCCCCTGGTTGAGTACACGAAGTGCGGCGGCTCGGTCATTGACGCGAAGCCGAACAACACTCCCCTCATCGACCGCCACGGCCGTCAACGCCTCAATCGAAAGGCCAGCTTCCGCCAGCGCTTGCGAAACTTCATCGAGCAGGTCGTGTTCAGAAGTGCCCACCAACACGATATCGTCGTCGGATGGCTGGGCTGTTGACGGGTGCCTGTCGGTGATCGGGCAGGACGCATGGAGGCTCGTCGGTCGTTCCATGTCCCGCGCCAACTCGTCAATCTGCTCCCGCGTGACGTGCGGCATCGTGATCAGGTGCGAATGACTTCCTTGGCAGGCAAGTTGCCAGCGGCTGGTCACCTCGGCCGATGGCCTGCGAAAGACGACGGTGTTGGAGTACGGATGTCGCCACGGTGCCACGCCGAGGGGAAAGAGCCGCTCAATTGCATAGGCGGCCATCTCCAGACAGGCAGGAATGATCGCTCGGAATCCCTCCACGCCGACGGTGTGGAAGGCGTACCAGAGAAAGAGCACGGTCAGGCCATTGCGTGAACCGCTGAGCGTGGTGTCGAGGGTGCCGATGTACTCAACGCTCCGCGCAATCCGCTCAACGTTGATTTTTTTGGCCAGCACCACTCCGCAGGGGATTGGTGAGCCAATCATCTTGTGGCCGCTGATGGCGATGCTGTCGATTCCGTGGCTGAAGTTCCAGGCGGGGGGGCTGTCGACAAATGGCAAGATCATGCCACTGAGTGCGGCGTCTGCATGAAGGTAGCTGCGGCCTAAGGCGAACTCGGCAAACAGACTCCGAATCCCGGCGATGTCGTCGACGGCCCCTTTCATCGTCGTGCCGATCGTGGCGCAGACAATCGGCGGCACATCGCGATGGATGCGGAGGGTTTCCCGTAGGTCGTCCAGGTCGATGCTGCCGTCGGGCCTCGAGCGAATCATGATGCTTGGCAGCCCGAGGCAGCGAAGCACCTTTCCGATCGAGTAGTGGGCGTCTTGGGAGTAGTAGACGATCCCGTCGGGGTAGAGTTCACGGGCAAGGAAGAGCCCGTAGTGGTTCCCTTCGGTGCCGCCGTTGGTGATGTAGCCCCACGTTTCGCCCGCAGGGGCCTGCGTCAGCCCTTCGAAAACGGCCAGCACCTCACGCTCAAATGCATGCGTTTCGAGGTGGTAGTTACTCGGGACGTACGGGTCGCCGACGTTGTTGATCGGGAAGGCAAGAAACCGAGCCAGCTCGGAGTAGTCGAAGTTGCGATTGCAGGGATACCCCAGGAATCGAGACGACTCATCCTTGAGCATCCGAAACAGGTCGTCTAGCCGCGTACGATCGGTCGCGGAAAGTGGCGACGTTTGCCACGTACCCGTTGGCATGGATGCCCCCCAGTCTTCACACAAGGGACCTCGGGAACTCGCTGAGCGTCGAATCAGCTCGCTTTGTCGTCTCCGTCGTCGACGCGGACGAGGAGCATCTGCTCCACGTCGCCGGTCACACTGCCATCCTCGTTGTTGCGATGCACGAGCACCTGCGTCTGGTCCTTGAGAAGGTTCGACAGCCCAGCCTCGTAGACGTTGGCTTTGTTGTCGCCAATCGTCCAGGCAGCCCGCTGCGTTTGCGAATCCACCTTCCCGGTGATCTCTTTCGAGGAGTCAGAGATCGCGTCGTAGTAGTTGCCACGCAGGACGCCGTCGGCGTCGACCGCCAAACTGATGAAGGTCGACGGCTTGCTTTCCCCGTCGCGGGCGAGGGCGTACACGCCGAGCGGACGCCACTGGGAGTCCTCTTCAGCTGCATCTGCGCCGGAACCGCTTGCCGCGAGATCGGTTGCGGACTGGGAATACTCTTCGGGAGTGCCCATGTTTTCACCCGCCACGGTCACGCCATCGTCGCCGTACACCACGGTGGTGCCGTAGTCGTAGGCGATCGGTTGGGCACCGTAGCCTCCCCAGCCAGCGAGGTCGGCCCACAGCAAACCCGACGCCAAACCGATGCCCCAGCCGCCCCAGCCGCCGTACCAGCCACCTGGCCACCACCGACCGAAGTTATTGGCGTACCAACCGCGTCCACCGTACCAGTTGCCGTTGTAGAAGTTGTTTCTGATCTCCGAACCGCGGGCGTTGAGATTTTGGATGGACTGTGCCTTGAGGTTCTTTGACGCACCGCCACGACCAAGCGACCGCAGATGGCTTGCGGAGAGGCTCGAGTGTGCGAGGGGATCGCCAGCAAAGTGGCCACCCATGGACTTGGCTCCACCACCGGTTTTCCCAAGATTCCCTGCTCCGCCGGTGGGACGGCTCATACCACCTGTCGGGCGGCTCATGCCGCCCCGGCTCGGCATTGAGGAAGGTCGGGCGCCGCTGAAGTTACCGCCACCTTTTGGCATTCCTCCACCACCGTGGAAGCCACCTCCACCGCCGCCATGAAAGCCACCGCCGTGGCTCCACGCCGGGGATGACGCGAACGCAACCAGCATGGCGCACGCAGGGGCCAGGATCATCCGCGTACGGTCGAAGAATGATCGCCGGGAGTGCGGAATCATGGAGTGGTCCTCTTGAGGATGATGACGTCAGTATCCGGAAGGTCTTGGTCGTCGAGGCTCCGCTCGATCGACTGAATGGCAAGACGGTGGTCGTCGAGGGGAGTGATCACCTGCACCCAGCTGCTTTCGAGTGCACCACTGTCGGCAGCAGGGAAGCCAATCACAGCGCGGTTGAAGGAGGTGCCGTCAGACATGAGCATTCCCTCTGCGCGGGCTCCGGTGGAATCAAAGGTCCAGCTGCGGAGACTGCCGGTGGCGGCGTCGGCGTGAATCACATCGATGGCAGTGACAAGCGGCTCATCGGCCGGGCCGATGGTGATCCGGGAAACAACCGCCGCTCCGTCGAGATCGCTTGAGACCTCGATCCGGATCGGCTCCCCTGCGGGCGTCGCGCCCTCCCAGGTGCCTGCCATCCAGTCGACGTTCTTCACGGAAGCCCGCGGGTCGGTCACGACTGCGGACTCCGCGAGTTTCCACTGGCCGTCGTCGAAGACCCGCAGGCTCGTGAACTGCGAGCGGAGTTCCATGCCGCCCTTGTTGGCAGACACGCGTAAGGATCCGCTGATGGTGGCGAGGTTTGAGGTGATAAAGCGGATCTCGTCGACGTCGATCGCCATCTGCATCTTCGGTGAACGCGCCCGGCTTTCCTCGATCGCGGCCATGATCGCCTCGCGGCCGACCAGTTCGACCCCATCCTCGACGAGGGCCGCTTGCTCAGCCCACTGAGCGGCGAGTGCGTCCATGTCGCCACGGTTAAAGGCGTCGGCATACGCGGAGGCCGCTGCTCGCAGCGCTGCCTCGGCGTCGCCTTCAGCGGCACCGACTTCCGCATGCGAGCCCCAGGCCGCTGCGGCTGCGAGCGAGATCACCAAGGCGATCCGGCAGAGCCGTGCGACCAGCTGGCGAAGCGGCGTGGAGGAGCGATGTGGGAAAGGAAGCCCGCAACAGTGATCGAGGCCACGAGACGACATCACACCTGCCCGCAGTGGGGCAACTCCGTAGCAACAACCGCCGCCAAGGTCGCAGGCCGATGCCTGCCCTTGCAGCCGATGACGCATTCTTCCATCGAGGGGAGGCGTCTGCCAGTCGGCGGCAAAAAAACACACATTTGCCGGAAAACCATGCCGGCATCGGTGCGCGACACGCCGTCTGCTCGCCACGGCCAACGCGCGGCAGTTGCTAGCCACAGCCAAAGTAGCGGTTCAGGAACACCTTCCGATTCCCTTCGTGCTTGGCGTATTCCACCATGTCGTAAAGACGCAATTGGTCCGCTTCGAGTTTTTCAGTCAGCCGCTCGCTCTCGCGGAGCGATGGCGGGAGTTGGCCAACGAGTTGGTAGAGACCCCGAGGGAGTTCATGCTGCTCTGCCTCGATCACACCGTGCCGCTCGAGCATGGCAAGCGCCGTGTCGAGCCGCCCATCATGGCCGCGGCGGCGATCGTGGAGCCGCTCCCGGAGCCAGTCGAGACCGAAGGAGCGAATCGCCTCACGATCGTGGGCAAGGTGGTGATACACCCGCTCGTAGTAGTCGGCGTCGGGGTTTGTCCAGCGGATGAAGTCCATCTGCGTCAGGAGGTCCCGCTCGTCGTAGAGCAGCGTGCAGAGAGCAGGCTTGCCATCGCGGCCGCTGCGGCCGATCTCCTGATAGTAGGATTCGACCGATCCGGGGATTTCGGCGTGCGTGATTGTGCGGATAGACGCCTTGTCGATGCCCATGCCGAAGGCATTGGTGGCCAGCACCAGCTCGTCGCCGGGAGCGGTTCCATGCATGAATGCATCCTGCACCTGCCGCCGCCGACGAGCGTCGAGTTTGCCGTGGTAGCAGAGGTGGGGAAGGCCACGCTCGGCGAGCAGGTCGCTGAAACGCTCGAGTGTTTTGATCAGGGTGAAGTAGACGATGCCTGAGCCTGGTAGACGGCGGGCACACGCCTCGATGGCGTCGAGTTTGTCGTCGTCGCTCCAGGTTTCGACGAGATCGAGCGACAGGTTGGGCCGATCGATGCCGCGATTGAACTGCCGCACGGCGTCGTGCGTGCGGTCCAACCCGAGTTGCCGAAGGATGTCGTCTTGGACCGCAGGCGTCGCGGTTGCGGTCAACGCGATCGTGGTTGGGTTTCCGAGCCACGTCCGCCACTCTCCGACTCGGGAGTAGTCTGGGCGGAAGTCATGCCCCCACTGGCTGATGCAGTGGGCTTCGTCGACCGCGAGTAGGCTGATGCCTTGGGTCGCCTTGACGGTCTCCATCACTTCGCGAAACGCCTCTTTGCGAAATCGCTCTGGGGTGACGTAGAGCAGTTTCACCTTCCCTTCTGCCACCTCGCGAGAACGTGCTTCGCGCGCTGTCCGGTCGAGAGAGGAATTGATGAACGTCGCCGCCACTCCGCGGGCGCGGAGGGCGTCGACCTGATCTTTCATCAGGGCGATGAGCGGTGACAGCACGATCGTCAGGCCCGGCAGAGCGAGAGCGGGCACCTGGAAGCAGAGCGATTTTCCCGAGCCTGTAGGGCTTAGCACGACTGCATGGCCACCAGAGAGCACGTGCCCGATCACCTCGGCTTGCAGGCCTTGAAAGTCGGTGTGTCCGAAGACGTCGGTGAGGATCGATCGGGGGTCGCTGGGCATAGAAACGCTTTAGTGTAGGGCGGTTTTGTTTGAAGTGCACCGTCGCAGCCGCGGCTTTGCCGTGCGGGGCTCCACGGCCTCTCGTGAATGGCCTTGGGCGGCTATGCTGGGCCCTCTGACCCAAGTTCCTCTTGCCACAATTTTGCGATGCACGAGCTGCCGAAACACTTCGATCACACCTCCGCCCAAGCCCGCTGCCGAGAGCTCTGGGACGCTGGAAAGTACTGGCATGCCGAGCCCGAGCCTGCCGCGCAGCCAGAAACGCGGCCGGTGTTTTCGATCGTCATCCCGCCACCGAACGTGACGGGAGCCCTGCATCTTGGGCACGCCCTTAACAACACGCTGCAGGACATCCTCGTGCGGGCCCGCCGCATGCAGGGGTATCTCACACTCTGGATGCCAGGCACGGATCACGCCGGTATCGCCACGCAGGCGGTTGTGGAGCGTCGGCTGCTCGAGGAGGAGAAACTTTCACGCCATGATCTTGGCCGCGAAAAACTCGTGGAGCGGATCTGGCAATGGAAGGAGCAGTACGAGGCTCGCATCCTTGGGCAGTTGCGGGAACTCGGGGCGAGCTGCGACTGGGATCGGACCCGCTTCACGCTTGACGACCAGTGTGCCAAGGCGGTCCGAGAGGCATTCTTCCGGCTTTTTGAGAAGCGGCTGGTGCGGCGTGGCAAGCGGCTCGTGAACTGGGACACCTTCCTTCAGACCGCGGTCAGCGACGATGAGGTCTTTCACGAAGAAGTCAAAGGTCATTTCTGGCATCTGCGTTACGAGGTGATCGATCCTCAGGCGGGCGAGCCGAGCCATGTGACGGTGGCCACCACGCGGCCTGAAACCCTGCTCGGCGACACCGCGGTGGCGGTCCATCCCGATCCGGCAGCCGCCCTCGCGGCGGTGGAGACGAGTCTCCGCGAGAAGCTCGCGGCGGCGAGCGCCAAAGAAAAGTCTGAGGTCGAGGCGGAGCTTGAATCGCTCACCACCCGGCGAGCCACGATGCTTGCGGGGCTTGTGCAGCTCGCGGCGATGGCGAGGGCAGGCCGCAAGGTGCGGTTGCCTCTGCTTGGACGAGAGATTCCCCTCGTGGCAGACGAGTGGGCAAAGCCTGACATGGGGAGCGGGTGCGTGAAGATCACGCCCGCGCACGATCCCAACGACTACGAGGTTGGGCTGCGGCAGGGCCTGCCGATGCTCAACATCTTGAACCCCGACGGAACCCTCAATGCGGAGGCCGGTCCATACGCCGGGCTTACCATCCGCAAGGCCCGTGAAAAAGTGGTGGCTGATCTGGAAGAGGTAGGGCTGCTGGAGGCTGTCGAGGATCGCGTGATCGACCTCGCGCACTCCGATCGCTCAAAGACACCAATCGAGCCCTACCTCGCGGATCAGTGGTTCATCCGCATGGCCGAGATCGCGGAACCTGCCCTCGAGGCTGTGAAGAACGGCGCGGTAAAGATTCACCCCGTGCGGTACGCCAAGAGTTACCTCGACTGGCTCGGCGAGAAACGGGACTGGCCGGTCGGCCGACAGCTGTGGTGGGGGCACCGGATCCCGATCTGGCATGTGGCTGGGGTCACGGCGAGCGATCTGGAGACGGCGTTCGCCGGTCGCAGCGATGTGGCCTGGACCGAGGCAGACGGGGAACCAAGCGACGGATCCGCCCAGCAATGGTTTCTCTGCTGTCGCGAGGAATCGATTGGGCTCGATGCCGTGGCGGGGCAGTCGCTCTGTCGCGACGCTGACGTGCTCGACACCTGGTTCTCGTCAGCCCTCTGGCCGCACTCCACCCTTGGATGGCCTGACGAGACAGCCGAACTGGCCCGCTTCTATCCCACGACCACGCTCGTCACGAGCCGTGACATCATCACGCTGTGGGTGGCGAGGATGGTGATCATGGGGCTCTTCGACACGGGCCGGGTGCCGTTTGCGGATGTGGCCATCCACCCCAAGATTCTCGACCGCTACGGCGAGACGATGAGCAAGAGCAAGGGCAACGGCGTGGATCCGCTCGATGTGATCGAATCACTCGGTGCAGACGCCCTCCGCTTTGGCATGGCGAGCATGGCCACCGAGACGCAGGACGTGCGGATGCCGGTTGAGTTCGCCTGCCCAGCGTGCAACCATCGCATCGAGCAGACGACGGCAAACCGTACGAAGCCGAGGATTGAGTGCACCAAGTGCGGGAAACCGTTTCGCACACAGTGGGCGAGCACCGAGGCGGATCTCGCCCTGCCCCGCGGCCCCGCGGTCAGCGAGCGCTTCGACGCGGGTCGCAACTTCTCCAATAAGCTGTGGAATGCGACGCGGTTTGTGCTGATGAACCTCGAAGGCTTTGCCGGCGGCAGTGTGGATGCCGCGGTTGCCTCCACAGAACTGCCACTGGAGGAAGCTTGGCTTCGCAGTCGACTGGCGACGGTCACCGCCGACGTCACCGCCTCCATCAATGCCTTCCGCTTTGCCGATGCCGCCCGCACGCTCTATGCGTTTGCCTGGGATGAGTACTGCAGCGCCTACCTGGAGCTCTGTAAGGCGAGGCTGGCCGATCCCGCCAACCGAGCGTCTGCGCAGGCGATGCTGATTACGGGTCTCGACACGATTCTCAGGTTGCTCCATCCCATCATGCCGTTTGTGACGGAGGAACTCTGGCAGCATCTTCGCGAGGCTGCGGGATCTCGCCGGATGCCATGGGATGCCACGGAGGGAGACGCGGATGCGGCCCCCGCGGCGTCGGTGATGATCGCCCGCTGGCCGGAGCCGCCCGCGGCCTGGATCGACACCGAGAGCGAGGAGCGGTTTGGCACGTTCCTCGCGATCGTCGCCGCCATCCGCGAAATCCGCGCCCGTCAAAATGTGCCTCCGAAGACGAGGGTCACGGTGGTGATCCGGGCCGACGAGGGTAAGCAGGCACTCCTCGCCCCGATGCTCGGTGCGGTGGGGACGATGGCCGTCGCTGAAGTGCTCGACGTGGGGCCGGACGTCAACCTGCCAGCGATGGCGGCCAAGGTCGCTGCGGCAGGCTGCGAGGTGGCTGTGGACCTCGCGGACTTGGTCGACGTCAAAGCTGAGCTGGTTCGTGTGACCAAGGACCACGAGAAGCTCGCGGCGCTGATCGAGGGCAAGCGCAAGAAACTCTCGAACGAGAACTTCGTGGCCCGCGCTCCGGCTGATGTGGTGGAGAAAGAGCGGGAACAACTGGCCGAAATGGAAGAGCGTCTCGCGGCGCTCGCGTCAATGGCCGACGACCTCCGCAGCCGAGCCTAAGGGGAAATCGATTTTTTTTGGACGGCCGTCTTGGGCGGCCCGACGAGCACACTTTCCGGTAGAATGTGCCTGCAGTCATGGCGGTTGAAAACAGCCTGTGGGTTTAGCACGTCGCACGTCGGAGCGAATCGTATGTCGGTGCAGATGGAGTTGTCGCGGATCATCATCAGTGAGATCAACGACCAACAGGTTGTCTACCTCAAGGAGGTGGAAGGCGACCGCACCTTCCCCATCCTGATCGGGCTCTTTGAAGCCACGAGCATCGATCGTCGCGTAAAGCATCACCAGGCTCCGCGTCCGCTCACGCATGACCTCCTCGTGTCGGCGGTCGAGTTGATGGGGGGCGATTTTCAGGACGTGGTGATCTCCGAACTGAAAGAACACACCTACTTCGCGGTGATTCGGGTGATCAAAGATGGCGAAGTCATCGAGATCGACGCCCGGCCGTCCGATGCGATCGCCGTGGCCGTCACCTGTGAGCCAAACCTGCCCATCTATGTGTCCGAGGACGTCCTCAGCGACGTGCTTGGCTAGCGATGTGCTTGGCTAGCGACGCGTGTTGCTGGGCAGCGGTCCCGTCAGGTCGAGTTCAAAGGCGGGTTCGGTTCGCTCGGGTTCGGTGAGGAAAAGTTGCGAGAAGACCACGCCTTCGTCGCGCCAGGCACGCGTGGCGTAGACCCGCGCCCGCACCCAGACTTCGTGAGACTGCTGCACGAGGTCCGACACATCCAGCGGATTGTCGGAGATGCCCGCGTGTCCGAATCGCAGCCCAGTGACGGTCGTCCATTCGTTGCCATCGGTTGAGACATCGATGGTGACGGAGGCGCCTGGGTCGATAGGAGCGTGCTCGGTTCCTTCACGGAGGACTTGGTCATTGCGCTGCGCGAAAGGCTTGGCGATGGCCGTCCAGACGGCGTGTTTTGCCCGCAGCCACGCGATGCGGACGGGGAACGGCACCTCAAACCGCATCACAATCGTGGCTTCCTCGTTGGTGCGTTGAGGTCGCAGGAAGGCGAACGTGGCGTTGTTGAAAGCCACGGTGGTCTCTTCGAGGCCTGCCATTTCGACCACGTGCCGCTCCCAGTCGTCGTCGTTGAGATTGAAGCGAAAGCGGGAAAAGGAGGGCATCTCCCAGGCGTAGAGCGGGGTGGTGACGGGCCTCTGGTCGGGTGGGCTGCCGGGAGGCAACGGCTCGGTGACCGCGAGGGTGTAACGGCCTTGCGGTGTCGTGATGGCTTCCAGCCCCTCCACCAGGCACGAGTACACGTTGCCAGAGGTGAACTGCAGCGAGATGTTCGACGTGTCGATCGGGGTGCCGTCACGGCTGAGCAGGAAGCTTCGCGGGGTGAGTGAACGTTCGAGAGTGGGGACGGTGAGCGACGGATCGAAGAGGAGTTGCATCCACTCCAGTGGCGAGATGCGCTGAGGGATGATCTCGGGCGCGGCGCCTTGGCCGTGCGACGAGTTGGTGTAGTCAGGTGAAACCCCAATCCTCGTGAGGAGCGAGGTGGCTTCTTTACCAGAGGCCACGGCGGGGGGAGGTTTCTGGGCCATCTCATTGCGCGTGAGCCCGATTCTCAAGGCGATGCCGCCAAGACCAACGACGATCACCATCAGCGAGATCGCCACTCGCGGGTGCCGCAGCACTCGCGTGATCGTGGTGACGGAGGTACGCCTGCGCGGGTGGGAGTTTGGTGGCCTGCCGGCGAGCACCCGACGCAGGTCGGCGGCTAGGAGCCCCGCGTGGGCGTAACGATCCTCAGGGCGGTGAGCGAGGCAGGTCTCGGCCACCCGCTGCAGATCGCGTCGGAACCTCCAGCCGCTGTGGGGGCCGCGTTGCCCCCGCAGCGGCTTGGCTGTGGCGCGGTTGCGAGCGTGCGGGAGACTTTCTGTCAGCAACTCGTGCAAGACGACGCCCAGCGAGTAGACATCGCTGGCCTTGCCGAGGAGATTCTGTTTCCCCGCACACTGTTCCGGACTCATGTAGGCCCGGGTGCCTAGCAGGACCCGTCGCGAGCCCGATTCTTCGGTGGTGTCCTGCGGATCGGCGAGCGCGGTGGCGATCCCAAAGTCGATGACTTTTAGGTGGCCTACGCCGTGAGGAGATTGCAGGGAGGTGCTGGCATGGCTCGCAGAACCGGGGGCCACGAGCATGTTGCTGGGTTTGATGTCGCGGTGAACGATGCCTTGGCTGTGCCCAGCGGCGATCGCGTCGCAGGCCTCGAGAAAAAGTTGCAGGCGTTCGTGGGTTGGGAGCTGCCGACGGTTGCAGAAATCCACAAGCGACTCAGCGTCCGGCACAAACTCCATGACGAAGTAGGGCAGCACGACCGATTCGTGGAGGTACTCGCCGGCGCTGAAGAGCGTGGCAATGTGCGGATGGGAAAGTTGCCCCAGCACCTCGACTTCGCGGAGGAAACGTTGGTGGGCTGATGGGGTTTGGGCGAACGCCGGAAACTTGACCGCCACATTCCTTTTGAGTGCTTGCTGATATCCGCAGTAAACGTAGCTCATGCCTCCGCGAGCGATCAGGCCTTCGATCCGCACGTCGCCGACAACCGCTCCCACGAGTGTTGAGCTGCCTGCGACTGGCAGGTCTGCGAGTGGTCCTGCGGTCCCAGTCGCAGAGCGCACCGAGGGGGCGATCGGCGTTCCGCTGCCGGCCGCAGCGGCGACGGAGGGTGCGGTCTCGGCCGACCTGCCTGCGGTTGACGGTGGGTGGCCGCCGGTTGATGGATGCTGGCCTGGCGATAACTCCACCGCGGAGCGATCGATGGGGAGCGACGGCAGATGCTCTGAGGGGGCCATGGCGACAATGGGCTCCGCGGGGGCTCGCAGCATACGCCGAGCCGGGCGGTCGCGTCGCGTCGACGATTCGCGGCGGTGTCAGCCGGCGGCGCCGTGAGTGGGCCGGGCGTGCTTACAGGCCTGCAGCCTGGCGAAGGATGGCCAGCGCCCGCTCCCCTTCCGTAGCTGCGACCACCACGTTCACCCGCACTTCGCTGGTGCTCACCAGGTCAATGTTGATCCCGGCCTCAGCGAGCGGGCGGAAGAGACGATCCGCGATCGCCGAATGGCTGCGGATGCCCACCCCGGTAATCGAGAGTTTGGCGACATGGGGCATGTCGGCCACACGGGCTCCACGCGATTCGGCGATGGACCGGGCCGTGGTTGCGGCGAGGTCCCGATCCTCACTGGCGACCGTAAAACTCAACTCGGCTTTTCCGTCGCGTGGTTCGCTCTGCACGATCATGTCGACCACGAGGCCAGCGCGGCCAAGCTCACCAAACACCTCGGCAGCGACGCCTGGTGTGTCGGGAAGATCGATGAACGTGACGAGCGCCTGCGTCTCGTCGAGGTGGCAGTCTTCGATTGCCAGGTCTTCCATACCTTCCAGACGTTGGACGACTTCAAGCGGGCTTACCGTGGCGTCTTCAATCACTGCCGCATCGATCGCGGGGCCCGCCACCGACGCGGCTTCTTCGAGCACAAACGCTTGGTGAACTGCTCGCACGGCACGCTGGGCATCGTCGCGGTGCACGAGCACGGAAATCTTGATCTCGCTCGTGGTGATCATGTGCACGTTGATCTTCTCCGCGGCGAGGGCCGCAAACATCGCACCAGCGACGCCCTGCTGGCTCGCCATGCCGATGCCCACCGCCGAGACCTTGGCCAGGCCTTCCTGCGATGAAATCTCGGCCGCTCCGATTTCTCCAGCGACGCGGCGAGCCACGTCCAGCGCCTGCGGCAGGTCGCTTGTGCTCACCGTGCAGGAGATATCGGCCCGCCCTTCCTGGGCGACGTTCTGCACAATCATGTCGACCGTGATGCCGGCCGAGGTGAGCGCCGAGATCACAGCTTGACTGGAACCGGGTTCGTCCGGCACTCCAGCGATCGTCAGTCGGGATTCGTCCTTGGCGAGGGCCACGCCAGACACCACGCGGTGGGCGGCGAGTCGATCGGGGGCGATCAGCGTGCCCGGTCCGTCCTGGAAGCTCGAACGCACGAGCACCTTCACCCCAAACTTCTTGGCAAACTCGATGGAGCGGGCATGCATCACCCCTGCCCCGAGGCTCGCCAGTTCCAGCATCTCGTCGTAGGCGATGGAGGGGAGGCGGCAGGCGGCCGGGAGGATGCGTGGGTCGGTGGTGTAGATGCCATCGACGTCGGTGTAGATCTCGCAGAGGTCGGCGTCGAGCACCGCCGCGAGCGCCACGGCGGTGGTGTCGGAGCCACCTCGGCCGAGGGTGGTGATGTTGCCGTTCTGGTCGATGCCCTGAAAGCCAGCGGCCACGACGATCGCGCCCCGGTCGAGGTGCCCCCTGATCGTTTCGGTGGAGATGGAGCGGATGCGGGCGCGGGTGTGGGAACTGTCGGTGCGGATGCCGATTTGGGCGCCGGCAAGGCTCACGGCTTCCACGCCGAGGGCGTGGGCTGCCATCGCCATCAAGGCGACCGTCACCTGCTCACCGGTCGAGAGCAGCATGTCCATTTCACGGGCACTCGGCGACGACGTGATGCCGCGAGCCAACTCCACGAGGGCATCTGTCTGCTTGCCCATGGCGCTGACCACCATCACCACCTGATCGCCAGCTTGGTGGCGTGCGACCGCTTTCTTCGCTGCGGCCATGATCTTGGCGGGATCGGCGACGCTCGTTCCGCCAAACTTCTGAACGACAAGTGCCATCAGGTCAGCCTCCAGCGACGTTCGTGCGAAGAAATTCGTTCATCAACTCCCAGCCCGGGTCGGTGAGCGGGCCGGCGAGCGCTGCGGACTCTCCGTAGGCGACTGCCGAATCGGCAGGGATGCCGCTTCCTGCGACGACGTACGGCACGCCGCCACGCGAATGGGTTTTGGTGGAGAGAAACGTGGGGTGATCGGGACAAATCAGAATGCGGTGGTCGCCGCATCCCTGTAGGTGCTTCACCAAGGGAGCCACGATCAACGCATCGATACGCTCGATGGCGGCGATCTTCTCGGCGGTGTCGCCCTGGTGGCTCGCCTCATCCGGCGCTTCCACGTGCACGCAGACAAGATCGGCCGACTCGAGTTCTTCGATCGCGGCGCGAGCCTTGGCAGCGTAGTCGGTGTCGAGGTAGCCGGTGGCGCCCTGCACTTCGCGTCGCTTCCAGCCGGAGAGGGAGGCGAGGCCGCGGAGAAGGTCCACGGCGGTGATCATGGTGGCGGACACGCCATGGAGGTCCGCAAAACTCGGCATGGCGGGGGCTTTGCCGGCTCCCCATAGCCAGACATGCGTGGCTGGCCGCTGACCGGCTGCACGGCGGGCAACGTTGACGGGGTGCTCGGCGAGCCACCGCTCGCTGGCCGCCATGATTTCGGAGAGGAACCGGCTCCCTCGGCCTCGCGGAAAGGCATCGATGACCGGCTTGTCCATCAGGTCGTGAGGGGGCACGGTCCGCAGTTCGTTTCCGAGCGGGCTCGCGTCGCCCGGCTGACCTCGGTGGATCAGCAGGTTGCGGTAACTCACGCCTGGCACGAACTGCCACGACGCGGCAAGTTCGGGAAAATCCTTTGCCAGCCCGGCCTGGGATGCGGTCAGCAACTCGCGGGCTTCCTCGCTAGAGATGTGCCCGGCGGTGAAATCTTCCATCACGCTCTGGCCGTCTTGATCGACGATCGTCACCAGGTTGCAACGGACAGCCCAGTCGTCAGGCCCAAGAGAGATGCCTTGGGCTGCAGCCTCAAGCGGCGCGCGGCCAGTGAAGAAGGTCAGTGGGTCGTAGCCCAGCAGGCTCATGCAGGCCACTTCGGAGCCGGGCGGTAGGCTCGGCGGCACGTGATCGGCACGCCCCACGCGTCCTCGCGCGGCGAGCGCATCCATCGCAGGCGTGTGGGCGGCCTCGAGAGGCGTGCGGCCGTTGAGAGCGGCCTGCGGTTCGTCGGCGGCGCCATCCGGAATGAGGAGCAGGTACTTCATCAGGCGGCTCTTGGTCGGGCTATGCGGGCCTCGGCGGACTACGCCGGGGTGGGTCGAGAAACGAGGCGGCTAGGCGGCAGGGCTGGCGTCGTCGAGTCGGCTCTGGTCGAGCACGGTCAGGCAGACGCTCTTGGCAAGCGCCGCCGGCAGGCCATCGATGGTCTGCACGGCCTCGGCCATTGCCGCCGACGAACTGCGGTGCGTCATGATCACGAGAGAGACCGCTTCGTCGGTCGCCCCCGAACCAGCACGCTGCAGCATCGACGAAATAGAAATGCCGTGGTCGCCGAGAATCCCCGTGATGGCTGCAAGCACGCCAGGCCGGTCACGGACAGAGACCCTCAAGAAGTGCCGCTCTTGGGTGTCGCCCCCGAGCGTCAGGTCGGGGTTCTCTTCGGAGAGCACGCCGGTTGTGCGGAAGGTGATCGCGGCCCGTCCCACCACGGTGTCGATAATGTCGGCGACGACGGCGGAGGCGGTGGGCATCTGCCCGGCTCCGAGCCCATGGAAAAACATCGGACCGACGGCATCCCCCACGATGCTCACGGCGTTGAATGCGCCCCGTGTTTCGGCAAGCGGCGTTCCCACCCGGACGAGCGCCGGGCTGACCCGCATTGAAAGCACACCATCGGCCCGTGTCGCCACGGCGACGAGCCTGACGCGGTAGCCAAGTTCGGCGGCGTCGTTCAGCAGGCCGATATCGAGGGTGTCGACCCCAACGCGCGGGATCTCCTTCCAGGGCACCCACACGCCAAACGCGAGGTGGGCGAGAATCGCCAGTTTCTGGGTGGCATCGGTGCCATCGACATCCATGGACGGGTCGGCTTCCGCAAACCCCTTGGCCTGGGCGAGCGCGAGGGCGTCGGCGTAGTCGAGGCCGTTCTCTTCCATCCGGGTCAGGATGAAGTTGCTCGTGCCATTGAGGATGCCGCGAATGCTTTCGATGCGATTGGCTGCCAGGCATTCGCCGATGGCGGCCACGATTGGGATGCCGCCGGCGACCGCGGCCTCAAAAGCGATGGCCCGCCCACGGCGGCGTGCAAGCGCGAACAGCTCAGGGCCGTGTTCGGCAAGCAGCGCCTTGTTGGCTGTCACCAGGTCCTTGCCGTTTTCGAGCAGTTCGATGGCCATGCTGCGGGCCGGCTCCAGGCCACCCACCAGCAGCACACCGACAGAAATCGACGGATCGCTACTGATTGACCGGATGTCGGTCGAAATCCGCTCCGCGGGAAAGTCGAGCCCGCGATCTTTGGCAGGATTGGCGACAACCGCTCGCTCGACCACGATTGGGCGGCCGGCGTGCCGCGCGATGTGGTCGGCTGACGAGGAAAGCAGCCTCATCACACCGGATCCCACCGTGCCGAGGCCGACAACGCCAATCCGCACGGGCTCGGTCATGGTGTGAGGGGTGCTCCAGGCTTTTCGGGAGGGGAGGAGGCTTTGAGGCGAAAGCCGGGCTTCCCGGGAGGGATCAGGCCGCCGACAGGCAGCCATCGACTCCCCTGCATCGTAATCGTCTGCCGCAGGGGTTCAATCCGGGGCCGTGGTAGGCGGGGACGGTGCTTGCACGGTTCCGTGGGCCCCCGTACCGTGACGCGTCATCGCTTTCGCCTCTCCCTCTCCAACGGATCCCTGCCATGGATGCTGCTGCCCGTGACTTCCTCTTTCGCCTGCTCGAGACGCCGAGCCCATCGGGCTACGAACGGCCGGTGCAGGAGCTGGTGCGGGAGTACCTCGCCGGCGTCGCCGACAGTGTCTCCTCCGATGCTCACGGCAATGTGATTGGTGGCAAAAACACGGCGGTCACGCCACGCGTGCTGCTGGTCGGGCACTGTGACCAGATCGGTTTGATCGTGCAGCACATCGACGCCGACGGCTTCTTGTGGGTGCAGCCGATCGGCGGTTGGGATCCGATGCAGCTCGTCGGGTCGCACGTGGTGGTCTGGACCGCCGCGGGCCCGGTGCCAGGCGTGATTTCACGCAAGCCGATCCACCTGCTTTCCGACGAGGAGCGGAAAGCGGTGCCCAAGATGAAGGATCTTTGGGTCGATATCGGAGCGACCGACAAGGCTGATGCCGAGAGCATGGTGCGGGTCGGGGACTGCCTGACGTTTGACCTGAAGGCCCAGCTCCTCCGCAACAATCGTGCGGCCGCGGTGGCAATGGACGACAAAGTTGGGCTCTGGACGGTGCTCGAAGCCTTTCGGCGGGCTGCCGCAGGCCCGCTCCGCTGCGGCCTGTTTGTGTCGTCGAGCGTGCAGGAGGAAATCGGCCTCCGCGGGGCCAAAACAAGCGCTCACACCGTGGATCCCCAGGTGGGCATCGCGGTTGACGTGACGCATGCCACCGACTGCCCCACGATCGACAAGAAGGCTGAGGGAGATATTTCGCTCGGCAAGGGGCCGGTCGTGTATCGCGGTCCCAACATGAATCCCCATGTGGTGGAACGGCTGCTCGCGGCGGCGGCGGCGGCGTCGATTCCCGTCCAACTCGGGGCCAACGGCCGGGCCACGCCCACCGACGCGAACGTGCTGCAGACCACCCGCGGCGGTGTCGCCACCGGCTTGGTGAGCATCCCCAACCGCTACATGCACTCGGCGGTGGAGACGGTTTCGCTCGATGATATCGACCGTGCGGCCGACCTTTTGGCGGCATTTGTGCGGGACATCGACGACAGTGTGTCGTGGGTGCCCTGACCCACAACAGCCTGCCCGGGCCGGCGGAATCCGGTTGCCAAAACGGCAGGGGCTGCCCGCCCGTTCCCCTGCCGAGACCGCCCTCACCCGCCTTTGAGGGCAAGAAATGCGGGTTTTTTTCGTTTTTTTGATCTTTCTGACGGGGCGGTCGCGGCTCGGCACGCGGCTTGCTCTAACCGTGTGGCAACGCATTCAACTGCCAAACCCACATCTCGCGACACCATCTCTTGGAAGGAGACATTCGTGGCGAAGCAAATGGTCTTTGACGACGATGCCCGTCAACCGCTGCTGCAAGGCGTTTCAAAACTCGCCCGTGCGGTGAAGAGTACGCTCGGCCCACGCGGTCGCAACGCGGTGCTCGACAAGGGCTGGGGATCGCCCAAGGTGACCAAGGACGGCGTGACCGTCGCGGAAGACATCGATCTCGAAGATCCTTTCGAGAATCTCGGTGCCCAGTTGGTCAAGGAAGCAGCCAGCAAGACTAATGACGTGGCTGGCGACGGCACCACTACGGCAACGGTGCTCGCTGAGGCGATCTTCCGTGAAGGCCTGAAGATGATTGCCGCCGGGGCCGACCCGATGGCTCTCTCGCGTGGCATTCACAAGGCGGTGGCGGCAGTCAGCGAGGCGATTCTCGCCCAGGCGACACCGATCAACGAGAAGAACAAGAAGGAACTGCAGCAGATCGCCACGATTGCTGGCAACAACGATCCCACCATCGGCAACGTGCTGTCCGATGCCTTCCTCAAGGTTGGCAAGGATGGCGTGATCACGGTTGAAGAAGGGAAGCAGTCCGAGACGACTGTCGAGGTTGTCGAAGGCATGCAGTTCGATCGTGGCTACCTTTCGCCGCACTTCGTCACCGATACCGACGCGCAGGTGTGTGAGTACAGCGATCCCTACATCCTGATCTTCGAAGAGAAGGTCTCGAGTGCGAAGAACCTTGTGCCGCTTCTTGAGGCGGTCAGCAAGGCCGGGAAGCCGCTCGTGATCATTGCTGAGGACGTCGAGGGGGAGGCCCTGGCTACCTTGGTTGTGAACAAACTGCGCGGCATCCTCCAGTCGGTGGCCGTGAAGGCTCCCGGATATGGGGATCGTCGCAAGGCGATCATGGGCGACCTCGCGGTGCTGACTGGCGGCCAGGCGATCTACAAGGATCTCGGCATCCAGCTCGACTCCGTGAAACTCAGCGACCTGGGACGTGCCAAGAAGGTGATCATTGCTTCGGACAACACCACGATTGTGAGCGGAGCCGGCACCAAGTCGGCGATCGACGGTCGTGCTGCCCAGATCCGGCAGGAGATCGAAGCGACCGACAGCGACTACGATCGTGAGAAGCTGCAGGAGCGTCTCGCCAAGCTCGCTGGTGGCGTGGCTCAGATCAACGTCGGTGCTGCGACTGAGACGGAGATGAAGGAGCGGAAGGCTCTCATCGACGACGCGAAGAGTGCCGTTCAGGCGGCCCTTGCTGAAGGCATTGTTCCTGGCGGTGGCGTGGCCCTGCTGCGGAGCGAGGCCGCTCTTGAGAAGGTTTCGGTCAAGGGAGACGAGAAGCTTGGCGTTGCGATCGTCAAGAACTCCCTGCGGTATCCGCTTGAGGCCATCGCTGAGAACGCCGGTGTTGACGGCCCCGTGGTGGTCAACCGCGTGCGTCAGCTCAAGGGCAAGAACGAGGGCTACAACGCCGATACCGATGCCTACTGCGACCTCGTCGCGGCTGGCGTCATCGACCCCGCCAAGGTGGTTCGCACGGCCTTGGCAAACGCTGCAAGTGTGGCTGCCCTGCTTCTGACAACGGAGTCGCTCGTGACCGACATTCCGAAGGAGGAAGAAGAAGGTGGCGAAGGCCATGATCACCACGGAATGGGTGGTGGCATGGGCGGCGGCATGCCTGACATGGGCGGCATGGGTGGTATGGGCGGCATGCCGGGCATGATGTAAGCCTGAGCCCCGTCTTCCCAAACAATCTCACTAACCCTTTTCGGAGACCTGATTCATGAAGAACCTCAAGATTCGTCCTCTCGATGACCGTGTTGTGGTGACTCCTGTTGAGGCTGAGGAGCGAACGGCCGGCGGTATCGTCCTGCCCGACTCCGCCAAGGAGAAGCCCCAGCGTGGCCACGTGACAGCACTTGGCCCAGGCCGTCTGCTCGAGAATGGCCAGCGGGCCGAGATGTCGCTCGCGATCGGCGATGAAGTGATCTATGGCAAGTACTCGGGCAGCGACATCGAGATCGATGGCCACGAGGTGAAGATCCTTCGCGAGGGAGACATCCTCGCCAAGGTGATGAACTGATCGTTCGGCAGTCCTCCAGTATCAACCACACTCGAACACACCATTTAGGGCCGCACGGTCGGCTCGACACGAGGAGAAGAACACGTGCCCAAGCAACTGCTCTTTGAAGACACCGCCCGTGGCAAACTGCTCAAGGGCGTGGAAAAGCTCGCCGATGCGGTGGCGGTGACGATGGGGCCTGCTGGCCACAACGTGATCATCGACAAGTCTTTTGGTGGCCCCACGGTCACCAAAGACGGTGTGACGGTCAGCAAGGAAGTCGATCTTGAAGACCGCTTCGAGAACATGGGCGCCAAGCTCGTGAACGAAGTGGCTAGCAAGACGTCTGACCTCGCTGGTGATGGAACGACGACGGCCACCGTGCTCGCTCGGGAGATTTTCCGGGAAGGCACGAAGATGGTTGCCGCCGGCAGCAATCCGATGGCGGTCCGTCGCGGGATCGAGAAGGGTGTGGCCGCGGCTGTGGGTCGGCTTCTGGAAATCGCCAAGAAGGTCGATCGTCCCGAAGAGGTGGCGCAGGTTGGTTCGATCAGCGCCAACAACGATCGCACGATCGGTGACCTCCTTGCCGAAGCCCTGCAGAAGGTTGGTAAGGACGGCGTGATCACCGTCGAGGAAGGCAAAACCACGGAAACCACCGTGCGTTTCGTCGACGGCATGCAGTTCGACAAAGGCTACGTGTCGCCCTACTTCATCAACCGTCCTGCCGAGATGGATTGCGAGTTCAGCGACGCGTTGATCCTCATCCACGAGAAGAAGATCTCGAACCTGCGGGACCTCGTGCCCGTTCTCGAGAAGGTCGCGCAGGCCGGAAAGCCACTGCTGATCATTGCCGAGGACGTTGACGGGGATGCCCTCACCGCCCTCGTGGTCAACAAACTGCGTGGCGTGCTCAACGTCTGCGTGGCGAAGGCTCCAGGATTCGGTGATCGTCGCAAGGCGATGCTCGGCGATATTGCCACGCTCACGGGCGGTACCCTCCTGAGCGAAGACCTCGGCATCAAACTGGAGAACGTCGAGCTCTCGCAACTCGGGACAGCAAAGACCGTCACGGTCGACAAGAACGAAACCACGATTGTCGAAGGCGGTGGTGATTCGTCTGAGGTGCAGGCTCGTGTGCATCAGATCCGCAACCAGATCGAGGGCACCGAGAGCGAGTACGACCGCGAGAAGCTCCAGGAGCGTTTGGCGAAGCTCACCGGTGGTGTGGCCATCATCTCCGTCGGTGCTGGCACCGAAGCGGAAATGAAGCAGAAGAAGGCCCGCGTCGAAGACGCCCTGCACGCCACCCGCGCTGCAGTTGAAGAAGGTGTGGTTCCCGGTGGTGGTGTGGCCCTGGTTCGCTGCCGCGAGGCAGTGGAGAAGGCTGCGTCGCAGGCCAAGGGTGACGAGCGGACCGGCGTGCGGATCATCCTCCGCGCCCTGGAGGCTCCGATCCGCCAGATCGCGTCGAATGCCGGAATCGATGGTTCCGTGGTGGCCGACGAGGTTTCTCAGAAGGACCTCACTGTTGGATACGACGCCAACAGCGGTGCCTACGTTGACATGCTCAAGGCTGGCATTATCGACCCGGTGAAGGTGGTTCGCGTGGCTTTGACCAACGCCGCGAGCATCTCCGGACTGATGCTCACGACCGAGGCGCTCGTGACCAACCTTGAAAAGGACGATCTCAAGAAGCACCGCATCGAAGGCAGCGTTCGCTGAGCTCGATCGGAGCGACGCTCGCGGCCTGCGGAAGGGCTCAGAGCAGATGTGACAGATCAGCAGGAGGCCGCGCCGGATTGCCCGGCCGGCCTCCTTGTCTGAAATCCCGGATCGCACGGATCAGCCGTTGCGGATGACCTAAGAAGGCGACCCTCGCAGTGTTGCCTGGAGAGAGCGGACGCCATGCCGCAGGAGCGGGACTACTACGAAGTGCTCGGCGTGGAGCGACGGGCTTCGTCCGCCGAGATCACGACGGCCTATCGCAGACTGGCGATGCAGTTTCACCCGGATCGCAATCCCGGGAACGACGAGGCTGCGGGGCGGTTTAAAGAGGCCGCTCGCGCGTTCGAAGTGCTCTCCGATTCGTCGCTTCGTGACCGCTACGATCGCCACGGCCACGCGGGCCTGCAAGGTGGCACGCACGATTTCAACGACATCTCCGATATCTTTGATGCCTTCGGCGAGTTGTTTGGAGGCGGCATCTTCGGTGAGGCGTTCGGCGGAGGCGGTGGCCGTCGTCGCGGAAGCCGTGCTCGCAAGGGGAAAGACGTTTTTTGCGAGCTCACCCTGACGCTCGCCGAGGCCGCCGAAGGGGCCACGAAAACGGTCAGTTTTGGCCGGCACGAAGCCTGTGGTACTTGCGACGGCTCAGGGGCGAAGCCGGGCACTTCTCCCGAGAGCTGCGAGTACTGCGGCGGACATGGCCAGGTGCTGCAGTCCGCGGGTGTGTTTCGCATGCAGACCACCTGCCCTGCCTGCCGCGGAGCGGGCAAACTCGTTCGCGACAAGTGCGCCTCCTGCCGCGGGGCGGGGCTTGTCGAGGAGCAGGTTGAGCGAAAGGTCACTATCCCAGCAGGGGTGGACGAAGATGTGCGCGTCCGCCTTGCCGGCGAAGGGGAGCCTGGCGGCAACGGCGGGCCCCCGGGTGACTGCTACTGCGTGATTCAGATCGAGGAGCATCCGTTTCTGACGCGACATGGCCGCGACCTCGTCTGTGAAGTCCCTATCACGTACAGCCAAGCGGCCCTGGGAGCCACGGTGGATGTGCCGACCCTCAAGGGGCCTCACCCGCTTGAGATTCCCAAGGGGACGCAGAGCGACGCGACGATCAAAATGCGGGGCATGGGGATGCCAGAAGTCCGCGGACGTGGGATTGGCGACCTGATCGTGCAGATTCACATCGAGGTGCCCCGCAGCCTGTCGCCCCGAGCCGAGGAACTCCTTCGCGAACTTGCCGAAGAAGAGCAGATCAGTGTGACGCCCAAGCGAACGAGTTTCTTCGATCGCCTCAAGGATTACTTCCAGCCCCGTGAGACCTCTGAGACCCCTGAGGAGTCCGCATGAACGACCATCCAGAGAATGACTCATTCGAGGATATGGCTGACCAGGAAGGTGCCGAGTCGGAGGCTGCGGGTGCAGCGGCGGAGACTGCCGGCGAGGCAGGCGATCGGCTGCAGGCGGCTGAAGACAGGGCGCTCCGGCTCCAGGCGGAGCTCGATAACGTCCGCAAGCGGATGCGACGTGAGTTCGACGATGCCCACCGATACCGTGAGATCGACGTGCTTCGCGATCTTCTCCCGGTGCACGACAACATGCTGCGGGCGATTGAAGCCGCCGAAAAGGCATCCGACGTCGAGAGCCTGCTCTCCGGGTTTCGCATGCTTTCCCAGCAGATCGAAAAACTGCTTGAGGATCATGGCTGCAAGTTGATTCAAACCGAGGGTGTGGCGTTTGATCCTTCGGTGCACGATGCCGTCTTGCAGCAGGCAATCCCTGGCGTTGAGCCCGGGCGGGTGGTGGGTGTTGCCAGTCGGGGCTACAGCCTGCACGACCGCGTGGTGCGGCCGGCCCAGGTGATTGTGGCCAAGCATTCCGAGGAGTGAACGTCACAGATGCCAACGTACGATTATGTCTGCGATGGCTGCGGCCACGCGTTTGAACTGTTTCAGTCCATCACGGACAAGCTGAAGAAGACCTGCCCTGAGTGCAAAAAGCGTAAGCTGAGACGGCTGATTGGGACCGGCGCCGCGATCATGTTTAAGGGATCCGGTTTCTATCAGACCGACTATCGCAGCGACTCGTACAAGAAGGGCGCCGCGGCGGATAAAGAGTCGTCGAGTGCCAAGAAGGAGTCTTCAGGCGACAAAAAGAGTTCTGGCACGTCGTCGTCGGGCGGTTCGAAGTCAGCGTCCAAGAAGTCCTCTTAACGCGTGTGCCGTTTGGTGGCCGCGTTCCTATGCCTTTCGTTGGGGAGAGCCCTGTGCCTCAATGTCCAGTCTGCGATGCTGCGGTGTCGTTACAGACAACGCCCACGGCTCCGTTTTGCAGCGACCGCTGCCGCCTGATCGACCTGGGGCGGTGGCTTGAAGAAGGCTACAGCGTGCCGCACGTGGCCAGCGACGAGGAGGACGACGAGGGAGAGTTCTTCGACGCGAGCGACCAGGGATGATCATTGCCGCCGGGCTCTCCCCCGCGTGGCAGTCGGTCATGCGGTTTTCGTCGCTCACACCAGGCGAGGTCAACCGCGCCACGGCGACCTGGTCATGCGCGAGCGGCAAGGTGCTCAACGTGGCGGTGGCGCTTCGCCATCTTGGGGCCGACTGTCGAGCGGTGACCGTGCTTGGGGGACCCCCAGCGGTAAGCACGGAAGGCGAGTTCGCTGCGCTTGGCATCGATCTTGTGGCGGTGCCGACGCACGCCACCACCCGCACCTGCACCACGCTGCTAGATGACGCGACGGGACGGACCACCGAACTTGTGGAAAACGCGGCGGCGATCACTGACGCCGAGCAGCGAGCCTTCGTGACGGCCTACGCCGACGCCGTCGCCAGCGCGAAGGTGGCGGTGCTCTCCGGCTCCCTGCCCGCGGGCACGCCGCACACGCTCTATCGCGAGTTAATGGCCGTCACCCCCTGCCCTGTGGTGCTCGACGCCCGAGGCCCGGAACTCCTCGCGGCTTTGGGCGAAAAGCCTTTGCTCGTGAAGCCCAATCGCGAGGAGCTCGCCCGCACGGTCGGGGCGACCATCACGTGCGACGAAGAGCTCTTCGCGGCCATGGAACAGCTCCGCTCGCTCGGCGCACTGTGGGTGGTCGTGACCGACGGTCCCCGACCGATCAGTGTGGTCGGGCCTGAGGGGCGATGTCGCCTCTTTCCGCCTCCACTGGACTCGGTCGAGAACCCGATCGGCTCAGGCGACTGCTTGGCTGCCGGCTTTGCCGTCGCCATTGGAAATGGCCAGGCGCCAGTCGACGCCCTGCGGTATGGGATTGCCTGTGCCACCGAGAACTGCCGGTCCCTCTTCGCGGGCCGACTCGATCGCGAACGGGTGTCCGCTTGGGCCAGCCAGATCGTGATCGAGCCGAGGTGACGACCCTTTTGGGCCGAAAAGACCGTCCGGGAGTGCGGCAATGCGCCTCTTGAGGGTGGGGTTTCCGCTGCACAGAAGGGTGCGTGCCGAGTGCGCAGCGTGGTACTTTTGCTGGGCAAGGCGAATCGACGCGAGCAAAAGGGGGAACGGTGCAGAGGTCTTCAGGAACCACC
>JAPOIM010000049.1 GCA_029978905.1 Planctomycetota bacterium
GAGCGAGGGCCTGGAGGGCCCGCAGCGAACGTCCGGTGGGACAGCACTGGGCTCATCCCGAGCGACCTCACAAAGACGTTCCTTGCCCCACGAAGTACACACCCGCATACTTCCAAGAACGATCCTTGGAGGCCGTCGACGATGGTCCGCTACACACTCGATCCAAAAACATGCCAGCAACTTGGAGAAGCGAATCAGGCCGTCGAGCTCTGCGATGGTGCCGGCAAGGTGATTGGCTTCTTTCTGCCCGAGAGCGGACCTCGCGGCCTTCCCCCGCCGGGGCTTGAATCGCCACTCACGGCCGGAGAAATCGAGCAACGTCGACGGACCTCCACGGGCCGTACGCTCGACGAGATCCTCGGTAGCCTGGAGCAGCGATGAGCCATGCTGTGTTTTGGGTTCCTGAAGCAGACGAAAAACTCCAGGCCCTCATCACGGCAGCCCCAGAAGAGCAGGGCCTGATCCGCATCGTCAGAGAAATTGATTTCTGGCTTGCCCGCGACCCACTGAACTTTGGTGAGTCGAGATTCGACACGGTTCGCCTGGGAGTCGTGCGGCCGATTGCTGTGCTGTTCGATGTGCTCGACGATCCGCCCACCGTCATCGTCCTCGACATCTGGAACTTCGAGCGACGCCCCTAAAGCACTTGCCTCTCGACTCAAGCCGCCCCTGCCGACTGAGCGACCGGTCAGAAAGCCAAGGTTTCTGAAGGCCGCTGGCCGCCGCTCCTGCGGCGGACAGGCCCTGCCTCACTAAACGAAAAGCGAGGGATGAGCCCCGTGCTGAACCCACGGCGTAGAGAAGCGAGCGAAGCCTGGAGGGCGAAAGCGAAGCGGATCTTCGAGTGAGCGAGGGCCTGGAGGGCCCGCAGCGAACGTCCGGTGGGACAGCACTGGGCTCATCCCGAGCGACCTGAGCACCCTCACCGCAGCCGCTTCACCGCCGCCAGGGCCTCCCGCTTGTGCCCATCCGAGGAGAAGGCCGCCGTGAACACCATCTGCACGATGCCTTCGCGATCGATCACGTAGGTCGTGCGGCCAGGCAGAAAGCCGAGGAGCTTCGGCACCCCAAACGCTTTCCGCAGGCTGCCATCTTTGTCGCTCACGAGCGGGTAGGAGAGCTGGTGCTTGCCCGAGAACCGCTGGTGGCTCTCCGCCGAATCACCGCTGACACCGATCACTTCGGCGCCGGCATCGCGAAAGGCCTGGTAGGAATCGCGAAAACTGCAGGCTTCCTTCGTGCACACCGGCGTGTCGTCGGCGGGATAGAAAAACACGACAAGCGCCCGTGAGCCGCGGTAATCGGCGAGCCGAATCGTGCTGCCATCCTGGGTGGTGGCCGTGAAATCGGGGGCGGGGTCACCGACACGAAGGGAGGGCATGGCGATCCTCGGGGCTGGGCACACTCGGGGCTCACGACATTTCGCTGGCAGGCCTGGAAGACCCTGCGGCCCAATCGCAGAATCACCCAGTCTTCCTTTATAGTAGGGTCGTTGCCGTTGTGATCCACCAGCCTCGGAGCGAGCCTGATCCATGCTACGCGCGATTGCCTCTCCTGCCGTTCTCCTTCTCGCTGTTGCCAGCTTCACCGTCCGCCCGGCAGCGGCCTCTGACTGGCCAACATTCCGAGGCGCTGACCGCACTGCGGTCGCCCCCGACACGAACCTCCTCAAGGTGTGGCCAGAGAATGGCCCGCCCCTGGCCTGGGAATCGGTCGGCTGCGGCCGGGGCTACTCGAGCCCCACCATCGCTGGTGATCGGATCTACATTCTCGGTGACGGTCTCTCCACGGCGCCCGATGCCGACGAATACCTCGCCTGCTTCGACCGCGCCACAGGCCGGCAGCTGTGGATCTCAAAGACCGGCCCCGCGTGGAACGACGGTCAGCCCACCTGGCAGAGCTCCCGCAGCACCGCCACAGTCGATGGCGACCGCGTGTACGCGATCACCCCTCACGGCCAGCTTGTCTGCTGCAACACTGCCGACGGCAAGGAACGCTTCCGCATCGACCTGAAAGCGACGTTCGGTGGCAAGAAGGGTGATGGGTGGGGCTACAGCGAGTCGGTCACGATCGACGGCAATCGTCTGGTCTGCACGCCTGGCGGTGAGCAGGCCACGATGGTGGCCCTCAACAAGATGAACGGCCAGCCGCTGTGGACGTGCCCAATGGCGGCCGACCGTGGCGCCGGCCACTCCTCCATCGTGAAGAGCCATCTCGGTGGCCGCACGCAGTACATCCAGACCACGGCAGCGGGCTGCTTTGCGGTCGACGCCGAAACCGGCACATTCCTCTGGGCGTATCCGATCGATCAGACCACCGCCGTGATCCCCACGCCGATCGTCAAGGACGACCTCGTGTTCTTCGCCGCTGGCTACGGTCGCGGTGGGGCCCTCGTGCGGCAGAAGCTCGGCGCAGGTGGCGCGATCACGATGGAAGAGGTCTACGGGCTCAATCAGGAACTGGCCAACAAGCATGGCGGCATCCTGTTGATTGGAGACCACCTCTACGGCGACTCCGACGACAAGGGCATTCCTTTCTGTGCGAGCCTGATGACAGGCGAGATCGTCTGGAAGAGCCGCGGAAGTGGTCGCGGATCGGCTGCGATGGCCGCCGCCGACGGCCACCTCTACGTGCGGTTTCAAGACGGCGTGCTGGCCCTCGTGAAGGCCGACCCAGCGGGCTTCGAAGAGGTCAGCCACTTCCAGATTCCCTACAGCGACACCGACGAGTCGCGGCCCAGCTGGGCGCATCCGGTGATCGTGGACGGGATGCTCTACCTCCGCGAGAGCGACCACCTGCTCTGCTACGACCTTCGCCAGAAGTAATCGAGGGCGGGCTACCACCAGCCGAGAAGGCTGCCTGCCCGCTCGCCGAGCACAAGCACACCGATGACGGCAGCGGTGGCGGCTGCGCACAGCACGCCACCGCTGGCGACATCGAGGGCATCGCGAATCCGCGGATGACGGCGTGGCCCGAGGCTCCGTGCGAGCGACTCGATCGCGGTGTTAAAGATTTCGGCGGCCAGTACCATGCCGATGGCCGCCACCAGCAGGCACCAGCCGACGAGCGACACGCGAAGCACCACCGCCACCACCACCACCACCACGGCCATCAGCAGGTGCACCGCAAAGCTCGACTGGCTGCGGAGGGCCCGCGCCACGCCTCGAAAGGCATCGCGAAACTTCGCCGTCCAGGGACGTGGCTTCCTTCGCGGAATCATCGCCAACCCCGCTCGTGAAGGCCGCCTGGCCGCTGCCAGCCGCACATTCGGCGCAACCGGCCGCTCCCCTGAGATCGCTGAATGAAACGCCCCTTCCGTGCCGACAATTCTGGGGAACTCCCGTTTCCCCAAAGATCGCCAGTCCGCTGGTGAGGCCCGACCATGTGGAAAAGCTTCTTTCTCGCTGCCGGAATCTTTGCCTGCATCTGTGGTCTGGAACTGCTGGTGGTCGATTCGGTGGTGATTGCCGCCGGGGAAGGTTCACCCCGCACCTTGATCGCTCCCGACTGGGCCCCCTGGGGCCTGATCTCCGCCGGGGCCGTCACGATTCTTCACTTCTGCACGCTGCCGAAGAAAATCTCGCTGACATAGCCCGGCTTGCTCGTCAGGGAGAGGTCGCTTGCTCCACGAGTTCGCCCCCCTGGTAGCGTTCGTCGGTGATCACCTCGCCGTCAGCGGTCCACTCGGTATGGCGACCGTGCCGCACGCCCCGAGCATGCTCCGTGCGGCTCCAACGAGCCCCGTCTTCATGCCAGAACTCCCACACGCCCGCGGGTTTGCCGCGTTCCCACGCGCCGCGTCCGCGGAGGCTGCCGCCGGCGTACCATTCCTCCCACGTACCGTGCTCGAGCCCGTTCTCCCAGCGGACCTGTGAGAGAAGTTCCCCTGTAGGGTCCCAGGCCTGCACGAGGCCGTCGAGTTTGCCGTCTACGTAGCGCTGTTCCGTGGCAAGGGGATGCCCCTCGTCGGCATGGAAGCTCTTCCACACACCAACGGGCATGCCGCGGTCGTAGGCCCCTTCCATCTGCACGCCACCGTCCGTAAACCACTCGCGGTAGGGGCCGTGCATGCTGCCGGAGAGATACCCCACCTGCTGCCTCGGCTTGCCGTTCTCCCACCACTCAACGGAGCGGCCGTGGCGGCGGCCATCGCGATACTCCACCTCCAGCTGCTTCACGCCGCTGGGAAACCAACGTGTGACCAGCCCGTTCCGGCGACCATCGCGGTACTGCTCTTCAATCTCCAGCGAACCGTCCGGGCGTCGCTCACGGCGGGCCCCGTCGAGCTTCCCGTTGACGTAGTTTTCCTCGAGCACGACGGTCCCTGAGGAATGCCATTCGCGGAGCGGTCCCTGCCGCTGGTTGTCTCGGTACGTCACCTCCCGCAGTTTGCGACCGTCGCCGTCGTAGTGCACAAAGGTGCCGTCGCGCTGCCCCCGTTGGTACCCGCCCTCGAGTGTCACCTGGCCATCGCGGTCGTACTCAATCCATGGCCCATCGCGAAACGCTCCATTCCAGGAAGAGAGCGTCGTCAGGCGGCCGCTGGGGTCGTAGTGCCACCGCCGGCCTCGAATCTCCATCTCTCCGGAGCGGCTGCGGCGGGTCTCTTGACGGGTCTTGAGGTGCCCATCTGGATAGCGTGTCTCCTCAAGCACCACCCCCGGCGGCACCTCCGGCGGCGGCGGGTCGGCGGGCGCATCCGCCAGCAGCAGGGCCAGCAGCGTTGATATCAGCAGTCCGGGAGCGTGCATAGGATCCTCGCGGTCGGGCGGGCTGCCGTCGTACAGCCGGCCCACTCCCCGAGCATACCCAACGCCCCCCCCCAAGCGTCGCCTCGCTCCCCAGCGATGCACAAATCCCTGCCTAGGTGTGGAAAAAGCCCTGCCGCGTTCTGCGCTCTAGAGTTGTCGTATGGTCACGACTGCGCACCATCCCGATCGCGACACCGTGCTCTACGACGGCCGGTGCCGTTTCTGCCGCAGCCAGATTGCGATCCTGCGGCGGTGCGACCTCACGGGTGGCCTGCAGTTCACATCGCTGCATGACCCCTCGGTGGCCGTCGACTTTCCAGAACTCGCCTACGACGACCTGCTTCAGCAGATGTACGTCGTCACCCGCCGCGGCCAAGCCCGCGGCGGGGCCGAAGCGGTGCGGTATCTCTCGCGAACACTCCCGCTGCTATGGCCGGCAGCCGTGCTCTTGCACGTGCCAGGCTCGTTGCCCCTTTGGAAATCGCTCTACGCCTTTGTTGCCCGCCACCGGCTGAAGATCGCCGGGAGCTGCGACGACGGCACCTGCCGGATCCCGTAGCCACCTGCTGGAGAAGCTCACATGTCGAATGCCCTGCGAATGGTGGCTGCGAGTTTCGCGCTCGCGGGATGCATGCTCTCCCAAGGGGTGCCTCAAGCCGCAGGTGCAGAACCTCCCCAGAAAAAACTCGTCGTGCCTGGTGAGGTGTTTGAGGTCGCAGGCAAAACGGCGTTCCTCTTTCCTGCCGCTGAGCCCGCGTCGAGCGCGGAGGGACGCCCCTGGATTCTGTACTCCCCCACCCTGCCTCCCTATCCGGACGAAGCCGAGCGGTGGATGCACGAAGCCTTTACGCGGGCAGGCGTGGCCGTGGCAGGCATCGATACCGGTGAGTCATACGGCAGCCCAGCGGCAGTCCAGGCCGCCGAGGCTCTCCACGCCGAGATGGTGCGGCGGGGATACGCCCGTCGCCCGGCGGTGCTTGGTCGCAGCCGTGGAGGCCTGTGGGCAAGCGCGTGGGCGATCGCTCATCCGGAACTGACGGCTGGTCTCGGGGGCATCTACCCGGTCTACGACTGGCGAACCTATCCCGGGCTCGAGAAGGCGGCGGTCGCCTACGATCTCCCCCCCGAAGCCCTCGCAGCCCAGGCCTCCGCGCTGTGCCCGATCGAGCGGATCGGCGTGCTCGCCGAAGCGGGAGTGCCGGTGTGCATCATTCACGGCGACCAAGACAGCGTCGTGCCGCTTGAGCCAAACTCCGCCGAACTCAAGCGTCGCTACGCCGCACTCGGCAAAGCCCATCTCGTCGAGTTGATCGTCGCCGAAGGACAGGGCCACAGCTTCTGGGAGGGGTTTTTCCACTGCCAGGAACTCGTCGATTTCCTGATCCACGCCGCAAAGGCCGAAAGATCACGCCTGCGCTGAGCCCACGCGGGCGAGAAAGGAAGGCAGATATGCTCTCGCCGTGCGGCGTATGGCGGCCGCCGAGCAGCGCCACTGAGCGGGATCAGTAGGTGCTCCCCTCGTCGGGCTCCGCCCCGTCAAGAATCCCCACAGCATCCCCCACACCGATCCTGCCGCAGCCCATCGCCAGATAGCGCACGGCCTCGGACCAACTGCGGATCCCGCCCGACGCCTTCACGCCCAGCCGCCCTCCGACCGCCTCGAGCATCGTGGCCACGGCTTCCGGCGTTGCCCCATGCTCGGCAAACCCGGTCGAGGTCTTCACGTAGTCCGCCCCCGCTTCTTCCGCCAGCAAGCAGGCCGCGGCGATCTGATCGCGGCTGAGCAGACAGGTTTCCAGAATCACCTTCACCAGCACCGGCCGCGCGGCAGCCCGCGCCTCACCGACCACGGCGGCGAGATCCGCGAGCACGACGCTCGCCTGGCCCGACAGGAAGGCGCCAATGTTCATCACCATGTCGAGTTCGCACGCACCGTCTGCGATCGCCCGAGCGGCCTCGAGAGCCTTCACATCAGCCCGCTGGGCACCATGTGGAAAACCAATCACACTCGCCAGCACCACGTCGCTTCCCGACAACAGCCGAGCGGCGTTTTCCACATCCGCCGACCGCACGCAGAGACATCCCACACCCCGACGGCGGCACATGGCTGCGGCAGCTTCCAGATCGGCGTTGGTCGCCTGCGGCTTGAGAACCGCATGGTCGAGTTTCTTGGCCACGTCCGCGACGGAGATCGGCATCACGCTCATGGCTCCACGCAGTTGCCACAGCGGCCTTTGAGCAGCACCTCCGTCACCCGCGGAATCTCGGCAACGCTCTTCCGCTCGGTGGCGGTGGACGTCGGCGACTCCACCCGGCCAGCCGTGGCCGACACTCGCGGCGCCGGCGGCGGCGCCTTGGGGGTGATCTCCACGGTCACATCGTCGAGGCAAGACACCTCACCACAGCTCGTGCAGACAAAATGCGGGTGGCTCTCCGCATGCCGTCCCGCCGGATCCTGGGCTCGCAACTCAAACCGCCACACGTGATCGCCTAGATCGACCCGGGCCAGGATGCCCGCCTCGGTCAACTCGATCAGATTGCGGTAGATCGTGGCCTGATCAAAGCCCCTGTCCGCCAAAGCATCGGCTACTTCCGCGTGTGTTTTCGGGCCACGGCACTCGATCAGATGCTCGAGCACCGCGAGCCTAGCCGTCGTGCACCGCAGACCGGCAGACTTCAGGCGATCTCGCAGGGGGTCCGGAGGTGTGGGCTTGCTGGTAGACACTCCCGCATTCTAACTCTCCGCCCCCACCCGCGGAACGTGCCCACGCCCTGCGGGGCAGAGCCCCGCGGCCACCCGCCCCGAGGTGCTTCCGGAGGTCGGCGATCCGCCCGAATCACGGAGAAAAAGAGCCCCCGGGGAAAACCGCTTGACGCCTCGAAATGGCTCAGTACGATCACGCCCCGGCCATATGAAGTGGTCAGCAAACACATCGCCACAACATCTTGCGATAGATGCAGAGGGAACTGCTTTTTCCGGCTTGGGGGAATATCGTTTCTTGGCGCCTCGAGCGTGCTCACGGAACGGTGTGTGCAACGGGGTCGTGACGACCACTCGTGCCCTCCGGACGTGAACCTGCGAAGGTCCCCGTTGCCTCTGTCCTATACGCAAGTACACTTACCGTACGCTCTACACTTTTCGTTTCTGCAGTGTGGCCGCCACCACCTGTCCTTGTCCCCTGGAGCCCGTCATGTCGCACGACTTTGCATCCGCCTCAGTCACTTCGGTTTCCCACCCTCAGGCGGCAAAGGACGCGACCTCACGTGCACGCGAGCCCCTGGCAATCGACGCCACGTTCTGCCCAGCGGATGCTGATAGCCCGTTTGACACCACGGAATGGGAACTCCGCACCGCCGCCATCAAGGGCGAAGATGGCAAGGTGCTCTTCGAGCAGCCCGCCTGCGAAATCCCGGCGTCCTGGAGCCAGCTGGCGACCAACGTCGTGGTCAGCAAGTACTTCTATGGCGAGATTCACACGCCCGAGCGCGAGCACTCTGTGAAGCAGCTCGTGCACCGCGTGGCCCGCACGATCTCCGACTGGGGTGTCAAAGACGGTTACTTCAAGTCCGCGGAAGACGGCGAGCGGTTCTACCGCGATCTGTCCTGGCTCTGCATCCACCAGCATGGCGCCTTCAACTCGCCCGTGTGGTTCAACGTCGGCCTGTTCAACGAATACGGAGTGAAGGGCGCCCCGTGCAACTGGCGGTGGGACGAAGCAACCCGCGAAGTGGTCCAGCCCGAGAACCCCTACGAATACCCGCAAGGGTCTGCATGCTTTATCCAGAGCGTGCAAGACAACATGGAAGACATCATGGATCTCGCCCGCAGCGAGGCGATGCTCTTCAAGTTTGGCTCCGGAACCGGCACCGACCTCTCCACCCTCCGCAGCCAGCGTGAAAAGCTCGCCGGTGGCGGCAAGCCGTCGGGCCCTCTCTCCTTCATGCGGGTCTACGACCAGGTCGCCGCGGTGGTGAAGAGCGGTGGCAAGACCCGCCGTGCCGCCAAGATGCAGTCGCTCAAGGTGCACCATCCCGACATCATGGAGTTCATCGAGTGCAAGGCCCGCGAGGAGAAGAAGGCTCGCGTGCTGATTGAGAAGGGTGGCTACGACGCCAACTTCAACGGTGAAGCCTACGCGTCGATCCTCTTCCAGAACGCCAACCTTTCGGTCCGCGTCAGCGATGAGTTCATGCAGGCCGTCGATCGCGACGACAGCTGGACCACACGCTGGGTCACCGACGGCAGCAAGGCAGGCCCCACGTTTAAGGCCCGCGAAGTCCTCGGCAAGATGTCGGAATGTGCGTGGCAGTGCGGCGATCCCGGCGTGCAGTACGACACCACGATCAACCGCTGGCACACCTGCCCGAACTCCGGTCGCATCAACGCGAGCAACCCGTGCAGCGAGTACATGTTCCTCGACGACACGGCCTGCAATCTCGCCAGCATCAACCTGATGAAGTTCCGCAAGCCCGACGGCCACTTTGATGTGGAACGGTTTGCTGCGGCTTGCCGCATCTTCTTCATCGCCCAAGAGATCCTCGTCGACCACGCGAGCTACCCAACTGCCCGGATCGCCCGCAACAGCCACATGTACCGCCCGCTTGGCCTGGGATACTCCAACCTCGGCAGCCTGCTGATGGCGGATGGCCTGGCCTACGACAGCGACGCTGGCCGCGGCGTCTGCGGAGCCATCACCGCCATCCTGCACGGTGCTGCCAACCGCGCGAGTGCTGAGCTGGCCGGTGCCGTGGGGCCCTTCGAAGGCTACTCGGCCAACCGTGAGCCCATGCTGCGAGTGATGCAGATGCACCGCAAGGCTGTCGACCAGATCGACGTCGCCTGCCCGCAGTACCTCCGCGATGCGGCTCGGCACGTCTGGGACGACGTTCTGAATAACGGCCAGGAGCACGGTTTCCGCAATGCTCAGGCCACCGTGCTCGCTCCCACCGGCACGATCAGCTTCCTGATGGACTGCGATACGACCGGGATCGAGCCCGACATCGCCTTGGTCAAGTACAAGCAGCTCGCCGGCGGCGGGATGCTCAAGATCGTCAATCAGACCGTACCGCTCGCTCTGCGAACGCTCGGCTACGACGAGCGTGCGGTCGAGTCGATCCTGGCCTACATCGATGAGAAGGACACGATCGAAGGAGCCGCGGGCCTCGAAGAGAAGCACCTCCCCGTCTTCGACTGTGCCTTCCAGGCGCGACTCGGCAAACGGTCGATCCCGTGGATGGCGCACGTGAAGATGATGGCAGCGGCTCAGCCGTTCCTTTCGGGTGCGATCTCCAAGACGGTCAACATGCCGCGCGAAACCACGCCCGAAGACATCTCCGGAGCCTACATGGAAGGCTGGCGGATGGGCCTCAAAGCCTTGGCGATCTATCGCGACGGCTCCAAGGAAAGCCAGCCGCTCAACACGAGCACCGAGAGCGACAAGGCGAGCGACAAGGCGTCGAAGGCCGCTCCTCGGCGAGATCGGCTCCCCGACACTCGTCGCAGCGTCACCCACAAGTTCAACGTGGGTGGCCACGAAGGCTACATCACGGTGGGCCTGTTCGATGACGGCCGCCCAGGCGAGCTCTTCATTACGATGGCCAAAGAAGGCAGCACGATCGGCGGCCTGATGGACGCCTTCGGCACGGCGATCTCGATGAGCCTGCAGTACGGCGTGCCGCTCGAAGTCTATGTGAAGAAGTTCTCTCACACCCGCTTCGAGCCGTGGGGCTACACCAAGAACCCCGACATTCCTGTCGCCAAGAGTCTTGTCGACTACATCTTCCGCTGGCTTGGCATGGAGTTCCTGCCGGGGTATCGCGAAGCGAGCAAGGGTGCGGCACAGTCCTACGGAGATCGAGCAAGCGGCGACGGTGGTGGAGACGAGGACGGGGAAACAAAGCGCAAGCCCGCCGCCACGACGGCGAGCGGGCTGGCTGATGGGCAAGGAGCCGCCCCCAACAAGTACCCCAGCGGCAACAGCAACGGAGCCAAGGCGAGCAATGGCTCGGGCAACGGGCGAACCGCACAAACGACGGCGAGCAATGGTTCGACGGCACAGAGCCAGACGTGGCAGCGGTCGAGCGGTCCGGCGACCCCCTCCACCTCTGGCAACACCGCCGCGCTCCTGGAGCGTGCGGGCCTGAAGTTGGCGGTGAAGACAGATGGCTCCGCCCCCGATCGCGAGACTCAGTTTGCTGGGTTCCAGAGTGATGCTCCGGCCTGTGACAACTGTGGCTCGATCACGGTGCGCAACGGCAACTGCTATCTCTGCCACAACTGCGGCAACAGCATGGGATGCAGCTAGGCCTATGCTGAGCCTCGAGTCGAAGACAGCCGATCGCTGGCTCGATCAGGTAGACGGGCATCTTGAGGAGATTCTCATCGACCATGCCCACTGCGAAAAAAAAGCAGCGGGCACGGCGATGAATCTCCTCTTCGCCTATGTTGACAACATCGAACTGTGCCGGGAGATGACAGAGATCGTCGAGGAGGAGCTCTCGCACTTCCACCTGGTGATCGACCTGCTCGGACGGCGGGGAATCCGTTTTCGTCGACTCACCCCGTCCACCTACGGCCGCAAGCTCAACGACCTTGTTCGCCGTCAGGAGCCCCAGCGGGCCGTTGATCGACTGCTGGTGGCAGGGTTGATCGAGGCACGGTCCTGCGAGCGGTTTGACCTGCTGCGCCAGCACATGCGACGGCTCGTTGATGGGGCTGCGTTCGACAACGAACTGGCTGACTTTTACGAGAGCCTGTTTGAGTCGGAAGCCCGGCACCATTCCACCTACGTGCGGCTCGCCAAGAGTTTTGCGAGCGCCGACGCCGTGCAAGCACGCCTTGCCGAGCTCGCGGCCGCAGAGGCACAAATCGTTGCCGAAGGGGACCCTCTTCCCCGGATGCACAGCTGACTCGCGTGAGTGGTCGCTATCGCCGAAAGCATGCGGGCGTGTTTCCGCAGACTTCTCCGACGATGCGAAATGCGCGACGGGGATGAATTTCCAACAGCCCGACCACTCGGGATGACGAAACATCTCCCTGTCAGAAATACGAACGCTCGTTTCATTCCGTCGGAGGAGCCAGACAATCCGCGTGAATCCGGGGCTTTTGACCAGCCGTGCACAGCACGACCTGCCCCGCATTCTTCTCGCAGCGACCTACTCCGTCGCACCCGAAACAGCCGTTCGATTCCGCGAGTCCGCGGTGGTCCCCTAGGGGCCACCGCGGATTTTTCGCGTCTCACTCTGTCCCGTCCTCCCGTTCGCCTGCCGCACGATCGACCGAGAGCGTGAGAAAGTGGGTGGCGCAGCTGATGCAGGGATCGTAGCTGCGGATGAGCATCTCACAGCGCCGCGTCGCCTCGGCGTCGTCGAGGCGGAGCACACTGGGGAGGAGTCCACGGAGATCTTCTTCCACCTGCGCCTGATTCTGCGACGTAGGTGGAATAATCTCCGCTTCCGCCACGAGACCGCGGTCATCGAGGCGGTAACGGTGGTAGAGCAGGCCCCGTGGAGCCTCCGTGGCATGACAGCCACTTCCTGCCCGGGGCTCGTAGTCGATGCGGAAGGGGGCGATGTCGGCCGTGGCCTCACGGGCGATGCCCGCAGCGAGCTCACACGCCGCCGCCATCTCCACTGCCCGGGCCACGATGGAGCGGTACGGATTGCGGATTGGAAACTCGAGCCCGCACGCCTCCGCCGCGCTTGCAGCCCGTGGCGGCAGGCGATCGCGGGAAAGATTCATCCGCGCCACTGGCCCGGTGAGGTAGGGAGTCTGTGTGCCCCGCCGGAGGCTGTGCAATGCCGTGCTGTGCGGCACCTGCCGCTCAGCAAAGTGCTCCGCGTAGGCTTCCACCGCGATCCTCAAGGAATCGGTGCGGGCACTCCCGCTCGACACCACCATCCCATCGGTCATGGGATAGTCGCTGTCGTGCTGGAGTGCCACCGACTCGTAGTCGACCTCAAGCGAGGGAGTCTCGAAGCTGGCCACGCTCGCGACGAGGCTCAGGCAGGTTTCCAGGCCCCACTCCAGTTCCGGCACGAGCCGCCGAATCTCCGTGGCACTCGGGGCTTTGTAAAAACCGCCAACCGTCACGTTGATGGGGTGCACGGCCCGCCCCCCAATCACCTCGATCACCCGGTTGCCAAGAGCCTTGAGCTTCAGCCCGTTTTCCACCAACCCCGGGTGGGTGGCCGCCATCGCAAAGCCGCTCTCAAAGCCGAGAAAATCTGGGGCATGCAGCAGGTGCACATGCAGGGCGTGGCTCTGCAGCCACTCTCCGCAGTAGAGGAGGCGACGCAGCTGCGAGATCTCGGGGGTGACGGCGATGCCCAGTGCCTTCTCCAGCGCGTGGCAGGCGCTCATCTGATAGGCCACCGGGCAGATCCCGCAGATCCTTGCCGTGATGTCGGGTACCTCGCGGACCTCGCGCCCCACAAGGAGTTTTTCAAAGAACCGGGGCGGCTCGTAGATGTTGAACTCGGCGATCTCGATCGCGTCTCCCTGCACGCGGACTCGCAAGGCCCCTTCGCCTTCCACTCGCGCGAGCGGCTTCACGTTGAATCGACGAATCTCCGTCATGCTCGCTCCCGTGTGCTCACGCCGTCAGGCTCTTCTTGGAGCCGGTCACTTTCGCACCGAAAGGCTTCCGAGTAGCCGTTGATCCCTCGCACCAGTCGCGTGAGATGCTCCCGCGAGGCCCCCTGCTGCTCGTAGAAGCCTGTCAGGCTCACTAGGTTCACCGCCTCCGCAGGCCCGTAGCAGCCAAAACACTCCCGGTTGTGTGTCGGGCAGAGGGCGCCGCACCCGGCCTGTGTCACCGGACCGAGGCAGGGGATACCCCGTGCCACCGCCACGCAGACCGTTCCGCGACTCTTGCACTCCACGCACACACTCTGCGACGGAACCTTTGGACGTCGTCCCAACAACACCGACGTGACGACGTCGAGCAGCTGATGCGGATCGACCGGACAGCCCCGCAGTTCAAAGTCGACCGGCACATGGTCGGCGATCGGGGTGCTCGTCGCGAGCGCATCGATCGTTTCGGGTGACGCGTAGACTGCTGAGAGAAACTCGTCGATCTTCCCCCAGTTGCGCAAGGCCTGGATCCCACCCGATGTGGCACAGGCGCCGATCGTGACCAGAAAGCGGCAGTCACGGCGAATCGCCTGAATCCGCTCCACATCTTCTGCCGTGGAAATTGATCCCTCCACAAGCCCAAGGTCGTAGGGCCCAGGATCCACCCGGCTGGATGCCTCAAGAAACTGCGCGATCTCCACACGGTCCGCCAGCTGCATCAACTGCCCACAGGCGTCGAGCAGCTGCAGCTGACATCCATCGCACGAGGCGAACTTGAACACCGCGAGCCTCGGCTTGCGAACAGAAGCGGTGCGGTCTGCCATCACACGGCCTCCTCAGAGATGCGGGACGCGAAGGAACGGCGCAATCGCCGCATACGAAAAGACCGGGCCATCCTGGCAGACAAACACCGGGCCAAACTGACACAGCCCACAGTGCCGCACCGCGCAGGCCATGTTGCGCTCCAGCGAGAGGAAAATCTCGTCGGCCGCCACCCCTCGTCGCATGGCCACGTCAGCCACGGCGGTCATCATCGGATCAGGGCCACAGCACAGCAGCGTGGTGCGCTCGGAGAGCGTGGTCACCTCCGACAAGAGGTCCGTCACGAGCCCTACCCGCCCAGACCAGGCGGGAATCGCGTCGGCGTCGACCGTCCCACCCTGATCTGCGAGCCCATCCACACTCCCTCGCACCACGAGCCCAGACGCCTTCCAGGCTTCGTACTCCGAGGTGTAGAGCAGGCTTGCCGGTTCCTTGGCTCCATGGAGCACGGTCACCGAGGAATAACGCTCCCGGTGGCGGGCCAGTTGCCGAATCGCTGCTCGCTGCGACGCCAGCCCAAGCCCGCCTGCCACCAACACCAGATCGCGGCCTGTTCGTTCGGCAATCGGCCAAGGCCGACCGAAGGGCCCGCGGAGCATCAACGTCTCACCAACCCGCATGCGAGCCAAGGCGTCGGTGACATTGCCCACGGCTCGAACCGTGTGTGCGAGCTGCGCCGGCTCGGCGGGATCCGAACTGATCGAGATGGCGGCCTCACCGATGCCCGGCAGGTGGAGCATGTTGAACTGCCCCGGCACGAAGCGGTAGTCCCGAGCGACCGCGTCGTCGAGAAACCGCAGGTCGTAGGAGCGGACACCAGGCACCTCCTCCACAATCCCCTCGATCCGCACAGCATGAGCCCGCCAGGGATCGCCCGCGGGTGCGGTGGCGACGCCGCTCGGGAACGCACCGCCTGGCAAGGTCTGCTCCGCACCCTCTCTCGGCACAGCCCGCATCATGGCGTGGCCTCCTGCGGCGGCGGTGCATCGCGGATCGCCGCCACCTCTTCGGTGAGGTCGATCCCTACAGGGCACCACGTGATGCAGCGACCACAGCCGGTGCAGCCGCTCGTCCCAAACTGATCAATCCACCCGGCGAGTTTATGCGTCAGCCACTGGCGATACCGTGAGGCCGTCGAACTCCGCACGCTCTCACCGTGCATGCGGGCATGGTCGAGCGTGAAACAACTCGCCCAGTGCCGCTCCCGCTCCACATGATCACCGGAAAGGTCAGCAACCTCGGTCACGCTCGCACAGAAACAGGTTGGGCAGACGAGCGTGCAGTTGGTGCACGACAGGCAGCGGCTCGCCACATCGTCCCACCGGGCGTGCTCGAGGTTGTTGAAGAGCAGGTCGCGAAGGCCCTCCATCTCCATGCTGCGAGGCCGTGGCTCTCCCGGCACCTCCCGACGAGCATGCATCGCCTGTTCGAGGGCCGCCGACTGCTGACGAGCCCTCTGCACCTCATCTGCTGTGCAACGATCCAGTGGCGATCCCGCCGCGGCCTTGGCGAGCATCTCGGCCCCACGGAGCGAACCGATGTCGCAGAGAAACCGCCCAGAAAACTCCGTCAGGGCGAGATCAAATCCTCCCGTCACCGCGGGCCCGCAGCCGGTGGAGTGGCAGAAGCAGGTGGCTGCGGCGCGGCGGCAGTTTACGGCAACAAGAAACAGGCTTTCGCGGCGGCGGCGGTAGTGTGGATCAACCGCCTCCCCTCCCAAGAACACCCGGTCTTGAATCGCAAGCCCCGCAAGATCGCAGGCCCGCACGCCGAGCACGGCCAGTGGCGGCTCGGGTGGCAGATCCTCCAGTTGCTTCCAGGTGCCATCCTCCCGCAGGAAGCGACCGATCGTGTCGCGCGAGGGGAAGAGGAAGTTCTTGAGTGAATGCGGACCGACAACGTGGTCGAAGACGCCCGCCTCCGCCTGCTGGGTAAGCCGATAGCGGCCCCCGTCCTGCTCATCGATCCATCCCAGCGGAAGGTCACTCGTCCGCTCCAGATCACGGTACACCACCGCTCCCTCGGCGACCTGCGGACCCACCACCCGCATACCGTCGGCTCGCAGGGCGTCGATCACACCCTGCAGGCGGTCAAGCGGCAGCCAGACCGACGCACCGACCGAGAGCTCTTCTGAGCCCACGCCTCGCGGCTCCGGGCGGGTGGGATGATTCTCCGGATGCATCGACAGCCTCGTATCTGCACGACTCCCGCGGATGACCGCAGCACTTCGCCAACGGTCATCCTACGGGAGCACGCAGCCACGGTCGATCATGACCGCTCAGGCATCGTCGAGCAGGTCCACCGAAGCAAAGGCCTTGCCTTCGAGCATTTCGAGGCTCGCACCGCCACCTGTGGACACGTGGCTGACCTTGTCAGAGTAGCCCAGCTGCTCCACGGCCGCCGCCGAGTCGCCTCCACCAATGATCGTCACCGCGCCTGCGGCCGTGGCGTCGGCCACCGCATCGGCCACCGCCTTGGTGCCGGCATCGAAGGGAGCCATCTCAAACACACCCATCGGACCATTCCAGACCACCGTCTTGGCAGACCGAATGATCTCGCTGTAGCGGGCGGCGGTGTTGGGCCCAATATCCAAGCCTTCGAAGCCATCAGGGATCTCGCCTGCCTTCACCACTTGCTTGTTCGCATCGCTGGAGAAGTCGTCGGCGCAGTGCGTATCGACGGGCAACACGAGTTTGTCACCACCCTTGGCGAGCAGTTCCTTGGCAAGATCGACCTTATCCGCCTCGACCAGCGACTTCCCCGTCTTGCCGCCTCGCGCCAGCGAAAACGTGTAGGCCATCGCCCCACCAATCAACACGTGATCGCAGATCGAAAGCAGATTGTTGATCACCTGGATTTTGTCGGAGACCTTCTTGCCGCCGATAATCGCCACGAAGGGCCGCTTCGGGTTGGCAATCGCGTCGGCGAGGTAGCGAACCTCCTTCTCCACGAGGAAGCCCACCACCGCTGGCTTCCCAGCCTCTTTCATCGCCTTGGGGACGCCATACATGCTCGCTTCGGTGCGGTGACAGGTGCCGAACGCGTCGTTGACGTAGATGTCCGCCAGACCGGCCACCCCAGCGATGTAGTCGGCGTCGTCGCCTTTCTTCTCCCCCTTGTTGAACCGCACGTTCTCCAGCAGCAGCACACCACCGTCCGCCAAGGCAGCTGCCTTCGCCTGCGAATCGCTGCCTCCAGTGTCGCTTGCCAGGGTGACGGGGCGGCCGAGCAGTTCGGCGAGTTTCTCCGCCACAGGCGCGAGCGAGAACGCCTCTTCGAAGCCCTTGCCGCCTGGACGTCCAAGGTGTGACATCAGCACCACCTTGCCACCCCCGGCGAGAATCTTGGAGATCGTCGGCAGCGCCATCCGGATCCGGCGGTCATCCGTGATGACGCCCTTGTCATCTTGGGGCACGTTGAAGTCAACGCGAACAAGCACGGTCTTTCCGGAAACGTCGATGTCTGCAACGGTCTTCTTGGCCATGGGGCTCCTCGAAAGGTCTATGTGGCGAATCTGCGAGTCACTAGGAAACAGTATGGAACACGAATCGCGTGGGAAGGATGTCAGACGTCGAGGTTCTTCACATCGAGCGCATGCCGCTCAATGAACTCTCGTCGCGGCTCCACCTTCTCTCCCATCAACACGCGGAACAGGTCGTCGGCCGCCGCAGCATCCGTCATCGTTACCTGACAGAGCGTGCGGTTGGCAGGATCGAGCGTGGTCTCGCGGAGCTCCTCCGCGTTCATCTCACCGAGACCCTTAAAGCGGGTTATCGAGAGACCCTTTTCACCAGCACGGCGGACCGCTGACAGCAGGCTGCGAAGGTCCTCAAGACCGATCTGGTTCTCACCGCGCTTGAGCACATACCGAGGCTCTTCCGTGCCGGTCCGCTCTTGCGGAATGAGCGACTCAATGTCGAAGCCGAGTGTCTGCAGATCTGCGAGGCCTGAGTTAATGCTGCGAACCTCATGCAGCTCAATGACCACGAGTTCGGGCGTTGCCGGCTCGTTGGCACTGGCCTGGGACGCAGCGTCGCCAGTCTGCGGTTCGCTGCGACCGACCGCGAGCTCTCCGCCCGAAGCCTGCTCCTGTTCAACCAGAAACGTGTCGAGGTCGCCTCGCGAGGCAAGCCATCGCTCTTCCGACCCATAGAACACGTGGTAGATCGGCAGTTTGCCCGTCGCGGGATCGCGACGGTTGGCGTGGTCGCGGAGACTGATGCCACGCCGTTCAAGCGCCAACAGCGCGTCTTCCAAACCCGCCAGCGTGCGACAGAGCGACTTCATCTGCTCGCCCGACACTTCACGTCCATCTCCTGGCAGAAAAACGCCATCGCCAAGGCCCTGCTCGAGGAGCTGCGTTTTCATCTCCTCTTCGGTTTGGACGTAATAGGTTTCCTTGCGGCTGCGAACGCGAAACAGCGGCGGCTGCGCCACATACACATGCCCCTCAGCCACCAGCCGGTACATCTGCCGGTAGAAGAAGGTCAAAAGCAAGGTGCGGATGTGCGAGCCGTCGACGTCGGCGTCGGTCATGATCACGATCTTGTCGTACCGACGCTTCGAGAGGTCTGCCTCCTGCCCGATGCCCGCACCGATCGCCGAGATCACGCTCCGCACCTCTTCGTTGGCGAGCACCTTGTCTTCCCGGCTCTTGTAGGCGTTGATGATCTTGCCTCGCAGCGGCAGGATCGCCTGGTACTCGCGAAGCCGACCACCCTCTGCACTTCCGCCGGCCGAATCACCTTCCACCAGGTAGAGCTCGCATCGCTCCATGTCGCGACTGGTGCAGTCGCGAAGTTTTCCAGGCAGTCCGCCGCCGGAGAGGGCACCTTTCCGCTCACGCAACAGCTGCTTTGCCTTCTTGGCGGCTTCACGAGCTTCCGCCGCCAGCACACCCTTTTGAATGATCGCCTTCGCGCTCTTGGGATTCTCCTCGAGATACTTCGAAAGGAAGTCACCCACAGCAGAGTTGATGATCCCTTCGACTTCGCCGTTTCCGAGTTTCGTCTTCGTCTGACCTTCGAACTGCGGATGCGGCACGCGAACACTGATCACCGCCGTGAGCCCTTCACGGATGTCATCACCTGTGGGCACGAGATCCTTGTAGAGCCCCGCCTTCTTGCCATAGGCGTTGAGCGATCGGGTCAGCGCTGAGCGAAAACCGGAAACGTGGGTGCCGCCTTCGGTGGTGGAGATGTTGTTGACGTAGCTGTGAAGGTTTTCGGTGAACTCGCCGGTGTACTGCAAGGCGATGTCCCAGGAGACACCATCCCCCTCGCCCTTGATCGAAATCACATCCGCGTGCAGCGCGTCGCTCGATCGGTTGAGCCACTCCACAAACTCTTCCACACCACGTTCGTAGTGATACTCTTCGCGCTGACCACTGGCCGCATCGGTGAAGCTGATGTGGACGCCAGAGTTCAGAAAGGCGAGTTCCTGCAGACGCTTGGCGAGCACGTCCCAAGAGAACTTCGTCATCGGGAAAATCTGCGAATCCGGCTTGAAGGTGGTCTTCGTTCCGGTGCGGGTCGTGCCACCGATCTTCCGCACCTGGCCTGTCGGCTCGCCGCGGGCATACTCCTGCTGCCACACGTGCCCGTCACGCGAGACCTCAACTTCACACCACTCCGAGAGGAAGTTGACCACCGTCACGCCCACCCCGTGCAGACCACCCGACGTCTGGTAGGCACCCTTCTGAAACTTTCCACCAAACTTGAGGACCGTCATCACGCCTTCGAGCGTGGAGATATCACGATCCATCTCTTCGGAGAGTTGCGCATGGCGTTCGACCGGAATGCCACGGCCATCGTCTTCGACCGTGACGCTTCCATCGCCGTTGACGATCACCGAGATGTGCTTTGCATAGTCCGCCATGCACTCGTCGATCGAGTTGTCGACCACTTCGTAGACGAGGTGATGCAGACCACGCGAGGTGTTGTCACCGATGTACATACCGAAGCGCTCGCGGACATGCTCCCGGTCCGAGAGATGCTGCAGGTCGGTTGAGCTGTAGCCAGCCTGGTCACCGTTGGGCTTCGTTGTGTCATCGGCCATGCGGGCATCCTCTCTCTGTCAGGTTCGCGTGTTGCACCACGCCTCTGTTGAATCACTCTGCCGTTGAAGGTTTTCAGAGAAGGGTATCGACCCGACATCGGATGTCGGTGATCCCTTCACTCGGCACGATCTTTTGCAACTGGCGGATCAGTTCGTGCTTGTGAAAGCCCAATTCCTGGGCAAGCGCCGAATGTGTCACCACCACCTCCAAGACTCCTCTCCGAACAAGCCCCGCGCGACTCCCGCTGCGGAGTGTCTCCGGCACCACTTCACTCCACGCCGATTCCAGCTGCGAAGCCGCCTGTTCGCGGTCATAGCCAAACCGGGCCATCAGCCCAGAGACGACGTTTCCAATCGCTCGAGGCCCTCCGCCACCGGTCGGCTTCTCCGTTCCGTCGCTTGGTCGACGGACGCCCTCACGGTGACGATGGTGGCCGCTCATCCTAGCCATCGACCGCCAATGGCATGATCACGTATCCGTAGCCATCGTCGGTACGACACACCGCAGCACTCTGCGCGTCGGCCAGTTCCACCTGAATCGTGGTGGCCGGGTCGAGCACTCTCAGAAAATCGCTGACAAACCGCGGATCGAGCTTGATGCGAACGGTTTCCCCGTCGTGTTCGATCGGGAGCTCGATACGGCTTTCCCCACTCTCGGCCGAACGACCGGAGAGGACAAGTTGCCCAGGCTCAAACGAGAAGTCCACGCCCTTCGACTGGTCGCTCGTGACAATCGCGGCTTGCCGGACACTCGCGAGCAACGGGCCCACCACGAGACTCACCCGTGTCGCCTCGGGTCGCTCTGGAAAAACATCACGCCACCGAGGGAAGCGGCCATCCACGAGTCGTGCCGACACCGTGGTCGATCCAGTGCGGATCAAGATTTCTGACGAGTGCACCGCGATGTGCACTGGCGTATCGCCCCCAGAGAGACAACGCTCCACCAGCTGCATCGCACGCGAAGGCACGATCGGCTGAGCATCGGCCGGAGAACCGCCCACCGTCGTGACCGGACCTTCCATCTTCGCCAGTCGCCGCCCGTCGGTGCCGACGCCAATCACACCGCTTGATGTGAGTTCGATCAGCACGCCGCCGAGTGCATAACGACTCGACTCGTTGTCAGTGGCAAACACCGTCCGCTTCACGAGTTCGCGCACGAGCAGCGGCGTGAGTTCGAAACAGGCCTCTTCTGGGAATGTGGCCACGGAAGGGAACTCAAGCGGGTCTTCGCCCGGCAGACGGAACTGGCTTCTCGGCGCCTTCACGATCGCTGCCGTGCCATCCGACGAGATTTCGAAGACGGTGCCTGGAGCAGCCTCGCGAACAATCGCAGAAAGGCGCGACGCCGGCAGGAGCACGGTCCCGGCAGCGTCGACCTCCACTCCCTCAAGTTCAATCCGAATGCCGACCTCAAGATCGGTCGCCGAGAGTATCGCGCGGCCCGCATCGGCCTCGAACTTCACATTGGTCAGAACCGGCTTGGGGGACCGCGATGGCACGACTGCCGCCGCGCTCTGGATGGCCGCCAACAGCGGCTCCCGCGTCACGCGTATTTTCATAGATCTCCTGCAAACTCTCAGGCGTTTTCCGGTGTTTTGAGCCCCTGAATGTACCCTTTTTTCGAGGTGTTGGGCACCGGGGTTCGGCGTAAATCCTGCCCTTCCATCCCCCTGCCTCTGCCTCCTGTTTCTTTCTTTTCTTTTTTGTTTTCAGAAGAAAGAAAGCAAGAAGTAGGAAAGGAAGGTGCGTATTAGGAGGTGCGATCCACACCCGACTTCGCACGGCGGTGACGTGTGAAAAAGCAGTACCTCGAGCGGGGAACCAAAAAAACGTATTCTTTCGCGAGAAAACGGGTTTTCTCTAATCCGGTGAGGCGAAAAGCCCGGTGGAAAAGACGTTGGAGACTTGTCGGGAAGGCGTCGAAAAGCTGACGACACACGAGGCTGCCCAGCCGAGAGTTGGCGGTGAGGCAACTGTGCGGCCGTGGTCGTGAAACCTGCCGACAGACCGGTGGTTTCATTGGCCATCGCACGACGGTTGGCTGCGCAAAACCTGATGGTTTTTTTCGTCGTCACCACCGCGACGCGTGCCCGACACCCCAGGTCACGGCAGACTCGGCACATCCCTGACATGAAACCAACACACCTGTGGAAAACCGCAGAGGTGTGTTTTGCCAGGAAGCGTTAAATGCCCCTTCTGGTTGGGGGTGCCATGCCGAGGGTGACGAGGATCGTGGCAAGGGATTGGGCGACGACGGGGTCGCTTTCCACCCGTTCTTGTGTCACGCGGAGGGCGTGCAAGACCGTCGTGTGGTCGCGGCCGCTGAAGCGGCGACCGATGCTTGCGAGGCTTTCCCCGCAGAGTTGCCGGCAGAGGTGCATCGCCAGGCCACGCGCCAGGGCGACCGTTCGCCTCCGCGAAGGGCCCACGAGATCGTCGGCGGTCAGTCCAAAGTGTCGCGCGGTCGCCGAGAGGATTCGCCGGGCCGAGGGCTTTGGGCTGCCTGGGATGGTTTCATCAGGGACGGTGGGCATGCCGTGGCGGACCGTGACCATCAGTCCGCTCCCCAATCGCGAGGTGATCGCTTCGGGAAGTTCCCTGGGGCTCCTGGGATCCTGAGCGAGGCTGCAGACGAGGCGTTTGCCGGCTTCGGTGATGCGATCGAGCAGGTGCGGGAGAGTGTCGAACTGGCGGGGGGCAGACAGTTCTCCAATCCCATCGATCAGGACGAGTTCGGCCGATGTCCAGCGGCCGTGGACATCATCGAGTTGTTCGCCGGCAGCCTCTTCGAGATCGCGAACAAGGCGGGCGTGGTCGAGAAAGAGCACATTCGCGTGCCCCTTCGCTGCCGGGCGGTGTGTCTCTCGCCAGTGCCGCTCAATGTCGCGGAGGACCGCGGACGTGGCCTCTCTCGACCCGAGCAGAACGAGCGGGCTGTAGTGACACGGCTCGTCGGCGAGGAGGCCGGTGATGCCAAGCCCAAGAAGGTCGAGTTCCGTGCGAACCATGCGACGACCGTAAGGGGTTGGCGGCTCTGTTGCAGCACTATAGCCCTGGTTTTTTGGGAAGTCACCACACGCGGCGGAGAAGATGCGTGCGAAAAAACGCCAGAGCACAGTCGATATCGGCGTCGGACGTCGACCAGCCAAGGCTGATGCGGACGGCGGAGTCGACGAGGGAGTTGGGGAGTGCAGACGCCACGAGAGCCGGTGAGGGTTCACTCGAGCCACTGCTGCAGGCTGTGCCACTGGCGAGGCAGATGTTTGCCAGATCCGCAGCCATCACCGTGGCCTGTCGGTCGCGACCGGGAAACGCCACCACGCTGATGTGCGGCGTCCGAGGCACCTCGCCCCCGATCACCACCACCTCGGCGCCGGCGGCGGTGGCCTCCGTGCGGAGGGTCTGCTCAAAACGATCGCGAAGCGCCGTCAGCCGGACCGTCTCCTGAGCCTGTGTGCGCACCGCGTGTTCGATCGCCGTCGCGAATCCGACCGCAAGTGCGACCGATTCGGTGCCGCCCCGAAGACCTCGTTCTTGTGTCCCGGGCAGCAGCGGTCGGATCGCCACACCCGCTCGCAGGAGCAGGCCGCCGATGCCATGCGGGCCCCCGAGTTTGTGGGCGGCGAGGGAAACCGACGCGGCGGGGAGGTCGCTGAGGGTGAAGGGCACCCGCCCGACGGCCTGGACGGCGTCGACGTGGAGCGTGGCGTGGGGGAACGCGGCTGCGATCGCGGTGAGGTCGTCGAGCGTGCCCGATTGGCTGCAAGCGAGTGTGGTCGAGAGGATCGCCTGCGGTGCGGTCGCGGCGGCGTCCCGGACCGCGGTTGTGTCGAGCAGGCCTCGGGGGTCGAGGGGCAGTTCGGTCACCGCTCTTCCGGCATCCGACAGCAGGCGTGCCGCGGCCTGCGTGGCGGCGTGGTCGCGGGCAGAGTGCAACAGGGGCGGCTGAACGGAGGGTGCGTGGGAGCGGTCAGCAGGCATCAAGCCCGTGATCGCCATCTGATTGGCTTCGGTGGCTCCCGAGGTAAACAGCAAACGATCGCGCTGCTGACCGGTCGTGCGGCCACCCGTCGCAGCCACGATCCGCTCGCGGGCATCCTCAAGCGCACGGCGGGCTTCTCGGCCGGCCGCATGCACGCTCGAGGGGTTGCCGTAGGCCCGCGAGGCCTCCTGCATCGCGTTGGCAACCTCAGGAAGCATCGGCGTCGCCGCTGCGTGATCGAGGTAGCACAGCGTGGCGGCGAAATCTGTCGACATAAAGAAGCCTCTCCTCAAGACCGGGCGACCGACCGGGAGTCATAGACTTTGCCAGCTTTTCGGTGCAGAGTATTGGGTCCGGGAAGTAGCCAGGCTACCGCTGTTCACACGTTTTAAGAGGATGCCATGTCAGACGCGTCGCGACCCGTCCGCACCGCCATCGTTGGGCTCGGCTTTGGAGCCGAGTTTATCCCGATCCACCAGCGGCACCCCCATGCAGAGTTGGTAGCGATTTGTCAGCGGTCGCAGGACAAGCTCGACCAGGTCGGTGAAGCCTACGGCGTTGAGCGGCGGTACACGAGTTACGCCGATCTGCTGGCCGACAAAGAGGTGGATGCGGTTCACATCAACTCGCCCATCCCCGACCACGCCCCGATGACAATCGCGGCCCTCGAAGCCGGTAAGCACGTGATGTGCACCGTGCCGATGGCGACGAGCGTGGAAGACTGCAAAAAGATCGTGGAACTGACCGAGAAGACCGGGCTGAAGTACATGATGGCCGAAACGGTCGTCTACGCCCGCGAGTTCCTCTTTGTGAAGCAGATGGCCGACGCCGGCGAACTCGGCGACATCCAGTTCCTGCAGGCGAGCCATCAGCAGGATATGGATGGTTGGCCAAACTACTGGCCCGGTCTGCCTCCGATGCACTATGCCACCCACTGCGTCGGCCCCTGCTTGGCCCTTCAGCGGAAGGATGCCGAAGAAGTCAGCTGCTTTGGCTCAGGTCGGATTCGTGACGAACTGATCAGCCGATACGGTTCGCCATTCGCGATCGAAAGTGCCCACGTGCAGCTTCGCGACAGCACCGTGGTGGCGCGGGTCATCCGTTCGCTGTTCGACACCGCTCGCCAATACCGCGAGAGCTTCGACGTGTACGGCTCGAAGAAGAGCTTTGAATGGCAGCTCTGCGAGGGCGAGGAGCCCGTGATCCACACGGCGAAGAAGCCTGAGCCGGAGATTCCGCAGCGGGTGAGTGTGCCCGATTTCGCGCACCTCCTGCCGGAGCCAATCCAGCGTTTCACGACCGGCGGTGTCTATGATGCCGACGACCACCAGCACCTCTCCTTTACCCAAGGCGGAGGTCATGGTGGCAGCCACCCGCACCTCGTGCACGAGTTCGTGACGGCGCTGGTTGAGGGTCGAGATCCCTACCCCAACGCCCGACAGAGCGCGAACTGGACCTGTACCGGTCTGTTGGCCCACGAAAGTGCCATGGAAGGTGGCGTCATCAAGAAGCTGCCCGAATGGAGTTTCAGCGGCTGAGAGCTGCGAGAACTGCTGATCAGACAAGCCGGCGCCGCCCGCCTGCCAGCACCCGTTGGCAGCCGGGCTGTCCGTGGCGGACAGATGTTCGTCGCTGACTGTGCGCCTCGTGCTCGTGATGTGAGCACCCCAAGCCCCGAGTTTTTTCCGCGAGGAGATCGAAACTGATGCGTCTTCGTTTCACGCTTGCTGCTGTGGCTGCTGCGATGTTCCTGCAGTCTGTTGGCTCGGCGGCTGAGCCGCTCAAGGTGTTGTTTCTCGGTGACGAGGGGCATCACCGTCCGGCCGAGCGCTTTGCCCAGGTGCAAGGAGCCTTGGCCGACCGGGGCGTGGAGATGGTCTACACCGATCAACTCAGCGATCTCACCGCCGACAACCTGAAGGGGTACGACGCACTGGCGGTGTTTGCCAACATCGACAACCTGCCTGGGGCAGCCGAAGGCGCGATCCTGGAGTATGTCCGCGAAGGCGGCGGTCTCGTACCGCTGCACTGTGCGAGCTTCTGCTTCCGTGATTCTCCTGCCTGGATTGCCATGGTGGGGGCTCAGTTTGAGCGGCACGGCACCGGCGAGTTCCGCACGGAGATCGTGGCTGCTGATCATCCGGTGATGCAGGGTTTTCAAGGCTTTGAAAGTTGGGACGAGACCTACGTGCATCGCATGCACAACGACCGAGGGCGGACGGTGCTCGAGGTTCGCGACGAGAACGGGCAGCCCGAACCATGGACGTGGGTTCGCAGCGAAGGCAAGGGTCGCGTGTTCTACACCGCATGGGGGCACGACCAGCGGACCTGGAGTCATCCCGGCTTCCAGAACTTGCTCGAGCGTGGCATCCGCTACGCCGCCGGCGGTGATCCGGCCGACGCGGGGCCGTATGTCGATCACCCGCAGATGACGCAGGCGCCCGGCAACACGGAGGCGTTTGCCTACCAGCCGGCAAAGGTGCCGTTCTACGTGCCCGACGCCCAGTGGGGCACGGTCGGCGAGCCGATCACCACCATGCAGAAGCCCCTCTCTCCCGAAGAGTCGCTCAAGCATGTGATCACGCCAGAAGGTTTTCAGGCAGAACTCTTCGCGAGCGAGCCGTTTCTCGAGGCGAAGCCCTTGGCGATCACCTTCGCAGCGGATGGCGGGCTCTACGTCGCCGAGAGCGTGGACTATCCCAACGAGATTGTCCTGCCAGGCCAAGGCAAAGGACACGACCGGATCGTGCGGCTCGACGACACGGACCACGACGGCGTGGCTGATAAGCGGACGGTGTTTGCGGATGGGCTTTCCATACCCACGTCGATCCTGGCGCACGCCAATGGGGTGATCGTCGCGCAGGCGCCGGCCATCCTCTTTCTCGCCGACGACAATGGCGATGGTGTGGCGGATCGTCGCGAAGTGCTCTCCTCTGGTTGGGGCACGCGTGACACGCACTCCGGGCCGAGCAGCCTCACCTGGGGCCTCGACGGATGGGTGTATGGAATGGTGGGGTACTCGGGCTTTGAGGGCACTGTCGGCGGGGAGCGGATCCGCTTCGGCCAAGGCTTTTTCCGGTTCCTGCCAGACGGCTCGAAGCTCGAGTTTCTCAGGAGCACCAACAACAACTCGTGGGGTTTTGGCTTCAGCGAGGAGGGGCTCGTGTTCGGGTCCACCGCCAACGGCAACCCCAGCGAGTACATGCCGCTGCCCAACCGGGTGTATGAGCGGGTGCGTGGCTGGACCGCCACCACGCTGCGAGGCATCGCAGGCGACCCGCGGATGGAGGTCGCTCCCCGCAAGGGCGCTCCTGATGGCAAGGCACCGGTGCGACAGGTCGACCACCACGGAAAGTTCACCGCCGCTGCCGGGCATCGTCTCTACACCGCCCGGGCCTATCCCGAGCAGTACTGGAACTCGACGGCCTTCGTGTGTGAGCCGACTGGCCATGTCGTCGCGGCTTTCGAAATCAGCCCGTCGGGCGCGACGTTCCGCAGCCGCATGGCCTACAGCCAGTTGGCGAGTGATGACGAGTGGACGGCTCCGATCATCGCAGAGGTCGGTCCAGACGGCAGTCTGTGGATCGTCGACTGGTACAACTTCATCGTTCAGCACAACCCAACGCCCGAAGGTTTTGAGAACGGCAAGGGGAACGCCTACGAGACGCCACTGCGAGACAAGACGCATGGGCGTATTTGGCGGCTCACCCATGAAGGTGCGGCGGCTGCGGAACGGACAACGCTCGCAGGCGCCTCAGCGAGCGAACTGGTCGCCGCGCTTGCCGACTCCAACATGCTCTGGCGCACGCTCGCACAGCGGGCGCTGGTAGACCGGGCCGCAGGGCGATCCGACGGTGGCAGAGACGTCGCTGCGGCCCTGATTGCACTGGTGCAGGATCGGTCGGTTGACGCCATCGGCTTAAACCCCGGCGCGATCCATGCGATCTGGACGCTCAAGGCCCTCGGACTGCTTGAGGGCGATCATGCGGATGCTGCTGCGGTGGCAAGCGTGGTGGCAACGCTCGAGCACCCATCGAGCGGCGTGCGGATGAATGCGGTCAAGGCACTCCCGCGTCAGGACGAACTCTTCCTACCGCTCGCGCAGTCTGACGTGGCTCACGATATCTCGCCGCTGGTGCGGCTGGCGGTGCTCGAGGCGCTCTCAGAGTGGCCGTCGTCGGCAGACGCCGGACGGCTTGTTCTCGACATGCTCGCTGACCGTCGCACCTTCGATGATCCTGTGCTCGTGGATGCCGCGACGGCGGCAGCCGCCGTGCAAGCGGCGCACGTCCTGCCAGGACTCGTCTCGACCGAACCGCAGGTATCGCCCCAGCGGCTTGCCTTGATCGAGCGCGTTGCCGAGCACGTGGCGCGAGCCGGCAAGGCGGAGGATGTCGATGCGGTGGTGGCAAATCTCGCCACATCCTCACCCGAGGTGGCCGCCGCAGTTGTCGCAGGCCTCTCTCGTGGCTGGCCAAAGGGGACAGAAATCACCTTTGGCGAGTCGAGCACGGAGGCGATCGTGGGTCTGATGGCACGGCTGCCGGTGGCGAGCCAGGGTGACCTGATCGCCTTTGTGCAGCGGTGCGGCAGCGATGTGCTCGACAACGCGATGGACCAGGTTGTCGAAGCACTCTTGGCGGTGATCGAGAACGATGACGCCGCCAGCGATGCCCGCAGCGAAGCCGCAGCCCGGCTCGTGGGGATGCGGCCGAACGACGGCGATCTCGCGGCGCAACTGCTGGACCTGATCGATGCCCGCACGAATCCCGATGTGGCTCAAGGCGTGCTGGCGGCCGTGGGGCTGTCGAAGGGAGTCGATGTCGCAGGAGCACTCATCGAAAAGGCAACCACCCTGCCGCCGGCGATCCGTGATGCGGCTCTCCGGCTTGCGGTGGGAAATGCCGAGTGGGTTGCGGTGCTCATCGACGAGATTGAGGCAGGCACCGTTCGGCTGACCGATCTGCCCTTGGTTGAGCGGAATCGGCTGGCGGAGCATCCGAATGAAAAGATCCGTGAGCGGGCCCGCAAGCTGATCGCTTCGGGTGGCGGGTTGCCGGATGCGGATCGCCAAAAGGTGATCGATGAGATCCTGCCGATCGTGCTGGCTGGCGGCGACAAGGAGAGCGGCAAGGCGATCTTCAAGGAGCAGTGCAGCAAGTGCCATCGTCATTCTGGAGAAGGCGGCCAGGTTGGTCCCGATCTCACCGGGATGGCGGTGCATCCACCGCAGGAACTGCTGATCCACATTCTCGACCCGAACCGCTCGGTGGAAGGCAACTTCCGGGCCTACACCGTGATCACCGAAGACGGCAAAGTGGTGACGGGCCTGCTGGCCTCCGAGAGCCGCACGGCGATTGAGATCGTCGATGCCGAAGCCAAGCGGTTTGCGATTCAGCGAGAGGAAATCGACGAGTTCCTGCCATCGTCGAACTCGTTGATGCCCGTTGGGTTTGAGAAGCAGATTCCGCCTGCGAAGTTTGCAGACCTGCTCGCGTTTTTGACCGCGAAGGGCAAGTACCTGCCGCTGCCGCTGGCCAAGGCCGCCACGGTCATCAGCACCCGCGGGATGTTCTACGACGTCAACAACCGGGGGGAAACGGTGGTGTTTGACGACTGGGGGCCAAAGTCTTTCGAAGGCGTTCCGTTCCAGTTGGTCGATCCGGTGGGTGATACGGTTCCGAACGTGATCATGCTCAACGGGCCGATCGGCCAGGTGCCGCCGACGATGCCTTCGAGCGTGTCGTTGCCCCTCTCGTCACCCGCCAAGGCGATCCACATCCTGGGAGGCATCTCCGGTTGGGGTTCACCGGCCACGCCCAATGGCTCGGTGTCTATGACGGTGCGGCTGCACTACGAAGATGGCGAAGTTGAGGAGCATCCGCTCGTCAACGGTGAGCATCTCGTGGACTACGTGCGACGCATCGACGTGCCCGGGAGCACCTACGCGTTTGAGCTGCGCGGTGGCCGTCAGTTGCGGTACCTCGCGATCACGCCGAAGCGACAGGAGTTGATTCGCTCGGTGGAACTGGCGAAGGGGGATGACGCCACCGCCCCGATCGTGATGGCGATCACTGCGGAGTTGCCGTAACACGCCCACTCCGTTGGCGTCGCGAAGGGGAGCCCGGTGCTGGTCAGCCGGCGTAGCTCACGAGCGAAGCCTGGAAGGCGAGACGCGGTGAGGTCCGAGCGAACTGAGGCCAAGGAAGGCTGAGGCGAGCGTCCGGATGAGCAGCACTGGGATCCCCTGAGCCCCACCGGCAGAGGTTCTGCTGGCCACAGAGGCTCCCCTCGTGTGGTCCGGCTCGGCTGGCGGCATGAGTTGTCTCGCTGCAAATGCTCGCCATCCTCACGCCGACCACCCGAGCCTCGTCGATAGCGGTGGAGCAAAAAAAACCGGTGCAGGCAGCCTCGGGCCACCTGCACCGGTTGTGCCAGTCTCTCTCGCGCGACGCGTGAAGACGTGTGCTTACTTGACGTCGATCAGCTCCACGAGGAAGTGCAGCGTGGCGTTGGGGGGAATCGGGCCACCGGGAGTGCCACGCGGGCCGTAGCCCAAGTCGGAGGGGATCAAGAGTTCGATCATCCCGCCTTCGCCGACGAGCTGCATGCCTTCGGTCCAGCCAGGGATCACCCGGTTGAGCGGAAACGAGATCGACTCGCCGCGCTTGTAGGACGAGTCAAACACTTTGCCGTCGTCGAGCCAGCCGTGGTAGTTGACTTCCACGGTGTCTTTGGCGGTCGGTTGCTTCGCGGTGCCCTTGCGGAGCACGCGGTACTTCAGCCCCGAGGCCGTTGCGGTGAACTCGGTGGGGGCATCGGCGTCGGCTTTGCCGGCGCCGGCAGGCATCGTTGGAAGTGGTTCGTCGGCCACGGTCATCTCCGGAGCGAGGGTGGAAACTGAGAGGCAAGCAGTGAACAGGGCGACCGCCCAAAGGCTGCAACCCCCGAAACGGATCGAACGCATCACATTTACTCCCAAACCAAAAAACAGGCCACGCGCGTGACCGATTCGTATCAGGGTACACGTGCGCGGCGGTGAGCACCAAGGCAATCCTCCGCTCGGGCTGAGCCCAGTGCTGCCTCGCCGGACGTTCGCTGCGGGCCTTCCTGGCCCTCGCTCACTCGAAGATCCGCTTCGCTTTCGCCCTCCA
>JAPOIM010000004.1 GCA_029978905.1 Planctomycetota bacterium
AACGCAGCCAGCCATGATCAGAGAACGTTTCGTGCGGGTCATGAAGACTCCTCGCGCGTGTTGGTGGCTGCCTCATTTGCACGACGCGGTGCCGCACCCAATGCCGAACCAGCCTAACAGGCTCTGGAGGGATCATGTGCGTCTCGTCGACTAGGGGAGTGTTACGTCGAGGGAAGCCGAGAAGGAGAGCTCCGGGTCGCCACGTTGGGAGAGCGTCGAGGCGAGTGTGGCCATCGTACGGCCGAGTTGGATGGGTTGTGTGGCGTGGCCGTTCACCACCAGAGAGACGGGCTGATCAAGATCGACGAGACGATCATCGAGGTGCACGGTGACCTTCGCGACATCCCCGGACTCGACCCAAACCTGCTGGCCATCGATAGCAGCCGTCACCAGGGCGCCGGCTTGCCGGTTGGCTTCATCCACAGCGAGCCAATAGAAACTCGGGTGCGTGACGTCGTCCTGTTTCCAGACGACGCGTGAGGGCACGGGATCTCTCCGGAACTTCGCCATCCACGGCAGCGCCACCGCGTCCTCCCGCTGCATCCAGTGGCCATGTTCGGGGTAGATCTTCACGAAGTGCTCGTAGCCCGTCGGATCGGCCTGCCGAAGGCCGTCGAGTTGTTTTTCCCAATCGGCTGCGATGGCGTGGCGATTGTATGCCGTGTCACGCCCTCCCACCTGAAGCGAAAAGGGAAGGTTGCGAAGGCTGAGTGGTGAGGCATCGTTGGGATGACCCGCCATCATGGCTGCAGCCGCCCAGCGGTCGGCCATGCGTGGGGCGAGTTGGTAGACCCCGTCACCGCCTGCAGAGTAGCCCATCAGGTAGACGCGATTCCGGTCGACCTGCTCAGTGATCACCATCACGTCGATCAGCCGGTCGAGAAAGAAATCAACGTGGGGCTGATGCCAAAGGTTCCAGGTGTCGGTCGGAGCTCGTGGGGCGACGTACACGCCTTCTGCTGGTTCGTAGAGCCGCTGCTGGTTCTGCCACTGGCCATCGTTCACCTGCGCAGGTGCGCCTCCGCCGCCGTGGAGCGAAATGAAGAGGCTGCGACCGCTACCCGGAGCGTCACCGAAAACCTTCACAAAAAATGGCAGCCGCAAGTCACCCTCGGTGAGCGTCTCAGCCCTCCGCTCCGCCTTTCTCGCTTCACAAACCGACTCCTGCCACGCGGTTATGAGACGTGTTTTGGCTTCATCTGCCTGTGACTGCGTAAGAGGGTGATGCGCGAAGGGTTGCTCTGCGATCGCAGCCCAGTTCCCGCCACCTTCAAGGAATGCATGGAGCTGCGCGACGCTGTCGGAAGCACTGGCCGGTTGCGCGGAATCTGGTGCAGGTGAGGGCACTTCCTGGCCTCGTGCTGGAGCCAAGGGAAATGCCAGCACTCCGATCAGGAATACGCTCTTCCAGAAAAAACATCCTGTGATCCAGTGGGAAGTCGCGAGCCCAGGCATGGTGCGTAGCCTCATCGAGTCGTGCGTTGGAATCCAGGACTGTAGGTCGGCAGTTGATCGACCACGCCGTTTTGCGAGCATGAAATTGAAGCGGCGTGAATTTCCCCAGGTTAGGATGGAACCTTCGTTCGGGGCTCGCGCTCGATGGATGTCGTATTATGAAGTGCCTGTAAGTCAACAAGGGGAAACCGATGCGTGGAATAAGAGTCTATAGCGTTCTTCGCGCGACCGTGTGGCTGATTGGACTTGCAGCATCAGTCGCGAGTACCAGCCCTTCTACGATGGCAGACGAAGGGCGTCCTGCAGGCTCGGCCCAGGCAAGCGAGGAGGGGACGCTGCGAGGCACGCTCACTCGCGATCAGCAGCAGTTACTCACGCCCGAAAAGGTTTTGGAAGAGTTGCTTGCAGGCAATCAACGATTTGTGAGCGATGACCTCACGCAGCGCAATCACTCGCAGCGTGTTCGTGAGGCATACGCAGGTCAGTATCCCAAGGCAGTGGTGCTCTCCTGCCTGGATAGTCGGATTCCTGTCGAAGATGTTTTTGACCGTGGTATCGGTGACATTTTCGTTGCTCGGGTTGCCGGAAACGTTGTCAACGAGGACATCCTCGGCAGCATGGAGTTTGGCTGCCATGTGGCAGGAGCGAAGCTGATCATGGTGGTTGGGCATACGCACTGCGGCGCGGTAAAGGCAGCGATTGATCACGTCCAACTTGGCAACATCACGCCGTTGCTTGCGAAGATTCGGCCTGCAGTTGAGCAGGGCAAGCCAGTCGACGGAGAGGCGACGAGTGAAAACCCCGCCTATGTCAACGACGTCTGTCGTGAGAATGTGCGACTCGCTGTCGCCACGATTCGCGAACGAAGTGAGATCCTCGCGAAGATGGAGGCAGCTGGCGACATCAAGATCGTCGGAGCCTACTACGACCTGAGCTCGGGTGCGGTCTCACTCATACCGTGAGCCATTTGGACAAACGTCTGCCGTGAACCGTGCAGCTCAGCGACCGAAGGGATGCTGGTTGATCGCCTCGGCCACGGACGTGGCGATCTCGTCAGCCAGACGCTTCTGCTGAGTGATGTCAGAGATCCCACTGGTGGACGCCACATGTTTGCCAATGATCACCGCCGGATTGAAGCCGGCGAGGGCGCCGACGGCGGCGGTGCCAGGGGTCAGCCGTCCGCGGTCGGAACTGTCGAGAATCCAGAACGGTTGTCCACCTGCAAAGGTTGGGTCGGCGAGGCCGACGTCGATGCCCACATGCTTGTTGCCCACGCCGAAGCCGATGATGTTTCGGGCAGCGGCACTGCCTTCGTCGGCGAGCACAACTTGGCCACCCAGCTTCCAGCCGTCGGCAGGCGGCGGCGTCGGCTGAGCCCAAAAAACTGCCGGCCATCCTGCCGCGGCCATCTCGTCAGCCACGAGTTTGGCCACCACTCCACCGACTGGAGCATCGGGGTTGTTCCCGCTGACCGCGTTGACCACCGTGGGCCGATCAGCGAGGAGTTGACGAATCGGGCCACGCGGGATGACGCCCTGCGATTCGGCTTGTTTGATTTCTGCCGCGAGAGCGGGATCCATGTAGAAGGGCATCACATAGATCCGTCGTGGCGGCGCGGCTGGCCACTGCCCCGCGGTTTTCGCCTGGGCCGATGTGGGGCCGAGTTGCTGGGCGGTGGTGTGACGCGGGGCCACCACGTAGGCAAAAGCGAAGGTGCCGATCAACAGAAGACGCGCACAACGCATCGACAGAATCTCCCCGGGACGAAAACGCCTCACAACCTTTGTGGCTCGACTGCGGAAGACCAGCCGCTTGAGAGAAAAGACCGGGCCCGCTCTTACCGATAAAACGTGGTCGGCGGCGGGGTTGTATCAGGCAAGCAGTTCTGTGACCACGCGAGCTTCCTGCCCGGCGGTGATCGTTTCGCTTCGTCCCGCACGGACAAACTGCAACTGGGCGTGGTCGAGCCCAAAACAGTGCATGAGCGTCGCATGCCAGTCGTAGTGGTGCACCACGTTCTCGACCGCCTTGTGGCTCCATTCGTCGGTGGCCCCGTGAACGTAACCCTCGCGGAAGCCGCCGCCCGCAACCCACTGCGAGAATCCGTAGGTGTTGTGGTCGCGTCCCCAGGCTTCCGGCGTGGTGTCGTTTTGCCGCACGGGAAGCCGACCCATTTCGCCGCCCCAGTGCACCACGGTCGACTCAAGCAATCCTCGCTGCTCGAGGTCGGCGACCAACGCTGCGGAAGGCTTGTCGACGGCTTTGCAGAGGTTGGGGAGCGCCGTCTTGAGGTTGCCATGCTGATCCCACGACTGCCCGTTGTTGAGCACCTGCACAAATCGCACGCCGCGTTCCACGAGGCGACGGGCAATCAGGCAACGGGTGCCGTAATCGCGGGTGGCATCTTCGTCGATACCGTACATCGCAAGCACATGCGCGGGCTCACGTGAGATCTCGAGGGCTTCCTTGGCCGCGGTCTGCATCCGGGCGGCGAGTTCGTAGGCCGCGATGCGGGCAGAGAGATCGTCGTGGGATGGCACGTCGGCAAGATGCCGCTCGTTGATCTGACGCAGGAGTTCGAGTTGCCGCTGCTGTGGCACGCCCTCGAGGTGCTTGGCGGGATCGAGGTTGAGAATCCGTGGTTCGCTCGCCCGCACCAGTGTGCCCTGGTAGACCGATGGCAACCAAGCGTTGGTGAAATGCGCCTCTTGGAAGGTGGGGAGGCCTGAGGGATGGCCGAGCACCATGTAGGCAGGGAGGTCGCGGGTCTCGCATCCGAGGGCGTAGGTCACCCAGCTCCCCAGGGCGGGCCGACCGCTCGTGGACATGCCGGTGTTGATCGCATTGAGCGCCTGGAGATGGTTGTTGACGCCCGAGTGCATTGAGCGAATCAGGGTGATCTTGTCGGCGATCCGGCCGAGGTTTGGCACGAGTTCGCTCAGTTCCATGCCACACTGGCCCTGCGGCGAGAACGACCAAGGAGAGCCAAACACCTTCGACGACGCTTGCGCCACGTTGTCGTACTTGATGTCGCCTGGAAACACTTCGCCGTCGTACTTGGTGAGCATCGGCTTGGGATCAAACAGATCCATCTGCGACGGGCCGCCCATCATGAACAGGGAGATCATCGCCTTGGCTTTGGGCTCAAACTGCGGTCGCTTGGGGAGCGTGTCGAACCGTTCGGGAATCTCGAGTGGCGGCTTCGCGGGGGCGGCGAGCACGCGATCCTCCGTGAGGAGGCTTGCCAGCGCCAGGCCACCGAGTCCAAAGCCGCCGGCATGCAGGAGGTGACGGCGAGAGCAGATGTGGGAATGGCTCATGGAAGCACCTCAGTCGACGTAGAGAAAACGGCTCGAGCTCAGGAGCACCTGGCAGTAGCTCGCGAGTGCCTCGGCTTGAGGATCCGGCAGAGGGGCGCCTTCTGCGGGTGGGGTCGCTTGAGCGCGGGCGGCATGAAACTGACGGAGCGACTCGGTCTGTTCAGCGATGTGGATCATCCCTTCGGCGATCACCTGCTCGCTTACCTCATGAGCAGTCAGTAGTCGCCAGGCCAACTGCAGCTGCGCTCGAAGTTCGCCGGGACGCTCCGTCCGCAGCCGGGCAGCGAGGGCCTGCGACGTCTCCAGCACAAACGTGTCGTTGAGCATGAAGAGTGACTGCGGAGCCACGGTGCTTGAGATGCGCTGCTCGCAGTTGGGAAGCATGGCTGGGGCATCGAAGGTGGCGAGCGCGGTGAGGGGGGTGGAACGGCGGTTGAGCACGTAGAGGGAACGGCGAGCCCCTGATTCCCCTGCGTTGGCCACACCGACGATGTCACCATTGCCGTCGTACTGTTCCTGACCCACCACGATACGGCCGAGATCATCGCGGCCGACGGCGACCGCTGGTCCGCCGGAATCACTGCTGAGGCGAGAAGAGACCGCGAGCATTGCGTCACGAATCGACTCCGCATCGAGCCGGCGGACGTGCCAGCGGGCAAGAAGACGGTTGTCGGGGTCGATGGCTTCGGAGTCGCGGTTCCTGGCCTGTTGACGGTAGGCGGTGCTCGTGACCATCAGCCGGTGGAGGTCTTTCAGTCGCCAACCGTTTTCCATGAATCGCGTGGCGAGCCAGTCGAGGAGGGCAGGGTGGCTTGGCGGTTCGCCTGCTAAGCCAAAGTCGCCCTCGCTGCTCACAAGCCCCTCGCCAAAGTGATGCATCCAGATGCGATTGACGAGCACGCGTGCCACCAAGGGATGCTCGGAACTGGTGAGCCAGCGGGCATACGCCAGGCGACGGCCACTCGAGCCCCCCTCCACCACGGCGGGCTCAAAGGGAGTGACCGCTGGGCCTGCGAGCACGGTCAGTTCACCCGGCGCCACAGCCTGCTTCGGCTGCGCAGGATCGCCGCGATGGAGCAGATGCGTCTCAGGAACGCGGTCGCGTTTTTCCACGGCCACCCGCAGAAACTCTTCGGGCGGCTTTGTCTTCCGAAGTTCCGCGGCTTCTGCGCGCCGTGCCGCCACCTTCTTCTGCGCTTCGGCGTCGTAGAGATCGAGGGAATAGAGCGCGAGTGCGGATGGGTACTTCTTGATCAGGGCTTGCTGCTCAGGCGTCTGCTCCGCTTTCGGGGTGGCCCGTGCCTCGCGGTAGGGCTCCCGATCTTCCTCAGGAAGTTTGACGATCTCTTTTTCAAAGATCTCGTCGAGGAACTGTTTTTGCATGGCCGTGGCGTCGGCATCGATGACCGCAGCCTGCTTCTCAATCTCAGCTGACTTTTCGCGATCTTCCGGCGTAGCCAGAGAGCAGAGCCTTTGGTTGGGGGGCCTCCACTCTTCGGTGTCGAACACCGGCTCGAACACTGCCCGCAAGCGGTAGTAGTCGGCGTGCGTGATCGGATCAAAGCGGTGGTCGTGGCACTGGGCGCACCCAACAGTCAGGCCCAACAGTGAGGAGGAGACGATTTTCAACTGCTCCGCGACAACGTCGTTCCGCGCGAGGACGGCGTCTGGAGGATTGTCTCCGGTGCCATCGGGGGCCGTTCGCAGAAAGCCGGTGGCGATCAGCAGTTCGCGCCGCGCGGGATCGAGCACCGCTTCGTTGGTTTCGCCATGCACGACGCCAGCGAGTTCATCGCCTGCGAGTTGCTCGGTGAGAAACTGATCCCAGGGCTTGTCAGCGTTGAAGGAGTCGACAACGTAGTCGCGGTATCGCCAGGCATGCGGTCGCAAGGAGTCGGCTTCCACCTGGCCGTTGGAGTCGGCATATCCAGCCACATCGAGCCAATGTCGCCCCCACCGCTGGCCGTAGGCAGGGGAGGCAAGCAGACGCTCCACCAACTGCTCGTAGGCATCTGCGGCGGGCTCATGCACGAACGCTTCGATCTCTTCAGGCGTTGGAGGCAGCCCGGTCAGATCGAAGCTGAGGCGGCGGATGAGGGTTTCGCGGTCGGCGTCGTCCGCGAAGCGGAGCCCGGCTGTCTGCTGCGGTGAGGCCAGGAAGGCATCGATCGGCGTGCGAACGCGCTCGGGATCAAGCGTGTCGGGCACCGGTGGATCGGCAATCGGGAGGAAGGCCCAGTGGCTGCGTTCCACGTGGCTGATGAATGGCCCAGGGGCGAGGGTCTCGGGTTCCTCGCCTTCCACCGGCGCCCCGGCGGCAATCCAGGCGCGGAGTGTGGCAATCGCAGCCGGCTCAAGCGGCTTCCCTTCCTGGGGCATCTCCCCCGATTCCACCACCCGCACAAGCAGGCTGGCATCGGGATCGCCAGGCACGATCACCGGCTCGCCGCTGTCGGCATTGGTAAGCAGAAAGCGACGCAAGCGGAGATCCACACCTCCTGCGATCGGATCTTCCTCGCCGTGGCAGTGGGTGCAGGCCGCCTTCAGGATCGGGCGGATATCGCGGTCGAAGTCGGGGGCGGCATGTGCAGAGGTGGCCGCAAGTGGGCTGAGCCAAGCGATCACCATGCCGAGGTGAGGAAGGCAACCACCGCACTGGATTCGCATTTCGCCGAGGCTTTTCATCCCACACGCTCCTCTTCGCGGGAGCCTGCTCCGCCCCCACGCTCCATGGTACCCCGGGAAGCCCCCGGCCGTCATGGTTGTGGCAGGCCGCCAAGCGGTCTTAGTTGGTGGCGTCGCCGGTGAGTGAAACGCGGATGAGTTCCTGGTCATTCCGCACAAAAACCGATTGCTCCGCATAGGCCGGCGGGCACCACACCACGTCGCGGCCAAAGGCCGTGTTGGTGGGGTCGATGAGGTGGGTGCGATCGAGTTCGATGTAGCCCTTGGAAGACAGTTCGGCGATCACCAGATCGCCCGTTTCCGTGAAGACGAAGAAGCGGTCCTGGTGCCGCGTGATGAAAGCGGTGCCGCAGCCCTGAAGGCGTCCAGGAAGGGGGCCGCCGTCGCTCACCAGCACTTCGCCGCTCGGGATCTCCACCACGCGGAGGTCCCCTTTTTCGTGAAAGCCACAGAGGAAGCCATCGAGATCAAATGGTTGTACGTTGACCGCCGAGATACCGTGTTGCCGTTTGTTGCGCCACACGACCTCGACGCCTGGCTCATCCTGGTGGAGCTTGAGCAACAGGTTCTTTTCCTGAAAGCCCCCGACGTAGAGATAGTCTCCAATCCGCACCGGCTGCATGATGATCGAACCGTTGTCGGCGTTGTAGGGCGTTTCCCAGAGCCGCGTGCCCGTTTCAGGATCCACGGCGTACATGCCATCGGGCTTCATCAGGATCAGTTGCCGCACACCTGCTGCTTCGAGGATGAGAGGTGGGCAGTAGCCTTGCTCTGGGGCGGTGCCGGCTCGCCAGAGTTCCTCGCCGGTGTGTTTGTTGAGGGCGACGGCATGGGCCTCGCCTGTGCCCGCGATGCAGATCAGCTTGTCGCCGTCGATCTGTGGATGGCTGGCGTATCCCCAGGTAGCCGCTTTGGTGTGGTAGTCAGCCTTCAGGTCACGAGACCAGAGCACCGCGCCGTCGCTGACCGAGAGGCAACAAAGTTTCCCTTCGGCGCCAAGCGTGTAGACACGATCACCATCGACCAGCGGGGTGCAACGTGGCCCTGCCGGATACGAAATGGTGTAGGTCTCCGGCTCCTCATGCTGCCAGAGGGGACGGCCTGTGGCGGCGTCGAGGCAGAGCACACGCTCAGTGCCGCTCATGCCATCGGTTTTCACAAAATCGGTCACAAACACGCGTCCACCAGCAACGGCTGCCCCGGCGTATCCTCCCGCCACCGGAGCCCGCCACACCACCTGCGGACCGGAGTCTGGAAACTCCGAGAGGATGCCCTCTTCGTGCCAGACATTGTCGCGCGTGGGCCCCATCCACTCAGGCCAGTCGTCGGCGAGCAGTGATGTGCCCAGGAAGAGGGAGCCGAGGATCGCACAGGGCAAAAGTTGGGCAGCCGCATGGTGGCGGGAATGTCGCATCATGTTTGTTTTATCCGTACGTGCTTTGACAGAGACGTAGAATACCCGTGCCGAGGGATGCCGAGCGAGTGGGCGGCGGGCGTGGCCGGCAGGGTGTCTCTCACCAAACTGTAGGAAGGGATCGTTTCATGAAACGGGTACTGCCTCTCTTGGTCGCCCTGCTGTTGGCGCGTGGTGGCGCTCTTGCGGAAGACGCTGGCCCGCCTGCCGTGGAGGGGGACCTCGCTCGCAAAGTCGAGATCATGCACAGCGAGCGATGGCATCGAGCGATCTATGAGTTTGGCAGGTGGTTTGCCACGCAAAAGATTTACACGCCCGAAGAGGTGAACCAAATCAAACTCGACTTCAACGATCGAGTCGCGCGGATGACGTCGTTTGAACTGGAATACCTGCTTGACGACCTCGACGCCAAACTCGCCATCCTGGCGACGCCTGAGGCGCAGGATGCCAAGGCATGGATGGGGGAGTATCTCGCGGCGATGTCGGATCGCAACCGAGCCCGTGAGGTGCAAAAGATCACCGACCGGGCGTCGATGACGGCGGCGGAGTTGCAGCAAGAGATCGACCGGATCGAACGTACCCGTGTCTCGCTACAACAACGGCAGCAGGCGTTTGAGGGGCGGCGACAAGACCTCGTCGATGCCGCGTCCGTAAGCAGACAACAGACGGCAGACGCTGCCGCGGCGGCCTATCTCTCTCGAGGCCAAGCCGCCCCCTACTCACCGTATCGTGGCAGCGACACGGCGGGGGAGCCACCATTCTCTGACGTCCAGCGGCAGTCGGGCGTTGGGATGGTGATCGGGCCGTTTGGGCCTTACATCACATTCGGTTTGGGCGGCGGCTTCTGAGAGGCCGACGGGTTGTTACCACTTCGTAAATGGATCCTGAGGGGCTGGATTCCGCTCGGGCATCACGGCTTTGGTTTCGCGGCGGAAGTCTTCAAGAAGGGCCTGCAGTTCGGCCCTCTTGGCTGGGTTTGCTTCGGCAAGATTGGTCTGCTCGCCGGGGTCGGCTTCCAGGTCAAAGAGTTCGGGCTCCTTGCCCCAGTACCACTCGATGAACTTCCAGTTGCCTTTCCGTACCGCGGCACCGGGCGTGCCGCCCTGGTTGCCCCAGTGTGGGTAGTGCCAGAAGAGGGGCCGTTCCGTTTCGGTGGCCTCTTTGTCACGGAGTGCGGCGACGTAGGAACGGCCGTCGCAGTGTTGGTCTGGGAGGGCAGGGAGGCCTGCCGCCTCGAGGATCGTGGGGAAGTGATCCGTGGAGGTGACCGGCCAGGCCGACGTGCTGCCAGGTTGGGTGACTCCAGGCCAACGCACGATCACCGGCTCGCGAATGCCACCCTCGTAGAGCCAGCCTTTGCCAGCACGGAAGGGGAGGTTGGAGGTGGGTGAGCCTTCGGACGTGGAGAGGCCACCGTTGTCGGAGGTGAAGACCACGAGAGTGCGGTCCGCTACGCCATGGTGCTCAAGCGCCGCAAGCACGCGGCCCACGGCCGCATCCATGGCTTCGACCATGCCGGCGTAGACTGCGTGGGCCTGCGTCGTGCGGTTCTCGCGTGGCGGTTCGGGGGCGAAGGCATCCGACAGGCCCGCCGCTTGCTTGCGGTTGCGGTATTTCTCCACGAGTGGCTCAGGTGCCATCAGCGGGGTGTGGACTGAGTAGAAGGAGAGGTAGGCCAGGAACGGTTTGTCGGCGTGGTCGCCGATGAACGTGGCCGTCTCCTCAGCGAGCCTCGCAGGCAGGTGCTCGCCCTGCGGACCGTCCTCCAGCCGAGGGTTGCCGTAGGGTGAGAAGTACTTGTCTCCACCGTAGGGACCGCCGCGCTCAATGCCTCCACGGTTCACATCGAAGCCGTGATCTTCAGGCCAAGAGCCTTCTGGGCCGAGGTGCCACTTCCCCGCAAAGAAGGTGGCGTAGCCGTGGGCCTTGAGGGCTTCGGCGAGCGTGGTGTGGCTTGTGGCCAATTGACCAAGGTAGGGGGCTGGCCACAGAGGGCGGTCTGCATGGCGTGCGAAGCTGCCATCACGGGAGGGGACGTAGTCTGCCGGAAGCGCCTGCCCGAAAAACTGATTGGGGGCTCCGAAGTAGTCGGTGTTGCGAGTGCGAGCAGGCCACTGACCGGTCATCACGGCCGAACGTGTGGGGGAGCACACCGGACAGGCTGCATAGCCATTGGTAAACCGCATCCCCGACTCGGCGAGCGATTGCAGGTGCGGGGTGTCGTAGAACGAGTTCGGGTTGTAGGGGGTTGTGTCCATCACGCCGAGGTCGTCCGCGATGATGAAGACGATGTTGAGCGGCGGGGCTGCGATGGCCGTGGTGACTGCCGTGAGGGCCAGGGCAAGGACGCACACAAAACGGCAGAAAAATCTGCAGAGCAGGGGCATGGCGAGCGCTCCTTGAGCGAGCAGAGTTGATGAGGGGACCCATCGTACCGAAACCCATGACGTGGTCGCACGTAAAAACGCCCTTTGGGACCGCAGCTGAGGTCAGGAGGCCTCGCGAGGGAATCCTGAGAGTGGTATCCTTCGGAGGATTTGGGGAACTGTTGGATTTTGCTCGATGCCCTCGGGTGGGAGCCCGATGCGCCGTCGGTGGGGGACGCGATGATTCAAACCTTCGTCAAGACAGCGTGCGCGTTCATTGTCTTCGCGGGCGTTGTGGTCTGTGGTGGCTGCGGTGGCGGCACACCCCCTCCATCGCCACCGACACCCGCATCAACGATTGCGTCCCTCGGTCGCCTGTACGGCGAATATGCCTCCCGGCACGATGGCGTTGGGCCGGCCGATGAGGCGGCGTTCCGCTCATTCCTGGAATCGTTGCCCGCTGCTCAGAAGAAGTCGATGGGCGTTGAGGATCTGTCGCAGGCCCTCACCTCGCCTCGTGATGGGCAGCCCTACGAAATCGTCTACGGTGTCGCGCCTGCCGAGGCGTTCGAGTCCGCACCCGGAGCCAGCCCCAATCCCGCGGCAGGCCCACAAAAGTCTGGGCTCCAAGGGCAGCCTGTGGTGATCTATGAGCAGGCCGGGAAAGACGGCCTTCGTCTTGTGGCCACCGGTTTTGGCACGTCGGCCGAGCTTGGTGAGAAGGAGTTTGCGGACGCCGTGCCCGAAGACCTTTAAGTCGGCTGCTTTGCGACTGCACGTTTTTTTGTGCGGCCGAGTTCTCCCGTCATCCATTCATTTCGTCCTTGATCATCTCGTCTTGGAGAAACCGTCATGCATCACCAACGCCTCTCCCGTCGAGGTTTCACGCTTGTGGAACTGCTCGTCGTGATTGCCATCATCGGAACGCTCGTGGGCTTGTTGTTGCCTGCCGTCCAAAGTGCGCGTGAGGCCGGACGTCGGTCAAGCTGTGCCAACAACCTCAAGCAGATCGGGACCGCTGCGCAGTCGCATGAGAACGCGTTCGGTTACTTCCCATCGGGCGGCTGGGGCTGGTACTGGTCGGGGGATCCCGACCGTGGCACGGGGAACAAGCAGCCAGGCAGTTGGTGTTATTCGCTCCTGCCATACATGGAACAACAGAATCTCTTCCAAATGGGGGCTGACAACCTGCCCGAAGAAATCACCGACCAGCAGCGGCTTGGGTCGGCAGAGGCGGCCGAAGTGGCGGTGCCACTTTTCTACTGCCCGTCGCGGCGGGTGGGGATGGCGTACCCGCACCCTCGTGGTGGTGAGCCCGGAAGCGGGCTCGCGGCCTACAACTGCAACGACACCGCGATGGTGGGCCGTACGGACTACGCGGCGAACGCCGGGAGCGTGCGGGTGATGTGGGGGGCTGGGCCAGATCCTGCCTCGGCCTTCGCGGGGACGGGTTTCGCCGACATGACCAACTCCAACGGTGTGGTCTACCAGCGAAGCCAGATTCAGCCAGCGAGTATCAAGGACGGACTGAGCAACACCTACTTCGTTGGTGAGAAGCACCTGTGGCCCGATTTCTACGAGGATGGCGAGAACTTCCTCTCGGATGACCACTCCTTCCTGGTCGGTGATGACCTCGACATTCACTGCTGGACTGAGTTGGCCCCGCTGCAGGATGCTGACGATGGAGAGTTTGGCCGGTTTGGCTCCGCTCACTTTGGCCTCTTCCAGGTGGTGCTCTGCGATGGTGCGGTTCGTACGGTGGCCAATACGATCGACCTCGGCACGCACCGCAAACTCGGTAACCGCAAGGATGGCCTTGTGGTGGGCCAGTACTAGCGAAGGTGCGTGCCTCTTCCTGAGGCCGTGGGCGATTCGCAGCCTGTTATGCTCCTACTATGGGTGCTGCACGCGAGCAGGTGGTGGTGATCGCCGAGAATCCGAAGGCCGGATCAGGGGAAGGCCGTGCGCTGGTGGAGCAGCTTGCCTCCGGGCTGACCTCGCACGGTTACCAGGTCGTACGCGAGCGTGACCCGGAGGCCATTCGGCGTCTGGTGCATCCTCTGGACAAGGCTTGCGATGCGGGCAGTGCGGCGCGGCCTGCGTGCGTGGTCTGTGCCGGCGGGGACGGCACGATCGGCATGGTGGCCAATTGGGTTGACGCGAAAACGCCGCTGGCCGTGCTTCCGCTGGGCACGGAGAACCTGCTCGCCAAACAGCTCGGCTTTGACCGTCAGGTGGATGCGCTCATCACACGGATCGCCTCCGGAAAGACGTTCGTGATCGATGCGGGCGAAGCCAACGGCAAGCTGTTTTTAGTGGTGGCCTCCGTGGGCTTTGATGCGGAGGTGGTGCGGCTGTTGGCCGCCCGCCGCACGGGGCCGATTCGCCATTCGACGTGGGTGCGACCGATCCTGCAGGCTCTGGGGAGTTATCGCTTTCCTGAGATCCGCGTGAGGACTGACACCCACCCGGCGCCGGTCCGCACCCGGTGGGCCTTTCTGTTTAACATGCCTCGGTATGCGCTGGGCTTGCGGTTTGTGGCGGAGGGGGACTGCGCCGATGGCATGCTTGACCTGTGTTGCTTCCGCGGTGGCCGTTGGTGGAGTGGCCTGCGGTATCTCGCGGGCGTGATTGCCGGCGTCCATCGCGGCTGGCGCGACACGCACGTCGAGCAGGCGAGTTGGATCCGTATCGAGGCGGACGAGGCTGTGCCGTATCAGCTCGATGGCGATCCGGGGGGCGAGTTGCCGCTTGAGGTGCGGGTGTTGCCGCAGCGGCTCACGATCGTAGGCAGTCTTTAAGCCGCGCTGACAACGAAAATTTGGTTGTGCCGTTCGCGTCCTGCCCCAACAGGAACGGTGCGCACGTAGGCGATCCTTGTGCCATCGGGAGAGAAGACACAGGCCTCGGGACGGGGTGCTGTGTCATCGTGCACCGGCGTACTGAGGCGGTGCGTCTGCCCAGAGGCGATGTCGACAGTCATCACGCTCCCATCGGCGACAAAGGCGACGCGGCTTCCATCTGGGTGCCAACTGAAACAGCTGGCGACACTCCATGGGAGGTTCGTGACCTGACGCGGCTCACCACCAACTGGGCTGATGGAAAAGAGCTGTACCACTCCAGCGTCGTCTTTCATCAGCATTGCAATGTGCGAGCCATCTGGACTGGAGCGGAGCCAGTGTCGTGGACCGCTGAGGCCTGGATGACAGCGGTGGCTCGTGAAGGTCAATCGCCGCTGGGAAACGCCGCGGGGTGGGGCCGGTCGCGTGGTGGGCGTGCCCGCAAGAGGCGCGTCGCTCGCCTGCATCAACTCACGAGGATCGTCTGGCAGGTCCACCAGGAAGGCTTCCACAATCGCCTCGCCAGAAGTGGTAAGCACTGTGCCCTGAAATGCAATCGCATACCGCTGGAGTAAACCATCAGCGCGGTGGTAGCCAGCCGTGCCCACCCAGGCTTCCTCGCAGGCTCGCGAGATGTCGTTGGATCCAGGGCGTGGGCTGTCGGTGAGTTGTGTGACGAGTACGCTGAAGGAGGAGCCGTCGTGGTTTCTGGGATGGGTCTCAGGCACAGCGACGGCATGGTCGCACACGCTCACGCCCACACCGCGAAGATTTTTCTCGCCGGCCGCCCCCGCCTGCTCGGCTGCTGCGAGCACCGCGTCTTCGTATGTGAAGTGCACAAGCCGGCCATCACTGCTGAAGAGATGCACATGGCTACCGCCGCGGAGGGCACCTGGCGTGTAGGGGGGAAGCAGATCGCGGGCGTCGAGTGTGGTGGCGTGGCCGGGATGTGACGTGTGAACCACCATGCCGCGACGACGGAAGGCCGCATACGTCCACTCAGCCGTCGGCCGCTCGGGGCCATGGATGAAAACAACGCGGTCATCGACCGGGCTCGCAGTCACCACGCCACAGCAACTGCCCTGTGGCGATTCATACAGCACCTCGACGCGGCCTGTGGCAACCTCCACCCGCTCGATCCGCGTGCCGTCAAACACCGAGCCATCCACCGAACTTCGCGTGTCGTAGACAATCCAGCGGCTGTCCGCAGACCAGATAGCCGCGTTGGTGAGGACGTGGCCGTACGCCGCAGTCGTCAGTTGAGAAGACATGGTGGCTCGATTCTCAAGAACGTCGTCGACTCGGTTCAGTCCGCCGAGGAAGCGTCGGCCTGTGGCTGTCCTGCATTGAGCAGGCGGATCAGTTCGCTTGCGCACAGATGGGCAAAGGCGGGATCGTTGATCGCGTGATCAGCGGCGACGACGCGGATGCTCGGGTCGAGGCGAGTTTGGAGTGTCTCAAAGAGGGCATGGTCTGCCTCGGCATCGTGAAAGGGACCGCCGGCTTCGGCGATCACTGAGACGCCCTTCAAGGGAAGCAGGACCGTTGCTGGCAACGGATACGCATTGAGTTTCTCGGCGATGAACTCGGCGATCCGGCGATTCTCCTCAGGGGTGGTCCGCATCAGCGTGACCTGGTCGTTGTGTTGGTAGAGCGTTCGGTCAAGCAGGTTGGCAGGCATACTCTCGCGTGGGCCGAAATTGACCATGTCGACGCACCCAGGCACCACGATCGCAGGCACCTGAGCGGCGCCGGCGGCTTCCAGTCTGGTGGGGCCCGCAGACAGCACGCCACCGCAGAGTTCGTCTGCGATCTCTGTGGTGGTGATGTCGAGCACACCAGCCACCATGCCAGAGCCGATCAGCGACTCCATGGTGCGTCCACCGGTCCCGGTGGCATGAAACACGAGCACCTCATAGCCAGCGGCTTCGAGGTCCTGCGTGGCGATCCGCACGCATTCGGTGGTGTTGCCAAACATCGAAGCGACAATCAGCGGCTTGTCTGGAGCCGTGGACGTTGCGGCGATCTGTCGTGCGCGTGCCATCCCACACACCGCATGCGCTGCTGCCATGAAGATCGACCGCGACAGCCGGTTGAGACCAGCCACATCGACGATCGCTGGCACCATCACGATGTCACTCGTGCCCACGTAGGGCGCGGTGTTGCCCGAGGCGAGCGTGGAGACCATCACCTTCGGAATCCCGAGTGGCAAGCCTCGCATCGCGGCGGTGCCAATCGAGGTGCCGCCTCCACCACCCAGCGAGATGATGCCATCGAGGCGACCCTCTGTCGCCAGCCGATGGACAAACGGTCCTACAGCCGCAGCGATTTCCGAGACACACCTCCCGCGATCCTCCGGCTGGGAAAAAGCAGGCAGGATATCGGTCACGCGGATGTCGACGTCGACTTGAGGCCGGTTCGTCGTTCCCGTGTCGATCAAGAGAGGTATAACCCCAAGCGAACGGATGATCTCTGCCACGAAGGCAAGCTCATGCCCTTTGGTATCGAAACAGCCAAGAACGGCGATGGTAGGCATGGGCGTGCAGGCTCCGTGTCGGGTGGCGGCTAGGGCTGCCGAAGGCTCCGCCAGGGCTCCTCATTCGACATGTCGACGATGGACGGCTCCTCGGCCTGGGAGGGGGAAAGGATCGCCAAGAAGACCAACGGCTCAGAGAATGGGTTCCACGTGCCGTGCACCTCCCCCTCCGGGATAAACGCCGTGTCGCCGACAGTGAGAATCCGCTTTTCTCGGCCGACCCACTGCTCTGCCTGACCACTGACGACGTAAATCAGCTCTTCTCGCGTGGGATGCTTATGGAAGGGATGGCTGCGTCCGGGATCCATGATCGCCCGCACCATCAGCAACTGCTGGTTGGGCACTATGTCGGATCGGCAGATCCACTCATTGAGCGTCCATGGCGACAGTTCGTCGATCTTCTCTGACGACGTCACAAACCGTCGAAGGGAGATATCATCCGGCATGCGTTTTACGACTTCCGAGTCACGGGGATCTTTTTAAACCGCTCGGTCAGTTCGCGGAGCGAGTTTTCTACCGCCATCCGCTCGAGGCTGCTGGCCCCCACAAATCCCACGGCGTCGGTGTGCTCGTTGATGTAAGCGGCGTCGTCTGGCGTGAGGATCGGGCCGCCGTGGCTGAGATAGATGATGTCGTTGCGGCCGGAGCGTCGACCGGCATCGATCAGACGCTGTGTCCAGGAGGCTGCTTCGGGAAGGCCGACGCTCGCACCAGTGACGCCGATGCTGCCGCCGATGGTGGTGCCCACGTGCGCGATGATGCAATCCGCTCCCGCCTCCGCCATCGCTTGCGACTCTTCCTCGCTGCTGACGTAGACGATCGAGAAGAGATCCATCTTCCGAGCGAGGGCGACCATCTCAAACTCTTTCTTCACACTCATCCCGGTCTCTTCCAGGATCTGGCGAAACCTACCATCGACGATGCAGTGCGTGGGAAAGTTGTTGACGCCGCTAAAGCCCATCTCCTTGACCTGGAGGAGCCAGTGCCACATCCGCCTGCGGGGGTCTGTGGCATGGACGCCACAGATCACCGGGATCTCATCGACGACCGGCAGCACTTCATACTCGCCGATCTCCATCGCGATCGCGTTCGCATCACCGTAGCTCATCAGGCCAGCGGTCGAACCATGCCCTGCCATCCGGAAGCGACCGGAGTTGTAGATGATGATCAGATCGGCCCCGCCCTGTTCGATGAACTTGGCGGAAATGCCGGTGCCTGCTCCAGCGGCGATGATCGGCTCGCCACGATCGAGTGTGGCTCTCAGGCGGTCGAGCATTTCCGTGCGGGTGTACGGGTTGCCTCGTCCGGTCCAGATGTTTGGCATGGTGTGTTTCTCAGAGGAGTCGAAACGATCTATTCAGTTGCGGGAGGTGGTGTCTGCAGGCTTGCTAAGAAGGCCACCATATCCCGCACCTCGTCTCGGCTAAAGACCTTGCGGATGTCGGCGGGCATGGGCGAGAGCCCAGTCACGCGAAGCTCGATGGCGTCTTTCTCAAGCACGACGGGTCCGTTCTCTGGATCGACCAGTTCGAGGGAGGTGTCGGTCTCTCGTTTCACGACGCCCGCGTGCTGTCGCCCGTCGTCCATGCTCACGAGCGTTGTCTCGAAGCCTTTGGCGATGACCCTGTTGGGGAGAATCAGCGACTCGAGCAGCTCTGCTCTGGTGCGCTTCGAGCCGATGTCCCGCAGATCTGGGCCGATGTCGCCGCCGGGGCCCGCGTCGCTCGCGCGGTGGCAACGGTGGCATGACGCTTCCACCTTTTCAAAGAAGAGACGCTGCCCGCGGGCGGCATCCCCTCCTTCCAGGCACGGTTGGTAGTACTCGGCGACCTCTTGATCCGAGGGCATGGGGCTCAGGGTGGCGGTGGCGCTTGCCTCGGCGGCGGGTTCGATCCGCACGATCTGAGCGTCGGCGTTGTCTTCCCAGCCGGTTCCAAATTCAATCACGTAGAGCGCGCCATCCGGGCCAATTTTCATGTCGATTGGCCTGGTGAGTTTGACCTCGGGGGCAAAGAGTTCGAGCTGTGGGGTGCCATCGTCGGCGACCTGAACGGCGAGAATCCAGCCTCGCTCCCACTCGTAGATGAACTGCATGCCGTCGTAGTGGGCGGGCAGTTTGTGGTCGGAGTGGAGCCCTGGCTGGAAGTGGTAGGTGGGGCCCGCGCAGGCCGTGCGGCCACCACTCCCCACCAGCGGAAAGCGGACGGAAGGGGCGTAGGGATACCAAAGCCAGGCAGGCTGCCCGGGAGGCAGCTCACTGGGGCCGGTGTTGTTCTTTGAGAGATTGACGGGGTGGGCGGGATCCTGCGGTCGCTCCGACTGCCCCGTGGCGAAGTCGAAGAGGCGATAGGGCTTGTTGTCGGCAATCAGGAATGGCCATCCAAAGTTGCCTGCCTCGCGGGTGCGGTTGATTTCGTCAAAGCCTGCGGGACCGCGGTCGGGGTTGAGCTCGCGGGCGTCGGGGCCGACTTCCCCCCAGCTGAGAAAACCGCTCTCCCGGTCGACGGCAATCCGAAAGGGATTGCGGCAGCCCATCACGAAGATCTCAGGTCGTGTGTCTGGCGTGCCTGGGGGGAAGAGATTGCCTTCAGGCACCGAATAGCCACCGGCGGGCTCGGGATGGATTCGCAGGATCTTGCCACGGAGATCGTTGGCGTTGCCTGAGCTGCGTGAGGCATCGAACGGGTAGCGGCCTTCACGGTCGTCGGTCGGATTGAAGCCGTCCGACTGAAACGGGTTGGTGTTGTCGCCCGTCGAGAGGTAGAGGTTGCCCTGAGCGTCGAAGGCGATCGACCCTGCCTCATGGCAGCAGACTTCGCGCTGCACGGGCACATCGAGAATGGCCACTTCGGTGGCGAGATCGAGCGTGTCGCCAACGAGGGTGAACCGGGAAAGTCGGTTGAGCGGTGCATCGCCGGCTGGCGAGTAGTAAAGATACACCCAACCCGTTTCGGCGAACTCCGGAGCCAAGGCCACCCCCAGCACCCCAGCCTCCCAACTGCCGTGGTCTGGCCCTCCCTTGGTGTTGGGGCTGAGCTGGCCATGCACCTTGAGGGTGGCAGCCTCCACAGAGACCCCCGTGTCAGGCTTCCAGATCCTTATCCGGCCGAAACGCTCGATGAACAGCAGGCGGCCATCAGGAAGGGGCGCCAGTGCCATCGGATTGCTGCAGTCCTCTTCCAGCACCACCTTGCGGAAGGCGTGCGCGGCGGGGGCTGCCGAGGCGATCGCCGGACCACTCAGGGCAAAGAGTCCGCAGGCAAAAAAGATCCAGCGGATGCTCATGGGGTGTCTCCAACGAAAGGGTTCAGGCGATTGCTGAGCCTGGCGTGCACCCCAGTGAGGTGAGGATCTCTCGCACCTGCCCGCGGGGAGCATCTCCCAGGGCTGCAAACTCGCCTGCAAATGTCTCGCCGCAGAGGCCGAGCATCGCCACGGCGGTCTTGATGCCGACAATAAACGAGCCGGGCTGACCACCGAGGGCGTAGAGCGGTTGCAGCAGGTTGGCACGTTCGTGAAGGCTGGCCACGAGATCGTTTCGGCCTTCCACAAGTGCGTCGTACATCGCGGCGAAGAGTTGCGGAGCAATGTTGGCTCCACCGGGAATCGCGCCATCGCCGCCGCACGCATGCGCGGCGGGGAGAAACTCCTCCGGACCGACGAAGATTGCCCATTCCGGTCGCTCCGCACGTCCGATGGCAGTGAGCTGCTCAAACAGTGGGAGGTCAAAGGAACTGTCTTTGAAGCCGACGATGTTGGGGCACTGGCACAACCGCCGCATGGTCTCCGGCTCAATCGAAATCTTCACCATGGCGGGCATGTTGTAGAACAACATCGGCAGGGGCACCTTTGTCGCGAGCTGTTCGGCCCACTGGGCGAGTTGCGGCTGCGATATCGGAAAGTAGAAAGGCGCCGCCGCAACCACCGCGTCCGCACCAGCGTCGGCAGCATGCCCTGCAAGGGCCACGCTCTCCGCCACGCACGCGTCGGTGATCCCCACGAGCACCGGAATGCGACCAGCCACGAGTGCGGTGGTCCGCGAAATGAGCTCACGCTGGATGTTCGGCGAGAGCACGGGCCCCTCACCGCAGCTCCCCAGGATGAAAAGCCCGTGCACGCCACCGTCAACGAGGTGCGAGACGAGTCGCTCCAGGGCATCCACGTCGAGGGTCAGGTCCTCAGTGAGAGGCGTGACCATTGGCGGAATAATCCCGTGGAAGCGGTCGCGTGGTGCTACGGAACGGGTGGCTGCGTTCATCGCGTTTCTTTCTGGGGCGTTTGGCTGAGTGCGGGTGAGTCCGCGGCGGCACTCGCCGAAGCAGGGGCCTCGGTTCGTGGGATCAGGTACAGGCAGTCGAGGCCGGCCATGTAGGCAGGCGTGGCCTTGGGGTTGATGCCCGTGATCGTGAGCGTGAGCGAGTGCGTGCCGGGTGTGAGATCAAACTCACCCAGCGAAAGAGGCGTCGCCTGAATCACTTGAGGGTCGTAGAGGTCGACCGGCCCTGCCGCGGAGCCGTCGTCGAAAGTCACGCTCACGGTGCCATAGTCGGGTGCCTTGGTCAGGATCGCGAAGACTTCATGCTTGCCCGATGCAGCCACGGGCACGTCGAGGATGACACGGTCACCCGGCTTGCCACCGGTCCACCAGAGGTGAGAAGTGCCACTCCAGCGACCAGCCTTAAAGTTGCCCATTGGCTGCGGGGCAACCTGCCCGGAGGCGTTGCCGCGGACCTTGAGGGTTTCGCCTTCGATCGCTCCGGCAATCCGCCCTTCAGCATTGAACGGAGGAGGGCCTTCGCCCGGCAGCGGAACCTGCGTTGGATGACGCAGGTAGGCAACAAGTGCCACCGCACTGGCCGGCTCGAGTTGGGTGAGCTGGTTTTCTGGCATCAGCGACTGCGTGGAGAGTTCGCGAATGTCGATGTCGTCTAGCGGTACCACGATTCGCTCGGTTGGCGTTTGAAGGGCGATGGACGTGGGGGTTTCAGCCACCACGATGCCACCGATCACGCGCCCATCATTCGTGACGACCTGTGTCATCTGGTAATCGCGGCCCACGAGCGCCGAGGGATCGAGCAGGTTGGAGAGGAGGTATTCCAGATCGCCACGATTGGAGCCGGTGAGCTCCGGGCCAATCTTCGCCCCCACGCCATGGAGCTGATGGCAGGTGCCACAGGTCTTGGCAAAGATTTCACGCCCGTGCGAAAGGTTGGCCTCGGCCAGTGCCTCCTTGCTGAGGGTGGTTCGCCACTTGGCAAACTCGGCCTCGCGATCGGCGGAGGTGGCTCGGATCGTGCCCCAGACTTCATTCAGCCGAGCCAGCACCGCCTTGTCGGCGGACTTGGCGAGCGAGCCGACCGTAAAGGCCGAGAGGTCGGTCCGCGGCAGCGTGCCAGCGTCGATGGCATCGAGGAGGTCAAGCGTCCACGCGGGGCGGGCAGTGAGGGTGGCGATCGCCGCCTGCTTGGCATCGTTTGCCAGGTGGTCGTACGCGGCGAGAACGGCCGACGGTGTGGCCTCATGCGGAATCGCGGCGAGGGCGGCAAGCGCCTTGGGGATCAGGGCGGCATGCCGTTCGGCATCGTCAAGAAGTTGATGCAGCACCGGAGGCAACTCCGCATCGCGAGAGGCGACCAAGGCGTCGAGGGCGGCGAGCCGCTCGTCGAGCGCCAGTTCGGTGTCGCGGACCTTCGCCCGTAGCGCCGGCCGCACGCGTGGGTCGCCAAAACGAGCGGCGATGTCGTCAGCCATGCGGCGGACCGCCTCGTCGCCGTCCTTTCGCAGGGTTTCGTAGCCATCCTCCCAGGCCTCGGGCATCGCCGCCCGACCACGGGCTTCGAGTGCGGCAATGACCTCGCCGAGCATCCAGACGCGTGACGCGGAGTCGGCAGCCGCAATCGCGTCGATCAGCGGGTCGGCAAAGGCCTGTTCGGCTGCGGCCCGTCGGATCAGAAAGCGTGACACCGTGGGAATGCGGCTTGAAGCCGCCAAGGCGAGTGCCCGCGCGGGATCGACCGGCACAAGCGGCTCAGCGGCATACCATTCCAGCAGCGGCAGGTTGTGGTCAGACGCATCTTCGGCGTGGCTCACGAGCGCGGTGAGGATTGCCCAGCGATCACCCACGGGCATGCGACCGGCGGCCGACGCGAGGAATCGCCTCACTACAGGAGAGGGGTCTTCGCTGGCAAGCTTTGCAAAAGCGGCCGCGAGGGCAGGGGAGAGTGTGGCCTCGCCTTCTGGCGAGAGAGACTCGCAGGCAAGCTGTACTCCCCAGCCACGAACGTGCGGGTGTTCGTCGGCGAGGAGGGCCAGCAGCTGCGCTTCGTCAAGACACCCTGCCACGTGCATCCCCCACACAATCCGGAGCCGCTTCTCTGCGGACGTCGCTTGGGAAAGCTTGGCCGTGAGCAACGCGGGTGTGCCGGCTTCGAGCCGGCCAGCCGCTGCCCGCTCGTGGAGCAGGCGGCGTGCATGACGCACAAACCAGTCGTTGTCGTGAGCGAGCAGGTCGACCAGGGCTGCGTCGGAGAGCGGGCCGAGGTTGGCTGGGCCCTCGACCGTATGGCCATCGGTGCCGACGTAGGCGACCTTGAAGATGCGGCCATTGTCGCGATCGTGCTTCTCAAACTCGTTGTGGTGGCACTGATTCGCGTCGTACCAGTCGACGAAGGTCACCTGACCGTCCGGTCCATACTGCAGCGCGATGATCTGCGACCAGGTGTCGTTGGCAAACAGGAAGTCTGGCTCGCCGTCACCGACATAGCCCGAGCCCGCGGGCTCCAGGCGATCCATGTTCAGGCGGGCACCATGGATGTTGTTCATGAAGAGCTTGCCGCGATAACGATCGGGCCAGGCACCACCAAGGTAGACCATGGCACCGGAGTGGGCGTGCCCACCACCGATGGCATCGCTCTTCTCGCGGTCGGCCTGATTCCACTGACCACCGGTCCAGTGACGGTGGCGAGCGATCGTTTTGATGTCGTCGAAGCTCCACGGGTTGAAGTGCTGACCAGCCTGCCGCTGGTAACGGGCGTTTTGGATCATGTGGTAGAGGTGCGGGATTACGCAGGCCGTCTCAAACGCATCGCCCACGTCGTTGAAATCCACGCCCCATGGGTTGCTCGTGCCCTCGGCAAAGATCTCAAACTCGTGCCGCACTGGGTGGTATCGCCAGATGGCGGCATTGAGCCGGGTGCGGTCTTCGTCGGCACAGCCCGGCTTGCCCACATTGGAGTGGGTAAACACACCGTGGCAGCCGTAGAGCCAGCCATCAGGGCCCCAGGTGAACGCGTTGAGCGTTTCGTGGGTGTCTTGCCAGGCCCATCCGTCGAGCAGGATCTCCGGCTTGCCATCCGGCACGTCGTCGCCGTCGGCATCAGGGATGAACATCAGGTAGGGCGCCGCCCCCACCCACACACCGCCGAAGCCCACTTCGAGACCGCTGACGAGGTTCAGACCTTCGATGAAGACCGTCCGCTTGTCGAAGGCGTCGTCACCATCGGTGTCTTCAAAGATCAGGATGCGATCGCGGGCCTCTTCGTCGGGGAGTCGCACGGGATAGGAATAGGCTTCGGCCACCCACAGCCGCCCGCGATCGTCAAAAGCCATCGCGATCGGCTGCCGCACGTCGGGCTCGGCCGCGAGCAATTTGACCGTGAACCCAGGTGGCACGGTCATCGCGTCCGCAGCTTCCTGTGGAGCGAGGCCGTCGGCCATCGGCCTGCGCCGCCGTGGCTGCGCCGCTTCGTACACCTCCGCGGAGACTGCCTTCCGCGACTGCACGTGCACAAACGCGCCCTGCTTGTTGCCGACGACGATGTCGAGCAGGCCATCACCGGAGACATCCGCGGCCTTCACCTCCACACCCACGCCCGAGGCGTCGTCGACCAATTGAGGAACGAACTCCGCGGTGGTCTTGCCGGTCGTGGGGTCGGTGCTCCGCACGCAGCGGAACCAGTACACCACCGCAGGGGCATCGGGCTCCGGGTCGCCCTTGGGACCATGCGCCCAGTACCGCTTGCCGGTGATGATGTCGTCGAGGCCGTCACCATCGATGTCGGCCATGTCGATCGCATGGATCTGTGAGAACGCCACACGATACGGACTGTCGGAGAGGTTCTCGCCAGTAATCAGCTGCCGCTCAAAACTACGGCTGCCGTCTTGGCCGAGGACCTGGCGGTACCAGGCGAGCCCCCATCCATGGGCGGCAAGGCTCGTGATCACGTCGTTGAGACCATCGCCGTCGACATCGCGGACATACATCTGCGCCCCACCTGGGCCGGCGAACTCAAACGCATGCCGTTCCCACAGCGGATCGCCCTCAAGCGACTCAGGCTGCCGCCACCAGCCGCTCTTCTCCAGGATGTCCATGCGGCCATCGCCATCGACGTCACCCACCCCTAGGCCGTGTGTGAACTTTTGCACGCCCACTTCCGGGCTGATGCGGGTGAAGGTCCAGCGATCGTGAGGGTTGTCGGTGGGGATCGACGCGTAGCCATAGAAGCCGCCGACGGAGCACACGATTTCAGGGGAGCCGTCGCCGGTAATGTCGACCCACCGCGGCGATTCGTTGTCGATTACCTCGAGGGCCAGGTGACGCTGCCAATGCCCTGAGGCCGCGTCGGCGTGCCCTGGGTTCTCAAGCCACCAGCCCTGCTGACCTGGGAAACCGTAGAGCACCACGTCCTGATCGCCGTCTCGATCGACGTCGTGCACGTACTGAAAGAAGCAGTCGGAGTAGCCGTGGGGATCAAAGGGCTTTGGTTCGTAGAGTTCGTGGTGGGTGGTGAAGTCAGGGCCGGCATACCAGTAGGGGCCCGCGATGATGTCGGTGTGTCCATCACCGTTGAGATCGCCTGCGCCTGCACCTTCGCTGAAGAACTGGCTGCTCAGTCGCTGGGTGGTGAAGGAGACAAGTTCGCGGCCTTCGGCAGCGGAGGCCGCAGCCCCGCTCACCGCAGACGCACCGAGCACCATGACGACCGCCACCGTGAGCCAACGCTCGAGTTGCACGCGCATCGTTGCCATACCAGCACACTCCAAGAAATCAGGATGCAGGTTCTCCCACCGCAAGCGGCCAGTATCCCCGAAGGACCGGCCGGTTACCAACGGGGGGAGAGATCTTGCGGGTGCGAGAAGGGTGCTTCACTCCCCGTCGGCCGCGATGCAGTAGAGCGTGTCGACGGTGCGGAGGTAGATGCGGCCGTCGGCGATGGCAGGGGTGCCCCAGGCCTGCTGCTCCAGTGTGTTGACGGCGACGATCTCGAGCGTGTCCCCCGAGCCATCGAGCACATGCGTGTTGCCATTGGCATCGAGGGCAAAGACATGCTTTCCGTCGGTCCAGGGCGAGGCCCAAAACGCGGTCGCTTCTGGCACGCGGCTCTTGTATTCCAATCGCCCGGTTTCGGCGTCGACGCAGTGCACGATGCCACGCTGTCGCTCGAAGAAATAAAGATTTCCACCGCAGAGCGTGGGGGAAGCCATCTGGATTCCCGAGTCATCCATCCGCCACGCGACAAACTCCCCATGCATGCTGTTGTTGGGAGGGGAGATGTCGCCGCTGCCTCCAGGCGTGATCGCGTAGAGCCGCCCACCGCCGTCGTCGTCGCCGCCGCGGTTGCGGAGTTCGTTCCCTACAAACAGTCGGTCGCCGATGGCCACGGGTGTGGCCGAAGACCGGCCCTTGTTCATGTCGAGTTGCCAGAGCAACTCCCCAGTAGCCGGATCGTACGACCGGTAGACCATACCGCCGACGATCAGTTCCTTTCGCAGGGAGTTCTTCCACACGAAGGGGCTGCTGTACTGCGAGAGTTCGTCACGGTTTACACGCCAAACCTCATCGCCTGAGGCCGCATCGAGGGCCACGAGAAACGACTGCTGCTGATTGTCGATCTGGAGGAACAGTCGATCGTCGAGCAGCACCGGCGAACTCGCCGTGCCCCAGTCGGCCCGCATCTCATAGGTGCCGAGATCCTTTTGCCACAGGATGCGGCCGTCCATGTCGAGACAGTGGACGCCGTTCATACCGAAATAGGCATAGATCCGTTTGCCATCGGTGACCGGGGTTTCGGTGGCGTAGGTGTTGGTGCTGTGCCGCGGCATGGGCGGCTTGCCCTCTTTCACGGTGGTCGTCCACAGCACGCGCCCGCTGTCCGCATCGAGGCACTGCACGCGATAGCGATAGACCACGTTGACGAGATCGTCTCGGTCGCGACCGTAGCCGCCGTCGTTGGATTCCGGTCGGGTCGCGGCTTCCGCGTTCGGATCGGCGGGAACCGCGGCGGTCAGGTACACGCGACCATCCCACACGATCGGCTGCGACCAGCCTTCCCCTTCGAGAGGCAGCTTCCAGCGGATGTTGGTCGGGGAGCCGTCGGCGTCGGACCAGCGCGTTGGCAGCGGCGAGGACGTGACGGCGTTGGCCTGTTCTCCACGAAACTGTGGGTAGTTTTCGGCGAGGGCGACGGACGTCACGGCGACGAGGAGGAGTGCTGACAGGATTCCGGGCCAGAAGGTGCTGGTGTGTTTCATCTCACTGCCTTGGGGCGTGTTGCTGTCTGGAGGGGATCGTGAGGATGCGGTTGCGGCTTTTGACGTTTGACGGCGCAGCCAGCCCATCCCCGGTGGTATCGTATGGATTCGGGGACGGGATGACATCACCACGCTCGGAGAAAACACCCATGCCAAAGTCGCTTGCCCGCTGGTTTGCCGCCGCTCTGTGTGGCGCACTGCTGTTGGGGTGGACTTCGGGGATTCATGCCCAGGAGCCAGGTCCGCATGATCACCCTCCCCATAATGGTCCTCACCCAGATCACCGTCCGCCCCAAGATCATCTTGTGGATCGACTTGCCGAGGTTCTCGAACGTCTCGACCGACTCGCGGATCGCCTTGACCGGCCGCAGGGGGCACCGCAGGCCACCATGCATGTGCTGGTGCCGCAGCCGCTGCCGCAGGGACCAGGGCAGCAGGGGGCGGGACACGAAGGACCAGGGCAGCACGGTCCGGCGAACCCCCCGGGCATCATGCCCCGAATCTCGGTCGCAGTTCCGCAGCCAGTTCCACAGCACCCAGGTGGCCCGGGCAGCCAGCCCACACCTCCAGTCGCCTCGCCACACCCATACCCAACCCCGCAGCCACTCCCTCAGCCTTTCGTGGAGATGCTTCAGGGGCGTGATCGGCAGCTCGGCGAAATGCGGGAGATGTTTGAGGCACGCCTTCGCGAGATGGCCGAAGCGCACGAACGGCAGCTGGCCGAAACACGTGAGGCCGTGGAGGTACGGGTCCGTGAATTGGCCGGTGTCAGTGAACGCCAGCAGCAGATGCTCGCCGAGATGGGAAAGCACGTCGCCGAGACCCGAGAGCATGTGGCGAAGGCGCTCCAGGGGATGGGCATGTTCAAGGAGCGGATCGAAGAGGCTCGCCAGGCGATGGGGATGCTGAAGGATCGTGCCGAGGATGGTGGCCGTCGCGTGATCGAGATGCAGGAGCGGCTCGAACTGCTCGAACGTGAAATCGATAGGCTGCATGCCGAACTTCGCGTGCGGGCTGAAGACGACGATGACGACGAGGACGACGACTGAGCATGCTCCGCCTTCGACTGCCACTGATGTGGGTTGGCTGCTGGCTTGGGACGGTCGCTTGGGCCGTTCTGGCCAGCGGACCGGACGTGGTGTCGAAGGAGGAGGCTGTCGCGGTCGCGGCGGTGGAGACCACGAGCATTGAAGAGCTCGTGTCGATTGTTCGCGACTCGATCGTCACGATCCGCCACACCGGCCGCGACGGCGACGACCAGGGGCTGGGCACCGGCTTCGTGATTGATGCTGAGGGGTTGATCGCCACCAATATGCACGTCATCGGCGAGGGGCGGCCGATTCGTGTGCAGCTGGCGGATGGCTCACAGCACGACGTGATCGAAGTGCATGCATCGGATCGTGCCGGTGATTTGGCGGTGATCCGGATTGCCAAGGGTGGCCTCGATCCGTTGCACCTTGCGGAGCCGGAATCCCTCGCTGACGGCCAAGAGGTGGTCACGATCGGGAACCCGCTGGGCTTTGAGCGGAGCGTGGTCACGGGGCGCGTCTCGGGCCAGCGAGAAATTGATGGCATCGAGATGATTCAGTTGGCCATGCCGGTCGAGCGGGGCAACAGCGGAGGCCCGGTGTTGGATCGTCAAGGGAGGGTGCACGGCGTGGTGACGCTGAAGTCTCAGGTCACCCCCAACCTCGGCTTCGCGGTGCGGGTCGACCGCCTGCGAACGCTGCTCGAGCAACCCAACCCCGTGCTGATGGACCGCTGGCTGACGATTGGTGCCCTCGATCCGGCGGAGTGGACGCCGTTGGGGGGCGTGCGTTGGCGACAGCGGGCAGGGCGGATCTCCGTCACTGCCCCGGGCAAGGGATTTGGTGGCCGCTCGCTCTGCTTGGCCGTCGCGGAGCCGCCCGAAAACGTTTACGAGGTGGCGGTATGGGTGAAACTCGGCGACGAGGCTGGAGCCGCGGGCCTCGCGTTTGAGTCGGATGGCATGGACCGGCATTACGGCTTCTATCCCAGCGGTGGTCGGCTCCGGCTCACCCGCTTCAGCGGCCCTGATGTGCTCTCCTGGGAGGTGCTCAACGAGCAGGCGAGTGCGGCGTATCGGGTGGGTGGCTGGAACCATCTTCGCGTCCGCCGCGAAGGGGATCGCATCGTGTGCTTCGTCAACGATGAGCCGGTGTTTGAAACGAGTGATGCGCAGTTGCCTGCCGGCCGCGTAGGGCTGGTGAAGTTTCGCGACACGGAAGCGGAGTTTCGCGGCTTCGCCCTGGGACGAGAACTCCCTCGCGTGACGCCGTCGACTGAACTGCAGGCTCAGGTGGTGGAACTCACCAAAGACATCGCTGCCGGTCCGGTATTGCAACTCTCACCAGGCATGATCGGCGAGTTGGCAGGCACCGGTGCTGATGTGGTGATGGCGGTTGAACAGCGAGCTCACGAACTTGAGCGGGAGGCCGAGGCCTTGCGGGCAGTGGCCGCGGCGGTTCATGAACAGCAGACACTCGATGCGCTGGCTGAGGTGGTTGCGGTTCCCGATGCGGAGATCGATCTCTTTCGGGCCGCCCTCTTGATCGCGCGGCTCGACAACGCGGAAGTCGATGTGGAGGCTTCGTGCGCGACCGCAAAACGTCTGGCAGCGACTGTGGCGGAGAGGCTTCCTGTGGATGCCGACCATGCGGCCAGGCTGGCGATGCTCGACACGGTGTTGTTTCAGGAGCTGGGTTTCCACGGCAGCCGAGGCGACTTCTACAACCGCTCCAACAGCTACGTCAACGAGGTGCTCGACGACCGCGAGGGCATCCCGATCACACTGGCGGTGGTGTATATGGAGTTGGCGCGGGCCCTAGGCGTGGAGGTCGAGGGTGTCAGTTTCCCGGGGCACTTCATCGTGACCACAACGGACAGCAACGGCGAACCGGTCTGGATCGATGTCTTTGAAGCGGGCACGCGACTCACGCGTGACGACCTCGCGGCACGGCTTCGTGAGCAGTCAGGGATGGAACTCTCAGAGCGTCATCTCGCCGTGGCGAGTGCCAGGCAAATCCTCGCCCGTATGCTCGGGAACCTCGAAGGCATTGCCAGCCGTGAGCAGGATGCCCCCGCCATGCTGCGTTATCTCAGCGGCATCCTGACGGTAACACCAGGAGCGACTCGCGACCGCGTGCTGCGGATGGTCACTGCCGAACGGCTCGGCCGGCGGGAGATGGCCCTGGCGGATGCGGAGTGGTTGCTCGACGAAGCACCAGAAGACATCGATCTTGGTCAGGTGCGGAGCTTTATCGATCGCATCGAAGAAGAGCGGTAACAGGTCGTGGCACGAAACCAAACGGCCGGCCCTCGCGGTGAGGACCGGCCGAGTGTCGGTGTCTGAGCGACGGTGGCTCACGGCTTGGCCCAGTAATCAACCACGCACACGTCTTGAACGTGCGGGCCCACAATCGAGACGAAGTCTTGATGGGCGGGATGCGGCAGGTAGGCGTCGCGGTCGGCCTCTGAGGCGAAGGTCACGAAGAAGCAGTGGGTGAAGCCCTTGGCCTTGCCTTCGGGGGAGATGTCGGTGCCCCACTCAAAGTCTTTGATCTGCGGGATTTTGCCAGGCAGTCCGCGAAAGGCCTCGACGATCTTGGCGATGTCAGCCTCGCTCGAGGTTTCTTTGAACGAGAACAGGACCACATGCCGAAGCACCTTGGCGTTTTCAGCAGCCGAGGCGTGCTGCGTCATGGCGCACATGCCCAGAAACGTGGCAGCGCCGAGGAAGACCGCGGCGAGGGAGACGTGGGGAACGGAGGCCGAGAAGGCGGCCTTGAGCATGCTGGTGATCGCGAACGGCATTGGGAAACTCCTGGTTGGGTTGCACTCGTCCTGATGACGGGAACGCAACCATACCAACCGAGAAAGTCCCTAGACCACTCCCCGCGATTCCAAAAAGGCGATCACCGCGTCGACGCATTCGCCCAAGGGCTTCTCGTGGGTTGGCACCACGAGGTCGGGTGTCGCGGGGGCTTCGTAGACCGCGGAGACGCCCGGGAAGTTGGTGATCTCGCCGGCGTCCGCCAAGGCATAGTGCCCCTGCGTGTCGCGGGCTCGGCAGACATCGATCGGCGCGGAGAGATGCACCGTGAGGAATCGCTCACTGCCGATGCGCTCGGCCACCTTCTGCCGGACGGCTTCTTCCGGAGCCACAAACGAGGCGAGACAGATCAGACCGGCGTCGTTGAAGAGCCTTGCCACCTCAGCGCTCCTCCGAAGGTTTTCGCTGCGGTCATTTGCCGAGAAGCCCAAGTCGCGACTGATCCCCAGCCGCATGTTTTGTCCGTCGAGAACGGTCACCGCCCGCCCCATGTCAAACAGCCGTCGTTCCACGGCCTTGGCAAGGCTGGTCTTCCCCGAGCCAGCGAGGCCCGTGAAGAGCACGGTCACCGGCTTTTGGCCGAAGCGAGCCTCCCGTTCCTCTGACGAAACGCCACTCTCTTCGCGGTGCAGGTGCTCCGCCGACGCGTCGTCGTCCCAGTGGTTGGCCTCATCGCCATCGCCACGATCGAGGATCATGCCGGCGCCGACCGTGCCATTGGTCATGCGGTCGATGATGATGAATCCGCCCGTGCCACGGTTGCGGCGGTAGGCGTCGAAGGCGATCGGCTCGGCGAGGGTTACCTGGCAGCGACCAATCTCGTTGAGCGCGAGGCTCGGGGCTGGTTCGCGATGGAGCGTGTTGACGTCGATGCGGTAGCGGAGGGAGGCGACCTGCCCGGGGGAAACCTTGGTGGTCTGTTTGAAGAGATACTGCTTGCCCGGCAGCATTGGCTCCTCGGCCATCCACACCACAGTCGCATCAAACCGCCGTTCGACCCGCGGCACGTTGCCGGGTCGCACGAGCATGTCGCCTCGGCTCGAGTCGATCTCGTCGGTGAGCGTGAGCGTGACGGAGAGCGGCGCGAAGGCTTCTTCGAGTTCACCGTCGTAGGTCACGATCGACTTCACGCGGCTCTTCTTCCGCGATGGCAGCGTCATCACCTCATCACCTTTGCGGATGATGCCGGAAGCGATTGTGCCAGAGAACCCACGGAAATCGAGGTTTGGCCGCAGCACGTGCTGCACGGGAAAACGGAAGTCTTCCATGTTGCGGTCGGAGCCGATGTAGACCGTTTCGAGCAGCGGCATCAGCGGGCTACCGGTGTACCAAGGCATGTTCGCACTTGGGGTGACGACGTTGTCGCCCTTGAGCGCCGAGATCGGCATGAAGTGCACGTCGGGCAGCTCAAGACGAGCCGCGAAGTCGACATAGTCTTGGCGGATCTTCTCGAAAACTTTTTGGTCGTAGTCGACGATGTCCATCTTGTTGACGGCCACCACGATGTGCTTGATGCCGAGCAACGACACAATGAACGAATGCCGCTTCGTCTGCGGGAGCACGCCATGCCGGGCGTCAATCAGGATCACCGCCAGATCTGCGGTCGAGGCGCCGGTGGCCATGTTGCGGGTGTACTGCTCATGGCCGGGGGTGTCGGCGATGATGAACTTCCGCTTGTCGGTCGAGAAGTAGCGGTAGGCCACGTCGATCGTGATCCCCTGCTGCCGTTCGTCCTCAAGGCCGTCGGTAAAGAGCGCGAGATCGACTTCTTCGCCGGTCGTGCCATACCGCGAGGAGTCCTTCTTGATCGCCGCGAGTTGATCCTCGTAGATCATCTTCGACTCGTAGAAGAGCCGGCCGATGAGTGTGCTCTTACCATCGTCGACGCTGCCGCAGGTGATGAACCGCAGCAACTCCTTCCGCTCATGCTGAGCGAGGTATTCGTCGATGTCGGAGGCGATCAGAGCTGATTGATGTGACATAACTGGATTGTGCCAATTGGTCGCAGGGGGCGTTCAGCGGCCGCAGGTCCGCTGCAACGGCAGGAGTGATCTCGCCTCAGAAATAGCCTTCACGCTTCTTCTTCTCCATGGAGCCCGCCTCATCGCTGTCGATCAGTCGGCCCTGCCGTTCAGAGAAGGTGGTCAGCAGCATTTCCTGAATGATCTCGGGAAGCGTCGTGGCGGTGGAGTCGACGGCTCCGCTGAGCGGATAGCAGCCGAGGGTGCGGAATCGCACCTTCCGCATTTCCGGCTTCTCGCCAGGCTTGAGCGGGAGACGATCGTCGTCGACCATGATCATCACGCCATCCCGCCACACGATCGGCCGCTCGGCCGCAAAGTAGAGGGGAACGATGGGGATGTTCTCGAGGTGGATGTACTGCCAGACGTCGAGTTCGGTCCAGTTGGAGAGTGGAAAGACGCGGATGCTTTCCCCTTTCCGAACCTTCGTGTTGTAGAGGTTCCAAAGTTCCGGACGCTGGTTCTTCGGATCCCAGCGGTGGAACTCGTCGCGGAAGGAAAACACCCGCTCCTTGGCCCGACTCTTTTCCTCGTCGCGTCTGGCTCCGCCAAACGCTGCGTCGAAGCGGTACTTGGTGAGGGCCTGCTTGAGGCTCTCGGTCTTCATCACATTCGTGTGGACCTGGCTGCCGTGGTCGATCGGGTTGATCCCCTGCGAGCGGCCTTCCTCGTTGACGTGGACGATCAGGTCGAGGCCAAGTTCTTTGGCGACATACTCATCACGCATCCGATACATATCCTGGAATTTCCAGGTGGTATCGACGTGCATCAAAGGGAAGGGAATTTTGGCGGGGAAGAAGGCTTTTTGGGCCAGCCGCAGCATGCAGGCCGAATCTTTCCCGATGGAGTAGAGCATCACCGGGTTTTGGAACTCGGCCGCCACTTCTCGAATGATGTGAATACTTTCGGATTCGAGCTGTTTGAGGTGGGTCAGCGAGTAGGAAGACATGCCGGTTTTTTGCAGGGTGAGCGTTGGCCTGAGTCTGTTTGTAGGGCGTCCTCGCCGGCACGGCAACCCGGCTCATTTCCGGGTGAGAACCCTCCCCTTCGACAGCCGCGGAAGTCTGGTTATGATCTGAGGGGTTGACGCCCTGATGGTGGTTGTAGCTCAGTTGGTTAGAGCGCTGGTTTGATGTACCCAGTGTGTACATAACCCATTCTAACTACTCTACTCATGTAATATCCGCGTGGCCTAGTTGTAGCTCACTTGACATGCATGCCAGAGGTCGCGGGTTCGAATCCCGTCAGCCACCCTTCCGTCTGCAGGTTTCTCTCCGCAGGCTTCGTCCCGCCCTGTTTTTTTGTGCCGTGGCCTCTTATGTTGGCCAATCTCCCTCCCGAGGGGGTGATTTAGGGGCCGCTTGGAGCGACGGCGGTGTGAGCTTTCTTAGGCTCGTCCGGCCGATCGACGGGACTTCGCTGCCATGTAGAGCGTGTTCATCATGTCGTAGGCGGTCACCTCCTGCAGCAGTTCGGTGACTTTGGCGTGGGCCTCCGCCGAGAGCATCGGCTCAACCTGCTTCATCAGGTCGACCACCCGCTTTTCTTGGGCCTCGAGTTCGGCAATGTCCACGTGCCCGTCGGCGACCGCGTCAAGAAATGACGTCAGCTTGCGGGCGTACTCGGCGAGAATCGGGGATTCCGACCGCTCGTCAAACCAGGGGGAGGCCGCAGGAAGCGACATCGGCGAGCCTTTTTGCGGGAAGGAAGTGGGCGGGTGGGATCGTGAGGGGCGTCAGTCGAGCCAGTCGTTGTCTGCGAGCCGTTCTGGAGCGTAGGTTTCGGTGACGTAGCTGATGTCTTTGGAAATCAGGGCTTCGACTTCGAGTTTGAAGCCGTTGGAAAGCATCTGGCTGATCTCTTTCTGCCACCCCTTTTTATTCACAAACCAGGGGTAGGCGGCAATTTGCTTGGCCCGTTTGACGTCGGAGTCGGAGAGGGCGATCTGCACGCTGGGCGACAGGTTGCACCGTTCGTAGTCGATGCTCCGAAGGCCGAGGAACTTGGCTTCAGGAATAGCCATCCGCTTCGACTCGTAGGCGAGGTTCATCGATCCCTGCTTGAGCACCGAGTAGATGTAGTACCCCCAGGGGTCGTTATCGAGCAGGCAATACACCGGCAGTTTGAGTTCGTGGTGCAGCCGATTGAGCAGTCGCCGGACGCCGCGAGGAGGTTGCCCGCCACCGTGGGTGAGGAGGCACCCGTGTTTCCTCCAGAACTTGTCTTCGTTGAAGCGTCGCCAGACAGTGTCTTTTTCGACGTGCAGGATGAAGCTCGCGTCGCACTTCTTAAACTTGATCACATCGGCTTCGACGATCGACGGGATGCTGTAGCCGCCTGAGCCCATGCGTGCGCAGTCGATTTCGTCGCCCGAATCCTCCAGCACGATCGGGCCCACCATACCCCCGCGATTGCTCGCATAGACGTGCAGTTCTTCGCGCAAACTCTCGAGGGTGACCTCAAGGTCCTCGATCATTGGGTCGCACTCGTCTTGCGTGGCGAAGGTCTCTTCGCGTGTTCCCTCGATCGTGTGCTTGAGCAGGTAGTAAAGACCTCGGATGCTGGTGGTCTTCTGCTGTTCGATCAACTGCTTGCAGCCACTGGCCACCAGCAGCGTCTGCATGTAACTCTTCGCCTGGGAAAGATTGAATAGCTGTCGGCAGTTTTTCTGCGAGCCCATCTCGATGATCCGCTTCGCTTTGTTGAAGCGGACGTTGGAGAGGCTGCGGGTGGGGATGTCGAGATGCGGATCACGCCGTTTGGCGGCGGCGGACACCACGCCGTCGGCCAAGCCGACGATCAGGTTTCGCGTTTTTTCGTCGACCGGGGGAAGCTTAGGCCGTGTCTGCTTGCCTGTGGTGGACTGAGAACGCTTTGATCCGGCGGGCATCTGAGATAATCTCCTGGAGGGGCGGCGACCTGTGTCGCCGTAGACAGCCTACTTTCGCCACCTTCGCGGATACACCACCACCATGATCAAAACCGGGCTCGCCTACCTGCTGATGGTGCTGGTGATGTCTTTGGGCGTGCTGATCGTCGGGCGATCCAACGGCCGACTTGCTCCAGGCGAAGAGCGGCCGAAGAAGAAGTAGGCCCGGCCTGCGTCCCTGCCCCACCGGTTTCCAAGGGGCTCGAGCGGCGTCGTCTTCTGCAAAATCATCGCAAGCCAAGCCCGATCGGGCTCTAGCAGCGAACGTCGTCGGCACGGCCCACAGCGTTGATCCGTCGCAAAAACCGTGGGGGTTGCAGGCCGGTGTCGGCGTTTTGCTGCTGCCCTTGGGCGTCGCTCGCCACTGGCGGAAGCGGCAGTTCGAAAAACTCGGCGATGCGGCCGACTACGGTTCGCTGTTCGTCGTGCGTGAGTTCCGGATAAATCGGCAGCGCCAAGGTCTCAAGGGCTGCCTGCTCGGTGGCTGGCAGGCTTCCCTGCTCGCAGCCGACGTAGCGGAAGCACTGCTGCATGTGCAGCGGGACCGGGTAGTAGATCTCGGTGGCAACGCCACGTTCGCGGAGATGGGTGCGAAGGTTGTCGCGGTGGCCGCCGGGTACGCGGATCACGAACTGGTTCCACACGTGCCGCCCGCGAGGTTCGTCGCTTGGCAGGACAATCCGGCCTTCGAGGTCAGCCTGCCGGAAAAGTTCTGTGTACCGAGCCGCGTTGGCCTGCCGCTGGCTTGTCCAGGTGTCGAGGTGGGGCAGCTTGACCCGCAGCACGGCGGCTTGAATCGAGTCGAGCCGGCTGTTGATGCCAACCACCTGGTGGTAGTAGCGAGGTTCCATGCCGTGGACGCGAAGCAACCGCAGTCGCTCGGCAAGGTCGTCACGGGTGGTGGTCACAAAGCCGCCGTCCCCAAAGCCGCCAAGGTTCTTCGTGGGGTAGAAGCTAAAGCAGCCGATGTCGCCGAGGCCGCCGGTGCAGCGGCCATGCCAGGTGGAGAGAATGGACTGAGCGGCGTCTTCAATCACCGGAATGCCCGCGTGTTCGGCGATTGGCAGAATCGCGTCCATGTCGGCGGTGCGGCCGAAAAGGTGCACCGGGATGATCGCCCGGCTCCGCGGAGACATCTTTCGCAGGAGGTCGGTGGGGTCGAGGAGATACGTCTCCGGATCGATGTCGACGAAGACCGGGGTGGCTCCCAGCCGCGTGACCGCGCTGGCGGTGGCGAAGAACGTGTAACTGGGTAGGAGCACTTCATCGCCGGGCTCGATATCGACAGCCATCAGCGCCAGCAGCAACGCGTCGCTGCCCGACGCGCACCCGATCGCATGTGGCACGCCCAGTGTGCGGGCGAGTTCGCCCTCGAGTTCCTCAACGTCCGGGCCGAGGACAAACCTTCCAGAGTCGCAAACCCGCCGGATGGCGGCCAGCAGCTCCTCTTGGAGTGCCGCGTACTGGCGATCAAGCGCCAGGAGCCCGACGGAAGGCAGGAGCTCGGCCTGAGGGGCGTTTGAACCATCGAGCGTTGTGCGAATCATGGAAGCGACTACTCCGAGAGCTCCGGGCTGGATGCCCGGAAACAACCACCACGTCCTGTCCAAGATCGACCGGGAGGCTTGCTCCGCTGAAATCGATTGGGCAAGTGAAAACGATCCAGGCTGTCGAAATAGGAAACTTCACCATGCGGGGCAAGGTCAGGTGGGCCCCGGAAAACGCCGTTGAGCAAGCCCCGTCTCGCCAGGATTGCCCTGCTCCACTGAATTGACACTTGCCCCCCGCGAACCCTAGATTCACGGCATTCCTAGGGCGGTGTGCTGCCTCGCGTGCAGGCAGGGTTCGTTTGGGAGGCCGTCCGGCGGCGTGCCCACGAGTATTTGTCGAGGGATAAAAGCCCTGTTCTTCGACGTGTCTTTGCAGAGAATTGTGCGGCAGGTCTTGCGACGCCGCGTGTGGCATGGGTTCTACAAGTGCCAATTCGCCGGCAGCGTCTGCTGCGGCCTCTGTCGTGCAGGTTCCTATCGACCTGCGTCGTCTTGCTGACCGGCTCGGCCTGCCCGAGGCGGATGTCGCTGCCGTCATCACGCTGCTCGATGCCGGAAATACCGTCCCATTTGTGTCGCGGTACCGCCGTGATCAGACGGGGGGGCTCGACGAACTCGCGGTGCGACGTGTTGCTCAGGAAATCTCGCGGGCTCGGCAACTGGCCGACCGAAAGCAGACCGTCCTCAGGTCGATTGAGAACCAAGGAAAGCTCACCGCGGAGTTGACCACGGGCGTGCTCGCGGCGCAAACGGGGAAGGAACTGGAGGACATCTACCTCCCCTTCAAGCCCAAGAAACTGTCACTCGCGGAGATCGCGCGTCAGCGACGACTCGAACCGCTGGCACGGGAAATCCTGGCGGCAGCCCCAGCGGCCATCGATCTGGACCGCCGTGCAGCCGACTTCGTGGATGCGGATGGGCAGGTGGCCACGGCTGCCGACGCCTTGCTTGGCGTGGGGCACATCATTGCCGATGAGTTTGCGGCCCGAGCGGAGGTTCGGCAGCGACTGCGGGCGATTCTCGAAAAGAGCGGTCAGCTCCGAAGCCAACGGCTGGAGGCGGAGGGGAAGCCAATCTCGAAGGACGCCAAGCATTATCGCGACTACTTCGATTACACCGAGCATGTTCAGCGGATCCCGCCGCACCGTGGCCTTGCGATCAATCGCGGAGAGCGAGCGAAGATCCTGCGGGTGCGCGTTGAAGGCCCGGTTGAAGAGATGCAGGCCGCGGTGGAGGAAATCGTGGTGCCCGAGGGGCATCCACATGCGGATTTTCTCAAGGGCTGTGTCCGTGATGCGATTAACAGGTTGGTGCTGCCGAGCCTCGAGCGGGAGCTGCGTCGGGAAATCACCGAACAGTGCGAGCAGCATGCCGTTGAGGTGTTTGCGAGGAATCTGCGGCACCTGATTCTCCAGCCACCTGTTGCCGGGAAGCGTGTGCTTGCCATCGATCCCGCCTTTAAGAGCGGCTGCAAGGTTGTGGTGGTGGATCCATACGGCACGCCGCTCGAACACGATGTGCTCCACATCGTTGGTAAGTCGGAGAAACGTGAAGAGGCTGCCACGAAGCTGACGGCGCTTGTGGAAAAGCATGACGTCCAGGTGATCGCCATCGGCAATGGGGCGGCGGGCCGTGAAGCCGAGGGCTTTGTGGCCGACTTGGTCGCTGGGCCACTGGCGGATCGTGGCTTGGAGTATGTGGTCGTCAATGAGGCGGGCGCGAGCGTCTACTCCACGAGTGCGTTTGCGCGGGAGGAGTTTCCGCAGCACGATGCCTCGATTCGCAGCGCGATTTCGATTGGGCGACGTCTGCAGGATCCGCTCTCGGAACTGGTCAAGATTGAGCCGGCCAATATCGGCGTGGGGCTCTATCAGCACGACGTGCGTGCGAAGCATCTGCACGCCTCGCTCGATGCGGTGGTCGAGAGCTGCGTCAACTACGTCGGTGTCGACGTCAACACGGCAAGCCCTGCCCTGCTGCGGTATGTCTCCGGACTCAATCAGGCGATCGCCCGCGGCATCGCCGAATGGCGGGCGGCAAAGGGGGCGTTTCAGACGCGGCAGCAGCTGCGCGAGGTGCCTGGCTTTGGCGAGGCCACCTATGTGCAGGCCGCCGGCTTTCTGAAGATTGGTGGGGGAAGCAATCCGCTCGACGCCACCTGGATTCATCCTGAAAGCTACGCCGTGGCTGAGCGGATATTGGAACGGCTCGGGGCGAGCGTGCAGGATCTCTCAGGTCGCGAACGCACCGAGAAACTCTCGCAAGAATTGGCCAAACTCGACCTCGACGCACTCGCGAAAGAGTTCGAGGTGGGGCGGCTGCTCCTCGACGACATCGTTGAGCAACTCACCCGCCCCGGGCGGGATCCTCGCGAAGATCTGCCGCGTCCCTTTTTCAAGAAGGGTGTGCTCAAGCTCGAGGACCTCGAAGTGGGCATGGAGCTCATGGGAGCGGTGCTCAACGTCGTCGACTTTGGCGCGTTTGTCGACATCGGTCTTCACGACAGTGGCCTCGTGCACATCAGTCAGCTGTCTCGCAAGTTTGTCAAAGACCCGCACGACTTCTTGACCGTAGGCCAGGTGGTGAAGGTCTGGGTGCTCGAACTCGACAAGAATCGTCGACGGGTGGCGTTGACCATGATTCAGCCCGGTCAGCCTCAGCAGGCAAGTGGGCGAAGCCGAGGGGATCGTCGGCGAGGCGAGGCCCAGGCGGACCGGCCGCAGGGTGATCGCCGGGAACGACGAACAGGGCCAGCCGGTCAGCGAGATGAAGGCGATCGCGGAGGCAACGCTCGCGGTGCTTCCAGGCGTGGGCCACGCGGGGGGCGTCGTGACGGCGGCGGGCCCCAGGGGGCACCACGTGGGCGGATGGGAGGTGCGGAGAGCCGAAGGCCACGTGTGCCTGCGCCTCCGATCACGGAAGCGATGCGTGAAGGGCGTGAGCCGCTCCGCACGTTTGGAGACCTCTTTCAGTTCGTCAAGCAGAACGACGAACCTGAGGCCGCGCCAGAGAAGAAGAAACGCCGGCGTCGCTCGAAGAAGAAGCCGCAACCGGATGGTGAGCAGCCAGTGGTCGGGCAGGAAGACGCAGCGATGCCTTCCCCGGCGGGAGAGGCGAGCATCTCTGGTGAGAGTGCAGCCGACAAGGAACGCCCACGCGAGAGCGTGCCTGCAGAGGCGGCGGAAGCCACATCGCAGACGCCACCTGCAGCCGCCGATGCGTCTCCGACCTCGAGCGAAATGCCCGCGTCCGTCCGCGATGATGCGGATGGTCAACAGGGCGAGCGGGCGGAAGCCTCACCTGAAGGGTGACGGGCGGTTTAACGCTCTCGGAAGGTGATCCGACCCTTGGTGAGGTCGTAAGGGGAAAGTTCGACTTTCACCTTGTCGCCAGGCACGATTCGGATGAAGTTCTTCCGCATTTTTCCAGCAACGTGCGCGTTGACGATGTGGCCGCCGTTGATCTGCACTCGGAAGCGGGTGTTGGCGAGGGCTTGGGTTACCGTCCCTTCCACTTCTAGGGCCTGCTCTTTTTCCGCCATGTATTCCTTCGGGGGCTGAGGTCACGACTTTGCGGGGAAAACCCCGGCAAACAGTTTTTCTGTGACGCAACTATGACGCACCAAGGCTCGATCGTCCAGCAGAACTGGCCAAGTCGCTCGTTCGGAACGCTTTCGCCCTTCCGGGGGGCTCGCAGTGGCGGCGCTGGTCGAGGGGCCGTTTGGGCGAGTGGAAGGGCTTCTCTCAATCGTCTTGATCGCCGCCAGCGGAACTCGAGGGAATGGCGTCAGACGCCCGCCACTTGAGGTAGGCGTCGAAAAAGCCGTCGAGATCGCCATCGAGGACGGACTGGAAGTTGCCGACGGCATGGCCGGTCCGTTGGTCCTTCACGCGCTGGTCTGGGTGGAGGAAATAGTTTCGAATCTGAGAGCCAAAGCCGGTTTTGGGCTGTTGCTTGTAGCGTGCGAGTTGCTCCGCCTCTTTCTTCTCTTCCTCAAACCGGGCCAGCCGCGCGCGGAGCATCTTACGGGCGGTTGCTCGGTTTTTGTGCTGGCTTCGCTCGCTCTGGCACTGCACAACGATGTTGGTGGGAAGGTGCGTCAGTCGGATGGCGCTCGATGTTTTATTGACATGCTGGCCACCCGCACCACTCGCCCGGAAAACGTCCTCCCGGATCTCGTCGTCGTTGAGTTCGATTTCGGTGTCGTCGTCTGCAATTTCAGGAGACACATCGACCGCGGCAAAGCTGGTCTGCCGTTTCCCTTCAGCGTTGAATGGGCTGATGCGGACTAAGCGGTGCATCCCCATCTCGCCTTTCAGGTAGCCATAGGCCCAGGGGCCGCGGATGGCGATCGTGGCATGCTGAATGCCCGCGACGTCGTCATCCTGCCGGTCAAGCAGTTCAACGCTGTAGTCGTGTTTGCTCGCCCATGAGGAGTACATCCTCAGGAGCATCTCAGCCCAGTCGTTGGCATCCGTCCCGCCGTCTCGCGCGTGGAGCGACATGATCGCGTCGGCGGCGTCGTGTGGGCCGGAGAGGAGCGAGGTGAGTTCGAGGGCGGCGACGAGTGTCTCGAGCCGCTCGGTTTCACTGGCGAGTTCGGCTTCGAGCGACGCGTCTTCCGCAGCGAGTTCTGCCAGCGCCTCAATGTCGTCACTGACGGCCAAGGCTTCGTCAAGCGGCTTGAGAACCGAGTTGATGCCCTTCAGTTCCGCGACGGTGGCCTGCGCTTTTTCCGCGTTGCCCCAGAAACCGCTCTCTGCCATCTCACCTTCGATGCGGGCGGCTGCTTTCTTGCGACCAGCCCAGTCAAAGAGAGTCCCGCAGCTGGAGCAGGCGGGCCCGGATGGTTTCGGAGCGGGCGATGAGAGCGGTATCCATGCAGCGACCTAACAGGTGGCAATCAAGCCAAGGCAACGGCCCCGAGTCTAGGGATCGGGGCAGAGGCACGGAAGGGGCAGAGACGCAGCAGGGGGATCCCTCGCTTTGCCGATCAGATCCGAGCCACGCGGCTGCCCGGAAGGCGGCGGATGAGTCGCCGGGTTTCCAGGAGACTGAGTGTTGCCAGGACCTGTGCGGCCTCAAGGCCGCTGCGGTCGATCACCTGGTCGACGAGGCAGGCTTCCGGCGTCGCGGGAATCGCTGCCAACACGCCACGCTCGAGCTCGCTGAGGAGCAGCTCGGCTGGCCGGCTCGCGGGCGATGCCGCGGACGGTGCGGGGCTGCTGCTGTGGGGCTCGGCAATGGTTTGCTGGAGGGGGCCGAGCTCTTCGAGAATGTCGTCGATGCTGCCGACGAGCTTTGCGCCGTCTTGAATGAGCCGATGGCATCCTTTCGACATGCTGCAGCCGATGTCGCCAGGCACGGCAAACACCTCACGGCCCTGCTCGCCGGCAAGCCTCGCCGTGATCATCGCACCGGAGCGTTCCGCCGCCTGCACCACGACCACGCCAAGTGAGAGGCCAGCGATGATTCGATTCCGCTGCGGGAACGCTCCGACAAAGGGCTTGGTGAACGGAGGGAGTTCGCTAATCAATGCGCCTGCGTGGGCGATTTCGTCGGCGAGGGCGCCATGCTCCGGGGGGTAGATCTGCAACACACCACTGCCGAGGACGGCGAGGGTGCGGCCGGACGCCGAGAGCGCCCCGCGGTGTGCGGCGGCATCGATCCCGCGGGCGAGTCCGCTGACGACTGTATATCCCGCACGAGCAAGGGCTCCACCAAGTTGTTCGGCGACCTTGAGACCGTAGGGAGTGGCATGCCGCGCCCCAACCACGGCGACGGCGAACGCATCGGTGGATTGCACCTCGCCCCGCACGAAGAGGACGCTCGGGGGATCGTCGATGCGGCGAAGAGACGTTGGGAAGCGCGGGTCGCCGTCGAGCAGGATTTCGACACCTCGTGCCTGGCACGCCGTCAGCATCCGCTGGGCCTCGTGTGGAGACGATTCTCGGATTGCGGCAGTCACGGCGGGTTTGACCCCATTCACCTGCAGGAGTTCTGCGTCGCTCGCTGCTAGCACGTGCTCGGGGCTGCCGAAGTGCTCGATGAGCCGCTGCCGCGCCCGCGGCCCCACTCCTGGCACGTTGATCAACTGCAGATGTGCCCGGAGGACCAGCTCCCTGTCGGACGAATTGTCGAGGGGATGGGCTTCCCGCGGGGAGCCGGGCAGTGGCCCGGACGGAGCAGCCTGGGCAGCCGTTGGCGAAAGAGACATGTGCAACCTCCCTGGCGGGGAACGTGAACATTTGTCACGTTGTACCCCCAGTGGAGGGGCTGCGTCAACCAGCCGACGCCTTGAGTTCGGCGAGATGCTGGGCCGTGCTCACGAGGCGGTCCCAGTTCTGCTCGACATACTCGGGAGGGCCGCCCATCTGGGCGACCGCCACGGCGACTTCCTCAGTGGGCACCATCTCGATCGCATCCCACGGGCAGACCTTCAGGTCGTAGGGATTCGACTTTTTGCCGGGAATGTGCACGCAGACCTCACAGCCCACGCACCGCTCGATATCGATTTCGCACCAACTCTGCAGGTTGTGGAACTGGTCATACTGCTGAATCTTGATGATGCAGTCGACCGGACACACCTCCAGGCAACTCTCGCAGCCCGTGCAGTTGTCGGCGGTGATAACGGCAAGCTCCTTTGGGAGCTTTTTGCGAGGACCTTGCTTAGCCATGGTGTCAAACTCGGCACATGAGGACGCAGAACTTCAACCACTTCATCCTAGCCGCCATTCAAGCGACGGCAAAACCGCTTTCGTGCGGTCAAGTCGTCTCGCCGCGGATCAAGTCTGCGGGGGTCTGCCGAGCCCGCACGAGCCGGTGAGTTCCGGCGTCCACCATGACCTCTGCGGGAAGCGGCTTGGAGTTGTAGTTGCTTGCCATCACGAATCCATACGCCCCGGCGATGTCAAGCACGAGAAAGTCGCCCACATCTGCCGGAGCGAGGGGGCGTGTGGTGACAAATCCCCCTTCTTCCTGGGTGAAAATGTCGCCTGACTCGCACAGAGGGCCTCCCACCACCACGTCCTCTGGGGAGCCGGCGGCGGCACGCCCGTTGGCCGCGACCACGCGGATTGGGTGGTAGGAGCCGTAGAGCACAGGGCGGGCGAGGGTGTTGAAGCCCGCATCCACGAGCAGGTATCGCTTGCTCCCCATCCGCTTCACGGCTCGAACTTCGGTGACGAGCGAGCCTGATTCGGCGGTGAGGTAGCGGCCAGGCTCGATTTCGAGCCGCACACGGTGGCCAAAACGATCTTCAAGACGACGCCGGGTGGCATCCCAGAGCTGGAAGTAGCCGCTCAAGTCGGCGTGGGACTCGTGCGGACGGTAGGGCACTGGCAGGCCACCGCCTGCAGAGATTGTCGTCAGCGAACGTCCGACTTCCACCGCGATCCGTTCCAGCGCACCGGCCACCTCGGCGAGGTGCTCCAAATCGGAGCCACTTCCGATGTGCATGTGCAGACCGGAGACCATCAGGCCTGCCCACTCGGCTTGCTTGAGGACCTCGGGGATGTCCTCGTGCCAGATGCCATGCTTCGAACCCTCGCCACCGGTGTTGGTCTTCTGGCTATGGCCATGACCAAAGCCAGGATTGACCCGCAAGGTGACCGAGGCTCCCGGCATCCGTTCCGCCAGCTGCGTGAGCATGTCGGCTGAGCCACAGTTGACGTGGATGCCGTGGCTCACCACCGCTTCGAGGCTCTCGCGATCGAAGATGTCGGCGGTGTAGACAATCGGATGCACCGGCGGCAGGCCGTTGTCGTCGGCACCCGCCACGGGATGTGGCGAGAAACCTGCTGCGAGCGCGCGATGAATCTCCCCCGCGCTCACGGCATCGACAACGACTCCCTCGCGGCGGATGAGGTCGAGCACGGCGAGGTTGGAACATGCCTTTTGGGCAAACCGCACCGTGTCCCAGGCCGCCAAGTCCCGGCAGCGGCGCCGAATCATTTCGGCGTCGTACGCGTAGAGTGGCGTGCCGTAGCACTGAGCAAGTTCGGCCACCGACGCGCCGCCGATGGTCTCCACAGGTTCCTGTTGCTGCATCATGGCTCTCGAGAGTGTCTTCAGAAGCCGCCTGGGCCAAAGCCACCGCCAGGCCCAAACCCGCCACCGGGGGCAGCGGCACCGGCCTGGGCAGCAACAACAGCCGCGATCGCACGCAGCACGCCACCGTCGGCACTCAACTGCCAGGCGACCCCACGGTCGATCGGCCGCACGACAAACTGCAGCATTGCCGACGGCGCGGCTTTGGCGGCCTCCGCGGCCGGGGCGAGGTCGGCGGCATCAGGGCCCGTTGCGGCGATGAAGTCGAGCAGCTGCTCGCAGGCGATTTGGACCGCCACGCCAGGCTTCACCTGCCGCTCGGCCGACGAGCCCTGCATCATGCTGTCGAGTCGGGCCGCGACGTCGCCGCCGGCGAGGGCGTACACGTGCGTTGGCGTGATCGCGAGGGTGACGTCGACCGCGCTACCGCCAGCTCCTTCACCTGCGGCGGCAGGATCAAGCGAGAGGGTGTGGAGCGTGGCCTCGCCGATCGAGTCGACATCAAACTCGAGTGCAACTCCTGGAGGGAGTTCCACCGTTTCTGCCGCCTTCTTGATCGCCGATTCGAGTTGCCGTCCGTCGGCCACGCGGGCTCCGCCCGTGAGTTCGGTCTTCGCGCCCTCGGCGGTGATGGCGAGCGTGGCGTCGAGGCGGCCGCTGTCGAGCATCACACCCATGATGGTGCGGAGCAGTTCGATCACCGGGGTCGCCTGCGGATCTGTGTTCTGGGCAGCCGCTTGCTCGAGCGCGAGCTCAACCTGCTGCCGCGCCTCGTCGGTCACGGTTTGGGCGAGCATCATCCGCACCATCGGCTCAGTCGCTGTCTGCAGCGGCACGGACAGGGAAGCGGTTTCTTCCGCATCGACCGCACCCGGCGCTCCCGGGATGGCGACGGTGCGATTCTCAATCTCGACGCGTCCCTTTTCTTCGTTGATCCCAATCCCGAGGGTCATCGACTCGATCTGACCGAGGCCCGCCACCATTGCGGCGACGGCATCGCCAGCCTGCCCGCCACCCGCTCCCGGCGCCTGCGCGGCGGCCTGCGTGGCCATCGCTGCGAGCTGCTGGCGGAGTGGTTCGGGAAGGACCGAGGGAAACAGCGACACGGCAATGGTGAAGTCGTCGGTCAGGTTTTTAAATGTCTCCGATGGATCGATGTCATCGGCGACAGGCATGCCGGTGGGGCTAATCAACGCCCAGCCGTCCCGTTCGATGATGTCGGCGGACCCCATGCCGGGAATCATCAGCTGGCGAACATCGCCTTGCGTTTGGGCCGGTCCGATCATGCCTTGCAGGGAGTTGAGCAGACCGTCGAGGTCTTTGGCGGGCACGCAGGCACATCCACTGATGGTGCCGTTGTCGCTGGTGATGATCACGCCGAGCGGCTGCCGCACATCAAGGCCGGCGAGGCCCTGCCCCTGCGTGGCCATCATCAGCATGCCCTCGGCGCCGCCAGCGAGCATCGGATTGCCCGTTTCAACACCGAGCCACGTCAACTGTTTCTTCAGATCCCGGTAGCTATCGAGGGCGACGACCGCAACCACATCGGCGGCCTGAGACGAAGCGGTCAGCCAGGGAAAACCACCAGCAACGAGCGCGAGAGCGAGCGTGACCAGACTGCATGTCCGCAATGAGCACCGCATGGGAGGGCTCCTGTGTAAGGGGCAACAAAACAGAAGTGGTGTTGTACGTGATCGTGGCCCCCGCGGACAGGAGATCGTGCGCAAGGCGGGGCGGAGGCGGTATCCTGTGGCTGCCATGCATGAACCGCTGCGTACCGCTGATTCTGGCTGCCGACCCTCCTTTTCGACGGGGGCTCCGCTCGAGCGGCAGGTCGTCACGGGCGGGCTGTCGTTCGACGGAGATGGGCTGTTTGACCATCGACACGACCTCGCGGACTACCTGGAGAGCGGCAGCAGGCCGGTCCACCGTCGCCACTCATCGTCGCGGCTTCGGTTGCATCTGCTGTTGTTTGTGGCGACGTGCCTGACCACGTTCGGGGCCGGCGTCGTGGGCTGGCAGCCGGTGATCGCCGGTGTGGATGCCGGGCTTGGGGTGCAGCTGGCTGAGCACTGGCAGCGCGGGCTGCTGTATATGGTTTCGGTGATGGGGGTGTTGGCAGCCCACGAAGCGGGTCACTTCATCGCCGCCAGGATGCACGCGATTCCGGCCACGCTCCCCTTCTTCATCCCTATTCCGATTTTGCTCACAGGCACACTAGGGGCCGTGATCGGTATGGAAGGGTCGCGTGCCACGCGGCGGCAGCTGTTTGACATTGCGCTTGCCGGGCCGTTGGCGGGGCTGGTGCTCGCGCTTCCCTGTCTTGCGGTCGGCATCCTGATGGCACCGGTCGATGAACCGGGGCCGTTTGCGATGCCGCTCGTGGGCCGATGGATGGTGGCGCTCTTCAGACCGGATCTCGCAACAATGGAGTCGATCGCGCCCAATCCTGCCTTCATGGCCGGCTGGGTGGGGATGCTGGTGACGGGACTGAACATGATCCCGATCAGCCAGCTTGATGGGGGGCACGTGAGCTATGCGATCTTCGGGCGTCGCAGCTGCTGGCTGGCCCGCAGCATCCTGATCCTGTCGATCGCAACAATTGTCCTGCTCGGTACGCTCAACTGGATCGCACTCGTCGTGATCGTGACGCTGCTGGGGACGGATCACCCACCGGTGCGTGACGATGCGTCTGGCCCCGGGGCGATCCGCACGATCCTCGGGCTGCTGGCTCTCCTGATTCCGCTGGCCACGTTCATGCCGGAGCCCATTCTTTTGAACTGACGCCGCTCTGGGGGGACACCGGGACCGTATACTTACGGTTACCGAAGAGGAGATGCCCAATGCTGCAGCCAGTGCACCCCACCGAAGACGACGTCGTGCGGCTTGTGGAAGCCGCCCGCTTTTACGACTACCGTGTCGCTTCGAATCCGATGGCGGATGGCGGCGTGCCTCCTGTTCCTGGAGTGCGTTTCCCGGCTTCGCTGCACGAACTCGGGCCAACGCGGATCGTTCCTCTCGACAACAGCCTGACGCTTGGGTGTGCCGGGCCGGCCACCACGCCGAGCCTTTCCGCCAACTTTCTCCATGTGCACTCTGGCGATGCGCTGGCCACTGATGCCAACGCCACCAGCCAACTCTTCTATGTGATGCGTGGCGAGGGGGCGACGCGGGTCGCTGGCGAGAGCACGGCCTCCATCCCCTGGGTGGCAGGCGATCTGTTCACCTTGCCAGCAGGGAGTCCTGCCACGCATGTGGCTGGCGAAGATGCTGCGCTCTACTGGGTGCATGACGAGCCGCTCCTCCGCCACCTTGGGGCGGTCGCCCAGAAGCCCCGCTTTGCGGCGACGCTCTATCGGCACTCCGCGATTCGCGAGGCGCTCGATGCCGTGATGCACGATCCGGAGAGTCGCAAGGCCAACCGGCTGAGCGTGCTGCTTGGCAACCATCTCTTTCCTCGCGAGATGACGGTCACGCATGTGCTCTGGGCGATGTTTGGCATTCTTCCGGTTGGCGTCGTGCAGGCTCCGCACCGGCATCAGTCGGTGGCAGTCGACTTTGTGGTGAATGCGTTGCCGGGATGCTACACGATGGTGGGCTCGAAACTGGCTGCGGATGGATCGATTGCGAATGGGGAGCGTTTTGACTGGGAGCCCCACTCCGTGTTTGTCACGCCTCCCGGCCTCTGGCATTCGCACCACAACGAGTCGGGCCAGCCGGCACACATCCTGCCGATCCAAGATGCGGGCCTGCACACGTACCTCCGCACGCTGAGCATTCTGTTCAGTCGCAAGAAGGCGGACGGTGGCCACGACGTGGTCGACGACGCGAACTGAGTCGTACGCGGGCCAGCGGCTGTGGGGGCAGTTCGTAAGCCGCCCTGTGCTCACGGAAAACTCATCCCGTGCTCACGAAAACAACATCCGTTGCTCACGTTCTCCTCGTGAGCACCTTCTAAAAGTTGAGCGTGGTTGGTGCGTTGACAGAGTTGGTCAACGCACCCGCATTGAATGCCGCGACCAAGATGGTCGCCCAACTTTTTCTCGGAGAGGGATGTATGCCAGTCCATCGCGCTGTTGGATCCGTGCGTATTCGATCGAGCCAACAAACAGTTTTGCCCGCTCAAACATCACGTTCCCTTCGCGGTTTCACTCTCGTGGAGCTGCTCGTGGTGATCGCCATCATCGGCGTGCTGGTGGGGCTCCTGCTTCCAGCAGTGCAGTCTGCTCGAGAGGCCGCGCGCCGAATCCAGTGCACCAACCAGATGAAGAACCTTGGGCTCGCGATGCACAACTACCACGACACCAACGGGAGTCTTCCCTACGGGTTCAGCTGGCTGGAGGCCCTGTGGTCTGCCCCGATCCTGCCCTACATCGAGGAGACGAATCTCCACGACACGTTGATTTGGCAGGAGAGCGGCCTTGGCAACTGGGATGCCAACGGCTCTCCAAACGAGGCTGCCTGCGGCACGCTCGTGAGCATTTTCCAATGCCCCAGCTACGCAGGCCCGAAGCAACTTAATAACAACGGCATTCCCGGTCGTGTGCCCACGAGTTACCGGGCGTGCGCGGGCTCGAACATCTGGTCGGACGATATGAGCACGCTCTCGCGGGGCGGCTCTCTTGTGCCCGCCGGGGCGCAGGCGTTGGAAGAGCACCCGCTCAACGGCATCTTCTACGGCGATAGCAAAACAACGTTCGGCGACATTCTCGATGGCACATCGAAAACCATCATGCTTGGTGAGTCGTATACAGATCCAGAGTATGTGAAAGATGGCCAGGGCATGGACTACTGGCTCTTTGGCAGTCCGCAGACCGGTGGCTGGAAAATCGGCGGCAAGGGCGGCACGGAGTATTCCGAGGGGCTGGGTTCGACCGGGCCGAGAATGAACAGCCGGCTCGACGTCACGATCCCCGGCACGATCATGGAGATGTCGTTTGGCAGCTACCACCCAGCCGGAGCGATGTTTGGCTTCGCGGACGGGAGCGTTCGTTTCCTGCCTGAAGACATCAACTGGGTTGTCTATCAGGGCATGGGCTCTCGCAGCGGTCGAGAGGTTGTTTCGGAATGAGTCCCACGTGGCGTCCACGCATCGGTGGTCGCCCAACATGTCTACGCACACTGAGGCTAATTTTGAAAATGCCATCCTTGATTCGTCGTGTCGCTGCATTCCTCCTGTTGCCGGTCGCGGTGTTTGCCCTGCCTGGTTGTGGCGGACCACCGACCGCGGACTACTCCAAGGTGGACCTGCTGTCGGTTGATGGCACGGTCACACTGGATGGGAGCCCGCTGGCGAATGCCGTGATCCTCTTTGAGGACCCCGACACCGCCACCTTCTCCTATGCCCTCACGGATTCTTCCGGCGGATACAAACTCCGGTTTGATTCAGTGATGATGGGTTGCACGCCGGGCTCAAAAATCGTGCGGGTGAGCACGACGATGAAGATCCCCGGCCTCAACGGTGCAGAAGGTGAAGGCGAGGGGGAGGTTGCTGGCGAATCGTCGGAAGAAGGCGACGCCTCGGCTCCGGTGGCACGTGCCACCGAGCAGGTGCCGGTCCATTACAACCGTGAGAGCGAGCTTCGCGCGGACGTAGGGCAGGGCAGTCAGCACTTCGACTTTGATCTGACGACCAACTGACGACCGCCGTTTACGTCGGCACCATCCAGGCCAGCGGTCCGGCTTGCAGCCACACAAGCAGCCCCATCAGGGCTGCAAGGGCCAGTGAGTGCGGAAAGACGCGGCGCAGGATCGCCCCTTCCTGCCGGTGCACGCCGGTGGCCGTGGCGGAGACGACGATGCTCTGGGCATCGATCATCTTGCCCATCACGCCGCCGGTGCTGTTGGCGGTGCACGTCAGCAAAGGATTCAGGCCGAGCTGTTCGGCGGTTACCCGCTGCAGGCTTCCAAACATCGCGTTGCTCGAGGTGTCGCTGCCCGTGAGCGCCACGCCCAGCCACCCCAGAAGCGGTGAAAAGAAGGCGTACGCCGTACCAGTTGTGGTCAGCGCGAGACCGAGCGTCACGTCGGTGCCCGAGTAGCGGGTGACAAAGGCGAGGGCCAGCATCGCCGCGATCGTGGCCAGCGACGGGAAGAGTTTCCGCAGCGTGATCGCAAAGATCGCGGCGGCTCGGCTCCAGGCCAGTCCCAGCCATGGTACCGAGGCGAGGGCTGCTACGGCGATGCCGGTGCCTGCCGCGGAGAGATAGTTGAAGCGGTAGACGGCCCGCTCGATTTCTTCGCCATCGAGGGTGGCTGGGGGCACCTTCGCCACGCGTCCATCGAGTCGCGGCACACTGATTTCAGGGAGCGGCGCTGCCGCATCGAGTGCTTGCTTCACTGGAGGCAGCCCCCAGCAAAAGACCGCGAGCGAAAGAAACACCCAGGGCATCCAGGCCCAGGCCACCCGGCGCGCAGAATCTTCAGGGTGTGCTTCCGAGCTGCTCGACGCTGCGGCTGTGGTGGAGGCATCGCCGTGGCCGGTGGCGTGTTGCCATGAGGTGGTTGGCTGCCAGAACTTGAGAAACACGGCCACGCTCGCGAGGCTGACAATGCCGCCCACCACATCGACGAGGCTCGGCCCGACATAGTTCGCGATCAAAAACTGAATGGATGCAAACGACACGCCGCAGACAAGCACGACCGGCCACACGCCCACCAAGCCTCGCCAGCCGCTCATGGCCATGACCATCCAGGCGGGCACGACCAATGAGAAGAAGGGGAGTTGCCGTCCGGCCAGTGCCGAGATCGCTTGTTCATCGAGCCCCGTCACCTTGGCGAGGGTGAGGATTGGCGTGCCGAGCGCGCCGAAGGCGACCGGTGCGGTGTTGGCGATCAAGGCGATGCAGGCGGCTTCCAAGGCAGGAAACCCTGTTGCTGCAAGGAGCGCGGCGGTGATCGCGACGGGCGCACCAAACCCTGCTGCGCCTTCGAGAAATGCGCCGAAGCAAAACGCGATGAGCAGCGCCTGCACGCGATGGTCGGCCGAGAGTCGCATCACCGATCGCTGCATGACGGCCAATGCCCCAGCTTCCACAGACAGGGCGTAAAGAAACATTGCGGCGAGAATGATCCAGCCGATTGGAAAGAGACCAAAGGCGGCACCGTAGATCGCGGCCGCCGCCGCGGCATCGGCCGGCATGCCCACCACGCCGATGGCGATCGCGAGTGCGGTCGCCAGTCCAGCCGCCGCGGCACGCGACGCGGACCAGCCGGCAAAGGCGAGCAGCCCGAGGAGCACCACCAACGGGAGCATCGCCACAAGCGTGGAGAGCAGCATCGATCCGAAGGGGTCGTACACATGCTGCCAAACGGCAAGAGGCATAAAAAAGGTCCTTCTGAGAGAACGGTCGCGCTGGCGGGCCGCGCCCCGAGCGAAATGTGGCCGCACGGAATATAGTGTGATAGGGGGAGGTTCGTGTCGGCACGCTCCGCCCCTCGCACCACACTCCCCGCAGGAGTTTCTCAGTGCTGCCTCGCCGATTCAACGACCAAAGACGCGAGCGTCGCCGCGAGCGGCGTGGCGCAGGGCCGACACGCTCCTGGCGGGTGCTCGTTGCCGGCGTGGCTCTGCTGCCCCCGTTGGTGGTGGCCCTCTTGCCGCATGCGGTGCAGGCCGACACGACCGCCGAGACACCCTTCACGGCAGAGATGTTTACCGAGCGGATCGCTCCCCTGCTTGCGACACGCTGCGGCGAATGCCACGGTGCCGACACTCAAGAAGGAAGCCTGCGGCTCGACTCGCGAGAAGGGCTTGCTTCGGGCGGCGGCACTGGGCCGGTGATCGTGCCAAGGGCCTCGGGGCAGAGTCTGCTCGTGCAGGCGATTCGCCGTGTGGATGAGTCGCTGGCGATGCCACCCGACGCTCCTCTGCCGCAGGACGAAGTGGACCTGATCGCGGCCTGGATTGACGCCGGGGCTCCGCATCCCGATGGGCCGCTTGAGGTGGCCCCTACCGCTCCCGATCGTTCGGCTGCACGCGACCACTGGGCGTTTCGGCCGCTCGTGGTGCCGCAGCTCCCAGAGGGCACCGCGTCCCATCCGGTCGATCGTTTTCTTGAGGCGGGGCTGGCCGCGGCGGGGCTGGCTCCCACACCACCCACCGATCCCGCCACCCTGGTGCGGCGGTTGTCGTTTGACCTGACGGGCTTGCCGCCAGAGCCCGACCTGATTGATGCCTTCGTGGCGGATCCGTCGCCCGAGGCGGTGGATGGCCTCATCGAGCGACTGCTGGCGTCGCCACACTACGGTGAGCACTGGGGCCGGCACTGGCTCGACGTCGTGCGCTACGCCGACTCCAACGGGCTCGATGAGAACGTGGCTCACGGCAACGCTTGGCGATACCGCGACTACGTGATCGCTGCGTTCAACGCGGACAAGCCCTTCGATGCCTTCGTCCGTGAGCAGGTTGCTGGGGATTTGCTCGTGACCTCAGACGCGTCGCCCGAGCGGCGAGCGGAACTTCTCACGGCGACAGGCTTTCTCGTGCTGGGGCCAAAGGTGCTTGCCGAAGGAGACGAGCAGAAGCTGTTGATGGACATCATCGACGAGCAACTCGACACGGCTGGAAAGGCGTTTCTGGGGCTGGCGATCGGCTGTGCCCGCTGCCACGACCATAAGTTTGATCCGATCAGTCAGGCCGACTACTACGCCCTCGCAGGCATCTTTCAGAGCACCCGCACGATGGAGTCGCTCAAGCGGATCGCGAAGTGGAACGAAAACATCATTTCCCCGCCGGGCGAGGTTGCGGCGCACGCGGCCCATCAGCAGAGCATCGAGGTGGTGAAGCAGGCCGTGGAGGACGTCGTCAAGCAAACGCAGGACGCCCTGGCGATGGCTGAGAACGCAGGCAGTCCAGCGACGAAGGCTGCTGAAGAGACGTTTCCCGACGCGGTCAAAGCGGCGCTGGTTCAGCTGCGGGCTGCTCAGCACGAGTTGGAATCCACACTCCCGCAACTGGCGTCTGCGATGGGGGTGGCCGAGGCGGAGCCAACCGTCACACCGATTCACCTCCGCGGCAGTCACCTGACACTCGGTCGGGAGGTGCCTCGCGGGATTCCCGTGGTGTTGGAAGTTGACGGCCCGGCAGCGATCCCTGCCGACGCGAGCGGTCGACTGCAGTTGGCAGAATGGCTTACAGATCCAAGGCATCCACTGACCGCCCGTGTGATCGTCAACCGTGTCTGGCGGTGGCACTTCGGCCGTGGGCTCGTATCCTCGACCGATAACTTTGGCACGACCGGCCAGCCGCCCACCAACCAAGCCCTCCTCGACTGGTTGGCCGCCGACCTGATCGAGTCAGGATGGTCGCTCAAGGCCCTGCATCGCCGGATCCTCACGAGCGACGCCTGGCAACGGTCGAGCGACGCGACGATGAGCCCAACCGCCGAGTTGGCGAACGATCTTGATCCGGACAATCAACTCTGGTGGCGTGCAGATGTGCGGCGTCTGGAGGCAGAGTCGATCCGCGATGCGCTGCTGGCGGTGTCGGGGAAGCTTGACCGCACGATGGGGGGATCGCTGCTGCACGTGGGCAATCGTGAGTTTCTCTTCGACCACACCAGCAAAGATGAGACGAACTACGACGCGCCTCGTCGGAGTGTGTACCTGCCAGTGATCCGCAACCATATTCAAGATGCCCTGTGGCTCTTCGACTGCACCGATGGAGCCGTGCCGGATGGGGATCGTGCCACCTCGACGGTAGCCTCGCAGGCCCTCTGGCTGCTCAACGCGGATCTGCCGATGGATGCGGCGGATGCGATTGCGGCGTCAGCGATGGCGACCGCTCCCAATGAGAGCGAATTACGGACGCAGATGGTCTACCGTCGTGTGCTGGGCCGAGAGGTGCGTGAGGACGAAGCAGCGTGGCTTGCCGAGCGGGTCGCGAGCTTCCGCACGTTGCTGGCAGAGCAGGAGGGAGGCGAGGCCTCTGGTGAGCCTTCGAGTGATCGTGAAAAGGCTGCCGAGCAGAAGGCCTGGGCAGCGGCCGTGCAGACCCTGCTGATGAGCGAACAGTTTCTGGTGGTTCGGTAGGCCAGCGGGCAACGAGTGGAGGACGCACACGATGTGGCAGCAGGTGACAAGCCGTCGACAGGTGCTCGCTCAGTCTGCAGTGGGCTTTGGGTGGCTGGCCGCGTCGGCGCTGTTAAGCCGAACCTCACTCGCGGCAGCAGACAGTGCCGCAGCCTTCCACATGCTCCCGCGTGCCCGTCGCGTGATCTTCATGTTTATGAAGGGAGGGCCATCGCAGGTCGACACGTTTGACCCGAAACCAAAGCTCGATGCCGATCATGGCAAGGAACTGCCTTTTGCCAAGCCGCGGGTGCAGTTCGCCAAGACGGGGGTGCTCCTCAAGAGTCCGTGGAAGTTTCAGCGGTACGGCGAGAGCGGCTGCCCGGTGAGTGAGCTGTTTCCGCATGTGGCTAAGCATGTGGATGACATCTGCTTTTTAAATGGTGTGCATGGCACCAATGCGGCCCATGGCGGTGCGGCACTCAAACTCCACACCGGCAGCGACACGTTCGTGCGGCCGGGAATGGGGGCGTGGGTGAACTATGGTCTGGGCACCGAGAACGAGAACCTGCCTGGTTTCATCACGATCTGCCCTACGCTTGCCCACGGAGGCGTGAACAACTGGGGGGCGGCGTTTCTGCCAGCGGAATGTCAGGGCGTGCCAATGGGGGTGGCGTCGCGGCCAGCAAGTGAGGCCGCCGTGAAATACATCGCGAACAGCCGGCTGCCACGGGATGCTCAGCGACTCCAGATTGAGATGCTTCGCGACCTCGCGGGCAGAGGGGGAAGGGCAAACGCTTCCGCAGGCGGTGGCGAGCCACTCGTGGAGGCACAGCTCAAGAGTTTCGAACTGGCCTTCCGCATGCAGACCGAACTGCCCGAGATCCAGGACCTCTCCGGCGAGACGGCAGAGACACTGGCTCTCTACGGGATTGGCGATGCCGTGACCGACGACTTTGGTCGGCAGTGCTTGCTGGCCCGGCGGTTTGCGGAGGCTGGCGTGCGGTTTATTCAGGTGACCCACAGCGATTCGAAGGTGCAGTGGGATCAGCATGCAAACCTCCGCGAAGGGCATGCCGAAAAGGCGTCGGAGGTCGACAAGCCGATTGCGGGGCTCTTGGCCGACCTCAAGCGACGAGGGCTCCTCGAAGACACCTTGCTCCTGTGGGGTGGCGAGTTTGGCCGCACACCCGTCGCGGAGGCGACCGACAACGGCCGCGATCACAATCCCGAAGGCTTCACGATGTGGATGGCCGGCGGTGGCGTGCGTGGTGGTTTCCGATACGGCAGCACCGACGACTACGGCTACTACGCCACCGAGAACGCGATGCACATCCATGATGTGCACGCCACGATGCTCGCACTGCTCGGGATTGACCATGAGCAGCTCACGTATCGCTATGCCGGCCGCGACTTCCGCCTGACCGATGTTGCCGGCAAGGTGCACGACGCGATCTTCGCGTAAGCCTGAAACGTTGGTCCGTGGTCTCTCGAGGTGGATGGTGACGGTGAGTTGGCCCGAAACGGGCGTGAAGGTATCCTCCGTTTCGTCGGGTGGCCACGACGTGGGCCGTCATAGGGGAGGCAGCGGAGGAAGAGACGATGCAGCGACAGGCAACCGGTGTAGGAAACGTGTGGGGCGCGTGGGCTCGTGTCCTGGTGGTCGTGCCTCTGCTGGTGATGGCGGTGGTGGCCGTGTCGACAACCGCTTCGGCGGCCCAGCCAGCCCGGCGCCCGAACATCGTCTTCATCTTTAGCGATGACCACGCGCCACATGCCATTGGGGCCTACAACGGTTGGCTCAAGTCGGTGAATCCCACGCCAAATATCGATGCCCTCGCAGCCTCTGGCATGCTCTTTCGCAACAGTTTCTGCACCAACAGCATTTGCGGCCCAAGCCGCGCGGTGATTCAGACCGGCAAGCACAGCCATAAGAATGGCTTTATGAGCAACGGCAACGCCTTCGACTGGAATCAGCAGACGTTTCCGAAACTGCTCCAGCAGGCGGGCTACGCGACGGCGCTGTTTGGGAAGTCCCATCTGCAGGGAAACCCGCAGGGCTACGACGATTGGAAGGTGCTCCCCGGGCAGGGGCTCTACTACAACCCGGACCTGATCACTCCCGAGGGGCGAGTTCGCGTGGAAGGCCACTGCACCGATGTGGTCACCGATCTGGCGGTCGAGTGGCTGACGGAGGGCCGCGACAGCGAGAAACCGTTCATGTTGATGGTGCAGCACAAGGCACCGCACCGTAACTGGATGCCGGCCCTGCGGCATCTGCCGCTCTATGCCGACATGGAGATGCCTGAGCCGAACACACTCTTCGACAAGTGGCACGACAACGCCCCGCCGGCCCGCTTTCAAGAGTTGGAAATCGACCGGCATATGCATCTCAACTTCGATCTCTTTGTCGACCTGACGCCAGACTTCGACGCCAATGAGGCAGAAGGTGGGAGCGACCGTTCGGCCTGGCAAAACATGAAGCGGATGTCGCCGGAGCAGGTGGCCGCCTGGCGTGATTTTTACGGGCCTGAAGACGAGGCCTTTCACGAAGCTGGGCTCACGGCAGACGGTCTCGTGCGCTGGAAGTATCAGCGGTACGTGAAGAACTACCTGCGGTGCGTGCGGGGTGTGGACGAGAGTGTGGGCACCATCATGAAGACGCTTGAGGAGCAGGGGCTCGCCGACAACACGGTCGTGATCTACTCCTCAGATCAGGGCTTCTACATCGGCGACCACGGCTGGTACGACAAGCGGTGGATGTATGAGGAGTCGCTGAAGATGCCCCTGATCGTGAAGTGGCCGGGCGTGACGGAGGCGGGTGCGGTCAACGAGGACCTCGTGCAGAACCTCGACTACGCCGAGACCTTTCTCGAGATGGCCGGCGCCGCGATCCCTGACGACATGCAGGGGAAGTCGCTCGTGCCGTTGCTCGAAGGCAAGGCTCCTGCGGACTGGCGGGAGAGCATCTACTACCACTACTACGAGTATCCGAGCGTGCACATGGTGCCGCGGCACTACGGCGTGCGGAACCACCGCTACAAGCTGATGCACTTCTATCAGTTTGACGAGTGGGAGTTTTACGACCTCGAAACCGACCCAGACGAGTTGCAGAACCTCTATGGCAACCCCGACTACGCTGAAGAGGTCGCGGCGATGAAGGTGGAACTCGAGCGGCTGCGGACTGTCTACGACGATGACAGTGACGTGTCCGAGCTGCCTGCTGAGCAGCAGCGGGAACTTCGCACGCCCTCCACGATCACGCGGGCGGGGTAAACCACGCGGCGCCGTTAACCACCAGCCGCCTCCGCGAAGCAGCGGTCGAGTTTCGCGACGTGAGAGGCGATGGCGGCAGGCTCCAGAAAAGTTGATTCGAGGCTGTTGCGAAGGAGAACATAGAGGTCGTGGCTCGTCAGTGACATGGCTTCCGCGGACGCGGTGAGGGTGTGGTTGAGGTAGCCGCCGAAGTAGGCAGGGTCGTCGGAGTGGACGCTCACCTTCAGGCCAGCGGCGAGCATGCGAGGAAGCGGATGCGCGGCGAGCGAGGGCGCGACCTGCAGCCGCACGTTCGACAGCGGGCAGACGGTGAGCGGAATCCTTTGGCGGGCGAGCCGCTGCACCAGCGACACGTCTTCCAGACACCGCACGCCGTGGTCGACCCGTTCGGCGTAAAGCGTGTCGAGGGCGTTGGTGATGGACGAAGGGGGGCCTTCTTCACCGGCATGGGCCACCACATGCAGGCCCGCTGAGCGAGCTCGCGCAAAGACGTCTGCAAAGAGCTCCGGTGGGTGGCCGGCTTCTGCGGAGTCGAGCCCCACGCCGATGATCGTCTCGCGGAATGGCAGCACGGCATCAAGCAGCTCATGCGCTTCGGCGACGGGGCGGTCGCGGAGAAAACTCATCAGCAGCGCTGCGGACACGCCGTGGTCGGTTTCGCTGCGAGCGATGGCCTGCGAAAGACCGGCCAGAACCGTTTCCAGGCGTACGCCCCTGGCGAGATGGGCCTGCGGGTCGAAAAAGATCTCGGCTCGCACCACGCGATCGGCGGCCGCCCTCTGCAGGTAGGCTTGCGCGAGGTCGTAGAAATCCTGCTCCGTCCGCAACACCGCGGTGGCGGTGTAGTAGAGATTGAGAAAATCCTGCAGGCAGCGGAAGTTCATTGCCTGCCGCATGCCGGCTGGATCGGCGTAGGGCAGGGCAACGCCGTTGCGTTCGGCCAACGCACACGCCATCTCCGGTTCGAGTGTGCCCTCGATGTGCACGTGCAGTTCCGCCTTCGGGCTCACGGCGATCAGGCTGGGAAGGTGCGTGGCAGGAATCGATGAGAAGGTGTGCACGAGAGGCATCCAGTGCCGATGCGGGCGATTTACCCAAAGAACACTCGCGAGGCGGTGCCTCGGAGAATCGCGTCGCGTTCGCGGCTCTTGAGAAACCGGCAGCGGTCACGGATCAGGGCGAGTGAGGGCTCGTAGCCCTGCCCCTCAGCAAGTTGGAAGGGGCCGTCCGAGGCCCACATCAGCCGCTCCGCACCGTAGGCATCACGCAGGCTTTCAATCATGGGCTCGAGGTCGTCGTAAGGCGGCGTCTTGTTGCCAAGCGCGTAATAGGCAGAGACCTTCACGTGCACGGTGGGAAAGCGAGCGAGATCGGTGAGCAGTGCCAGTTGCTGCGGATCGACGGCCCCCCGCATGCCGATGCGGGCGAAGTGATCGATCACGACTGGCGTCTTGGGAAAGGCCTCGCACATTCGCTGCACCGCTGGCAGGGCATCCGGATTGGCCAGCAGGCACATCGCCAAGCCCTGCTCGGCACCGGCCGTCCACATGCGTTTCATCCCCTCTGACTGCTGCCAGGCCTCGGCCTTGGCTCGGTCGGTGTAGAGCCGGAAGCCGCGGACGCCCTGTTTGGCCATTGTCTGCATCGTGTCGGTGATATCGGGCTTGTCGTGGTCAACAATCGCCACGCCCCCAAACACGCCCGGCTGGGCCGCCATGCAGTCGAGCATGTAGCGGTTGTCGAAGCCGTAGTAGCTCATCTGGATCAGCACGATTCGTGAGATGCCCAGGGGCGTTGCGGCAGCGAGGAGTTCGGCGTCAGTGAAACTCGCTGGCTGCATGTCGGCCTTCGTGAAGTCGGCTGCGAGGGGGTAGCGATCAAGATCGGGCGTCCAGACGTGCACGTGGGCATCGACGAAGCCATCTGCGTTGGCGGCGGTGTCCGCAGCTTGCATGGTTCGCTGGCCAAACGGCATGCCGCTGCAGGCAGCCATGCTGGCCAGGCCAACGCGTGTAAAGGATCGACGCGTGCAGATGGTACGCGAACGCATGGTGAGCTTCTCCTCAGAAACGGGCAGGACGAAACTGGGTAGAGGTGGTTCCCCGTGACCGGCTCCAGGGTATGGCCGTTGTGGGCCGCTCCGCAATGCATCCGGCCCTGACGTGGTTTAGGCAAACCGCAGAAGGAATTCGCGGTAGAAGGCGGCTGCGATCGTCACTTCGTCCAGCGGCACCGACTCGTCGGCGGCGTGTGCCTGGTCAATGCTGCCGGGGCCAAACACGATGGAGGGCACGCCTGCTCGCCGGGAGAGTTTGCTGGCGTCGCTGCCGTAGGGCACGCCGAGTGGGGTTGGCTTCAGCCCGAGGGCACCGCTGACGGCCGCGGCCGTGGTCACGACCTCGGCATCGGTGGCCGTTTCGAGGGTCTCATCAAGGAGGAGTGTGTCGATCATGGCCGTGACCTGACGTGACGCCAGTGTGGCATCGATCAGCCGGCGGTAGGTGGAGAGAACCTCGCCTGCGTCTTCGCCCGGCAGCAGTCGTCGGTCGACCGCGAGTTCGCAGGCTTCCGGCACGATGTTGACCTGCACGCCGCCATGAATGAGCCCAATCGAGCCGGTGGCCGGACCGAGCAAAGGGTGCGTTGTTCCCTGCGCGAGTTGCGCATGGTGGTGGTCGAGGGCGAGCACCACCTCGGCTGCCGCGGAAATCGCGCTGATCCCAAGCCACGGCTTTGACGAGTGTGCCGCACGGCCCTGCACGCGGATGCGGAAGCGCAGCACCCCCTTGGTCGCCGACACAATCCGCAGGCTCGTTGGCTCGGCCACGATGGCAGCGACGGTGGTGCCACCGGCGGCCGCCAGCCCATCGACGAGCGCGAGCACGCCACGGTAGGCATGTTCTTCGTCGACCACGGCGGCGAGCCACACGTCGCAGGCGGGAGGCGTTCCTGTCGCGGCGAGGTTGAGCACCGCCGCGAGCATTGCCGCCAGGCCGCCCTTGGTGTCGCAGGATCCGCGGCCAAAGAGTTGGCCCTCGCGAACGGTTGGTTCGAATGGTGCCACCGTCATGCCATCGACACCGACGGTGTCCATGTGGGCCTCAAGCACGATCCGCCGCGAACGGTCGCGGCCCGGCAGTACGCCGATGATGTTCTCTCGGCCCGGCTCCACCGTTTGGACGTGGTATTCGATGCCGGCCGCCGACAACTGCCCTCGGAGAAACTCGGCAACGGCGCTCTCGCCAGGGCCTCCATAGGCCGGGTTGACGCTGTTGATGGCCACGAGCCGCGCGAGCAACGCGTGGGATGAGGCTGCCAGGTCGTGCGTGCCGGTGGTGCTCACGTCGTCGGGCCCTTCGATGCTACGGCGTCACGCCAAGCTAAATGGTGGCGTGGGAACACAACGATTTTCACCTCATTGCCACCCCAACACGTTTTGTTTCATCATAGCTTTTGCCGCTCGGGGGGAGCCCGGTGCTGCCCCGCCGGACGTTCGCTGCGGGCCTTCCTGGCCCTCGCTCACTCGGATGTCCGCTGCGCTTTGGCCCTCCGGGCGTCGCTTGCTCCCATACGCCGCCGGGTCAGCACCGGGCTCCCCCCGAGCGAACGGTTTTTGAAGACGGCCTGTCCACCGCCTTTGGCGGTGGTCTGCGGCCGGGCACACGCGTTGCGGACGGGGTGAGGCCTTCGTAGACTGACGCGGAGTCAGGAGAGAGTCGCGAGACCGCCGAAGGCCGAACGCTCAGGCAAAAGTACTGACTGATTAACGCTGTTGGAGAGTGGTGCTGGCTGATGCCGGTGCCCACCGAAGGGGCAAACCTCGGGCCGAAGCTCGCGGGCGAATCTCTCAGGTACCAGGACAACAGGGTTCCCGCCGTTGCCACCGCTTGGTGGCTGCACCTGCATTGGAGCCCTGTATGTCTCTCGCTGAATCTCCCTCGGTCGACGTCTCCGCCGGGGATGCCAGTTTCGCCCGGCGTCACATCGGGCTGAGTTCGGCGGATGAAGCCGCCATGCTCGCCGTGGTCGGAGCAGCGTCACGCGACGCTCTGATCGAAGAGATCGTGCCCCGTAACATCGCCCGGGGCGAAGCGATGCAACTGCCCGCGGCGCTTTCGGAGGCGGCGGCGCTTGAGGAACTTCGGGCGATTGCGTCCCGCAACATCTTGCTCAAGAGCTTCATCGGCCAGGGCTACCACGGCACCCACACGCCAGCCGTGATCCAGCGCAACATCTTGGAAAACCCCGCCTGGTACACCGCCTACACCCCGTACCAGGCTGAGATCAGCCAGGGCCGTATGGAGGCACTCGTCAACTTTCAGACGATGGTCTGCGATTTGACGGGGCTGCCGATTGCCAACTCGTCGATGCTCGACGAGGCCACGGCTGCCGCCGAAGCGATGACGCTCGCTCATCGAAGCTCGAAAACCAAAGTCGACACGTTCTTGGTGGACCGCCGCTGCCATCCGCAGACGCTCGAGGTGCTGGCCACGCGTGCGGAGCCCCTCGGCATTCAGCTGCATGTCGGCGACGTCGCCACGCTGCTTGAGCAGCATGCGTGTTTCGGTGTGCTGGTCGCATACCCCACGACCGACGGCGACGTGCCCGACTGGCGTGGGCTGGCCGAACAGGTGCACGCGAAGAAGGCGGTGCTCTGTGTGACCACGGATCCTTTGGCCCTCACGCTGCTGGAAGCCCCAGGGCATTGGGGAGCCGACATTGCGGTCGGGTCGACGCAGCGTTTTGGTTTGCCGATGGGGTGTGGTGGTCCGCACGCCGGTTTTCTTGCCTGCCAAGATGCCTTCAAGCGTTCTCTCCCTGGGCGGCTCGTTGGCGTGAGCATCGACTCAGCCGGCAAACCGGCCTACCGCCTTGCCCTCCAAACTCGTGAACAGCACATCCGCCGCGAGAAGGCGACGTCCAATATCTGCACCGCGCAGGTGCTGCCCGCGGTCGTCGCGGCTATGTATGCGGTCTATCACGGTCCCGAAGGTTTGCGGGCCATCGCCCATCGCGTGGCCTCGCTCGCCGCCACGCTCGCCACAGGCCTCCGCGGTATGGGGCTCACCGTCCGCAACAGCCGAGCCTTCGACACGCTCGCCCTGGAGACTGGTGAAAAAACGCTGGAACTTCTGGAAGCGGCTCGTGCGGCCGGCATGAATCTGCGACGCCTCGACGCCGCTGGCCTCGGGATCACTCTCGACGAAACCACCAACGCGGCTGATGTCGTGCACCTTTGGAAGGTCTTTGCCGAAGCCTACGGGAGCGAGGTTCCTGAGTTTTCCACGTGTGAGCAGACGGCGGCATCGCTGCTGCCGGAAGACCTGCGACGGCAGAGCGAGTTTCTCACGCATCCGGTGTTTCACACGCACCGCAGCGAAACCCAGATGCTGCGGTACCTGCGAGAACTGGCCGATCGGGATCTCGCGCTCGATCGCACGATGATTCCGCTCGGCAGCTGCACGATGAAGCTCAACGCGACCAGCGAGATGATGCCGATCACCTGGCCTAAGTTTGCGGAGGTCCATCCCTTCGCTCCTGCTGAGCAGCGCGAAGGGTATGCAATCCTCGACCGGCAGCTGCGCGAGTGGCTCTGCGAGGCCACGGGATATGCGGGCATCAGTCTGCAGCCCAATGCCGGGAGCCAAGGAGAGTATGCCGGCCTGCTTGTGATTCGGGCGTGGCATCAAGCCCAGGGGCAGGGGCATCGCGATGTGTGCCTGATCCCGGCGTCGGCCCACGGGACAAATCCTGCCAGCGCTCAGATGGTTGGCATGCAGGTGGTCGTGACCGGATGTGATCAAGACGGCAACGTCGATCTCGCCGAGCTGGAGGCGAAGTGTCAGCAGTATGCCGATCGACTGGCGGCGGTGATGATCACCTATCCCAGCACCCACGGCGTGTTCGAGACACAGGTACGCACGCTCTGCGAGATCGTGCATCGGCATGGCGGTCGTGTGTACGTTGACGGCGCCAATATGAATGCCCTCGTTGGGCTCGCATCACCCGGCGAGTTTGGGGGGGACGTGAGTCACCTTAACCTCCACAAGACCTTTTGCATTCCGCATGGCGGCGGTGGTCCGGGGGTGGGCCCGGTGTGTGTGGTGGAAGACCTCGTCCCCTTCCTGCCCGGGCATGCCGCAGGTGGGTTGCCTGTCGACGGTGGCGTCGCGGCGGTGTCGGCGGCCCCGCTGGGAAATGCCTCGGTGCTCCCCATCAGCTGGATGTATATCCGCATGATGGGCAGCAGTGGGCTTCGTCATGCCACCGAGGCAGCGATTCTTGCCGCCAACTATGTCAGCGTCCGTCTGCGGGATCATTATCCCACGCTCTATGCTGGCGACGGAGGCCGCGTGGCGCACGAGTGCATCCTCGACCTCCGTCCGCTCGAGAAGACCAGTGGCGTGACGGCAGAGGACGTGGCCAAGCGGCTGATCGACTATGGCTTCCACGCACCCACGCTGAGCTTTCCGGTGCCTGGCACGTTGATGGTGGAGCCGACGGAGAGTGAGGATCTGCCCGAGTTGGATCGTTTCATCGAAGCGATGATCGCGATCCGTGAGGAGATCCGCAGCATCGAGAATGGCACACTGCCTCGCGACGACAATCCCCTTGTGCACGCTCCCCACACCGCGGAAGCCGTGGTGGCCAACGCATGGACACGGGCCTATTCGCGAGAGACGGCCGCATTCCCGGTGGCGAGCCTGCGGCGGCGGAAGTACTGGCCGCCGGTCGGTCGCGTCAACAACGTGCACGGCGACCGCAATCTGTTTTGCAGCTGCGTGCCGGTGTCGGAGTGGGAGTGAGCCGCCGCGTCATTTGAGAGCAGACGACACGGGGCGTTCGCTAAACATCAGTCGGTTGCTCAACGCGATCGCAGCGATCGAGAGGGGGATCGTGAGGATTTCCCAGTGGAGATTGTCCGTCAGGACCTTCTCCGCGAGCACCCGCACGAACATGATCGCCAAGAGCACTGCGACGACCTCCATCAACGTCTTCTTGAGCGAGGCGATGTTTTCCACTTTCAGCCATCGCGGCGCGCCAGAAACGGCGTTGCTGCTGGTCAGGAACAGTGAGTAGATGCCGTAGGCGAAGTAGAGGAAGGTGAGGCCGGTCAGCCCGTTGTCGAGCGACTCGAGTAGCTGCAGGTTGGCGGCGGTGCGGGGTGGTGTTGCCGTCGAGGTGGGCAGGTCGTCAGCGATGAGTTCAAGGGCCGGAATAACCTCAAGCAAATGCAGGACAGCTTCCACCGTGTTGGCGGCTCCGATCACAAACATCGTTGAGGCTGCCACGAGCGATGAGAGGACCACGAGCACACTCAACCACCTCGTCATGCCCATCAGCTGGGTCATTCGAGGAAGTTTGGGGCCGCGCGATTCTTGGGAGGGGGAGTCTGACGTCATCACGGAATCCCCGAAATGCTCATGGAATCACGGCTCAGGTGCGAAGGCCTTTCCGCCTGTGACACCCAACACCCGCATCGTACCTCATCTGACAGATGGGCGCTGCGGGCCAAGCCAGACGGGCGCAAGGCTACCTTGTTGACGCTCTCGTCGATGGCTTCGACAATCAGCGTGTAGGCACAGGCAGACCTGTTGTGCCGTCCCCCCCGGAGGGTGTCCTGCCAGAACCCCCTCCCCAAATGGAGCAACCGAAGCGTGGATTCCGACCAGACCGGCGTTCTCAATATTCTGCGACAGGATGATCCCGCGGTGTGGGCGGCAGTGACCGCCGAGGCGACCCGTCAGCGGGAAGGCCTGGAAATGATCGCCAGCGAGAACTTCACGAGCGCGGCGGTGATGCAGGCTGTCGGCAGTGTGCTCACCAACAAATACGCCGAAGGCTATCCCGGGCGCCGCTACTACGGTGGCTGCGAGCATGTCGACGTGGTGGAGAACATCGCCCGCGATCGCGCGAAGCAGCTCTTCGGTGCAGATCATGTGAACGTGCAGCCCCACTCCGGTAGCCAGGCCAACGCCGCGGTCTACCTCGCCGCGATCCAGCCAGGCGACACGGTGCTTGCGTTTGACCTCGCGCACGGCGGACATCTCACGCACGGCATGAAGCTCAACGCCTCGGGCATCCTCTACAACTTCGTGCACTACGGCGTGCGGCAGGGCGACAACCTGATCGACTTCGATCAGGTGGCACGGCTTGCTCGTGAGCACCGCCCAAAGTTGATCGTGGCAGGGGCCAGCGCCTATCCCCGCGAGATCCCTCACGCCCGATTTGCGGAAATCGCGAACGAGGTGGGTGCCAAGCTGATGGTGGATATGGCCCACTATGCCGGGCTGGTCGCCGCAGGCATTCATGACAACCCCGTGCCGGTTGCGGATTTTGTGACCAGCACCACGCACAAGACGCTGCGTGGCCCCCGCGGCGGCATCGCGATGTGTCGCGAGGCCCATGCCAAGGATCTCGACCGCTCGGTGTTCCCCGGCACGCAGGGAGGGCCGCTGGAGCATGTGATCGCCGGGAAGGCTGTTGCTTTTGGTGAGGCCCTCAAGCCAGAGTTTCGGGCGTATGCCGAGCAGGTCGTGGCCAACGCCCGCGTGCTTGCGGAGAGTCTGCTCGCCGGCGGCTTGAAGATTGTCAGTGGTGGCACCGACAACCACCTGGTGCTCGTCAACGTGACGCCCGCCGGTCTCGGTGGCAAACTTGCTGAAGCTGCCCTCGATCGCTGCGGCATCACGTGCAACAAGAACATGATTCCGTTCGATGAGCGGAAGCCGATGGATCCCTCGGGCATTCGCCTTGGCACGCCAGCGCTGACCACGCGTGGGATGGGCACCGACGAGATGCGGCAGATTGCCAGCTGGATTCTGGCGGTGCTCGCCGCTCCTGAAGACGAGGCCGTCCTCGCGTCGACGAAGCAGGAGGTCGTCGCGATGGCCGAACAGTTTCCGGTGCCAGCGGCCAGGCTTGAAGCGGGCCTGGAAACGGTTCAGCAATGAACACGCACCCGTCGGCGTTGCCGCAGACCCGGAAAAGTCAGGTGGTCCGCGTCGGTCTGGTGCAGTCGGCTTGCTCTGATGATCGCGAACACAACACGCGGCAGGCCCTCGAAGGGATTGCCGAGGCGGCGGCGGCGGGCGCTGAGGTGGTGTGTCTGCAAGAGCTCTTCGCTGGCGAATACCCCTGCCAGGCGGAAGATCATGCCAAGTTTGAAGAGGCCGAGGGGGTTCCTGGGCCGCTGACGGACCGGCTCGCTGAGGCGGCACGGCAGCATGGCGTGGTGCTGGTGGGGAGTGTGTTTGAGCGGCGAGACCATGGCCTGTTTCACAACACCGCCACGGTGTTTGAGGCCGATGGCACGCTTGTCGGCCTCTACCGCAAGATGCACATCCCTGACGACCCGCACTACTACGAGAAGTTTTTCTTCACCCCTGGTGACACAGGGTTCGTGTCGGTGCCTACAAGCCGGTTGGCGGTGGGACCACTCGTGTGCTGGGACCAGTGGTACCCCGAGGCGGCTCGTCTCACGGCGATGGCTGGAGCGGAGGTGCTCTTCTATCCCACAGCGATCGGCTGGTTGGAGGGTGAGGAGGAGTTGCATACGGCGCAGTACGAGTCGTGGGACACCATGCTCCGCAGCCATGCAATCGCCAACGGGGTGTTTGTGGTGGCCGTGAACCGGACGGGCCGTGAAGGGCCGCTGACGTTTTGGGGGGCGAGTGTGGTGTATGCCCCCAGCGGTGAAGTGCTGGCCAAAGCCGCTCATGATCAGCCGCAGGTCATGGTGGTGGAGTGTGATCTCGCACGCATCGAGTGGTCACGCACCCGCTGGCCCTTCTTCCGCGATCGGCGGATCGATGCCTACGGTGGACTGCTTTCCCGGTGGGGGCGATGACCATGGCAGCCGAAACTCCAGCATTGCTTGGCTACCGTCTGGCAGCGGAGTGGGAGCCGCAGGCGGCGGTCTGGCTCTCTTGGCCTCACCGCCTAGCGACCTGGCCAGACCACTTTGAACCGATTCCCGCAGTGTACGCGGCGCTTGCCCGTCGAATCGCGGCCACCGGTCAGCCGGTCAAGATCGTGGCAGCAGGCCACCCGCACGCGGAGGCCGCGACGATGGTCGGCGACGTCGACGGGGTGTCGCTTGTCGATTTGCCTACGAATGATTCCTGGCTGAGAGATTCGGGGCCGGTCTTTCTCACACCGCGACGTGGGCAGGAGGCGTTGCCGCCAGCGGCCGTGGCCTTTGGATACAACGCCTGGGGCGGCAAGTACCCTCCCTGGAACGACGACGCCGCCCTCGGCCGTCGGATCGCTGAATCGCTCGGGATGCGCGTGTTTGGGGCGAATATCGTGCTTGAGGGGGGCGCCCTCGACACCGATGGCGAGGGAACGCTTCTGGTCAACCGGCAGTGCGTGCTGGAGGACAACCGAAATCCGGGGAAGTCTTCGCAGCAGATCGAGCAGGAGTTGGCGGCGCAGCTTGCGATCGAACGCGTGATCTGGACCGGTGGTGAGTTGGCAGGCGACGACACCGACGGCCACATCGATCAGTTGGCACGGTTTGTGGGGCCTGGGCGGGTGCTGGCCGCACGGCAGCCGGATCGGCTTGACCCGAATCACGGGTCGCTGGAAGCGAACTTGGAGATTCTGCGGGGGGCCACGGATGCCAAAGGTCGGCGGCTTGAGGTCACGCCGATCGACATCCCAAGCCGCTTTCAGCGGTATGGCGTGCAGTTGCCAGCGAGTTTTTTGAATTTTCTGGTGACCAATACCGCAGTCTTCGTGCCCGTTTTTGAGGATGCGGCCGATGAGGCGGCCCTCCGTGCGATTGAAGCCTGTTTTCCAGGGCGGTCGATCGAACCGGTGGACAGCCGAGATCTCGTGTGGGGCCGCGGGGCGGTGCACTGCATCACACGTGATCAGCCAGCGTGGCCGCAGAAAGCAGATTGACGGGTTCCGCCGCAGACTCGGCCTTGCCTGAGACCAGTGGCTGCGGGACATTCTTGGGGCGGGGTGCTCCCGCGAAAGGGCCTTGGAGGAAGAGCTGATGGACTCGCTGGCGACCGGAGTGCAGGGGTTTGTCGCGCTGCTGGCCCGGCTGATGCTCGTGGCGATCTTCATGCTCAGTGCCCTGGGCAACAAGATTCCGCAGTTCAGTGCGACGGTCGACTATATGGCTTCCGAGGGTGTGCCCTTGCCGAGGCTGGCCCTGTTTGGGGCGATCGCGCTGCTACTGCTCGGCGGTCTTGCGGTAATTTCTGGCGCGTGGACTCGGATCGGTGCGAGTTTTCTGCTCATCTTTTTGGCGGCCGCCACCTTCTACTTTCACGACTTCTGGACCTACCGCGATCCCAGCCAGGACGCGCAGCAGCAGGTCCAGTTGATCCACTTCATGAAGAACGTGGCAATCGGTGGTGGCCTGCTGATGCTTGTCGGCTTTGGGGCTGGTCCCTGGAGTGTGGATGGTTGGATCGCCACGAAGGAGGCCGAAGCTGCAGGGGCTGGTCAGCGCCCACGGCGGTCTGCATCGAAAGATAAAAACCGAGACAAAGACTCGTCTGACGAGTGAGGCAACGGGCATCAACTTTTGAGAGGGGGGGCATGATGGAAACGCGGCGTTCGAGCATGTGGGTGTCGAAGGGCGGCTTGTGGTGCAGCCGGCGGTGGGCGATGATCCTCACCCTGGTCGGTGCCTGTGGTTTTGGGAGCACCGCCACGACCCATGCCGAGGAGAAGGCCACCATGCATGCACCAACCGTCACGCCGTTTGGCTCCCTCCCCGATGGACGCGAGGCCCACCTCTACGTGTTGGAGGTGCCGGGTGGCTGGAAGGCCACGATTACCGACTATGGTGCGATCCTGACGAGCATGACCGTGCCGCTTGGCAAGGGTGGACCTGCCGACGTGGTGCTGGGGTTCGACTCGCTCGAGGGCTATCTCGCGGGGCACCCCTACTTCGGTGCGACTTGCGGACGCTGCTCGAATCGAATCGCCAACGCCCGTTTCAGTCTCGGCGGGAAGGAATACACGCTCGCGGCCAACAACGGAGTGCATCACCTCCATGGAGGAGAGGCCGGGTTCGACAAGAAACTCTGGAAGGCCGAGCCCAAGCTCACCGACGCAGGGCCAGCCGTGACGTTTCGGCTCGTCTCCCCCAATGGCGAAGAAGGGTATCCCGGCGAACTCACGATCCAGACGACCTACACGCTCACCCCGGCCGGCGAGCTGGTGATCGACATGCAGGCGAAGTCCGATGCGGCCACCGTGTGCAACATGGTGCATCACACCTACTGGAACATGGCGGGCCAGGCTTCGGGGACGATCCGAGACCAACGCCTGACCGTGTATGCCGACCGGTATCTGCCGGTGGATGACGGTTCCATCCCGACCGGCGACCTGGCTGCCGTCGAGGGCACGGCCTTCGATTTTCGTCCCGAGCGATCGCAGGCGGCGTCGTTGGGTGCAGCGATCGATGGGCTGCCTGGGTCTGCGGATGGAGCGAACCCAGGTGGGGTCGACCACAACCTCTGTGTCCGCGACTGGAAGGCGGATGGGGCGATGCGGCCAGTCGCGGTGCTCCTTGATCCAGCCAGCGGTCGTACGATGGAACTCGAAAGCAACCAACCTGGCGTGCAGGTCTACACGGGCAACTATCTCGACGGCAGTTTGACCGGCAAGGCCGGTGCTGTGTACGAGAAACATTCCGGCGTTTGCCTGGAAACGCAGTGCTTTCCTGACGCGATCCACCACGTCGGCGACGCCGGCTGGCCTGCCGTGATCCTCGAACCAGGGCAGACCTACCAGCACCGCATGGTGCATCGCTTCGGCCAGTCGACGAACTGACGTTGCCACGCCGCAGAAGCGCTTTTAATCAGCGGATGCGCTTTTAATCAGCGGACCCGGTTGAGCGTCCAGCGGGAGTTGCTGCTGCCAGTGCCGCTCATGTCGGCAAAGGCTGCGGCTCGCAGACGCTCGGTGACCTGAGTCGGAACGCCTTCGTCTGGAAAGCCGAGGATGCTAACCGCGGCGGGCTGCACCGGTTCGTTGACGTCGACCGTCAGCAGGTAGTCGCCGGCCGTTCGGCCGGCCCGCCCAGACCCGGCCAGTGTCGGGTTGTAACGCGAGTTTCCGTACGACGAGACGCCGATGTAGTAGGTCCCGGTGGCCTCGATCGTGAACGACAGCAGGCTATCGGGAGACCCGCCGCTGTCATCGTTACGTGCCAGTTCTCGCCCAGACTCGTCGAACAGCCTGAGGTAGCTGTCAAGCATCGACGGCGTGTCGAGATTGCGAGCATCGATATCGATGCGGACATCGGAGCCTGCGACGAGACTGATCGCGTAGAGGTCGACGTCGGCCGCACCGTATGTACCGTCGCCAATCGTGCCGCTGGCGTTGGCTCGACCGTTGGTGGCGGTGAGAAGCACAGCCGTGGCGGTGGAGTCGTTCGGCTCTACTGGCCCTTGCACAGGAGGCGGCTCCGTGCCAGGGTCGGTGCCAGGATCCGTGCCGGGGTCGAGAGGACCGTTGTGCCGCAGGGTGACCGTGTAGTCGCCTACAGTCCGCCCACGACGGCCGCTTCCGGCCACTTCTGGGTTGTAGTTGCTGTTCCCGTAGGAAGACACGCCGACGTAGAAGGTGCCCGACGTGTCGACGGTGTAGCGGAGGTAACTGTCGGCGAGGCCGAACGAATCGTCGTTACTGGCGAGCTCGCGTCCATCAGCGTCAAACAGGCGCAGGTAGCTGTCGAGCGCCGAGAAGGTCGCGAGGGTGCGGGCATCGACGTCGATTTCGATCGTGGTACCGGCCACGAGTTCGACGGCCAGCAAGTCAACATCCGAACGGCCGTATGCGCCATCTCCCACGACGCCGGCGATCACCGCTTGCCGATTCTCAAACACGACGGCCGTCGCGGTGGCGATGGAGTCGTTCGGCTCCAGGAGGCCTGGGGCTGGTGGATCCGGATCAGGATCGGGGCCTGGGTCAGTCGGTGCTGCTTCAAACCGGACGAAGAGTTCGTAGTCTCCGGTCGTCCGCCCGTTCCTGCCGCTGCCCTCGACCAGCGGGTTGTAACGCGTGTTGCCGTATGAGGTGACGCCCACGTAGTAAAGGCCAGCAGCGGTGGCGGAATACGTAATCGCACTGTCCAGGGACCCTGCCGCGTCGTCGTTTTGAGCGAGTTGCCGCCCCGAGGCGTCAAACAGACGGAGGTAGCTGTCGAGCAGCGAGGGGGTGGAGAGCGACTGGGCATCCACGTCGATCGTGAAGGTGCCCGCGGCGGTCAGTTCCACGGCGTAGAGGTCGACGTCCGCCCTTCCAAACACGCCATCGCCGACAAAGGCCGACACTCGCGTCTGGCCGTCGACCAAGGTCAACGCGGTCGCCGTGCCGATCGAGTCATTTGGCTCAAAGGCAGCCGGCGGGGGCGGTTCCAGCACTCTCCAGGAATCAGCTGCGTTGCCACTGAGCGGCAACTGATCCGCGTCGACGATGAAGCTGCCATCTGCCACGAGAATCAGTTCGTAGAGGCCTGGGTCGGCTGTCAGCGGATCGAGATCGCGGAGCGTCCAGGTGATCAAGTCTTCTGTGGTCAGAGCGACGGCTGCCCCAACATCACCTGTGTCAAGGAGCGGAACATTCACGCCGTCACGGGTGAGGGCGAAGTCCGAGAGGTCGACGCCAGTGACCGCTCGGTTGAACGTCACCGAAATCGTGGCGATCGCGTCGAGCCGCGGGTCAGGCGTGACATCGATGATGTCCGCCACGAGCGCGGGCGGTGGCGGTGGTGGCTCAACGGTCCACGTGTCGATCACGTCGGCCGTCAGCGAGGCTCCCTCGCCGCTGCTGATGCCACTGCCGTTGGCGGTCAGTACCAAGCGGTAACTTCCCACGTCTCCCGTGATCGAGGAGAGGTCGCTCAACGTCCAGCGGACGTTGTCGCCACTCGTCAGGGTGACACCTGCTGCCGAGAGCGAAACGGAGGAGCCATCGCGAGTGAGGGTCAGGTCGCTGAGGTCAAAGCCGGTCACAGCTGAGGTGAATGCAATCGTGATTGCATCAACCGCATCGCGCCGTGGGTCGGGCGAGACGTCGAGGATGTCGGCGTCGAGCGTCGGTGTCGGCGTGACGACATCGATCAGGAGTTCGTAGTTGCCGGTGGTGGCCCCAGATCGGCCCGTACCAGCCACGGCGGGATTGTAGCCGCTGTTGCCGTACGACGAGACTCCGACGTAGTAGGTGCCCGCCGTCGTTACGGTGTAGGTCAACCTGCTGTCAAGATACGCGACGCCGCTGGTGTCATCGTTGTAGGTCAGCTGTCTGCCGGAGGCGTCGAAGAGTCGCAGGTAGCTGTCGAGGGTCGAGGCAGGCGTGAGGCTGCGGGCATCGACATCAGCGGTGATGGAGGCACCGGCAGCGAGTTCGACGGCAAACAGGTCGACATCGCTGGTTGTGTAGGTGCCGTCTCCCACCACGCCGGAGAAGGCTGCTCGCCCTCCTCGGAGCGTCACAGGAGCTGCCGTGGCGATGGAATCATTCGGCTCGAAAGGGGCAGGGGGTGGAGGTTCAATCACCGTCCATGAGTCGACGGCATCCGACGAGAGGGTAAGGCCCTCGCCGTTGACGATCCCACTGCCAGCAGCCGTGAGCACGAGCTCGTAGGTGCCAACTGCTGACGTGAGCGGAGCGAGATTTCCAAGCGTCCAGGTCTGGAAGTCGTCCGTCACGAGCGCGGCGTCGTCGAGCAGCGAGATGGCGGTGCCATTCCGGGTGAGAGTCAGGTCGCTGATGCCAAACCCTTCCACGGCCGAGGTGAACTCGATCGTGATCTGATCGACGCCATCCAGTCGTGGGTCAGGCGAGACGTTCACGATATCGGCGCGGAGCGACGGTCCGACGGCGATCGCGTCGAGCGCTGCCGCCGCGTTCACGAGGCCACCGGTGGCCACCCGGCCATTGAGCGAGGCAATCGGCACCGCGGTGTCGAGGATCGCGGTGCGGATTTCGGCAGCCGTCAGGTTCGGATTCGCAGCGGCGAGAAGGCCGACAATCCCGGCGACGTGTGGCGTGGCCATCGACGTGCCGCTGTAGGAGGCGTATTGATTGCCCGGCAGCGTGGAGTAGATGCCAACACCCGGAGCCCCGACATCGACACTCGTCGCCCCGTAGTTTGAAAACCCTGCCAGGTTGTTGCTGCTGTCAGTGGCGGCGACCGAGATGATCGCCTCGCTGGTCATGCTCGCTGGATAGGCAGGTAAGGCATCGTTGTTGTTGCCTTCATTGCCAGCAGCGGCGATGAAAAGAATCCCCGCGTTGCCACCGGCATTGATTGCGTCGCTGAGCGACTGGGAGAAGCCACCGCCACCCCAGCTGTTGTTGGTGGCGACGATGTTGATGCCATGATCTCGTCGCATCATGGTCGCGTAGTTCACCGCACGGACAGCATCGCTGGTTGAGCCGCTGCCACCGCCGCTCAGGAACTTCAGGCCCATGATCGAGACCTGCCAGTTCACGCCCACGATGCCAGTTCCGTCGTTGCCGACCGCACCGATCGTTCCAGAAACGTGTGTCCCGTGGCCGTTGTCGTCCATCGGGTCACCGTCGTTATTGACGAAGTCGTAGCCGTACACGTCGTCCACGAAGCCGTTGCGGTCGTCGTCGATGCCGTTGCCCGGGATTTCACCAGGGTTTTGCCACGCATTCGCCACCAGGTCGGGGTGCGTGTAGTCGATGCCGGTGTCGATGACCGCAATCACCACATCGCGCGAGCCAGTGGTCGTGTTCCAGGCTTCCAGGGCATCGATGTCGGCGTCGTTGATGCCGCCGGTCTGTCCGGTGTTGTGGAGCCCCCACAGCCGACCGAGGTCGGGGTCGTTTGGCGTCGCGGTGGGATTGATCACGAAGTCTGGCTCGACGTAGAGCACACCTGCGGCAGTGGAAGCCCAGCCGAGGACGTCTTGCGTGGAGGCTCCGGGAGCGGTGAGCGAGTAGAAGCCTTCGCCGAGTGAGGAAGAGGCCCACGCGTCGTTCGCTGCGTTTCCGAACGCCGCGCCGAAAGCGTTTGACTGAGTGGCGTCGGTGCGGACGATCCAGGAGTCTGCCCGCGAGGTGACCGTTTGGCCCCCCCATGAAATCTGCGAGGTGAGCAGGCCCGCGGTCGCATCCACACTGGCGGAGAGGCAAAGGCGAGCCTCGAGCGACTCGTGCGCGAGTTCGCGACGTCGTCGATGGCTCTTCGTGCTGCTGGGCTCCGCGGTTCGGCGGAAACTTGAAACGCGGCGGCCCTCAGGCGCTGACCGGAGAGAACGATGCCACCAACCGGCGTAGCTACCGCGCATAGACCACCTCCACAGGAAGCCGAACCGTTCCCCCGGCGAGACAGCGTGCCTCAAGCCCAACGATTCAACGAGTTTTGACGAGTGGTGTCCGCAAGCGATTCCGGTCGCCCACAGACGCCACGTATTATGGCGAACACTGCTCGGAAGTCAAAGATCGCTGTGTAAGAAATCGGCCAGGAGCCTTCGCAGCAGCCAGTCCCTCTAGGGAGCATCGCATGGTTTTTCCGATTGCCGACGACAACTCCGACCGCACACTTTCTCCTGTCGTGACGGTCACCCTGATCGTCCTAAACATCTTTGTCTTCGCTGTTCTCCAGGGCATGGGGAGCAACGACGCCTTCACAATGGCCTTCGTGCAGGTTCCCGCCGAGATTCTCTCAGGAAAAGACGTCGTCACGGAGCCTTCCCTCCAGCGTGTGGAAGTCCAGGGGCAGGTCTACGAAGTGAGAGCCCCAGGCCTGCGACCCACGCCGATCCCCGTCTGGCTCACGCTCCTCACAGCCATCTTCATGCATGGCAGCGTGATGCATCTGGCCGGCAATATGTGGTTTCTCTGGATCTTCGGAGACAACGTCGAAGACGACATGGGGCACGCGAGGTACCTCGCCTTCTATCTCGCGACAGGCGTGATCGCCTCGCTGGTGTTTGTGTTTGCCAATATGAGCGGGGATGCCTCCCTCACGCCAAGTCTGGGGGCTTCGGGGGCTATTTCTGGAGTGCTGGGCGCCTATCTTGTGCTCCATCCCCAGCGGCGTGTGAGCGTGATTTTTGTGCGGGTCATGGTCGATGTGCCGGGCTATGTGGCGGTCGGGATCTGGTTTCTGTTTCAGGTGATCAGCGGCCTCTTCGACACCAGCGGCGGTGTGGCCTATTCGGCGCACGTTGGCGGTTTTGTGGCTGGTATGATTCTCGCAAAGCCGATGAGTTCCACATTGGCGAGAGAATCTGCCGACCCCTTGCTGATGGTGCGGCGGAGAATCCCATAGAGTTGCAAAGGGCCTCACCCTCCAACCTGGTCGAACTCCTGGCCACCCACGTCAGCGCACACCAAAAGAAAGCTTCGACAGACATGATCAAACGCATTCTCGTTGGCGTGGGCACCAGCCAGACCGCCCAATCGGTTGCCGAACACGCGGTCGAGATTGCCAAGCACTTCCAGGCCGAACTTCTGGGCGTCGCGGTGACGGACCCGCTCCGGCTGGAGTGGACAGGGCCTCGGCCGATCGGGATGGGGGTCGAGGCCGTGACCGCCGAACTGCGAGAAAAGAGGCTGGAGCAGGCGACGGCAGACGTTGCGGCTGCGAAGGCGGTGTTCGCGGAGCGTTGCCGAGCGGAGGGCGTGGAGCACGGCTTTAGCGAGCAGGTGGGAGACCCGTTTGAAATTGTGGGCCAGTTGGTGCGCTATCAGGATATGTGCGTCTTCGGGCTGCGAGGGTTGTTTGAACACGATGTGGTGCCAGAACCGCTCGATGCCCTTGAGCGTCTGGTCGCTGGGGGTGTCCGTCCGATCCTCGCGGTGGGAGAGACGTATCGCCCCATCCGCAAGGTGCTGGTGGCCTATTCGGGGTCGCTGGAAAGTGCGAAGACCTTCAAAAACTTTGTCTTGTCGGGCCTCTACCCAGACGCCGCAATTCGTGTGGTGAACTTCGGTGACAATCCCGCAACCGCATTGGGGCTGCTCGATCATGCGGCCGCCTATTTCCGCAGTCATGGTCGGTCGGTCGACACCGATCATGTGGCCGGCGATCCGCAGCGGGAACTCATTAACTACGCCGCCGCCTGGGGCGCCGATCTGATTGTGGCAGGCAACAGTGCGAAGAATCTGCTCATGCGACGCCTCTTTGGTGAGACGGCGCTGACGCTGCTTCGAGAGAGCACCCTGCCGCTCTATCTCTCCCAGTGAGCTTTCCCGGTGAGCCTCGCGTGCACGCGCGTGGCGAGTGTTGTGTTGTTGAGATCTGGTGGCAATCACGACTGAGGTCCCCATGTCCCCTGCCCATGCAGCGGAAAGACCGCTGCCCCTCTTCATGCCTCTTTTGATGGGAGCCGCTGCCAGTGGCGGCACGGCAAAGTACGCCCGTGTCGACGTGGTGTCGGCGCAGTGGCGCGTGCACCGCGACCTCCTAGCGGGCCTCCTGCCGAGTTGTTTTGTGCCGGTCGTCGATGGGCCTGATCAGCTGGGGCACCTGACGGTTGCCTTTGCCGACAACCAGGGGGTGGAGTTCATGGCTGGTCGCGGCTACCGGGTAGCCTCGGTGCTCGTGAAGGCCGCGTTCGAGAAGCCGACCGGGCCCTCGGGCGACTTCGTGGTGGCGATGTTTGAGGACGACTGCTTGCCAATTGTTTTTGGCCGTGAACTCCTTGGGCTGCCGAAACTTTTTGCGGACATCTCGATTGAGGATAGGCCGGACGCGTCGATGGTCTGCGAGGCTTCCCTCTGGGGACATACGCTCTTTTCGTTCGAGACGGGTCCGCTTGAGCCGCGCGAGCGGCTCCCGGATCAGGCTCCGGCGCCGAGTGCACTCCTTGGCATGCGTTCGTTTCCCGACCCAGTCAGCGGGGGGGCGGTTGGCGAACCGGTTTTGACACCCGTCGAGGCGACGCTTGGAGAACTGGCGATCGGCAGCGAGGCGACGGTCACCTGGGGCCTGGCGGGGCCGGGGGAGGTGGCGTGCGTGGCAGGGCTGCTCGACGCCCTGCGGATGCTCGCGGTCGACGTCCCCTCTAGCGTGGGGAGGGCCGTCATGAGCCGGGTCTTACGTACCGATCGGATCGAGCGGCTGGCGGCACCTTGTCCGCTGTAGGCGGCGAGCCTATGAAAAGAAAGAGCCGCGACGGGGAATCCTCTGTTTTGGGAGATCGTTTTGATGGTCGACGCAGCTTCCGCGGGAGCCGATTTGAGTGCCGCACGCTCGGCGAGACCAGCATCACAGGCTCATGTTCCGGCTGACGTGCCCTCTCGCGTCGATGTGATCGTGATCGGTGGAGGTCCATCGGGGGCCACCGCGGCGACGATCCTGGCGATGGCTGGACGCCGCGTGGCCCTCTTTGAGCGAGACCACTTTCCACGTTTTCACGTGGGCGAGTCGTTGATCCCGGAGTGTTACTGGACGCTCGGGAGGCTCGACATGCTCGGCAAGATGCGGGCGAGCGGCTTTACCGAAAAGCATTCCGTGCAGTTTGTGAATGAGCGAGGGACCCTCTCCGCGCCCTTCTATTTTGCGGACCACAAGCAGCACGAGAGTTCGCGGACCTGGCAGGTCACCCGCCGCGAGTTTGACGAGATGATGCTCCGCAATGCCGAGGAGAAAGGAGCCCACGTCTTCGAGGGCACTCGGGTCTTGGAGGTCGTCTTTGACGGCCAGCGTGCGACCGGAGTGGTCGTGCAGCGGGAGGGAGAAGCTCCACAGACGGTGTCGGCCGAGATCGTGGTCGACGCGAGTGGGCAGTCCTCCATGATCGCTGCTCGGCTTGGCATTCGTCTGTGGGATCAAGAACTGAAGAAGGCGGCGGTCTGGAGCTATTGGAAGGGGGCCGAGCGCGGCGTCGGTAAAGACGAAGGTGCGACCACGGTCATGCAACTCGATGAGAAGCAGGGATGGTTTTGGTACATCCCGCTCGCCGACGACATGGTCAGCGTGGGGGTGGTTGCCGACAACGACTATCTGCTGAGGGATCGCCAGACGCGGGACCCCGAAGCGATTTACCAAGAAGAGATCGATCGCTGCCCGGGCCTCGGCCCGAGGCTTGAGCAGGCGGAGCGGGTGGCGCCGGTGCGTGTCGCCAAAGAGTATTCGTACCGTGCCAGCGAAGTCGCAGGTGACGGCTGGGTGCTCGTCGGCGATGCCTTCGGGTTTCTCGACCCGCTCTATTCTTCGGGCATCTTGCTCGCTCTCCGGAGTGGCGAAGTGGCTGCCGACGCGATCGATGCGGCGCTCACGGCCGGAGACACATCAGGAGAGCGGCTTGGCACGTGGGGGCCAGACTTCGTCCGCGGGATGGACCGTATGCGGCGGCTGGTGATGGAGTTCTACGATGGTTTGAACTTTGGCAAACTCGTGAAGCGGCATCCAAACCTGCAGGGCGTGGTGACGGATCTCCTGATTGGTGATCTCTTCAATGATCGCGTCGATGCGATCGTTGGGCCACTCGATGAGTTGCGAGCGGAAATGTTCGCGTCGACAAACTGATCGCGAGACGCATGGCGACGGTGACATCGCCGCGTGGAGTTATGCGGCAGTGGTGGGAGCGCCGAGCAGGGGTGGCATCGGGCAACCCAAGGCGTCGGCCACACCCCGCAGAAGCTCCGCTTCGGTGACGGTGATCACGCCATCATGGGCAACCGTCACAGCCACCGCTTCGACGATTTTCCTTTTTGACTTCGGCTTGATGTGGGCCAGCGTGTCGACCGCGTGGCTGAGGGCATCAAGCCGTGACTGGTCTGCCGAAAGCAGCTCCAGGTCCTGAAGGCCTGTGGCCAGAGCGCCTCGACGGAAGGCCTCAGCGGCGTCTTCCTCGGTGGAGCCACCGACATGTGCCAGGCAGCTCAGCAGCATGGCCACATCACGGTTGGCTGCTTTCCGCTGCCGCGTTGTCTTTGGCTCCATGCCAAACACTGGGTCGAGGTGTCGCAGGAGGATTTTTTGCAGCACCCACTCAAACAGGTCGAGGCGTTGGTCGGCCTGCACAAGGGCCTCCAGGCACGAGCGAAACCGCTGGTATTGCTCGTGCGAGAGGTTGCGAAGTGTGCCGATCGACGTGTCGACCAGCGTGAGACGGTGTTCACGGCGCAAGCCGTCGACCAGCAGGGAGTGACGCCGCGTCTCGTCGCAGGCAGCGGGCTCCGCGCGTGCCGCGAGAATCTGGAACTGCTGATGGCGGATGTTCGGGTCGCTGTCGAGCAGAAGGGCGTAGATCACGCCGCGACACCCGAAGGGGTCGTGGGCGGCCTCGCGGAGCTGTGCGGGCAACGATTCCAAAAGCTGATGGGCGTGCGCGATGTCGGCGGCGGTCGGTTCTCCGATCGCGGCGACCGCCGCCATGGGTTGGCTCTGTGGTGGGGCAACCGACGCCGAGGGCACTGATGCCACGCCTGCGAAGCCTGCCATGCCGGCTTGCATTGCTGGAGCCGTTGGCTCGGAGAGTGCTGAACCAAGGAGGGCTGCTCGTGAGGCATCGATCCTGGCGATGCGATCCGCAAGCGGAGGGTGGGTCGCAAACAACGTCCAGAGGCCGGATGCAAAGAACATGTGCGAGGCTTCGGCCGCGCGAGGCGCTTGAAGCTTGGATCCATCGGCAGTGGCGATCCTCGCGAGGGCTCCAGCAATTCCATCAGGGTTGCGAGTGAACTGCACGGCCGAGGCGTCGGCGAGAAACTCTCGCTGACGGCTCACAGCCGCTTTGATCAGGCTGCCAAAGAACGTGCCGACATAGCCGATGATCATGAGGGCCAATCCAAAGATCACGACTGCGGCCTGGAAGCCCCCTTCCTTGTCCGAACGCCGGCGTGGCCGTCCGGATGCGAAGATTCGCAGCATGTAGTAGCCGAGCAAGCCGAGCACGAGGATCCCATGCACGATCGCGATGAGCCGGAGATTCAGCCGCATGTCGCCATGCAGGATGTGGCTGAACTCGTGGGCGACGACGCCCTGCAACTCGTCTCGTGTGAGTGTCTCGGCGGCCCCTTGGGTAATTCCGATCACTGCGGAGTCGATGTCGAGCCCTGCGGCAAACGCATTGATCCCATGTTCGTTGTCGAGCAGGTAGACAGGGGGCACCGCCGTGCCCGAGGCAATTGCCATCTCCTCAACGATGTTGAGCACCTTCCGCTCAAGTGGATGCGAGGAACTCGGAACGAGCCTCCGGCCCCCAAGCATCTCTGCAAGTTTTTCACCGCCCCCCGAGAGCTGCACCGACTTGTAGAGGCTCCCGCCGCCGATCACAAAAGAGACTCCGGCCGCCACCAGCAGAAGCATGTCAGGCTGCCACCAGGCGTCGCGGCCTTGCAGGCCTTCAGTAGCCTGGTTGCTTGCTGCCCCGATGAACACACCGACGACCACGCCGTAGACCAGCAGAATGGTGCCGACGTACGCGAGCACCATCAGGCCCACGAGCAAGCGGGTATTGCGTCGAGCCCGGTCCTGATGCGCGAAGAAGTCCATTGTCCCTCACTGCGGTTTCGACTCACTGCCAGTCAAGGCATGGTGCACGCCACGCGTTGAGGCAGGCAGGGCTGTACCTGCCGCTGCCCCGCGCCCAGCGGAACAGGATGGTGGAACAGGTTGGCAAACGACTTAGAAGGAGACCTTGGGGGCCTCTTTGATCTTGGCCGCGTCATCAAACTCCAAGAGGGAGGCTGGCTGAAAGCCAAACGTGCCCGCAAAGAGAATAGGAGGAAAAGTGCTGCGGTAGGTGTTGTACGAGGTCACCGAGTCGTTAAAGGCCTGCCGAGCGAAGGCGACCTTGTTTTCTGTGCTCGTGAGTTCTTCCTGCACCGAGAGGAGATTCTGATTTGCTTTCAGGTCGGGGTAGGCCTCGGCGAGTGCGAAAAAGCGGCCAAGGCTTTGGGTCAGGGCGGTCTCTGCTGCGCCGAGAGATCCGATCGCGGCCGCATCGCCAGGGTTTGCCGCGGCCGTCGCAGCCGCTGAGGCGGCGGAGTTGCGTGCCTTGATCACGGCCTCGAGGGTTTCCCGCTCGTGAGCCATCGCGCCCTTGGCGGTTTCCACGATGTTGGGAATCAGGTCGTAACGCCGCTTGAGCTGCACATCGATCTGGGCAAACGCGTTTTTAAACCGCTGTGAAAGGGAGACGAGCTGGTTGTAAATCGCCACGACCCAAAGGAACACCACCACCGCGACGCCGACAATCACAAGGAGGGTCAGGGTCGACTCAGAGAGTGCAAGCAGCGGCATGGGGAGGTCTCCTGAAGGGGAGTGAGGATGTCGATTCCACTCACAGACGGTCCGAGCCTGTCTGATGAATCGCGTACTCGGTCCAGATTGATTGTAGAGGGCTCGCGGACGTTCTGTCGCGTCGAGCGTTCCTAGTTCACCACGTTGCGGCGTTGCCCGTCGAGAAAGCCACGCAGGTTGGCGGCCACCTCGTGGATCAGCCGCTGCCGTGCATTTCGGGTGGCCCACGCGATGTGGGGCGTGATCACGCAGTTGCTGGCCGAGAGGAGGGGATTGCTGGCGGGGGGCGGCTCTTGCGAGAGCACATCGAGGCCCGCCCCGGCGATCTGTCCTGCATTGAGAGCATCGGCGAGGTCTGCCTCAACCACGAGCCCGCCACGAGCGGTGTTGATCAGGAAACTGGTTGGTTTCATGCTCGCCAGTTTTTCGGCGTTGATCAGCCCGTCTGTTTCGGGGGTGAGTGGGCAGTGAAGGCTCACCACGTCGGCTTCGGCGAAAACCTCGTTGATCGAGTGGAAGGCCACATCGCCCTCGCGGGTGCCTGCTGGCTTGCTGCGGCTGGCGGCGATCACCTGCATGCCAAATGCTTGCCCAATGGCGGCCACGCGACGCCCGATCGCGCCGTAGCCGACGATGCCGAGCGTCAGGCCCTCGAGTTCGATGAGATTCCCATCCCACCAGCAGAAGTCGGGGGAGGCAGCCCAGCGGCCCTCTCGCACCTCGTCGCTGTGATGCCCGGTGCGGTTGGTCAGTTCGAGCAGCAGGGCAAACACCGATTGGGCCACGCCCGGCGTGCTGTAGCCAGGCACGTTCGTCACGGTCACGTTCCTCTCGGAGGCTGCCGCGAGGTCAACGACATTGGTGCCGGTGGAGAGGAGGCCGACATACCGCAGGTCAGGGAGCGCGGCGAGCGTGGCCGCATTGAGCACGGTTTTGTTGGTGATCACCACATCCGCGCCGGCAGCCCGGTCGAGCACCGTGGTGGCTGGGCTGCGGTCGTGAACCGTGAGGCTTCCCAAAGTTGCCAGCGGATTCCAATCGAGGTCACCCGGATTGGTCGTGTGCGCATCGAGGATCACGATCTTCGTCATGAGAGGGCTTTCTGTGCTGTCGGTTGGTCTGTGTGTTGTATGGAGGACGGTCGGAGGATCGCTCTCGCCTCGATGAGCACAAACGCATTCTCATCAAAATCTCACATTGCGCTCACAAAAGCCTAACGTCGATTTTAAAGGATCCTGTCGACGTTGAAAGAAACCACAGCGAGACGAGATCGGCAGGACATCCGCGTCGGAACTCCCTGCTGAAAACGCTGCCATGTGCGCGTGGCGCCGGAGCGGCCCATGCGGACTTACCTTCCTCAGGAGAGCCTGACTGCGATGTCATCTTTTCTCTCGGTTCGGTCCCAGGATCACCGTGAAAGTCGCCGTGGCTTCACGCTCGTCGAACTCCTGGTCGTGATCGCGATCATCGGCGTCCTTGTCGGGTTGCTGCTGCCGGCTGTGCAGAGTGCGCGTGAAGCCGCTCGCCGAATGCAGTGTGCCAACAACATGCGTCAGTTTGGCCTCGCGTTCCACAATGCCCACGACACGCTCGGCTACTTTCCTGCGGCATGCTACACGGTCGACTCCCTCGACACGTCGGTTTTTCCTGCCGCGCCTAAAGGGAACCCTTCGCGGACGGAGCATTCGTGGCGGGTGAAGGTGATGCCGTACATGGAAGACACCACCTTGGCAGACATGTACGACTTTGACCTCAACTGGTGGGAGGGGCAGAACCTCGCCGTCGCTCAGAACAATGTTTCGGTGTATCGATGTCCGTCATCACCAGTTCCCGAGGCGTTGCTCAGCACGCCTCCCGGGCCGACGCGAGACAGCGACTCCAATGCCCCTGCTCTGACGCTCAGCGCCCCCTTGGGGACGAGTGACTACGAAGTGTTCACCGGGGTGAAAAACAAGGTGTTTAGCCCCGACCCGTACAAGAACAAGGGCCCGGAGACGTATGGCGCGCTGATCAAGGACAAGGTCTCCGAGATGGGCCAGATCCGGGATGGCACGTCGAAGACGATGCTCGTCGTCGAATCGGCCGGTCGGCCCACGATGTATCGTGGCAAGAACAAAGTGGCGACGGGTGAAGTCAATCAGTGCCTGGGGTGGGCGGACAGCCTTGGGCCTTTCAAGCTGCATCTGATGGGTCCAGACGGGCAAAAGAACACAGCGCCGAAAAACCAAGGCCTTCCGTTCAATGCCTGTAACGATGGCGAAGCCCTTGCTTTCCATCCATCAGGTATGAACGCAACGATGTGTGATGGTTCGACGCGTCACATCAACGACAGCATCGATCTGGCCGTCTTCGCCGCCCTGATCACACGTGCTGGCGGTGGGAGCGGCGAGCCCCTCGCGACCGAGTGATCTCATCACCTGGGAGGACTTGACACCTCAGTGTGTGTCCCGCAGGAATGGATGTTCGCAAATCTCAGCAGATGCCCCGTCCGGACCTTTGCGGAACGGACGGGGCTTTTTGCTTTCTGGTTTCCTCTGGTGTCGACTGCGGTGGTGCTGGCTGACGGTCACGCCGCGACGGAATGGTCGTCGCTCCCCGGCATCACCCCCACACGCGTTCCCTTGTTTCGAGGACTTCGATGGCTGCGTTCACTCGTCCGTTGCATTTCAGGGCTCGTCTGCGTGCCGCCGCGGTGCTGCTTGGTCTTGTGAGCCCGCTCGGTGGGCGGGCTCTCTGGGCAGAGCCCTTGCCGGCTGCCGGAGGATGTCAGATCGAGGCGGTTGGGTTCCTGCCCGATGCGGTGCTTTGCGAGGCCTCAGGGGCGGGCTCTTTGGACGTCATGCTCGGCGGGTTGAGCGATCTGCTCCTGGAGTCGGACGAGGCGGGGACGGTGCGTTTCAAGGCGATCACCGACCGCGGACCCAATGGCAAGGTGTCGACGCCCGATGGCACGCGGCGGACGCTGCGGAACCCTGCGTTTGCGCCAACGGTGGTGACGTTTGAACTCGGTGAGGCTGATGCGGCTGATCCTTGGGTGACAACTCCTGCCGGGTCTGCGGCCAAACTTTCCGTCACGCTGCTCGAGACGATGCCGCTGACAGGTCGCACCGGTGTTCCGCTCACGGGCCGTCCGAACGGGATCGGAAGCGACGAGCCGATCCTCAACGCCGATGGATCGTCTGTGATCACGCCGGATCCCAACGGCTTTGATACCGAAGGGCTCGTCCTGCTGCCCGATGGCAGTTTTTGGATCTCCGAGGAATACCGTCCATCGCTGGCCTGGATGACGGCCGATGGAGAAGTGCAGGGGCGGCTGACCCCTGCCGGTCAGGTGCTCGAGGGGGCTGACATGGACTCGCTCGATGTGTTGCCTGCGGCGTACGGCGATCGTCAAGACAATCGTGGCTTTGAGTCACTTGCGGTCAGCAAGGATGGCAGCACGATCTGGGTGATGCTGCAAAGTCCGCTCGATCACCCGCAGGAAGGTGCTGCCGCGGCAACCGGCAATGTGCGTCTTCTGGCAATCGATGTGGCGACCAAGAAGCCGGTGGGTGAGTATGTCTACCGTGCAGGGCGACCCAGTGCGGAGGGTTGGGCGCGGGCGGGAGCTCCTCCGGAAGATGTGAAACTCTGCGCGATGGCAGCTCTCGACGATGGGCGGCTCCTTGTGCTCGAGCAGTCCGACGGTGGCGTTGCCGAGCTCTACCTCGTGTCGTTCAAGGCCGCCACCAATCTGCTCTTTGCGTCGCCTTTGTCGGAGCCGCTCGAGTCGATCGGTGATCTTGCGGCGGCAGGCGTGGCGATGCTCGGCAAGACGCTGGTGGCCGACCTCGCCCCCCACCTGCCCACGATGGCAGACCACGTGATGGATGGCCAGTGGCGGAAAGCCGGGGGAGAGCCCCCGGGCCTGAAACTCGAAGGGCTCGCCATTCTCGATCCGCACCGGGTGGCGCTCGTGAATGACAACGATTTCAACATCGACTGGATCTTGGATCACGACGAGCCGCAGCGGCGCAACTGCCTGTGGGTGATCCAGCTCCACGACCCGCTCGTAGCGTTCCCCTGATCCCTCCTCGCCGATCGGATGGTAGACTCCCCGCGACGCGTCAACAGCATGACGCCAGTTTTGGGGAGGAATGTCTGATTATGGGTGAAGGAAACGGTCTGTCTTCGCAGGCTCAGTCGGGCGGAGTCGCCCCAGTGTCCGAGAAAGTTTTGCGCGAGCGCGAGATGCTCAGCGAGGCTCGTGCTCGAGGTCTGGGAGCCACGATCGCGACCTATGTGAAGCTTTCCGGCCCCGGCTGGTTGCAGTCGGCGATCACGCTGGGTGGAGGATCGCTGGCGGGTTCGCTCTATCTCGGTGTGATCGGCGGCTACGACTTTCTCTGGTTGCAGCCGCTGATGATGATCCTCGGCGTGGTGATGCTTGCCGCCATTGCCTACGTCACGCTGTCGACCGGGCAGCGACCATTTGAGTCGATCAACACCCATGTCAGCCCGGTGCTCGGCTGGGGCTGGCTGGTGGCTGCCATGATGGCCAACCTTGTGTGGGCGATGCCGCAGTTTTCTCTGGGGACCGCCGCGTTGCAGCAGAACCTGTTCCCTGAACTGCTTGGAGGGAACGCAGGCAAGTTCCTCTGTGTGCTTGGCCTGTTCCTCGTGGCGTCGGTCGTGGTCTGGTTTTACGACTCGGCTGGCGTCGGGATGAAGGTGTTTGACTGGGTGCTCAAGGCCATGGTCGGGCTGGTGGTGGTGAGTTTCTTTGGCGTCGTCACGGCCATGTCGTTGGAAGGGATTCTTGACTGGGGGCAGATCCTCAAGGGGTTTGTGCCCCAGTTCGGCCTGCTCTGGCGACCGGTCGCGGATCTCCAGCCCTTCATTGAGGCTTCCGGAAATCCTGACTACTGGACGCAGGCCATCCTGGCCACGCAGCGGGAGCGGATGATCGCGGCGGCCGCGACGGCCGTCGGTATCAACATGACGTTCCTGCTTCCCTACTCCATGCTTCGCAAAGGCTGGGATTCAGGGTTTCGCGGCCTTGCCACCTTTGACCTCTCCACGGGGCTCTTCATTCCCTTCCTGCTCGCCACGAGCTGCGTCGTGATCGCGGCTGCGAGTCAGTTCCATGCACGCTTTGATGCTGCCGAAGTGGAGAAGCCTGCCGTCGAGATCGCCGGTGAGTTCCGCTCCAACCTCGAGAAGCGGCTCTCGGCCGAGATGGGTGCGGACGCCTTGGCCGCACTCGAGCCCGAGGCAGTCAATGCCGCGATCGATGGCTTGCCCATGGCCGACCGACAACTGGCGGTGATGCTCGTGAAGCGCGACGCCTTTGACCTGGCGAAGTCGCTGGAGAATCTCTTCGGCGAAGGGGGTCTCACCCAACGCATCTTCGGTGTGGGCGTGTTGGGAATGGCACTGTCCACGATCATCATCTTGATGGTGATCAACGGGTTCTGCGTGACTGAGATGACGCAGCGGGATGGCGATCGGGTGGTTCAACGGCTTGGGGCAGTGTTGCCGGGGATTGTGGGTGGGCTCGGCTTTCTCGCTGTCTGGGGCGACAAGCAGGCGCAGTTCTGGCTGGCCGTCCCCACGAGCAACTTTGGGATGGCCTTGCTGCCGATCGCCTATGTCACGTTTTTCCTGATGATGAACAACCGCTCGCTCCTGGGCGACGCGATGCCTCGTGGGGTATTTCGGCTGTTTGCGAACGTCGTCATGCTGCTGGCGATCGTGGTGTCTGCCGTTGGGGCCGGCATGTCGATTTACGGCAACCTCGGTTGGGGGGGCATGGCGGCCGTCGGTGCCTTTATCGTGGCGATTTTCGCCGCGTCTTGGATGCACGGAGCCCGGGGATCGACCGGATCCTGACGAAAACGTCCGACACACCTGAAACGTCGCCTTGCAGCAGAACGGCAGATTGCCGACCCTGACAGGCATGATTTCTGCGTTGTTTCAGCAAATTGAGCTTTCGCTTCTCGTTGGCCACAAAGCCAGGAGATCGATTCCGCTTCGAGCCTGCGTGGTGGCGGGCCTCGCCGGATGGGCGCTGTTTTTTGGTACGGCAGCGGCTCAGGGGCCGGTCAGCCGGTTGCTACCGATTCCTGCGGCAGCAGCTTCGCGGCGTGAGCCGTCTCCCCCGCCCCCTGCGGTTGGTGCGCCGGCGGGCGCGTCAGCACCACAGCCGGAAGGCCCACAGGCGACAGAGGCAGGGGAAACGCCCACATCGCCGGCTGACGAGGTGGTGAGCAAGGTTCCGTCAGTTGCGGACGACGATCAGGTGGCACAAGCCTTTCAGGCAGAGGCCGACCGTCTGAGGAAGCAGCGAGAAGTCCTCGAGCAAGACACATCGATCAGCGCGGAGAGCAAGCCGCGGATCTTTGAGCAGATCGACATGGCGATCGAGGCCGTGGAACGGCAGCGACGCCTGAGTGGTGAGCGGAGCCAGTTGCTGCGGACTGCCGCGTCAGTGGACCAACGCAAAGCGGATGTGGCAAAGGCCGCCGGCGAACCGATCGACCTGGGGTTGCGTGTTGTCGAGCCGGCGGCCGACATCGATGTGCTCGACGCCGCAAAACGTGACGCCGAGCAGCTCCTCAAGACAGTCTCTGACGAGGCGGCTGCTCTGACTGACCGCATCGCTGCCCAGCGGCGCGAGGCGAAGCAGCTGCCGCAGCAGATCGCCGACCTGGAAGCCAAAGTCGACGGTCTCGCCACGGCTCCCGTGGTAGACGAGGGACAGCCGCCCGTGATGACATTGGCTATCCAGCTCGCGCATGACAAGGCGCGAGATGCGGCCTCGCTCGAGCTGGAAGTGGCAAAGCAAAAAGTGATCACGTACGACGCTGTTGCGGAACTTCTGCCGTTGGAGCTCGAGCAGCTTCAGCGGCGTGTGGCTGCTGCTTCGGACGCTGTTGAGGAGATCAGTCAGCGTGCCTCGCGACGACGGCAAGACCTCATCGTCAGCCGTGTGGAAGAGTTCGAAAACGCTCTTGAATCGACTTCCGAGATGCGGCAGGCGGAAGCGAAGGTCACCATTGAGCTGTTTGGCCAGTGGAGTGATCTCGCCAAGGAGAGCCGGCGGCGGAGCGATGAACTCACTGAGACGCGGACGCGAGCCCGCACGGTGCAGTCCGATCTCGAGGAGATGGAGGCACTTGTTGCCAGCGACCTCTCCACCGGTGGCGGGTTGAGTCGTTCTGTGGGGTATCTGCTGCAACGCACGCGGGGTTCCTTGCCGTCGTTGGGCGAGGTTTCGTTAAGCGGGGCGGAGCAGTCGCAGCGAGTCGACGACATTCAAGAGATGCTGGCGAAGATCAGCGGCCGTCTCGACGAGATTCCCCCTCCCCCTATTCGGGCTGAAGGCCGGGAGCCAGAAGCGGCGATTAATGCACTTGAGCGGCAACTCCTGCAAGAGATGGATCGCGACGCAGACCGGTTTCTCACGGAAACCTTGATCCCCCTTGGTGTCGAGCAGGACAAGCTCGAACAGGTGGTGCGCACCTACGGCAACCTGATCGATCGCAATCTGCTTTGGGTTCGCAGCAGCCGTTTTTTTGACCTCGCCACGCTCCGGCTGGCGATCGAAGAAATCCACTCCTACGTGCGCCCCAATCGGCTGATGGAACTTGGAGACGTCGTCAGGCGGGCGGTGGTTGAGAGTTGGGCGCTGGTCGTGCTCGGCGTGTTGGTTGTCGTTGGGCTATTGGTGCTGCGACGGTGGTTCGTGAAGCAGGTCGTGCGGCTTGGTGGGCAGGCGGCGGGACGCGGTGCGCTGCGGCTCCAGACGACGCTTTCGGCGATGGCGTACACGGGGCTGGCCTCGCTCCCGTACTACCTCGCCGTGGTGTTTCTTTCCTGGTTCGTGCTCGCGGCAGGGGCGAATCAGCCGTTTGCCCAGGCAGTTGCCGCCGCACTTGGACGTGTGGCCAACGTGCTGTTGCCGCTGGAGTTTATTCGGCAACTGGTGCGAAACCACGGCGTTGCCTCCGCGCACTTTGGCTGGCCGGAGCCCGTGGTCGTACCTGTACGAAGGACGCTGCGTCGCCTGCTCTTTGTTGGCTTGCCGGTGGTCTTTTGCTGGGCCGTGGTGGATTTTCAAGACGCGGGCGGAGATGAGCTCATCGCGGCCCCGCGGCTGCTGTTTATGGTGTTGATGCTTTTGGTGGCATCGATTTTTGCAGCCTTTGCCCACCCCGCGTCTGGCTTGCCGCTGGATGCGTGGAAGTCGAAATCAGGAGCCATACCGCTTGGGTGGGTATGGCGTCCGCTCGTCGTTGTGGTGCCCTTGATCCTTGCTGGCCTGATGAGCTTTGGGTATGGCTACTCGGCTCGGCAGCTGTCGGTTTCGTTCTATGAATCGATCTGGGTGGTGGTGCTCGCGATCGGCCTGCATGGCCTGGCAAAGCGGTGGCTGCTGATCTCGCGACGGCGGATGGCGCTGGAAGAGATGAAGGCGAAAGCGGCTGCACGCGAGCAGGCGGAGGCGTTGGGGGTGGGGGCTGTTGGCGGCGTGGAACTTGTTGAGATCAATCAGCTCGGAGTGAGCGAGATCAACGAGCAGACGCGGCGTCTGATTGATGCGATCCTGTTCGTCTCGGTGCTGGTGGGGCTGTGGTGGATTTGGTCACCGGTGTTGCCTGCCCTCGGTTTCCTGGAACGCGTCACGCTGTGGGAACTGCGCGCGGAAGACGGCACGGTGACCGGGGCTGTCACGCTTGCCAGTCTCCTCCTGGCAGTTCCCCTGATTGCGTTGACGACGATTACGGTTCGCAACACGCCGGGCTTGCTTGAGGCGGCATTGCTGCGGCATCTCCCGCTCGACACCGCCACGCGATACGCCATCACGTCCCTGACGAGCTATCTCCTCGCCGGCCTTGGGATTTCCCTGACAGCAGGAACGATGGGGCTCACGTGGGCCTCGATTCAATGGCTCGTGGCCGGTTTGTCAGTCGGCCTGGGTTTTGGTCTCCAGGAGATCGTGGCGAACTTTATCTGCGGCATCATTCTGCTGTTTGAGCAGCCGATTCGCGTCGGGGATGTGGTGACGATCGATGGGATTGATGGAGTGGTGTCTCGCATCCGCTCACGAGCGACGACGGTCACCACCTGGGATCGTCAGGAGTACATCGTTCCGAATAAGGATCTGATTACAGGCCGCGTGACGAACTGGACGCTCACGGATTCCACCAACCGCGTGCGGCTCTCGGTGGGCGTGGCCTATGGGACGGACACCAGGCGGGCTGTGGCGCTGATCCGTGAAATCTGCGAGGCCCATCCAGATGTGCTGCGTGAGCCAGAGGCATTGATCACGTTTGAGCAGTTCGCCGACTCCACGCTCAACATTACGATCCGGGCCTATCTCAGTCAGATTGAGAAGCGGTTGGTGGTGATCAACGACCTGCACACCACGATTCACGAGCGGTTTGCGGCCGAAGGGATCGAGATAGCCTTCCCGCAGCTCGACGTCACGGTGAAGCGGGAGTTGTAGTCGCGGAGCCAGTTTGGGGAGGGCTCGTCGGCATGTGCTCCGGGGCGCTGATGCCCATCGAAAGATAGATGCTCATCATGGCGTCCACGCTCATGTCGGCCGGCACGATATTCTCGGCTGGGACGAAGAGCAGCGCGCCGCCAAAGGGAACGGGCGCCGTGGGGATGATCACCATCTGGTAGTCGCGTCCTTGCACCTGCACTCGCTCGGGGGAAACCAGGAAGGCGAGCAGGCCGCACTCGCCTCCTCCTCCAAAAAAGCAAAACACTGGCGACATGCCGCGGACGGCCTGGTTGTCACCGGTGTTAAAGAGGTCCACCATCTGCTTGGTGGTGCCGTAGAGGCTGCCCAGCAAGGGAATGCGCGAAAAGAAGGCATCGGATATCCGCACGAGCATGCGACGGGCCCCGGCCTCCATCGCTGCCCCAAGGAGGAAGATGAGCGAGAGCACGATCAGCCAGCCGATCAGGTAGGGCACGTGCGACTCCGGTCGAACAGACAGGCCGAGCCGTGAGAGCCCCTTGCCGATGACGGTTCCTGGCCCGAGGAAGCCTGCCAAAAAGTCGACGCCCCACACCACGGAGCCGACCGTCACGACCAGTGGCAGAAGGATCAATACCCCGGCCAGAAACATCCCGGTGATCCGCTTCCAGACCCATCCGATTCCACGTGTCATTCTTGGCTCCTCTGTTGCCTGCGGCCTTGGGGCTGGCGGGTGGCATGGGCTCTGTTCAAAGGGGTGCCTTTGAAGTCAATTGGCAAGACGTTTCCTGCGGCAGCGTAGCCTTTTCGTCTGGTTCGCGCCTCGTTCCCTTCTGTACGACCAAGCCTCATGGCAGACCTCCCAGACCCCTTCCGAGACGACCGCCAGACATCTGGTGTTCGCCGTTTTACCTTGGGTGAAGAGTCGATGCCGATGATCCTGCGGCACGCGGATGTGCGGCAGGCCGCCAAGGATTGGCACACGTTCAGTTCCGACGCCCCCTTTCGTGTGCCGATTCCGTCTGAAGAGCATCTCCGCAGCGTGCGTCAGCTGCCGATTGAGGTCGATCCACCCGAGCACACCGACTATCGCAAACTCGTGGAACCGTTTTTCCTGCGGGCGAAGCAGCCGGAGTTTGTCACGCAGGTGGATGCGATCTCAGCCCGTCTGCTCAATGAGGCGCTCAGCCGAGGGCGGATCGAGGTGGTCAGCGAGTTGGCGCTGCCGCTACAGTCGCGGGCTTTGACGGTGCTTTTGGGAGTGCCGGAATCGGAGGCGGAGCGGTTTATTGGGTGGGGGGTGCATGTGTTCCATGGCGAACATGGTGTGCAGCAGGCCCGTCAACTTGAGTCCTACCTCAACGCAGAGTTTGATCGGGCCGAGGCAAACCCGGGCGACGATTTCTACGGCGTGCTCACCAAGGCGAGCTACCGCGGCAGACCGCTCTCACGAGAGGAAAAGCTCGGCTTCGCCAATCTGATGTTCGCGGGGGGGCGCGACACGGTGATCCACAGTGTGGCGGCGGCCATCGGGTATCTCGCGGAGCATCCACAGTCGTTTGCGTTTCTGCGCGAAGATCCCGGGCGTGTCGTGCATGCTGCCGAGGAGTTCTTTCGGGCGTTCATGCCGCTGACGCACATTTCACGGACGTGCCCGGTAGACACCGACGTGCATGGCACGCGGGTTGGCCCGGGAGAACGGGTGTCGCTCTGCTGGGCGTCGGCGAATCTCGACGAGACCGTCTTTGAAGCGGCTGATGAGGTGCGGCTCGACCGGCGGCCGAACCCGCACGTGTCGTTTGGGTTTGGGGCCCACCTCTGCTTGGGCGCGGCCCACGCCCGCACCGTGATGAAGTCGGTGCTTGGGCTGCTCTGTGAACGGGTGCAGGGGATGCGGGTGCTCGCGAAACGTGACCGTGTGGAACGGACCGAGTCGTACGAACGACCTATGGGCTATGACGCCCTCGAGGTGGCGTTCGAGTGAGCCAGCGTGCTGCGAGGGAGACGGAGAAGGATTGCCGCCGCAGGATGCGGCGCATGGTGCCACGAAAAAACCTCGGCTTTTTTACGTGGCACCCCAAGTGAGAACAGGCCATGGAGGGCTGTTCTCACGTGTCGTCAGCGGCCGAGCTCGGAGAGGTACCGCACGAGATCGGCGAGTTCTTGCCGAGAGAGGCCGTCGATGAGGCCCTGAGGCATCAGCGTGGCTCCCGGGCTCTCCTCATCGATGTCGCTGGTGCGGATCGAGACGACCTTGTCTTCGGCGGTGCGGAGTACCAGTTCGTCTTCAGTACGTGAGACAGGGATGCCGGTGATCACGCGGCCGTCGGCGGTGAGAACGACGAGGGTGTTGTAGCCCTCCTTCACATTCTTGGCCGGGTGGAGAACCGAGTCGATCACATAGTCGAGCGGGCTTGAGGCACCGATGGCCGTGAGATCAGGGCCGACGCGACCGCCCTCTCGGCGAACACGGTGGCACTTCACGCACTGCAGTTTCTCGAGGCGATAAAGGGCCTCGCCTCGCTCGGCGTTGCCTGCCTCCGCCACGAAGGCGGCAAAAGCGGCGACGTCGCCAGCCGTCATCGCCGCCGTGGTGACGGGCGACTCGCCTTTGGCAAGGCTCTCGAGGAGTGGCGTGAGCCGCGGTTGTTCGACGCCGGTGCCGCTGGCGATGGCCAGTCCGCGGATGAGGACGTCGCGGGGCAGGGCAGGGGAGCTGGCCAAGGCATCGGCCAGCCGGTCACCACCACCACGTCGGCTGAGGAAGCTGCGGTAGAGACGGTCTTGCACAGGCTCGGCAGGGCTCGTGGCGAGGAGAGCCGCGGCGGCGCGTGCGGCGGCCTCAGGCTGGCTCGCGACAAGGGCTTCGATCGCAGCAGCACGCAGGCCTGGCGTGAGCGTGGCGTCATCGGCGAGGGCGGCAAGCGAAGACGCCGACGCATCAGCCGGCAGCCTGCCCAAGGCCTTGATCGCCGCTTCTTGCAGCCAGTCCGGGCGATCGGCATCCGCCGCGAGCACCTGCACCGGCTCCACCAGCGTCGTGAGCCCCCACACGCCGACCGCTTCGACGGCCCGTACGGAGAGTGGGCCACCGTCGGTGTGCAGGAGGTGGGCGAGGCCCGAGAGATCGCCTGCGGGCACGGTGCCGCGGGTTGCGGTGGCGGTGAGCAGCGAACCGAGAAGGGCTTCGGCTCGCTCGAAGGGCGTCGCGCGATCCACGGCCACGTCAAAGACCAGCCTGCTCTGCTCGGGTGTGCCGTAGAGGGCGATCGCGTTTTCCGCTTCGGCGATCACCGCAGGTGTGAGTTGGCTACGGTTGTTGAGCAGTTGCACGACCCAGGGAATGGTGGCTCCGCTCTGAGACGCCTGGATGGCAAACAGCACGCGCTCGGGGCGACCGCCATCGTCAAAGCTGCCGGCGAGGACCGCAGGCTGCCAGACCGACTCCAGCTCGCGGGCCGCCAGCCAGATGGCGTAGTCGAGGGCATCGTCACGCTCGTGGTCGACCGCGTGCAGCACGAGTTCTGCTGCCTGCAGGCCACCGATGGCCGCCAGAGCCCGCACGGTCTCCAGCCGCACGAGCATCGAGGTGTCGTCGACACCAGGAGCCAGCATCGCCACGGGATCCTCGAGGCGATCGGCCCAGTCAACGCTCACGCGGGCAGCGGCTGCCCGGCAGCGGGCATCGGATGAGGCAAGGAGTTGCTTGAGCAGTGGCAGATCGATGTCGTCTTGGCTGCCGCGGTCAATCGCTTGGGCCAGCCACAGCGCCTCCAGCCTGAGGCGATCGACTTCAGGGTCACTTCCCACACCGGCCAGGCTCGCTGCCCAGCGGTCGCGCGCCACCCGAACGTCACTCGGATCGCGCGACCAGAGCCCCCGCCGAGCCATGTCGCGGTCGTAGCCGGAGGCAGACGACAGGTGCCCCAGCAGTTCCTCGTTGGAGAGCGACGTGTAGTCGACCCGGTCGGTCAGCGGGCGGTCCTTGGCGGTGATTCGCCAGATGCGGCCGTGCTCGCGATCGCGGCGCGGATCACGGAAGTCGACCTCGCCATGCTGGATAATCGGGTTGTACCAGTCGGCAACGTAGATCGCCCCGTCGGGGCCCATCTTCACGTCGATCGGCCGGAAGGTGACCCGCGAGGAGTGGATCAGTTCGCCCAGTTTTTCACTGGCGAAGCCGGAGCCCGATTCGCTGAGGCGGAAGTGGCTGACGCGGTTGGCCCGGAAGTCATGGGTGATCAAGGTGCCTTGGGCGTCGTCGGGCAGGTGCGGGCCGTCGATCATCTCCAACCCACAGTACTTCGGGCTGCCAGGGTTCATGCCGTGCAGGATCCGCGGCGTGCCCACGGCAGTTTGGTAGGCCGCTCCGGGGAATCCGTAGTAGATGCCTTCACCACCGGCGCCGTCGGTGACGAGCGAGCGTCCGTGCGGATCGAAGACATGCCCCCAAGGATTCACCCACCCACGGGCAAACACATCCAGGGCGAGCGTCCGTGGAAGGAACCGCCAGATCCCGCCGCCGTTGAGTCGCTTCACACCCGAGGGCGTTTCCACATGGCTGTGGATGTAGATCGACTGATTGAAGAAGAGGCGTGCATCAGGCCCCCAGCGGAAGGTGTGCAGGATGTGGTGAGTGTCTTCCGCACCAAAGCCCGCCAGGATCACACGGCGGGTGTCGGCCTTGCCGTCGCCATCGGTGTCGGCGAGGTGCAGCATCTCGGTGCTGTTGGCCACATACGCCCCACCGTCTCCCGGCAACACAGCCGTGGGCATCAGCAATCCGTCGGCAAACACCGTGTGGTGGTCGGCCACCCCATCGCCGTCACGGTCCTCGAGGATGGTGACCGTGTCGTTGGCGATCTCACCAGGCTGGATCTGTGGATAGACCTTCGATGAGGAAACCCACAGCCGGCCTTGCGGATCAAAGTTGATCTGCAGTGGCTTGGCGATCATGGGATCGGCCGCGAAGAGCGTGACCTCGTAGCCGTCGGCCACCGTCATTGCGGCACGTTCGGCAACAGGATCGGGTTCGGGGATGTCGGTGAGATCACGCTGCGCGCGAGCAGGCGAGAGGCCGGTAAGCGAGAAGACGGCCGACAGGCTGACGGCCCACGCTGCGCGAGAAAGGGTGCCCTGCATGGATGCGGCTCTCAAGAGTGTGTTGGTCGGGTGAAAAATGGTGTGGTGAGGCGAGGCTCAGCGGATCGCGGCCACGGCCGCCCGCACCTTGGCTTCGGCGTCTTCCACGAGCGGGTCGAACTGCGGGATCTCGACGGCGTTGTTGCCCTGTTCGTGACGACGGAAGAGGAAGAGGTAGGTCTCGTTGGCAGGACGCCAGCGGTGGAAGAAGAGCTCGTTTTTGGCAGCGACGAGCGTGCGGATCGCCTCGATCTCACGGTCGCTGGCAGCAGGAAGCGTGTGGTCACACGACTTCAGGAAGATGCGTGCTGCGGCCCAGTAGCCCGCGGGGGTAAGGTGCAGGCCGTCGACGGAAAATCGCGTGGAGGGTCCGTCAGCCTTTGGAAATGCGGTGAAGAGATCGACCAATCCTGCCTTGTTTGCGGAGGCGACCTCGCGAATGACCGCGGCATACTCCGCAAGCATGACGTTTCGCGTGTCGGCGTCTGGGCAGGTGGGGGCTGGGAGGAAGGGGGGCGGCGTGACGAGCACGAGCCGGTTCGGCGGTGGTGTGGGCTCGTCCGCAGCCGGACGAGTGAGGTCGCTACAGAGCTGCGTGAGTTGCTCACGGAAACGGGCGAGTCCGGCTTCTCCGGCATACGACTCATTGCGGCCATAGGCCACAAACGTCACGCTCGGCCTGAGTTCCTGCATCAGCGACATCAGTCGTCGATAGCCTTCGGCCGGACTGTCGAAAACCCCACGTGACTCGGCCCACACCGTGTCGCCATTCCAGCCGAGGTTCCGAAACTCGAGGGCCATGTCTGGGTGTGAGGCAACGAGCGCCGTCTCGAGAATGCCCTGCTGGCCTTCGCGTTCGATGAACCCCTCACCCAGGAACACGACGCGATCGCCGTCGGTGAGATGCCAACTTCCCTGTGCGGCGGGCGCGGCCGTCTCCGCCGCGTTGAGACGCATGGGCCCGGTTGCGATTCCCGTCGCAGCCGCCGCGAGCAGAGGCATCGCGAGCAAGACTTTGCGGACAGGTCGCACCAACGAAAGGCAGTGTGTAGACATCAGTGGTGGCATGAGAAAACTCCTTGGCGAAGATTCTACCCAACGGTCCCTGCGCCGCCGAGACAACTTCGCGGTGGCGGAGGCGGGCGCGGTGCCGCTCCCGGGGGTGAAGTGCCGAAGGCTTTTGCCAACTCACTCGGCCAGCAGTTCGACGATCATGTCGTGAATGGCTGTGGCGTTTGCTTCGCCGGAGCCGACTTTGATCATCCTCACGACGCCCTTCTTATCGATCAGCACCGCGTGCGGAATGCCCGTCACGCCATACTCCGTTTGCATCGTGCTTTGGTCGGGCGTGATGACGGTTGGATGCTGCAGTTCATGATGGGCTAAGAACTTTTCCAGCATCGCGATCTCGTCTTCGTCGCTGTTTTCTGCTTCCGCTCGCGACGCACGGTTGGCCTCGTCGTCCCAGGTGTAGTTGTACTTGCGAGTCACGCCGAGAATTTGCAGCCCCTTCGGACCAAACTCTTCGTTCCATTCCCTCAGATGCGGGAACGTGGCGATGCAGGGCCCGCACCAAACAGCCCAGAAGTCGAGCAACACAACCTTGCCATCAAGGCTGTCGACACTCATGTCTTTTCCGTTCACCCAATACTTGGCGTCGATGGTGGGTGCTGCCGTGCCTACCAACGCCGCGAGTTTCTTCGCGGATGCGATGCTGCTTTCAACGCGAGCAAGCATCGTGTTGTACTGTTCCGCAACGCGCTCGATCTCGGAGTTTCTCGCCGCCGCCGCCGTGAGGTGCGTCCGCGTTTCCTCGACCAGTGCTTCGGCCTTCGCCGGATCATCGCGGAAACTGGAGCTGATTCGGCCATACATCACGGAGCCATACATCGAAGCGATTGCTACGTCGGCATCCTCTTTCGCCAGCCAAGACTTCAGGAGGTCGGCCGCTTCGGAGTAAAACGCCTCGCGGGCTTCCGCGTCGGTGGCCGATTGAGCCGAGTTCACCAAGGCACTGGCAACAGTGGTGGCCGCTTCCGGAGAGTCGGCGTTTGCTTTCAGTTTTTCTTTCGCCTTCGCCAGGAACGTCGCGTTCAGTTCTGCAGCTTCGGCCTGCTTGCCCTGCGACACAAGCAGCCGCGCCTTGATCGACGCAAGTGAAAGTTCAAACGTTGGTGGGGTCAGGGGAGCCGATCCTGCTTGGTCAGCAACCTCCCGCAGCACCCTGTCGATCAACGCCATCGCGTCGTCGGTCTCATTGGCGCGGGGAGCATACATGGCGGCCGTCGACAGGCTGGAAAGTGCCAGGCCGGGATTCTCCTTGTAGTTCGCTTCGAAGTCTTGCTTCGCGATCTGGTACGCCGACGTGAGGTCGCCTTTTCGAGCGAACCCGCTGAGGAGCTGTCGGCGGATTTGCGTCGCAGCTTGGGCGTCGAAGGTGCCGCCGCCGAGCAGCTTCTGAGCTTCTTCGAGCTTCCCTTCCTCAATCATCTCCATGATGACTTTCGCGGGATTCGCTTCGGCTGCTGGCTTCGGAGCATCACTGTCTTGAGCGAGAGCCTGGCCCACGAGCAAGAAACTGGCGAGCGTGAGCGTGCGGAGCGTGGTGCGCATGTGAATACCTGTGCCGTTGCGGTTTCAGGAAAGGATCAGGAGTGCCGCCCGCCGCAGTGTAGCCAAATCAGGCCCGGGACGATGGGGTCGTCGTCTACTCACGGAGCGGCTTTGGGAAGCGTGAGGTCTTTGAGTGCTGACGCAAGTTTCGCCTGTTCTTGCGGGTTTTCTCCAAGTTCATCGTGTTGCAGCGCTGGGAGCAGATGTTCCCACACGAGGTCGAGCTGCTTTTGCATGTTGCCGGTCAGGGCGGTCATCACCACGACGGCGTTCTGCTCCGGCATGACGACGCAGAACTGACCGTCTTTGCCGTCGCCGCGGAAGGCCCCGTGACGGCACTGCCAGAACTGAAATCCGTAGCCCTGCCGCCAGTCGGGATTGCCGGCGCTGGGGGCTTTGTCGTTCTCGACCTGCTTGCTCGTGGCGAGTTCGACCCACTCCGCAGGGATCAGTTGCTCACCGTTCCATTCGCCCTTTTGCAGATAGAGTTGCCCAAACTTGGCGATGTCTTCCGTCTTCAGGTACAGGCCGTAACCGCCAATTGAGATCCCCTGCGGGCTTTGGTCCCACGTTGGCTTGTCGATGCCGAGCGGTTCGAAGAGCCGCGGTGTCAGGTAGTCGACCACCGTCTCGCCGGTTACGTGCTGCACGATCGCCGACTGCATGTAGGTGGCCGGTGTGTTGTAGAGGAAGGTGGTACCCGGCTGGTGGACAACGGGCTCGCTCAGAAACCGCTTTGCCCAATTCTCGTCGCCCTTTGCCCGAGGCTCGGCGGCATGGCCGGTCGACATCGTGAGGAGGTCGCGAACGCGCATCGCTCGGAGCAAGTCGGATGGCTCGGCAGGAGCCTCCTCGGGAAAGAAGCTGAGCACGGCATCGTCGATCGTGAGTTTGCCTTCCGCAACGGCAAGCCCCACGGCGGTTGAGGTGAAACTCTTGGAAAGCGACCAGAGGATGTGCGGCGTTTCGGCAGCCTCCGGAGCCCACCAGCCTTCGGCGATCACCTTGCCGTTGCGAACCAGCATGAAACTGTGCATCGAACGGATGTCGCTGTCGGCCGCTTCGACAAATGCCCGAATCGCCGAAGACGGCACGCCTTGCGATTCCGGCGTCGCGCGAGGAAGCGACGCGGCTCGCGCGAATGAGCCCGCCGCAAGTGTGCAGGCCATGACGAACGTCAGGATCGCAGTTCTCATCTGTCGTGTTCCAGGGTGGAGTTGTCTGGCAGCCTTAGGGGTTGGAGGTCGCCTGACCAGCGGCCATCTCGATGCCAGTGAGTTGCAGTTTAGCGTCAGGATCGAGGGTGACGGCGTAGAGGTCGCCGACCTCGAGGCCGATTGGTGAGGTGGCCAGCTGTGGGTTCATCGCGTGGAAGTCGCTGACTTGCAGTGACACCAGCCACTGCTCTCCATCCCAGCTCATGTTTTCGGCCGGAACGGTTACTTCAAACTTTCCCGCAAAGACGCCTTGCATCCGTTGGGTGGTCATTCCCAGACGAATGTTGGACGGCGCTTCCATCAGGCCACGGAAGATGATCACGGAGTCTGCACGGATTTCTAAAGGGCTCTCGTTCATCATCCAGGCAGCCACTCCGGCAGCGTACAGCAGCAGAGGCGATGTCACGCCTTCCTTCCAAAGCAGCGGGATGGCGGCAAGCCGCGTGGGCTTGGTGTTCGATGCGGGCAGAACCACTCCGTGACTGACCATGGCGGCGGAGTGCAGGTCGAGGGTCCACTGATGAGTAGGGAGGGGCTGGGGGGTGACGAGGGGTGTTGCCGAGGTGTCGAGCGAAAGCTTGATCTGCTCCCCGGCGAGGAGCTCGATGGCACCCTCGGTGAGCCGCCGGGTGATCTCTGCCCGGCCGCGGTGCACACGGATCAGTGAGTCGGTGGCCGAGGTGCGAACGTCGAAGAGGCAGCCCGTCGCCTTCACTGTGGCCGTGGGCATCTGCACGATCACGTCACCGAGGTGGCTATCCGGGCTCGGTTCCAGCCACAGGTTGCCTGCCACCAGTTCCAAACGTTGCTCGTTGCCCAGCGGCCTGAGCACCCGTAGCACGGAGTTGCCGGCTATGGTCAGCCGACCCCCAATCACGTCGGTCGTGATCCAGGCATCGGTCGCTCTGGATTCCAGGGTGTCGCCCGGCCTCAGTCGCTGATCGTTGGGGATGGCGTCAAGCGTGGTACCGCTGGCTGAAAAGAGTCGCGTGGCGCCGACCGTTTTTACCACGCGTGCCGGGGGGAGCCGACCGAGCGTCCAGGCGGAGTAGCCGCTCGCGGTCACGATGATGGAGGCGATAAGGGCCATGGCAATGGACTGCCAGCGACTGACCCAGTGGCGCGACGAGGGCCTTGCCGGTTGGCAAAGACTGCCGAGTGAAGCGGCTGCGGGTAGCTCTCGCCGGCGTTCGAACTCACCGAGGCATACGATCTGTTCGGAAAGGTCACGAAGCAGACGCCTGGCTGCTGCGTCGTCGGCAAGTCTCTTGGCGACAGCGGCGTGCTCCTCTCGGGGAAGCGTGCCATCGAGATAGCGCAGCAGTTGTTCGATCAGTGCGGCATCGGGAGCGGATGCGTTGCTCGATGACGTGCGGTACGCGTGGTTCATCAGGAGGAGCCCTCCAAGGCGAGTTTGCCTTCGACGCACTGCCGGAGCGTGAGGTGCAGGCGTGAGAGTCGCTTGTAGACAGCGTCAAGATTGAGCCCGAGCCGAGCTGCCACCTCGCCGCAGGCCAGGCCGTCGGCGTATCGCAGTCGAATCAGCAACCGAGCCTGTTCGGGTACCTCGCCGAGGCAGTCTTCGAGAGCGTCGGTACGCACGTTGGCGTGTGCGAGGTTCTCACGTGCCCACTCGTCGTGAAGGGTGGTGATCGTGTTTGCCTCCAGAACGGAGGTTTCCTTCCGCCGTCGCCGCAACCAGTCGATGCTGGCATTGCGGCAGGTGATGAACGACCACGACACCACGGCCGCGTCTGCGTCGAACACGGCCTCCGACGAGAGCGCCTTGAGCACAACCGTCTGGAAGATGTCGTCGGCGGCGTGCGTGTCACGGACCACGAGCCACGCGGCAGCCGTCAGTTTTTGACGCCACTGCATGACCGTCGTGATGACGGCGGTCTGGTCGAGGGGCATCGCCGTTACTCCTTGGCCCGCACCAACTCAAGCACGATGGGCTGCGGCAGCAGGAGTGTGACCCGCATGGTGTCGGCATCGAGCAGTTCGTGACGAATCTGGAGCGTGAACTCATTGCCGTCGGCACCCGCGATGCCGAGCGACAGCGTGCCCACGCCACCGTCGTCGATGTTCCAGGTTCCCAGGAAACTCGCGCCAGAGGTATCGCCACCCACGTGGTAGACGTCGCCATTGCTGGGATTGACGCCAACCAAGGCGACCGACGGGTTGTCACCGCCTTCGTTGCGGACTTCAAGGAGCCGATTCGGCAGGGTCCAGCGGTAGGTCGTCTTGGCGATCGTGCCTCCCGTGGCTTTGTCGACCCAGGTGCCGATGATGCCCTCCCAGCCAACTTTCTTGAGGATGCCGGCCAGCGTGGTCGGCGTGTCGTCGTCCTCGTCGGCCTTCTGGCTGACAAAGAAGAGGAAGTCGTTGCTGGCCAGGCCGTCCGGGTTCTGCACCTGTAGCAGATGCATGCCGACGCTTGGAGGGTCGGCAAGTTCGACGGTGAGTCGGTCCCCGTCGATGGCCACCGTGCCGGCGGCCTTGTGGCCGTCAACCAGAGGCACCGCGGCGGCGTGCACATGACGCGCACTGGCGGTGACTTTCGTGTCGCCCACGGCGAGTTTTGGAAACCGCTGACGGCCCTGCCGCTCAAGCGGCCCGCTCGTCCAGAGCGCTGGCTGTGGGGAGGCCGCCGTGACGCCGGAACAGGCCCGGGCGGTGAAGGTGGCGACGAGTGTGCCCTCGGCGGCGGCCTCAGCGAGATCGCTTGCGGAGAATGTCCGGCCACGACCGCCCGTCTCTGCGTAGACGGCACGCTCGAAATCATCGCTGGAGTCGACGGTGAACTGCACGGGCCTCGCCCCGTCGCCCTGGAGCCAGACTCCCTCCCCGGTGAGCACCACACTGCCATCGTGATGGGCCTGCTCAAGGCTGGCGAGGAGATCGAGCGACGCGCTGCCTTCGCCGCAAGTCTCAGGGTTCAGCGTGAGCTGACGGCCAAAGCCTCCCACGAAGCCGGTGCTCGCCTCGAGCACCATGTCCCAGACAGGGTTAAACCGCTCACGGCCCGCCCAAGAGAATTTCCAGACCTCCTCTTCGGGCGTGCCCCGCTCTGCCACGCGTTTAAAGAAGTCGAACTCAACCATGTTCAGCCGGCCCTGCGGCAGGATCAGCCAGCGGTCGTAGGCACCCCGCCAGGTCGGCGCGTCCATGCCCGTGCCAGGCGTGTTGGTGCTCACGAGATGCGGCAGCCGGTGGCAGTCGCCGCAGACATTCGGCCGTGGTTTGCTCGGGTCGTTGTCGCCGTCGACATGAAAAAGCTTCATGCCCAGGCGTGCCCGCTCGGAGACGACGTTTGTGTAGGGCCTCTTCGGGGCCGGCGGATAGGGCACATCGAGCAGAAAGGCCGCCATCGCGTCGCGGTCGGATGCCGAGAGATGCCCCTGCTTTCCTTCGTCATTTACGCTCGTGTCATCCTGATGGAGCATGGTGCTCGCCAGGCCGCCATCGATCAGGTGCCGCGTGCTGCTCTCGGGCTTCGTGGGATCGCTGTTGGCTGGCACGGCGACATGCACGCTTGCGCTGTTGATGCCGCCGTAGGGATCTCCGGGGATGCCGTCCCAGTGGTAGGGCTCGGTGTCGCGAAGGCCACGGCAGGGCATCGTCGAGCGGGGCATGATCTGCTCACCGCCGCTGACCACCGGAGTCTTCAGCACCCACAGCAGTTGATCGGTGTGGCCGTCGGGATGGCAGCTCGCGCAGGAGAAGGTGCGAGTGGATGACGCGGTGGCCGTGTGGAAGGCCCGCCGGCCTTGGGCGATCAAGGCGGGGGTTGGGTCGACGAGAGTGATGGTGTTGATCACGCGTGGTTCCGCAGGGTCGCGGAGGTCGATCAGCGAGACGGTGCTTGAGAACGCGTTGAGCACCCAGCCGTGCGTGAGTCGGTCGCGATGGTCGTGATCGAGGGCGACGCCCGTCGGCCAACTGCCGACGGCCACACGTCCGAGCACAGCCCCCGAGGTTGCGTCGACGGTAAAGAGCATGTCGGAACTTGCTGCTGAGGCCACGATCACGCCGCTCTGGTCGCTCACTGCGATGCCAAAGGGGGTGGCAAGCGCCTCGCCGTCTGCGGGCTGCTCGGGCGGGAGAGGCTCAAGGTCGAAGAAGCTGGGGGCGTCGCTCCCGGGAACCACCGTGGTGATCCGATTGAGAAAGGGGCGGTTGTCGAGCTCCGCCAGGCTGTGCGCCTTGGTGCCCGCGCGACCGTTGATGTGGTTGCGTGCGTCGGTCTGCGAGATGTACACACGGCCGGTATCGTCGACCGCCATGCCGTAAAGCAGCGTGCCAATGCCCGATACCGTTTCCACCAAGGCATCGCTCGCGGTGTCGAACACAAACAAGTCGCGGTCCGGCATCTCGGGATGCTTGATGATGTCGAGCACGGCTCCGAGCGAGAGCACGTTGTTGTTGCGGATGGAATGCTCCCACGCATCGAAGGTGACGAGGTCGCCGTCGATGGAGTCGCCCTTGCCGCCAGAGAGCTGCGTTTGGTTGTTGGACTCAAACGCGGCGACGTAGAGCCGGCCGTTGCGGACGGCGATGGCTCGCGGATCCTGGGCGGGTATCTCGAGGTGACTGGTGACCTCACGGCGGGCCACGTTGATCACGGCGATCCTGTTTTCTGACGAGAGGGCGACGTAGGCCTTCGGGGAACCGTCATCGGCTGAAGCGAAGGCAATCCCAGCAGGCTCATCAAAACGAGTGGCTTTGGTGAGCGGATCAAAGTCTTGAATCGTGGCAACGACCGTAAGTCGCGTTGGGCTGTCCGCGACGAGGTCGATCACGCTCACCGAATCGGAGACATGATTCGCGACCCAGGCCTCACGCCCATCGGGCCGCACGGCGACGCAGACAGGCTGAAGGCCAACCGCGATACGTTTCACAACCTGTTGCGTGGACGCATCGATCACGTCGAGGGTGTCGGCCGGTGTGTTGACCACGAGCACAAGATCGCCAGCAACCGCGATCGGATTGACGTGGGGGCTCAAAAACCCCGGGTGGCCAGCGTCGGCGACTGCGAAACATGGGTCGGCCAGCAGCAGCCCAGTCAGTGCGAGGGCTGCTGCGAGGCAGCGTGGGTGTGGTCGCATCACACGGTCTCCATGAATGGTGTTGCTGAGGCGAGCCGCGATCGCGGTGGCTCACACCCCTGATCGCCCGCCCCTTGCGAACGTCTCCCAGGATACAAACGCCGCAGCCTGCGTGGTCCTGACACATGCTGTTTCTGATTTCGCAGGAGACTGTCAGGATGGCGCCAGCAAGAGCGTTTTCCAATCGCTCATGTTCCCCAGGGCTCTCTTCGGTGCATCGCGTCTCCTCGACAACGCCGGCGGTATCGGGCAGCGACCGCCGCCACGATCTCGATGCGTTGCGGGCGTTTGCGATGCTCTTGGGGCTTGTGCTGCACGGGGCGATGGCCTTCATGCCCTTCCCCTGGATCGTGCAAGACACGCAAAAGACGCCAGCGGTGGGCTTGCTCGTGGCGGTGATCCATGGGTTTCGCATGCCGCTATTCTTTGTGATGAGCGGCTTCTTTACGGCCATGCTGTGGCAAAAGCGAGGAGCCGCATCGATGCTGTGGCAACGATGGGTCCGCGTCTTTGTGCCGTGCATGCTAGGGCTGGTGACGCTGCTGCCGGCGACAGAGTGGGTGGCGGTTTGGAGCCGCGAGGCCGTCGCGCGGCAAAACCGCGTGGCCGGCGCGGGCCCAGCAGACGCCGCGTGGATCACCGCCGTGAGCGAAGCGGTGACACAAGGCGACGCAATGGGCCTGGCAAGCCTCTTGGGCGAAGAAGAGGAGGCTGAAGGACCGAGGCCACCTCTCGTTGATCCAGCCTCGCAGTCTCCCCTGCTCACCATCGCCGCCGTGCTCGGCCACGTCGACGTGGCCAGGGAACTAATTGACCACGGTGCCGACGTGGATGCGCGAGATGACGGTGGCCGAACGGCGATGCACGCCGCGGCTTTCCTTGGGCAAGCAGAGGTTGTCGAACTCTTGCTGGCCCGTGGAGCCGAGCCGCTGCCGAAAGGACCGATGGGGAGCACGCCACTCGGATCGACGAACGTGGATCCCGCCACCACCAAGATGCTCGCCGGGGTGCTCGGACTGCCGACCCCCGACATGGCCAAAGTGGACGCGGGGCGGCGGCGGGTGCGGGAGTTGCTCGCGGCAGCGACGGGCGCGGAGGTGGGGAGCGACGGCGGTGCGGAGGCTCCTGGCAGCGCCGCCGCCGCCGCGGAACCGGCAGCCGTGGAACCAGCCCTCGCTGGGCTCGCTGGGATCCGCCGTGCCTACACCGCATGGCTGACCTCGGAGCAGTTTGTGGTGCCACTGCCGCCGTGGGGTGAACCACAAAACCTGTTTGTGGCCCGCGTCTTCGATCACCTCTGGTTTCTCTGGTACCTGTGCTGGTTGATGGTCGGGTTCGCCCTCCTTGCAGGCGCTGCTGGCGCGGTCCGGCTCCCGCTGCCACCGCGGTGGCTGGTTGTCTCGCCTGCGGCGCTTGTGTGGCTCGTGCCGCTGACACTCGGGCCGCAGCTCTTCATGGGGCTCTTCACGCCCAACTTTGGCCCCGACACGTCGCTGGCCCTGATTCCGCAGCCGCATATCCTGGCCTACTACAGCGTCTTCTTTGGCTACGGGGCGGTGCTCTTTCTGGTGGGCGACCCGGAGCAGCGCGTGGGGCGGCGGTGGTGGTGGTCGCTGTTGCTGGCCGTCGTCGTCTGCTTTCCTGCGGGCTTGGTCACGATGGGCAACCCCGTGGCCACCGCCCTACCGCAGGTGCTCTTCGCTTGGCTAATGTCGTTTGGCTTGATCGGTCTGTTTCGGGCCGCGCTCCCCGCGGAGAACCAGGCCATCCGGTATCTCTCGGATTCGGCGTATTGGCTGTATCTCGCCCACATTCCGGTGCTCGTGGCGATTCAAACGTGGGCCCGGCCATGGCCTTGGCCACCGCTGCTGAAACTGTTGTTTGAGGTGACGGTCGCCACCGTCCTGCTCCTGATCAGCTACCAACTCTTCGTGCGGCCTACACCGCTCGGGTGGTTGCTCAACGGTCGCCGTCGCCCTGCCGTGGCTCCCGCGGTCGACACGGGCCCCGCGGTTGCCTGAGCCTGCGGTACGATGCTCGCGTGGGTACGGGTGGAAACACAACCTCGCGAGTATTGGTGGCAGGCATGAACGGATGCGTGTGTCGTTTTGGTGTTGTGGTGGGGATGGTTCTGGGGCTCGTCGTCAGCGGGCCGGCGCTCTTCGCTGCCGAGCTGCGAGCAGGGGCGGCGACCATTGAGATCACGCCGACCGAGCCCGTGCCGATGTGGGGCTACGGCTCACGGCATGCGGCACCTTCCACCGGGACAGCTGACCCGCTGCTGGCGAAAGCGGTGGTGCTCGCGGTCGGTGACACGAAGCTTGCGATCGTCGGGCTCGACCTTGGCCGTTCGCCGACCGAAGCGGGCTTGCAGCGGATCCGTGAGACGATCAAGGCCAAGGCCGGGATTGAGCACTCGTTGATCGCCGGATCGCACACCCACCACGGACCAGTGGTCGAGCTCTGCGACGAGCCAGGCCGCGGGAAGGAACGATACGACGCAGCGGTGCGGTATGCCATGTTTCTTGAAGAACAGATCGCCAAGGTGATTCTCGAAGCAGACAGCCAGCTCGTACCGGCGATCGTGGGGGCGGGATCACGAGACCTGGTCGGCTTCAACCGCAACCGTCATTCGAAGCGTGAGCCGATTCCGGTGGATCGTCGGCTTGGCGTGTTGCGAGTCGATAGCGTGGAGACGGGCAAGCCCCTCGCGGTGCTCGTGAACTTCACGGCGCACCCAACCAGCATCCCCGACGAGACGATGACCTTTTCGGCTGACTACATCGGCTCGCTGCGAACCGTCATTGAGGAGAAACTCGGCGGGACGGCGATCTTCATGCAAGGCGCTTCGGGCGACCTCTCGACCGACCGGAGCGGCCAGGACCATACGGCCTACGGGGCGGCGATCGGTCGCGAGGCAGCAGACCTCGCCTCGTCGCTTGCGATGCAGCCGGTGAAGCGGCCGTCCCTGAAGGTCCGTGAGGAGCGGTTTGACTTTGCCTCGCGGGTGGACTTTAAAAACCCGCTGATCGTGGGCGTGTACTCACTCGCCTTCTTCCCAGAACTCGTGGCAAACTTTGTGGCGGAATACGCCGAGGGGATCCGGCCGCGAATCACCGTGGCCGTGCTTAACAACTCGATAGCTCTGGTCGGCGGATCTGGTGAGTTCTTCTGCCAGCACGCGATGCGGCTGCGAGAGCGGGCCCGCGTCGACGAGCTCTTCTTCTTCGGCTACTGCAACGGCTACCACCAGTACTTCCCCACGATCGAAGGTGCCGCCGAGGGGGGCTATGGGGCTGACACGCAGGTGGCACCCGCAGAAGTGGGCGCGGGCGAAACCATGATGAATGCAGCACTCGAGTGGATCTTCGCACTGCAGGGCGCGCTCTAACTCGCGTGCCCGCCCTTCAAACCTATGAGCGAGGGGAGAGCCCTGGCCGAATGAGCCGGCCTCCTGGACGAGCGGAGCCTGAAGGGCGAGAGGTGCGTTGGGCATAGATGACTGTCGGAGGGTGGAAGTCCCTCTTCGCTAACGAGCGTGGCAGTGTCCGCTTGAAACGAGACGAATGCCACTTCCGAGCCCGCTGCTGGAGTCTGATCGCGGATGCCGTTTCGGCTGCGGTTAGGGAAGACGGTCGCGCCGGAAAAAAGGTTGCCGCACTTGCATGCCCTACACGCTTTCGCTCACGCACCGTAACAACCAACGGCGATATAAAAACGCGCAGGAAGCCAAACCAACACACCCGATGAATGATGCTGGCTCGGGTACCGGCGTGACCGCCGTAAACTCTGCAACGGCAGCATTTCGAACACCGGGATCATTAGTATTCCACCCAAGAATATCCCATCCGCGCTCGCCAATCATAGTTTCGGGGTTGTTTTTATGGTCTCCCCACCACTCCGGCTCACCGAAAGACGCACCTGAAGCAACAAGCCACCCATCGTAGTAGAATGCTGCAGCCGATAAGTTGGAGTACTGCGTAGGAACTATGAGATAGTTATTAGCCGTCTGATGTCTAGAAGGATAACTTATGTACAATAGATCGATTATCGCCTGTGCTGCGACTTTCGCACCTTCTCTGTCGTAATAAAAGGTCGGAGTCTTGATGCTCGGGGGATCGCCAGCCCCAAATATGTCGTCGAAGCCGTCCCCGTCATCATTCACATCGTAGTGAAAAGTGACATCATAGATGTCGCCCGCAACACTCAGACCATCAATCGCGGCAACGAATCCATCCGTGTTGAAGTACACTTGGGCCGCTCGAGACACCGGCGCGACAAACAATGTTGCTACCGAAAAAAACCAAAGCAGTTGCCGCTGAATTTGAAGAAGAGGAAATCGTGGCATTGCAACACCTCTCTTGCTAGGTGGCTTCGGATGCAGATGGCCAGGCACAGCCATCGCTCGCCGCGTTGAATCCAGTTTCAAAGTGAAAAGTTTCGTAACCGACGTCGCCAAAAAGGCGGCCAGCATCGGGCATATTTTTCTGTCGTTGGAATATCGGGATCCCGACGAAGTAACTTCACCGTACTAATCGTCCGCCCGAACATCAACCATGGGCGGATTCCGGTTTTTTGTGGGTCTCGTAACGCCAGTGTGGGCGGTGCGTAAGTCGTTTTCTGGAAATGGCTTACGGCTCTACCTTCCTTAATCCATGCTCGCAAGCGAATGATCGCTTCGGCGTTTTCGCGCAGCCAGTACGTCGCGCTGCTTTTGACCCGCAGGTTGATCACCCGATGGATCGCGCTCTCGGCGGTACACCCGCCGATTGGTAGTCGGGAACTTAGAGCGGCGCCGTAGTCCATGCGGTGATGCTTCAAGCCACACCCATGCCGTCGAAGTTGCGTACCGGAACGCTTGGTTTCATGAGCGTCTGGTCTCGCTGGTCACGACGTGGAAAACGCTCAACCCCGTCCCATCACTGGCCTCTGGTCAGACGCTGCTGGTTGACCTGTGAGACACAGTCCCAAAGAGCCGGATGTGTGATCCACAAGTCCGGTTCTGTGAGAGGCCTGGGGGCGAAAGCCCCTGGGCCTACTCGACGGCTGGCGAATCGGCTTGGGTTCTCCCCGAGCGGCTGGTTACCAGTGGTCCGCTGCAGCCCGGGGGCGGCAAAAGTCTCGTCGCCGAGGCCTGCGGCCTCAAACGCTCCTCGAGCGTTCGCCGACCCCCGGTCCTCCGCTCGGCTTGGTTAAGGTCGGCCGTTTGGCCAGTGCGTTTTCATCAGCGCGTCGTGCTCTTCGTCGGTGAGTCGACCCGGTTGGCGGCTGCCGCTGCCGGCGCGGTTGGTGAGCTTGTCGCCGAGTTCGGTGCGGGCTGCCTCGGCGAGTGCCAGCATTTCTTCCACCTTGTCGGGCATGGTGGCCGCGAGATCGTGGGCTTCGCTGGGATCGTCGACAAGGTTGTAGAGTTCGGTGCCTGAATCTTTCTGGCGGTAGTCGACCGGCAGCCCACCTTGGCCACCTTCGCGTCCATCGAGCGTGCGGTAGCGGTGCGGAAGGATCAGTTTGTAGTCGCCGGCGATCACGGCCTGCAGTTCGTTCTGCTGGTAGTAGATCCAGAAAGCCTCGTGTGGGCAGCGGCCGGATTCCTCTCCAAGAAGCAGGTGGCTCACACTCACGCCGTCGATCGGCAACTCAGGCAGCGGGGCACCGATCAGCTCAGCCACGGTTGGCAGGATGTCGATGTTCATCGCTGGCGTGTCGCAGGTGGTGCCGGCAGGGATCTTCCCTGGCCAACGCATCACACATGGCTCCCGAAAACCCCCTTCCCACGTGGTGCCCTTGCCTTCGCGAAGATGCCCTGCGGAGCCGGCATGCTCGCCGTAGGAGAGCCATGGACCGTTGTCGCTCGTGAAAATCACCAGCGTCTGCTCATCGAGGCCATTGGTGGAGATCGCATTCAAGATCTCGCCGACCGACCAATCGATTTCGGAGATCACGTCGCCGTAGAGGCCTCGTTCGGTCTTGCCGGCAAAGCGGTCGCTGACGGCGAGCGGCACGTGCGGTTGCGGGTGGGGCACATACAGGAAGAAGGGCTGGTCGCGGTTGCGGTTGATGAAGTCGACGGCACGGGCGGTCAGCCACGTGGTCATCATCCGCTGGTCTCGCTCGTCGACCGTCCGCAGTCGCTTCGTGCCTGCGAAGAGTGGCAGCGGTGGAAAGGCTTTGGTCTGCGGATGCTGCGGCCACATGTCGTTGGAGTAGGGAATCCCGAAATACTCGTCGAAGCCGTGGCTCGTGGGCAGGAATCGCTCGTGGTCGCCAAGGTGCCACTTGCCGAAGATCGCGGTCGCGTAGCCTTGGCTGCGGCACACCTCAGCGATCGTCGTTTCGTCCGCATGAATGCCATGCCGACTGCCTGGGCCGAGTGCTCCATGGATCCCAAGTCGATTGGGATAGCAGCCGGTGAGCAGGGCGGTCCGCGAGGCGCTGCACACAGGCTGCGCGGCATACCAACGCCGGAAGATGCGTCCCTCGGCCGCCATGCGGTCGATGTTTGGCGTTTCAAAGCCTTCGGCACCAAACACCCCCACATCGCCGTAGCCTTGGTCGTCGGTGAAGACGATCACCACATTGGGGGGACGGTCAACCGGTGCGTCATCAGCGGCAACCTGCCCTGCCAGCATCGCGAACCAGCAAAGGGCGTATGTGCCATACATGACGTTGTTGGGAAACGTAGCGGCCATGGAGATCTCCCCGGGTAAACGAAACAGCCTCAAGCCTACCGCGGACGCTTCGGCCCATCGGCGGTAAAAGCCTCATCGCTGGGAAAGGATATTCCCACGC
>JAPOIM010000050.1 GCA_029978905.1 Planctomycetota bacterium
TGGGCAGGCAGTCGCGAAAGAGATCGATGGCCGCCGTGGCTCGCCGCGTGGCCACACGCAGGGCATGAATGTGCTGCCGGCGGCGTTTCGGCTTGGCCAGGGCCTTCCGCAGGCATTCACGGACCGTGGTGAGCCGCTCTTCGATCAGTTCACGGCTCGCCTCCACGACAGGCGTGGCTGCCGAGATGGTGGCCGGGTGGCCCTTTGTCTTCGTCACCATGGCGTGGCCCTAACGGAAAGTCTCCTGCGGCTTCCCACCGCAGGTCGCGGCTATTCTGCTTCAAGCCGACGGCGGGCGTCGTGGATCTCCTGCCGTTTGGCGTCGTCTACCTTCGGCCACGCCAGCCCCAGATCGCGGATTGTGCTGCAGAGAATGGCCGCGACCGCTGCCCGGCTGACCCACTTGTGATCGGCGGGAATCACGTACCAGGGGGCATGGCTCGTGCTGGTGGCGGCAATCGCCTCCTCGTAGGCCTCCATGTAGGCATCCCAGTGTTCCCGCTCGGCCACGTCGGAGGCGGAGAACTTCCAGTGTTTCTCCGGGTCGTTGAGCCGGTCGAGAAACCGCTTCTTCTGCTCATCCCGCGACACGTTGAGAAAGAACTTCACAATCGCCGTGCCGTTGCGAGCGAGGTGCTTTTCAAAAGCGTTGATGTCGTCAAACCGCTGCTGCCAGGTTTTCGCCGTCGGGGTGACGCCGGGGATCCGCTGGGCGGCGAAGAGTTCGGGATGCACCCGCACGATCAGGACTTCCTCGTAGTAGGACCGGTTGAAGATGCCGATCCGGCCCCGTTCTGGAAGCCGCTTCGTGCACCGCCAGAGGAAGGTGTGGTCGAGGTCTTCGGCCGACGGATGCTTGAAACTCGTCACCTCCACGCCCTGCGGATTGACGCCACTCATCACATGCTTGATCGCGCCATCTTTGCCCGCGGCATCCATCGCCTGAAAGATCACCAGCACGCTCCAAGTGTCGGACGCGTAGAGCAGTTCTTGGGTTTCCGCGAGTTCGTGGCGGCTGGTGTTGAGGATGTCGTTGCCGTACGCCTTGCGTTCTGCTTTGGGAATCGCGTTGTTCCCCGACCAGCCGGGATCATGGTCAGCCAGCCGGAACGGTGTCCCAGGGGAGACGCGAAACATGTCTTTGGCGAGAGAGGAGTCGAAGGGCATCCTGCGGTTCCCAGGGGGAGCGAGGCTACGGGCGAGAAGTGAACCTGGAGAGCAGGCGCCGACCGGCATTGGGGAAGAAGTCGATCACGCCCGCCATGAAGGCCGCCTTGCTCGGGACCACGAGTTCGTTCGATCGGCGACGGCAGGCGTCAAGCACGCGGGCTGCCAGCAGATCTGGATCGAGTGGTGTGAGCGTTTGGGTGCCGCCCGGAGCAGCGGCCTCGGGGGGTAAGCCGGCCTCAGCAATCTCCGCGGCATACCGATCGGCGGAACGTTCGACGGCCGGGTCGTCACGGCGACGCCCGATTGGTCCTGGTGAGACCAAGAGCACGTGGCCTCCGCGCGCGGCCAACTCCAGGCGGACCGCGTCGGTATAGGCACCGAGCGCTGCCTTACCCACGGCGTATGGCCCAACAAAGGGACTGGCGAGTTTGCCAGCGAGGCTCCCGAGGTAGACCAGGCTTCCTCGGGCCGTCGCAACGTCGTCCGCCACGGCCGTGGTGAGTTCGACCATGGCCAGGAGGTTTGCGTCCACAAACTCTTGCAGCCTTGCGGTGGAGGTGTGAAGCATCGAGCCCCGGCCCGATCGCCCCACGCAAAAAAACACGTCGTCGACGCCACCGAGCAGCCGTGAGGCTTCGGCCGCCGTGCGTTCGCCTTCGCCAGGGCGCCCAAGATCGGCTGTAAGGCCATGTACGGTGGCCTGGGCATTCCCGCGTGCCTGGTCCCCTTCAAAGCAGGCAAGCGCCCGCCGCACGCCATCGGAGGAGCGGCCGACAAGGAGCAGGTTGGCCCCCGCCCGATGCAGGTGACGGGCGAGCACGAGTCCAAAGCCCGCCGTCCCGCCAGCCACGATGATCCTGCGACCGGAAAACGATGCGGCGGCCATGGGGAGGTCTCCGAAACTGCAGCAGGCGATGGGCTCGTCCGGCAGCGGGCCATACCTCACTCGCCGGTTTTTCACCTGCAGGATACGCTACGGGTCCTGCCGGTTCGCCTCCCACCTTTCCTTTTCCTCTGTCTGAGGCATCCCCTTATGCCCGCTCCCGTCCGTTCCGATGCCGCGTACTCGGCGAAGCCTCGGGAGATCGATGCCGTTGTCCGCACCAAGATCGTGGCCACGATGGGGCCAGCCAGCCGCAGCGAAGAAGCGATCCGCGGGCTCGTCGAAGCAGGGGTGGACGTGTTTCGCCTCAACATGGCCCACGGTTCAATTCCCGAACATGAAGAGACACTCGGGCGGATTCGCACCATCTCGGCGGCGCTGCAGCGGCCGGTGGCGGTGCTGGTCGACTTGGCGGGCCCGAAGATCCGGCTTGGTGAACTGCCTGATGGGCTTGTCGAGTGCGCCGAAGGGGCGGAGTTCACCTTCGTTCGAGGTGAGGTGAGCGATCGCCCTGACGCGTTTGTGACCAACTATCCACCGCTCGTCGACGAGCTTGCCGTGGGCGACTCGGTGATGATCGCGGACGGAACAGTGTCGCTGATCGTCGAAGCCAAAGGGACGGATGAGGCCCGCTGCCGCGTCGTGCAGGGTGGGCCGGTTCGCAGCCGGCAGGGTGTGAACCTTCCAGGCGTGAAGCTCTCGGTGCCGGCAATGAGTCAGGCCGACTGGCAGCATGCGGAATGGGCCGCCGCCGCAGGGGCCGACTTTGTCAGCCTCTCCTTCGTGCGGAGCCCGGTTGAAGTGACGCTCCTGGAGCAGCTCCTCCGCACCCGAGGCTCGCGTGCTCGCGTCATCGCCAAGATTGAGAAACGCGAGGCCGTCGAGAATCTTGAAGGGATCGTGGAGGCCGCCGGCGGCGTGATGGTGGCCCGCGGCGACCTGGGGGTGGAAACCGACGTTGCCAGCATGCCGATGGTGCAGAAGCGGATCATTCGCGTCTGCCAGCAGTTTCAGAAGCCCGTGATCGTGGCCACGCAAATGCTCGACAGCATGCAGCACTCGCGTCGGCCCACGCGGGCTGAGACCACCGACGTGGCCAACGCGATCCTGGATGGCGCCGATGCCTGCATGCTTTCCGGTGAGACGGCGATCGGTGAGCATCCGCGGCTGGTGGTGGAGATGATGCGGCGGATCGCGCGGGCGACCGAGCGGCAGTATCTCTCTGACCGCTGGAAGTATGTCGAGGGGAGGATCGTGGCCACGCAAGGCAGTTTGGCCTCCACGGTGCCAGACTTTCCGCCCTCCCCTGAAAGGCTCGTGGAGGGTCTGCATCCGATCACGCAGGCGGTCGTCGAAGGGGCGAGCCGCATCGCAGGCGACCTCGATGCAAAACTCTTCGTCGTCGCCAGCAAGTCGGGGCTGACCGCGATCGCGAGATCGAAACGGCGGGGGGCGGTGCCGACAGTCGGCCTCTCCGACAGCGAGCAGACGCTGCGGCAGATGGCGCTTTACTGGGGTGTCACGCCGCTGGCGCACGTGGCCACCCGCGACATCAATCAGCTGCTGGAGCGGGTGAGCAGTTGGGGCCTTGCGGAGGGGCGTCTGGCCTCTGGCGACCGCATTCTCTTGGTAGCGGGTATCGGTTTTGGCACCGGTGGGCACAATATGGCCCTGGTGCATGAAGTTCCTTAAGGGTGACCAGTTTCAGGAAAAGGTTCTATGAAGCAGACGTGTGTGCTGGCGTATTCGGGAGGGCTCGATACCTCCGTGCTTCTCGGTTGGCTGATCGAGAAGGGTTACGACGTGATCGCGGTGTATGTCGATCTCGGACAGCCCTGCGAGGATCGCGAGGCCATCCTGGCGAAGGCCACCAACTGTGGCGCGAAGAAGGCGATGATTGTGGATGCTCGTGAAGAGCTCTGCCGCGACTTCGCGTTTCCCACGCTCGCCTGGCAGGCACGCTATGAGGGCACGTACCTCCTTGGCACCTCGATCGCGCGTCCCCTCATCAGTCGTGTCTGCGTGGAGATTGCCCATCGCGAAGGGGCGACGGTGTTTGCCCATGGGGCGACTGGGAAGGGGAACGACCAGTGCCGCTTCCAGCTCGCTGCAGAAGCGATTGATCCTTCGATCAAGGTGCTGGCCCCTTGGCGGATGGCCGAGTTTCGTGAGCGGTTTCCTGGGCGAACGGAGATGCTCGAGTTTTGCGACGCCAAGCAGATTCCCGTCAAAGCAACTCGGAGCAAGCCGTACTCGTCAGACGAGAACTGCCTGCACACCAGCTATGAGGCCGGTTGCCTTGAGGATCTGACGACCGATGGCTTCTCGGTGGTCGACTTCGGGATGACCGTGTCGCCTCAAGAGGCCCCGGACACGCCGGAATCGGTCACCATCGACTTTGAGTCGGGCGTGCCCGTCGCCGTCAACGGTGAGAAGCTCGCGCCGCATGAGCTGGTGCTGAAGCTCAACGAGATCGGTGGCCGAAATGGCGTGGGGCGGACCGACATCGTCGAGAATCGTCTGGTGGGGATGAAGAGCCGGGGTGTGTATGAGGCTCCCGGCATGACGCTGCTCTACGAGGCGCATCGTCTTGTCGAGCAACTCACGCTCGACAGGGATCTCGTCCATCTCCGCGACACGATCTCCCCGATTGTGGCCGAAGCCGTGTACTACGGCTTCTGGTACACCGCCAAAATGGATGCTCTCCTCGCGTTCATCCGTGAGGCTCAGCGACCGGTGAGCGGCACCATTACGCTCAACCTCTACAAGGGCAACATGCTCGTCGCGAGTCGCGAAAGCGACAACAGCCTCTACGACGAGGCGATCGCCTCGATGGAAGGGGGCGGCTCGTACGACCAGACGGATGCCGAAGGGTTCTTGCGGATTCTCGGTCTGCCCCTGCGGGTGCAGGGGGGCGTTCGCCCTCGCTCCGCGGAGTCGGCTTCGTGATGAAAGGCCACGCTCAAGGCAGGCGGAACCTCGCGTCTCCGGCTGTTGCGGCGTGGGCAGACGGCCTCCGGCTGATGGGGGCGCTCGCGACGGCGGATGCGCGTCGCGGCGCCTCCTGGCTGTCGGCCGTGGGGCCAGCGATGGCCCTCCTGCTGGTGTACGACCTGCCGAGCGAGGTGGTGTTTCCCTTGGCGTGGGCCAACGGTGTGCTGGCGGCGGTGCTCGCGACGGGGCATGTGCCCAGAGCCACGGGGCGCATCGGCGGGCCGGGCCAGGATCGTCGGATCACGCTCGCGTGGAGCCAGGAGCGAGCGGTCTGGCCGTGCCTGGGGTTTGCGGTGCTTGGGATCCTTGGGGGCGGTGCCGCGGTCGGCCCCTGCGGGGCTGGTGTGGCGGGCGTTGCGGTGTCGGTGGTCGTGCTTGCCGGCTGTCGGCGGCTCGGCTGCTCCACCGCCGATGCCGTCAGTGGCACGCTCGCCCTCACGGTGTTGGCGATGGTCGTGGCCTTCGATGGGCCGGGGCCGTCGAGCCCAATCGCCGGGGTGCTGCGTTTCGTGGTGGCCTGGGCCGTGTTGGCAATGGCCCTTCTGGCGACGAGTGCGCAGGTGGATCGCGCGGCGTGGCTGGCTCGCGAAGTCACTTCAGGAGGTGGGCCGCTGGGCTTCTCTGAGCTTCGGCGGTGGTATTTCCGGCTGATGATGGCGGTGGTGCTCATCGGCATGGTGCGTTGGTTGTTTGCCAGTGAGCCAAGGGTTGGGCTGTACGGCCTTGCCGGCGGGCTCCTGGCAGCGAGCTTTGTCCTCCCTGAAGTGTTGCTGTCGCCCGCCGGAGCATCGGCCGGCTGCTGGCTGCATGTGGCCTGGGCAGAGGGAGGCACGCGGTCGACGTGGCGAAGGGTGCAGCGGTCGCTCTTGGCAGCGGTGGTGACTGGGTGGCCACTGATGATCGCCCTGGTACTCGTGCCCGCCACGCGCGGAGTAGAGGCGTTGCTCGCCGTGGCAGCCATCGTTGCGGTCGTCCTGGTTGCCGCTGTAATGCACACGGCGGTCGGCAGGCGGCTTCTCGCGGGAGACACGGCGTTTGCTATGGCCGCGCTATCGGTCTGGTGTGTGACGCTCGTTGGTGTCCGCATCCTGGCAGCCGCCCCACTCGCGGTCATGTGAGCCGCGCGCTCGTGGCAGGGTGGGTAGGCAGCGAAGGCTGCAGGGCCTGGCCGAGAGCTTACGACCACTGTTCTGCGAAGGCTTGTGGCGATCAGGCAAAGGCCCTTCAGGGGCATCCTGGCAATCCACGGCGTTTTGAGTTGAGAAACCGGGTGGACTTGCTCGATACAACCGGTACTCCGCGCATGACGTGCGCCAGGACCTTCGCGTCCTCACCGGGGGCCATCACCTGAAGGAGTCAGTTGTGTTCGCACCACGCCGCTCACTTTTCCGTCGCTCACCTCATTGCCATTTCTCGTGCACCCGTGCGCTGATCGCGATCGCGCTGGTGGGCGCGGGCTCGATAGCATCGGGCGCGGGCTTTACGGCCAGTGAAAAAATTCTGCCCGCAACGACGCGCGGGTGGATCAGCATCGTCGACCCAGCAGGCTTTCGGGAAAGTTTTCGCGCCACGAGCTATGGCGAACTCCTCAACGATCCGATTTTGGAACCGTTCGTGACGAGTTTCGGTAACCAGCTTCGCGAAGGAAGTCGAAACAGGCTCGGGAAGCTCGGACTGACCCTCGAGGATCTCGAAAAGATTCCGGGTGGCGAGATCACGCTCGCCCTCGTGGAGCCTGCTCCGGGCGCTGCGGCCACGCTCGTGCTCGTCGACACGACCGGCCATGCCGACGAAACCAAGGCGCTCGTCAAGCAAATCGCCGAGCGGCTTGAAGAACGCGGTGCCACGAAACTCGCCGCGGATGACGCGGCCCCTGACGTCGTGGTGTTTGCGTTGCCACTCGACGAAGAAGGCCCAGAGCCGATCCGGCGTGCGGTGGCGTTTGCCCATCTCCCTGAGTGCCTGATCGTTGGCGACCATGCTGGCGTGGTGGCCGAGACGGTCGCCTATCTGGCCGAGGGTCGTGAAGACTGCCTGGCGTCGGTGCCTGCGTTTGAGGCGATTCGTGAGCGCTGCTCGGCGGAAGTGCCAGACGATGCCGATCCGATCCGCTGGTTTATCGATCCTATCAAGTACGCCTTCGCGAGCAGGGAAACCTACCCGCCCCGTGAGGCAAGGAACGGCCCGGATTACCTCGACATCTTGGCGAGCCAAGGCTTCGATGCCATTCAGGCGCTCGGTGGATTCGTGCACTTCGATGACGGCATCTATGAGTTCAGGCACCACACGCTTGTCTACGCACCGCCGCTGGAGGGACGCGAGCCTGAGAGTGAGGAACGCTACGACCTCGCCGCCCGCATGCTGCGTTTTCCAAATGCCGAAACGGTTGAGCCACCCCACTGGGTGCCACGCGACGCGTCCAGTTGGGTTGCCGTGCGTTGGGATATGCAAAACGCCTTCGCCTCCGCCGACACGCTCGTCGACGAGATGGTGGGTGAAAAGGGCGTGTTTGAGGACGTGATCGCGAGCCTGAAGGAAGATCCCGATGGGCCGCAGATCGATGTCGAAGAAGACCTGATCAAGGCCTTGGGTGGCGGCGTGGTGATCGTCACCCACGCCAACGTTCCCGTGGATGTCGATAGCGAGCGGCTCTTGATCGCGATCGAAGCTGACGACCCCGAGCGCGTGGCCGCCACGGTTGCCAAGAGCATGTCGACCGACCCGGACATGCAGGAAGTGGAGTTCGAAGGCAACGTGATTTGGGAGTTGATCGATCGATCCACCGAGATCCCCATGCTGGAAATCGAAACCCCCGGCCTTGCACCGCCTGTGGTGGATCGGGATCGCGACGATCGTGACCGCCGCGGGTCGCGGAACCGTCAGCGGCTTCGCGAGCGTGAGGAGCGGTTGCTGCCGCATTCGTCGGTGACCGTGGCCGAGGGCTTCCTGATGATCGCGTCGCACCGCGACTTCCTGGAGCACGTGCTCAAGGCGGCCAAGGAAGGCGACGGGCTTGCGGGCACTGACGATTACCAGCGGATCACGCAGGAGATCCATCGCGTGATGCCCAACCCGATGGCCTTGCGTTCGTTTGGGCGAGTCGAAGAGACGATCCGAACCGCCTATGAGACGATCAAGCAAGGATCGATGCCAAAGTCGAAGAGCATGGTGGGCCAGGCGATCAACTTGCTGCTTGATGACGGCAACGACGACACCGTGCGGGAGCAAAAGATTGACGGCAGCACGCTCCCCGATTTCGAAGAGATTCGCAAGTATCTCGGCACGGTCGGGGCTGGCATGACCTCCGTGGACGACGGCTGGTACATCACTGGGCTTTCGCTGCCTCGGCATGCGGAGGAGCCGGCAGCGGCGGAGAGCGAGAAGGAAGAAGCAACCGACGAACCCGCTGCTGCCGAGGCATCCGACGAGCCCGCGGTGGCTGACCGCACGCCTCAAGAAGCCGTCGAGCAGCCGTAGGTGGGCGTGCTGCTGGCGGGGGCGGCTACTGGCCGATCCCAGCTTGGATTGCCTGCCAAAACGGATGCTGACGATCGACGCGGAGCCGCAGGTCTTCGAGGAGCGTCTGAAGATCGGCCTGAGGCACGCCACGGAAGCTTCGCTGGCCGTCGATGGAGACGGTCAGTGGCTTTGTGAAATCGACCAGTTCTGGAGAGAGCCAGACAACGGTCCTTGCCGCACCGCTGCGGACGTTGATCGTGTTGCCAGGGGTGAGCTTGGCTTCGATCGTTGCTGAGCGATAGTTAACGCCAGGTGGCCATTGGGCTGGCAAGAGCATGGTCCGCGGAGGGAGCCCTTCAAACTCCGTCCACCAAAAGAAGCGGTCCCAGGGCCGCATCGACACCGTCTCGAACTCCTTCGGGAAGAACTCGCGGCGTTTCCGGCCCATCCAGTCCATGATCCGCAGGATCTCGTCAGAGAAGTTCTCGTGCCCACGGCCGAGATACTCCACGTAGGTCATGTCGAAGGAGCGTCGCAGGTACCGGTCAAAGTCCATCGCATTTGCGTCGAGCCGTCCGGTGTCGAGTTCTCCACCAACGACGTACATCGGGACCTGGCGTCCGTTTTCCCAGTAGTGGGAGATGTACCGATCTGAAGCCGGGGCGATCAGCACGAGGCCTGCCCACAGGTCTGGGTGGGCAAGCGCGATGTCCCAGGCAGCGTCGGCTCCCATCGAGTGCCCCGAGAGAAACACCCGGTCGGTGTCGATCGAGAAGCGACGACAGGCTTCTCTCAGGGAGGCGAGCACTGCTGCGTGCTCTGGCGCCCCGAAGGTGTGGTTTGTCTTGGAGACGCTGCTCCAGGCGGGGGCGATCACGATCATGCCGTGCCGCGTGGCTTGGCCAAGTCGCGTGCTCTTGGGGCCGGGCATGCCAGACCACCAGTCGACCTGCTGCTCGGGGGTCGTCCACGCTGCGTGCAAACTGACCACCACGGGATAGGGCCGCAAGGGGTCGTATTCCGGCGGGAGCTGCACGAGGCATCGTGTGGCCGGTTCCCCCTCCAGCGGTGAAACCTCGAAGGCGTAGAGCCCTTCGGCGATGGCGTCCCCGGGGTTTTTCGGCGGCGGCATCATGCGAGCAATCGTCGTGACCGTCTCCGCATCGAAGGCTTCTTCTTGGGCGAGTTCATTGAAGAGCCGCTGGCGTTCCACGTCCGAGGTGGAGTTGAGGTAGAGCTGAAGCGTGTCGCGGACGCGGACTGCCGAGAGGGCGAGTTTCAGGTTGTCGTCAGCAAACGAGGCGCCGCCGAGCCAGCCGTTAATGGCCATTGCGATCGCCCGGTCCGCAGGAATCTCCTCGCCGTCGGTCATCCGCTGGAAGGTGGCAAAGCGCTCAACGGTGCCAAAAGAAAGCCGCGACGTGATCTCGTTGATGACGCCCATCGCCGCCTCCTGATCTGCGGAGTCGTCAAGCTCCGCAGCCAGTGCCTGGAGTCGGGTGGAGAGGCTGCGGGCCGCAGCAATGCGATCTCGGTAGCGATCTCGCCGTTCTCGCACCTGCTCGAGGACGACGGCATCGGCATCGTCTGCCGGAAACGAATCGAGGAGCTGCATCGAGAGCCGGTGCTGGCCGGAGGTTTCGCGAAGAGTGAGTTCGCGGAGCACGGCTTCGGCGGCCAGGCGCGAGAGTCGCGCTCGCTCGTCGGCGAGGTGGTCGAGATCCGGGAAGTCTGTGAGCACCTGGTCGAGTTCGGCCCGCGCGTCCTCAAACCGCTCGCCCTGCAGGTGCAGCCGCACCAGGCGGAGGCGCTGGTTTGCGTCTTCGCGATCGAGGTACTGTTCGATGATTCGCGCGAGCGTTTCCCGCGGGATCGACGAGGTTGCGAGCCGGGTGTCCATCTGGATGGGCGTGTCGGTGATCAACCCCTCCACCCGCGTGTAGCGAGGGTTGATCTCCGTGATGCCCTGCACCACATCTTCGCGGCCATTTGGAGTGGCGACGCTGAAAATGCGCCGTCCCCATTCGTCAAACGGCGTCACCTCCAGCAACCCGCCGATCTGGGCCATGCGTCGCCCGCCGGTGGCCACCCGCTGGGGGATGCCAATCCGCTCAATCGCGGGCTCGGGGGCCGCTTCCACGGCTTCCACCCGTCGTCGGGGCACAAAGGTTCGCGTCAGGCCGTCGTCGCAGACGAGAATCGGGGTGGACTCAGCCTGCTCACGGTCCGCAAACGGGTCTGTTTTCACGCCCGCGACGTTGGCAAAACTGCCAGTCAGCACGCGGCCATCGTCGAGCCGGACGCGATCCGCGCGAGCGGGCCCGGCGGCCACGAGCCCCGCCACCACCACGCACGCGAGGGCGATCGCAAACCGCTCCCTCCTTCCCCGCAGGCGCAGCATCTTCGTGAAGGCCATGCCTGAGCCGTTCTGTGGTGAGGCAAAGGCCATAGAGTCCACCGCCTGTCGCGAAAGGGAATGCAACACCGCCACCTTGACTCTAGCGGTTTGGTGGTCGCAAAATCCATGTCAGGTGGACTGTGACGGGCTCCTTGGGAGCGGTGGCAACGACGTCACGCGACGATTGGGCACGACGCTTGGATGTGGTTCGTGCCCGCCTGATGCCCCCGATGGTGGATTCGGTGGGTGTCGAGTGAGGATCGCAGTCTTCCACAGTCCAGATGTCTTTCGTGGTGCAGTGTGGATCGTCATCTCCATCGAATTTTGCTGAAGTCGCTCGTCGGGGTCGTCGGCTTGCCGATCGTGATCGCGGTCACCGTCGGTGTTTCGGCACTGCTGGCGTCCGTGGGAGATCGCGTGGCTGCTCGCGTGGGGGCGTTTGTGGCGCTCGCGGCGGGAGCGGCTTGGGTAATTGTGGTGGTGTCGGCGATCGTTTCGGCGAGCCTCGCAGTGCTCTCGCTCGATGCCGATCAGCGGCAGCTGCGTCGCCAGAATCGGCGGAACGAGCGACGTCGGTCGCGTGAGTCGTAGGCAACCCGAGCCTTGGGGCACGGCTGGAGAGTGTGATGCCTGTCGTGTTTCGCTGCACCAACTGTCGTCGACGCCTGCAGGTCCCGACCCGCTGGGCGGGAGACGCTATCGACTGCCCTCGCTGTGCGGCGAAGGTCATCGTGCCGCAGCAGGCCGGTGCGTCGGAAGGTGGCGTGTTTGAGAGCCGATCGTTTGAACGGTCACTGAAAAAGCTCGACACGCCCCGTGCGGTGGGCGCGTTGCCAGACGCGGTGAGCGAGGCGGGGGTGTGGGATGCGGCGTCGCTGGCCAACCTCGACGAAGTGAACTTCCCACAGATCGAAGCCGGACCACGCGACGACGGCCATACGATGGGGACGCGGGCCACACCGAGGCGGCGGTCGCGAAAGGCACTCGGTCTCTATGCGTGTCTGGCGATCGCAGCTCTTGCGTCAGGGGGTGTCGTGGCGGTGTTTTGGCTATTCAAACGATGAGTTGGGAGTGTGCGGTGGTGCGACTCAAGACACGGCAAACCTCGGTGGTCTCTCGGTGGCAGCTGGTGCTGGTCGGCTTCTGCACGATTGGGTGCGTGTGGGCAATGCAGGCGAGCCATGCTGCCGACGAGCCAATGGTCCCAGCCTCGCTCGGGCGAGCTGAGGACGCGGTCAAGGCAGCCCGCGAATCGCTCGACGCCGGTCGGGCCGGGGAGGCTGGAGAGCATCTTGCAGACGCGGGACGGGCGCTCGAAGAGGCCGCTGACCTTGGCCGCGAGGTGGAGGCGACTCAACTGCGGCAGATCGCGGAACGCTGCCAGGAAATCGCGTTCGAGCTGCAGTTTGACGCGGTGACGGTGGAGGGGCTTCCGAAAGCCCAAGACCTGCTTCGCCGGCGGGCCGACCGCATCCGGCGGCAGCCCGCGAGGGGGAGCACGCCGACCATGCCCGCAGTGCCCGTGGCGACAGGACCGAGTTTTGCTCGTCAGATTGCCCCGCTTTTGGTGGGCGCGTGTGGGCGGTGTCATGTGCAGGGAAATCGTGGCGACTTCAGCATGCCGACGTTTGCGGCGCTCGCCGCTAGCGGGATGGTCGTGCCGGGAGATGGACCAAATAGCCGGTTGGTTGAGGTGATTCGCACCGGCGACATGCCCCGTGGGGGCGGCCAGGTGGCGGCGGCCGATTTTGAGAATCTCGTCGCGTGGATCAACGCGGGGGCCCTGTTTGACGGCGCGGATCCCTCGGTGCCGCTCGACCGCGTGCAGCCGGCCACGACGATGCCTGAGGAGGGAAATGGCGGCACGCCCTCCCCTGCCGCGGCGTCTCCGATTGGGCCCGATGACGTCCCCTTCTCCACAGCAATTGCCGGTGTGCTGGTGGAGCACTGCCAACGCTGCCACGGCGGCGGAAACCCCTCGGCGGGCTTCAGTGTGGATACGTTCAATGATCTTGCCGAGTCGGGGGTGATCGAGCCCGGTCGGGGGGCAGAAAGCTTGCTTGTGCGGAAACTCCTCGGCGTCGACATCGACGGGCAGCGGATGCCGCGAGGCCGCCCCCCGCTCGAAGACGACACCATCGCAGTCATTCGTCAGTGGATCGACGAGGGGGGCAAACTCGACCTGCTCGACGGCACCGCCGCACTCCCCCGCATCGCAAGCGAAGGACGCTCGCGGAACCTCTCTCATGAGGATCTTCGGAAGGTGCGGTTTGACGCCGCGCCGGTGCTCTGGCGACAGGGGATTGTCGATGAGGAAGGCGCGGTCGATATCCGCGGTGATCTCTGCGTCGTTGGCAATCTCGATGGGGTACGCCTCACGGCGGCCGCCGATGCGGCTGCTGACGTGGAGGAACGGCTGCGCCGCCAGCTGCGGCTTGAGGGGCCCCTCGTGAAGGGAGGCGTGGCGATCTTCGCCTTTGCCCGAGGCTACGACTTTTCAAACTTTTGGCAGAACGTCGTCGGCCGCGAACGGCCTCGGGGCTTGATGGGGCAGGCGGATGTGTCGGGGGATGTGGTTTACGCGGCGGTGGCGGTGGATGGAGACGTCGAGAATCAGAGGCTGCTGCTTGCCTCTGAACTCACCGCGGCGGCTCTTCGCGCCCGTGGGGCGCCGGGCTGGTTTGCAGAGGCGGCAGGCAGGAGCCTCGCCCGCACCATCGCTCCGGAGGCGGCGGCGATCGAGGTGTGGAATGATGCCGAAGTGTTGGCCAAAACCACACTCGCGGCCGACGCCGCTCGCGTCATGGAGGGGCCTCTCTCCTCGGAGCAAATCGCGATCGCCTCAGCCTTGCTCGCTACCGTCGATCGAGAGGGCAACCGACTCGTCGGCCTGTTCTCTCGGCTCGACAGTGGCGACGACTTTGACGAGGCCTTCCGCCGCACGTACCGCATGCTGCCGGCGCAGCTGCTCGGGAGGTCTGCTGCGGGAGCGACGAGCGGTCGCTAAGTCGGCGGCGAGTGCTGAGAAAAGCATGAGCGTTCGGCCGATCGGGCACGACGCGATAAGCGATCCACGTGATGCCGTGGCGGCGCGATCTGCGGAGAGCTCGTTCAATAAAGAAGAGGGAGCCTTGGGTCTCGGGGCATGTGATCCGCGGACGAACTGCAAGAGTTCGAAGCCGAGGCTATACACGCGGCCGAGTCCATAAATCGGCCCCCAACGAGCTTCGCTAAGAGCTCACCGGCATTGAGCGACGACAGCACGGACATGGCAGAACACTTATCGCGTCGGGCCCGAAAGGCTTCGCACCCAACAGAGTCATTATACGCGTCGCGCTGTTCATTGGCGAAAGGGCGCGAGGAAAAGTTTGTGACCCCCTACAGGTCTCCGGAGTCGCGGTTGTACGGCTCCATGACTTTCGTGTTCCGCTCCACGGCGAGCACGACCGTCTGCTCTTCGACGCCATCGGAGGTGCTGGCCACGATGGGCAACACCTGCCGCTTGTCGGGCATGTCGAGCCGCACGCGGAAGGTCCCGTCTTCTTGGACCTTCACGGGCTCACCCTGCAGCGTGACATAGGAGCCTGGCTTCGTGACGCCGAACACGACGACCTGCGCATCGACTTCGAGCAGGAAGTCGCTGCGACGAGGAAGCCCCTCTTCGGCGTCCGCACCGGCGCTCCCTGCACGGCGGGCAGCCGGAGGGCCAAGCGGCCGACGGAGCCGTTCCTCGAACAGTTCTTGGAGCTCGGTGCTGTTGTTCTCCGGGGAGAACCCACCGCTCATCGAGTAGATCTTGTCGCAGTTTTCCACGATCTCTCCCCAATGGGCGTCGAGCGTGTCCCCCTGCGACGGCGACGGTGTGGAGACCATGTTGCTACGGGCGAGCGAGTGAAACCGACCCGACGGCGTGCGGTAGCCCACCTCTGCTCGACAGGTGATCCGATCACGAATGTCGATAAACCAGTTCTTTAAGCCGCCGTGGATCTCTATCTCGCGAACGACGCGCTCCGATGCGGAGGCCTGCGAGCCAGACTCGATTTCCAAGACGCGCAGCACCGGTTGAGCGGCATGCCACTCCTGGCCAAGCGCGGCCTCCGCGCGAGCCATGCTCCGCGGCGTGACTTCCCAGAACGCATGGATCCAGTGTGGGCCTCGCACCATCAGCACCAGCCGGTCACGTCGCACGCGGCCCGGCTTGCCCTGCTCGGGCGCGGACGCGAGGTTCTTTGCCCGTGCGAGCCGGTCGCGAGCGTCTTTGATGCGGCGCGCGATCGCCGCCTCTCGCGATGTCGGCTTCTTAGACTCGACACGGCCGAGTTTCGCGGCAGTGGAACCCACCTTTCGCGACGTGGGCGAAAGCCGGTCGGCCTTAGTGGCTGCCTTCGGCTTGCCCTTCGTGGTCGTCGTGACCGACGGGCGGAGCGTGGCAGCGGGAGCAACGGTCTTCGACTTTGCCTTCTTCACGAGGGCGCGGATCAACTGATCCTTCCGCATCGCGTGCCAGCCGGTGACTCCGTGCTGCTTGGCGAGGCGGGCGAGATCGCGTACGGGCTTTTCGCGGAGGCTTGCTGTTGTCATCAACGGGTGTCCTGTCGTGGCCTTCAGGCAACCCGCATCACGCTGCATGTCGCCTTGCTGTGGATTGGGCCTGAACGCAGCAGTTGCATCCCCTGGCCCGATCTCCCTGACACCTCGACGCTAGCAAAAAAAGGGCCGAAACTCAATAAAAACACCCCTCGGAAGGGGTGTTTTTGTGGTTTTCTCGTTGTTTTCGGGGGGTGCGGGCTATTCGCCTCGCAGCCGCAGGCCCCGCTCGGCAAGCTTCTCGCGGACCTCATTGAGGCTCGTCACACCAAAGTTCTTGCACTCCATGAGATCTTCGGCCGTGCGGCGAACCAGTTCACCGATGGTGGTGATACCAAGTTTGGTGGTGCACTTGCGTGCTCGCACGGACAGCGCGAGATCGGTGATTGGCAGGGAGTAGACCTCCTGCTCGTCTGCCGAGGGCTCGTGGTCTGGGAGCATCGGCTCGCCTGCAGCCTGTTCTGGGGCGAACTGGCCGAGGGACAGGCCCTGCGACTCCAGCATCTCCTTGATTTCGGTCAGGCTGGTCTCGCCGAAATTCTTGCTCTCGAGAATCTCCTGCTCGGTGGTGCGAGCGAGATCTCCAAGGGTGTGAATGCCCATCTTCTGCAGGCAGTTGCGGCTGCGGACGGAGAGTTCGAAGTCGCTGACGGGAAGCCCCATCTTCTGCTCAAGCTTGTCACGCTGACGCTTCTGCTGTTCGTCGAACTGCAGGTCACCGGAGGCAGACGAGTCCTTCAGGAACAGCGTCGCACGGGGATGGTTGGGAAACGCCTGCAGGATCCGGTTGTAGCACCGCTGTGCGTCGGCAAACTCATCACGATCTTCATGCAGAAGACCGAGATTCAGCAGGGCACCGACGGTGGCTGGGTAGCGTTTCAGCGAGCCCATGTAGCAATCGCGAGCCTGGTCGTCGTTGCCGAGGCGATCGTTGAGAACTCCCAGCTCAAATAGCGTCTCTGAGTGGAGCGGATCGAGCGCGATCGCCTGTTCGAAGGCACTGATCGTGGCGGTCAACTCGTCGCCGGAGGCGATTGAGAGCAGGCCCCGTTGGCACCAGTAATCAGCGGACTTCTCCGCTTCGCCAGCAACGGCATCGAGCGCCGCACGGGCCTCTTCAAGTTTGCCGGACTGACGCAGACACGCGGCAGCAGCGGCTTCGCAGGCAGCCTTGTCGTAACCCGCTCGTCCAGCACCGCGGAACGACGTGATCGCATCGTCGTAGGCCTCAGAAGCAGCCTGGGACCGCCCGAGGTAGTAGAGGGCCATGGCGCTGCCATCGGCAGATTTGAGCGTGGTGATCGCATCGGCGAATCGGCCGAGCAGATACTGGCCCACTCCCAGGCGGACAGTCGAAGCGGGGCTCCGGTCACCGGTGGACTCAAGATCTCGGACGGCGAACTTCAAATTCCGGAAGACTTCACCGCCGGACGCCAGCGCCTCGCTGAGCTGCCGCAACTCGCTCGGTCCGAACGGGCCCGTACCTGTGATCATGTCCGTTACGTCGATCGTGTCGCTGACAGCCATGGAAGCTGGAGTCCCTCAAGGTTGTGGGCAGAGCAAGAAACCGGAGACACAAAGCCAGCGGCGGGAGTCGAACCCGCAACCCCCGCATTACGAATGCGGTGCTCTGCCAATTGAAGCTACGCTGGCGGCCACAAGCAGCCGGTGGCTGTGGGCACACGTGCTGCATCACCGAACCACTGCAAGCCTGCAAAAGTAGGTCAGAAGCCACCATGTCGTCAAGGGTCGCCCACGGTTCCCATCCGCACGAGGGCGAAGTCGACTGGCATGGCAGTGTCGTCATCGGCTGCCATCCGACATCGGCACGGTCGTTGGCGACGGCCGAGAAAAAGAAAAAAGTGGGGCCTCTGACCCGACGGTACGTCCCGTCACGAGCTCACGGGTCAGGGGCAAGGCGACCGTGAACTCAAAAGAAGTCTGAGGCCCCACCTTTGTAGGACTCGGTTTGTGACGCCGGAATTCGTCACGATGGAACAGAAGTGCATCTCGCGTGCCAAAAAAGACGGTCGGGTCGCAGAAATCGGTTGGTCGGCGGCGGCGGCTCGTTTTCAACGAGGAAAACACGGTTGTTGCGATCGACAGGGATCCTGGCTGGGGTGTGCCGGAAACTGGGCAGGCGGCCGCGCGCTGCAAAATGCGCGCTGCAAAATGCGTCAAGTGTTGCAAAATGCGGCGCGCTGAAGCCGCCTGGCGGGTGATCTTGATAGGATGCCCGGCGGTGCTGGAGTGCTGGACTCGCTGCGGCCGAAACTCCCGCAAGAAGCCGCTGTGGTCGGCGTGTGTGTGGTTTCAGCGTTCAGAGAAGAGAGACCCTGAGTGACCCCGAATCTCCCCGCTCAGATTGGCTCGGCCCGTTGTGGCCCTGGGCAGCGACCGCTCGTGATCGCCGGGCCGTGTGCCATCGAGAGTGAAGCCCTCTGCATGCAGGTGGCGGAGACGCTGATCGAAGTGGCTCGCCGCCAATCGGTGCAGCTGGTGTTCAAGGCGTCTTTTGATAAGGCCAACCGCACGAGTGCCACGAGTTACCGGGGGCTGGGGATCGAGGCAGGCCTCAACGTGCTCGCCAAAGTTCGCCGTGAATGCGGGGTGCTCGTCACCACGGATGTGCACCTCCCCGAGCAGGCAGCCGCCGCGGGCGAGGTCTGCGACGTGCTGCAGATTCCGGCATTTCTCTGTCGGCAGACCGATCTCCTGCTCGCCGCGGCGGCGACGGGCAAGGCGGTGAATGTGAAGAAGGGGCAGTTCCTCGCCCCGGAAGACATGCAGCACGCGGTGGCAAAACTTGTCACGGCCGGTTGTCGGAATGTCATGCTCTGCGAGCGTGGGACGTTCTTTGGCTACGGTCGGCTTGTCAACGACTTCACGGGCCTGGTGGCGATGCGGGCGCTCGGCACTCCCGTGATCTTCGACGCCACGCATTCCGTGCAGCGTCCGGCGAGCCTGGGGGGCTCAACGGGGGGAGACCGAACGCTCGTGGAGCCTCTCGCGAGGGCGGCCGCAGCCGTCGGCGTGGATGGGTTTTTCTTTGAGACGCACCCCGATCCCGATCACGCCCAAAGCGATGGGCCAAACATGGTGCCGCTGGAACAGTTCGAGGCGATGCTCACGCGTGTGCTGCGCATCCACGAGGCACGAATAGCCGGAGAAACCGCATGATCCGCTGGATGGGAGCTTGGTCAGTGCTGGTGGCGACGTTGTTGGTGGCCGTCGTCGGTTGTCAGGAGTCGCCTTCGGCTACCAAATCTCGCCCTGCCGAGACGGTGCGGGCGGTTGCGGTTGTGCCTGCCGAGGTGCGAAAGCAGTTGCTCGACGGGGCGGTCGGTGTGCTGCGTCGGCTCGATGACTTCGATGAGGCGGCTGCCTATGAGCAGGTCTTCGACCGTCTCAATCAGTGGAGCCATGCTGGCGTCCCCGATGTGGGTTGGGAAGCGGATCCATTGATTGAGAAACTGCCCGAGGCCCTCCGCAGTGGCCTGCCTCCCGAGGCGTTGGCCGGATCGATCTTTGACGCGGTCGAGGACCCCACGTTTCTCCGGGACCAGCGATGGCTGGCTGATCTGGCGGCCAGCATTCGAAAGGAGACGGTCGATGACCTCGAGATCGCCCGCAAACTCTTCGATTGGACTGTCCGGTCGCTGGCTCTTGTGTCTGATCCTCCGATGCAGCCGACGCCCGACAATCCCGGGGACCGCTGGTTGCGGCAGGGGGAAATTCTGCTTTCTGGGCGAGCCAGCGCGGCCCAGCGGAGTTGGATCTTTCTTGAGTTGGTGCGGCATGCAGGGCTCAAGGGCGTGATGCTTGCCACGCGAGCGGGGGCCGACGACTCGGGCCAGGTGGCCTTGGTGCCGTGGATTCCTGCGGTGCTCTTCAATGGCGAGGCTTGGCTCTTCGACCCTGCCTACGGCATGCCCATTCCCGGGCCCGGTGGGGAAGGGATCGCCACGGCCAGACAGGCCTTCGAGGACCCCACCGTTCTGCAGGCGATGGACGTCGAAGGGCGTCGTTATCCCGTGCGAGCGGAAGACGTGGGCCGCTTGGGCGTGCTGATCGCAGCCTCGCCGGCGAGCCTCTCGCGGCGGATGCTGCTGGTGGAGAAGTCGCTGGTTGGGGCCAACGCGATGTCGCTCTCCGTCGATCCGACGGGCCTTGCGGAAGCCGCCGCCGACGCGTTGCCCCGCGGCGAGGACGCCCTCGTGGCTGGGCTGTGGACCTTCCCTTGGGAATGCGAGCGGATGCGGGGTGAGCGGAAATCGCAGCTGCAGGCCGAGCTTGCTCGGGAGTTGGCCCCCCTTTCCGTCCAGCTCCCCGAGCCCGCCGGCGATGGGCCTCCACGCCTGTTTCGGCCTCTGTTCACAGCCCGTGTCCGCGAGTTGAGGGGCGAACTCGACGGACGTGGTGGCGCGAAGTTCGCCTACCTCGCAGCCCGCCCCAGCGAAGCGAAGATTCGCGGATTCCTCGCCACGATGCCTCCTCAGCAGGCAGACATCTTGCGGCAACTTGTGGGCCAAATGAAGGAAGATGCGACTTACTTTCTCGGTGTGGTGACCCTCGGGGAGGGCGAGTATGAGGCCGCGATCGATTTTCTCGACCGGATGACGCTCGAGGAAAGTCCAGACGGTCGTTGGGCCGATGCTGCTCGTATCAATGCGGCGATGGCCTATGCGGCGTCCGATCAGCCGGAGAAGGCTCGTAGTCTGTTGGAGGCGGACGAGTCGCCGCAGCGGTTTGGCAGCCGCCTGATGGCCAGTCGCTTGCCCGAGGCAGCGGCCGAGAACACCCCGTCGCCGTGAATCTGGCGAGTGTCTCGGCCCTGTTTCATTGACCAGCGTTGCTGATCTGGCCACGAATGAGTACTGTATGGGGCTCCCGATCGCGGCGTGTTTCGCGAACAAGATAAGGCGAATCCATGAAAGACGGCATCCACCCAAACTACCTTGTCACCACCGTTCGATGCGGCTGTGGCAACACCTTCACCACTCGCAGCACGCTGCCGGAACTGAAGATCGACATTTGCAACCAGTGTCATCCCTTCTTCACCGGCAAACTGAAGTTCGTCGATACCGCTGGTCGGATCGAGAAGTTCAAGACCAAGTTTGCTGGCGCAGGTTATGCGAGCCTGTCGCGTAAAAAGGGAAAAGCCGCAACGACGCCCGCCGGCTCGTGATGCACTCCCCTGCTCTTCAGTGACCACTACGGGCCGTGCAGATCGCCGGTGCCGCAACGATGCGCGATGAACTCGATGAGAAGCTTGCTCGATTCGAGACACTAGAGCGGGATCTTGCAGACCCAGTGATCCAGGCCGACCCGCAGCGAATGGCTGCGGTTGCCCGTGAGCATGGTGTGCTTGCCCGCGTGGTGTCTCGCTATCGGGCGTTGCTCGATCTCGAACGGCAGGTCGAGGAAAACCGCGAACTCATCGCCGGTGACGATGAGGAGTTGCGGAGCCTAGCTGAGGCCGAGCTCGAGGACCTCGAGGCCCGCCGCGAGCAGCAGTGGGAAACGCTCCTCGACACGCTCGGCGCTGATGAAGATGCAGACCGGAAACGCTGCATCATGGAACTGCGGGCCGGCACTGGAGGAGACGAAGCCGCGCTCTTTGTCCGTGATCTCTACGAGATGTATCGTCGCGCAGCGGTTGCTGAAGGCTGGACGATCGAACTCCTTGACGCGAGCCCGACTGAACTCGGGGGCTTTAAAGAGATCGTGCTCGGTGTGTCTGGCGAGGATGTGTTCCGCCGTCTTGAGTTTGAGAGTGGGGGGCATCGCGTGCAGCGGGTGCCCGACACGGAAACCAAAGGACGGATCCACACCTCGGCGGCCACCGTGGCGGTGATGCCAGAGCCGGAGGATGTTGAAGTCAACATTTCCCCGGACGAATACCGGAAGGATCTGTTTTGTGCGAGCGGGCCTGGCGGCCAGCACGTCAACAAGACGGCGTCTGCCGTGCGGCTCACGCACTTGGAAACCGGGATCGTGGTGCAGTGCCAAGACGAGAAGAGCCAGCACAAGAACCTGGCCAAGGCCCTGCGCGTGCTGAAAACCCGCCTCTACGAACAGCAGCGGCAGGCGGAGCATGAGAAGCGGGCGTCGACCCGGAAGAGCCTTGTGGGGTCGGGCGACCGCTCGCAGCGGATCCGAACCTACAACTTCCCGCAAAACCGGCTCACCGACCATCGCATCAATCAAAGCTTCACGCTCGATCAGGTGCTTGCGGGCCGCTTGACGTTGGTGCTCGATGCGTTGATCGAACATGAGCGGGCGCTGATCCGCAAATCAGTGCAGCCGGGAGCGTGAACGCACGCACAAGCCATGACCTCCGCGTCCACATCGAATGCCGAGCAGTCCGAGTCGTGGACGGTTGGGCGGTTGCTGGAGTGGACCACCGGCTGGCTTCGTGGTCGGGGCTCCGACTCGCCGCGGTTGGAAGCTGAGGTGCTGCTCGCCTGGGTGCTCGACTGTCAGCGGATTGAGCTCTACACCCGCTTTGGCGAAGTGGTCGCGGAGGAGCCGCGGGGCACGTTTCGTGAACTCGTCAAACGCCGTGGTCAGGGAGAGCCGGTGGCGTACCTGACCGGGAGCAAAGAGTTCTTCTCGATCCCATTTCGGGTGACGCCTGACGTGCTCGTGCCGAGGCCCGAGACGGAGCTGCTCGTCGTCCGTGGCATCGACCTCTGTCGTGATCTCGCCGCTCCCCGGATCGCGGATGTGGGGACGGGGAGTGGCGCGATCGCGGTGGCTCTTGCCAAGCACCTGCCCCACGCCACGGTCACGGCCATCGACATCTCGCCGGGGGCCGTGGCGGTGGCACAGGGCAACGTCGACGCAAACCACGTGGCAGACCGCGTGCGGGTCGTCGAAGGGGATCTGCTGTCCCCACTCCCACCGGGTGAGGTCTTCGACCTCGTGGTCAGCAACCCTCCGTACATTCGGGAAGAAGAGTTTGCCGGGCTGCCGCGCGATGTCCGCGACTTCGAACCGCGTGGGGCCCTCATTGCAGGCCCGCGTGGCGTCGAGCCGCTGGAACGGCTAGTGGCAATGACCACCGAACGCCTGGTGGGCGGCGGCTGGTTGCTGGCTGAGATTGGGCCGCCAGCTGCTTCGGAAGCGGTCCTCGACGCCGCGGAGCACCTCGAGCGACAGCCAACATTGCCTGACGACGCGGGTATTCCGCGCGTCGTGCAGGCGCGTCGTCGCTGAGCCGTCGCAGACGCACGCCCAACACTCGCATGAGGGGTGCTGTCGTGTAACGTGAGGGTGTCATGGGAACACTCTCGTCCGCTCCCGCCGCGTCGCTCGCACCCTCCGCGCAGTTTGTGGAGGTTGTGCGTCGGCTTCCCCTGCTGCCAATGGCCATCGCCGTCGTGCTGGGCACGGTGGCTGCGGTTGCGGTGCTGCCGGCGACCACGGCCGCGGTGGTGGCGGTGTGGCTGGTCTCGACCGCCACGCTTGGCGGCTGGTGCTGGCTCGCCCGACGCGAGCAATGGGAAGGGGCATCGTGGCTGCTGTGGCTTCTGGTCGCCCTCAGCGGAGGCGCCTGGGGATTGGCGTGGCATGGGCTCTTCCCTACCAAGGACCTCGCCTGGCGGCTGGTGGAACGGCCGGTGCCGCTGGCGATCGAGGGGACGATCACCACCGCCCCGCGAGCACTCCCAGGCATGGTGCGCGATCCACTCACCGGAGCAGCGCTGCGGCCAGCCACGGAAATGCTGCTGCGGGTGACGCGGATCCGCGAGGGAACTCGCTGGGTGGGTGCCGGTGGCTCCGCAATGATGGTGGTGGATGGACCACCACCGGCCGTGAGTCCGGGGGCAGTGGTGCGCGTTTTCGGTCGCGGCGTGCGTCCGGCCGCCGCAGCCAATCCGGGCGAGTATGACTTCAGGCAAGACGCCCGGGCACGTCGCTGTCTTTCGGTGATTCGGTGCTCGTCGGCCGAAAGCGTGGAAGTGCTCAAGGAGCCTGCGTGGTGGCACCCTGGCCCCCTGCTTGAGCGTCTTCGTCGGCAGGGATCGAGCCTGCTCTGGGCACACATGACGCGGCCGATGGCGGCCCTGGCAGATGCCCTGTTGCTCGGCAATCGGGAGATGCTTCCCTACGAGCAGACCGAACCTTTTCTGCTGACGGGCACGATCCACATCCTTGCCATCTCAGGGCTGCACGTGGGGATTCTGGCCTGGGCCCTCTTCCGCCTGTTTCGCTCGCTGCCCGTGGGACGCGGAGTGGCTCTGGCCGCGGTGGCGGGCCTGACCGGCAGTTACATGCTGCTGGTGCATGCCGAAGTGCCCGTTGTGCGCGCCACGCTGATCGTGTGGCTCGCCTGCCTGGCTGCGTGGCTGGGGAGACGCGCGGTGGGGATGAACTCACTCGCCGCCGTGGCGATCCTCGTGGTGCTCTGGGAGCCGATGGGGGTGTTTCGTACGGGCACGCAGCTCTCCTTTCTCTCCACCGCCGTGCTGATCCTGATTGCGCAGGCAATGGCGAGTGCCCCAGAACGCGCCGATCCGATCGCGCGGCTGATTGAGCAAAGTCGGCCTCCTCTCGAGCGACGTTTGCGGGCGATCGGACGCGGTGTACTGGTGAGCGTGTTTGCGGGGGCGTGTGTCTGGGCGGTCACGGCACCGCTCGTTGCCCGGCAGTACCACGTGTTGAGTCCGATGGCGCTCCTGCTCAATCCCCTGATTGCTCCCTTGGTGGCGGTGGCGATGGGCTGCGGGCTCGTGGCACTGTTGGTGGGCCTCGTGTCGCCCTGGCTCGCGGGCTTTCCCGCGGCGGGGTGTGCGGCCGTGCTGGGGGTGATCCAGGCTGCTGCGGAGCGCGCGGCGGCGGTGCCGTGGGGCTCCAGATGGCTCGCGGGGCCGTCGCTGTGGTGGCTGGTGGGATGGTATCTGACGGTGGTGGTCACCGTGTGGCGTGTGAAGGAGTGTGGGCTCACGTCGGTGAGACGATGGAGTCTGCCCTGTCTGGCGTGGCTGGCGATTGGGGCCGCGGCGTGGGGGCTCGGGGCGGTGCTGCCCGTGTCACGCGGCTCCGTGGAGATCACGGTCGCCTCCATGCAGCATGGCCTGGGGATTCTCGTGCGGCCGCCCACGGGTGAGGTGCTCGTGTACGACGCCGGCAGGCTTGGGGCACCGGCGGCAGCACGCCGAGCGATGGAAGCGGTGCTGCGGGATGCCGGGGTGAGCACGATCGACATGCTCGCGATCTCACATGCCGACTCTGACCACTTCAACGCCGTGGCCGCCTTGATGGAACGCTTTACGGTGAAGCAGCTCGTGGTGGCTGCCGCGTTTCTGGAGAGCAACTCACCCGAGGCCGTCAACGTGGTGGAGGAGGCGAAGCTGCGGCGAATCCCGGTGGTGGTGGCGGCTGCGGGGGACACGCTGGCCTTCGCCCAGGGCGTCACGTTGCAGGTGCTGCACCCGCGGGCGGCGGCGCGATCTGCTGGCAACGACAACGAGGTCAGCCTCGTGTTGCTGCTGGAAGCACTGGGGAAGCGACTGCTGTTGACTGGTGACCTCGATGGGGCCGCGGTTGACGAGTTGCTCGCGCGTGGAGTTCCGCGGTGTGATGCGATGATCGCGCCGCACCACGGGACGCGCACCTCCCTCCCGCCGCGACTCGCGGCTGAGGTGAGGCCGCAGGTCGTGCTCGTCAGCGGCACGGGAGGAAGCAGCTGGAGCGAGGTCCGCGAGGCCTACGCAGCGACGGGGCCCGCCGGACAGCCTGCGGAGGTCGTCTGCACCTGCGACGGCGGTGCGATCCGCCTCAGGATGGATGAAACGAGCCTGACGCTCGCCCGCGGCAGCACGCGTGGGTGGAGCGACGAGCGGATCGTAGGGCGGTGACCCAGGAACCCCCGCCTGACGATGCCGAGCCCGCGTCCGTCACGAGGCATGGGAGGACGCGGCGACTGCATCGGTGCCGGCGTCTCCTGCTCCACCACCTGTTTCCACGCGCAGTCGCCATCCAGCAGCTGCCAAGAGCAGCAGGTTGAGGATCAGAAACGAGAAGAACTCCGTCTGACCACCCTGCCCGAACCCGTAGGAATGGAGCCCCGCTCCCAGGAGGAAGTTGACCCCATACCACGACATGCCGATCACGGCCGCCCCGAGCACACTTCCGGCTGCCAAGCCGAAATCGCCGATCCAGCCGATGTAACGGCCGTGCAAAATGATCAGGTAGGCCAGCAACGACACCAGCGCCCACACCTCCTTCGGGTCCCAGCCCCAGAACCGCCCCCACGACACATCGGCCCAGAGACCGCCAAGGATCGTGCCCGCCGCCAAGAGCAGGACCGCCACCTGCATCGCCTTGTAGATGAAGCCAGCCAACGCGACGGTGGCTTCCGGAGCCTTGCGGCCGGTCCGGCCATCCCGGTAGCGACCCAAGAGGTAGTAGCCCAGCGAGAGGCAGCCAAGCCCCCACGCGAGCGCACCTGCCGCGTAACTCGACACGATGGTGAGTACGTGGATCGTGAGCCAGAAGTTGTCGCGGAGCACAGGTTGCAGGGGGCTGAACTGCTTGCCCGGAATGGGGAAGAACCAGGCGATGAACGTGCCAGCGAAGGCGACTGCGGTCACGACGAGGCCAAATGAGCGGCGAGCGTACACCTCAGAAAGCCGTTGGCTGAGCACGCCTTGCTGCCAGCTGGCAGGCACCGTGAGCACCGAGACCACCGACGACAGAACCACGCGTGGCAGAAACCAGACAGTCGGGATCAACACCGCCAGTCCCACAATCCACACGACGAGGTTGTTGAGGTTGGGGATCGAGGAGTCGATGTCGGTTTGCGGCAAGAGATTGATGATGGTCCGATCGCCGGCGGCGTAGGGTGCCAGTGTGAGGATCCAGACGACACCGGCCGCCACTGCGATGCGGGGCAGCAGCAGGAGCCACTGGGCAAAGGCAGGCCCTCCCTGCTCTCCCGGCAGGAGTTTGCCTGCGGGGGGCGGCAAGGCGGTCGCCTTCCAGGCCGCGGCCACCCCGGCCGCACAGATGGGCGACAGGAGAAACCACAGCCCGAGCAGCGACAGGAAAAACGGCACGTAGATCACCGTTTCGTACATGTTGGTGACAGGTGCCCAGCCGGTGATGGCGATCCGCTGTGCAAAAGCCCATGCCGTCCAGACAAGTTCACCGATCAACAGCGCGACCCCGCCCCAAAACAACAGCCCTCGCACGCGACCGAAGGCCAGTGCAAAGCCGGCCATCGCGGCCAAGCTCAGCACCCACGAGTTGCGAAACGGATCGGTGGTGTTGTAGGCCACCTCCCGCCGGGTGCTCCCTGCGGGCGGGTAGGCGGTCCAAGCGAGCAGGTCGGCGTCGAGCCGGTCAACGGGGAGGCTCTCGCGAGCCGGTTCGACCGACTCTCCGATCCGTCGCAGCGACGCGCTGAGCCGCTCTCCAGCATCGGCGAGCGAGCCCGGGGTGCTTGTCGTCGCGGCCTCTGCCACGCCCTTCTGGAGGTCGGCGAACGCTTCGCGGGCAGCGGCGAGGTCGGCTTCCGAATAGCCCGGGAGTAAGGCTGACGGAGCATCCAGCACGACCGTGAGCGCGAGCCACGGGGGCATGTCTTCGTCGGCATCCCGCTCGGTCTCAAGTGCGCCGGCATGCAGGGCCGGCACCACCGCGGGTGAGCCACCGTTGTCAAACAGCGCCTCGCCCAGCACCAGCGTGCGTTCCGTGAACTGCCGGACCTGTCGCGAAAGGCTCGCCGAGTACCCGCCGGAGCTCACCGTGCTCTGCAACGCGACGACCGCTCGGTAGGCATCGAGTATTCCCGGCAAGACGTCCGCTGTGGCAAACCGCGTACTTTCTCCCATCCCCTCGAGCACCGCGAGGAGGCCGGCATCGACCGCGTCGCACGCCGCGCTGGCTGCTTCGGCGGCCTCGGTGTCGGCTGGATCTGCAGCTTCGCCCACGCTGGCAGACCCGGCGTTGGCTTCCCCAATCGCGGTCCTCAGTGGCCGCCATCGCTGCACGAGATCCTCGAACAGGCCGGAGAAACGCGTCCGCCCAATGGCATCGCTGTCGCTGCGAAACGTCAGCTGCCGGAAGGTGACATAGGCTCGCCAGAGTTGATCCACCTTGGCATCGACGCCCTCGAGGCGAAACTCTTCGCCTGCGGCGACGGCTCGTCGGCGCTGCTCGTCGAGCTGGACCAGCCGTTCACGCAGCGGCGAGGATTCGGCAACGTCCGATGGGCTGGCGTGCTTGAGGCGGCGGCCTCCCTCTGCGTCGTCTGCAAACACCGGGAGGTCAAGCAGAGCCCGCAGCTCTTCGTGTTCGGCGATCAACAGGGGCACATCTTCCCACGCTTCCGGGCGCACGAGCCATTCCAAGAGCAGCTCGTCGGCGTTCCAGCGACGGGGCTCTTCGCTTTCAGGCGACGCGAGTGAAGGCCGCTGGGCGTTGGTGATGGTTTCCACGCGGCGGCGGGCAAAGGTGTCGAGCGGCATGATCCGCCCGTCGTCAAGAACGGGGATTGCACGCCACGCAGCGAGTGGATCGCCAGTGTTGTCGTCCGCGCAGGCTGGGAAGGCGTGCACAAGCGTGGAGAGCACAAGGCCAGCGAGGAGGGAGACGCACGGCCAGCGTCGGGCACGGCGGGAGAGCATCATCGGAGTGGGCTTCATGGCTGCGTGACTTCGCTCGCGGTTAGACGGTGACAAGTTCTTCTGTTGGGCGGGAGGGTGTTTGGGCGCGTGCGCGGCTGGCCTTCGGCTTGGAGGCGAAGAAGTAGGCCTTCATGTAGAACATCGTGAAGATGCCGGCCACGATGAGGAGGCTCCCGAAGTACTTCACTCCCCGGCCCGGGTCGTAGTTCACGGTCAGGACCGACGCTTCGAGCCGCTCGGGCGGTTGACCGCCGTTCGCTTCGGTGGCCCGGGCTGCGAACCGCTCAAAGAGTGGATCGCCGGGGAGCCACGGGCCCATGAAACTTTCTTGGAAGAGCCGGTAGGAGTGGCCGGTTTTGGGGTCCGAAAAATCGATCGGCGCGTTCATCGTGATCGTCACGGGCTGCGTCACGAGCGGCTTTCCGTCGTCGTCGCGAAACTCCACGATGCTGGAAAAGTGGCTGGCCTGGCTCGTCCCCGGATCGAGTCGTCGTTCGAAGTTGTTCAGCGCGATATCGAAGCCAATGTCGACGGCGTCTGGTTCGAGGGTGACCGCGACCGAGCGACCGCGGCCCTTGATCGTCTTGCGTTCGGTTGAGTTCGGCGGTTCGGGAGAAGGCTCAATCGGCATGCCTGCGATCCAGAACTCTTCCGACGCACCATCCACGGTCATCCGCACCTTGGCGGCGCGACGCTTCGCGGATGGCGGTTTCGCCTTGTCGAACGGCAGCGGGAGCGTGACCACCTCCAGTTCGTCCGCGGGGAGGAATCGCTCGACCTGCATGGCCAGCGTGCCCATCGGCATCGAAAACGCCTCGACGGACTTCCCGTCAGGAGACAAAGGGCCGGCGGTCAACTTGGGCGGCTGCCAGCAGCGGTAGTAGAGCTTTCGGTCGCTGCCTTGGATCACATCGATGCGGCTCTTGGCCTTCCCCTGCATGCGAGCCGCAGCATCGGCCACCTCGGGTTCGAGCCAGAGCACGCCATACACGCCCGCCCGCTTGGCGTGGACTGTGACCTCGGGCATGTCTGCCACGATCACCATTTCTTCCCCGGAGTCGTCGTCACCGCGGAACACGCGGCCGCGGACGGCAGAGAGCCTGGGTTCGAAATCGGTGAGTTCAAAACTGACGTTGGTGCCTTCGATTGTTTGGCGGCCGTTGGCAATCGCCTCGTCGACGAGCACGCGATGCACGACATCATCAACGGCCAGCACCAGCTGACCTTGTTCGCCAAAGCCGAGGCTCGCATCTGGGCCGCTCGCCAGAAACGCCTCGGTTTCGGCCTGGGAGGCTGCCTTCCAGAAGACGACCGTACCCCCGCCAACCGTCTGCCGATGCCGAGGTGTTCCACCAGCCAAAGGATTGGGTTGCCAACTCAACTCCACGGGGATCCACATGCTTTGGGGGGCCGCAGCGTTGCCGCCTCCAAAGCTGTCGCTGCCGATGCGAAGGCTCACGCTTGGGGCCAGCACGGCTGTGGAGTCGGCAAAGAAGTCGAGGACTTCCAGCCGCAGGCTGCCGTCGTCGTACAGCAGGCCTTGGTCGCGGGCTGCGAGCCCCCAAGGAAACCGCGACCGCTTGGCGGGAGGTTTGGCCCCAGCGACGGGCGCGGCGGTGGCGCCGGGATACTCGCTCCAGTTGAACGGGCCGGACCGGAACGGAATTGGGCCGATCGTCTCCTGCTTTTCACCGGGGGGCGTGCCTGTCGCACCAGGATCGCTCTCCCCGTCGGTCAGGGTCAGCACGAAGGAGTGCGAGTCTTCATAGGCGAGGCGTCCGAGGTCGCCCTCGATCAGCGGGATCTGGGCATCGATGCCGCCACGCTGCGACATCAAACAGCCCGCGAGGAGCACCAGCAGCCCGATGTGGGTAATCACAAACCCAGTCTGGTGCCGTTTCCACGGATAGCGGATGGCCGCTGCGCAGAAAATGCTCACCGCCAGCAGCGCATTAAGGAGGGTGAACCACCAGGTGTTCCACACCCCAAACTTCACGGCCTCGGTGCCATAGGCGCTCTCCACGAACGTGCCCACGCCAAGCACGATTGCCAAAAGCGCGATCAGCACCACAGCGAACTGCAACGAGGCAAAAAACTCGTAGCACCGCAGCACCGTTCGCACGAAGAAGGGCTGGTCAGGGGAGGCGAGCCGGCGGGCCATACAATGCTCGGGGAGGCGTGGGAGCGGACGAGGGAGGCGAACGCCGTCGCTCAACTCCCTCGCGTATTATAGCGCCCGACGCGGCCCGGCGGAGCAGGCTTATCGCCAGCCAACGGTTTCGGCGAGTGCGTCGAGGATCGGGTTGCCCACCGGGGCGCTGCTGCCGATCGTCCGCACGAGGTCGTAGGCCATGAATCCGCCGATGAGCATGAGCATGCTCACGCAGATCAGGGCGGCGATCTGAAGCCCCGTAAACCGCATTTCCGGCACGCCAGGCTCGGTGATGATGTCGGCTGCCGCCAGCGAACTGGAAAAGCTCGTCACGCCGCTTTCGTCACCAAAACTCGACCCGGCCCCGTCGAGGGCATCGCCGAAGAAACTCCCTTCGCCAGACTCGGACGAGAGTTCGACGACCTGCGACGCGCTCTCGTCGTCGCCGAGAGGCGAGCCGAGGTCAAAGTCGTCGCCACCGCCGCCAAGGTCGAGCTCGTCTGTCGATCCGGATTCGGCGTCGAGTGAGTCGGCTGAGAGTTCGACGCCGACGAGATCGTCGCCGGCGAGGTCCACGTCGGAGATTCCTCCGCCGAGCTCAAGGTCGTCGCCGCCGGAGGCCACAGACGAGATGCCGCTGTCGCCAAGTTCGATCCCCGAGATCTCAAGCGACCCCTCGCCCAGCTCCAGACCACTCTCCGCAGAAGCTG
>JAPOIM010000051.1 GCA_029978905.1 Planctomycetota bacterium
ACCTCGTTCCGCCTGAGGAATCCAGGGATATACGGGGCATCGTACCCCGCACGCTCGGCTGTTTCTTCCGCCTCAAGGCCCCGCGCTGCGATCCATTCGCGGGCCTTCGCCTCGTGGAGATCGGCCTTCTTGGTGTCCATCACGCCAGAAAACCGAATCACCACAAACCGCCCACCCTTGCGGGTGCGGATCGAGACATCGGGGGATGCCGGTGCCGGAGCCCCCGCGTCTGCCACGTCCTTGGGCATCACGAAGTCCATCGTTTCGGTGTCGCCCTCTTCCATAAACACCGGCGTGGTCATGGCGATCTTCTGCGACGACTCGTTGTTGCCGCTGATGTAGCGGAAGAGCCGCATGAAACTGCCGTCGTTCCCCCGGGCCTCGATCGCGGTTTTCGTGGAGGCCACCACCAGGTCTGGATACTCGCGGATCTCGATGTTGTCATCCGATTCGAGCACGGTGTAGGGGGCCGACTCGTAGTCGGCGCGGGCCATCCCAGCCCACGCCATGCCCGCGATCACCACGAATCCACAAATGCCCATTGCGAGTGCCATGCGAGTTTTCACGGTGTCCTCGATGCGAAAGAAAGCGAGTTCTTCTCAATCTACCACTATAGGCAGGCCCTCCCGGCCAGCCCAGCTACCGATCGGGACCGGCGGGTGGCCGATTTGCCTGCCGGCGGCCGTTTGAGAGCCGCCCTGTCGCGGGAGTAGAGTGCTCGCGTCGACGACCCGGTTGGATCGGCGTTGTGGCGTCTGGGGGAAATGTGCAAACAGACAGGGGAGATAGGTGATGCCAAGCCAGGAGTCAGGCGGCAGTTTCGAAGTCTTTGGCCAGGAAGCACGCGCTCACGAGCCGCGGCTTTCGCGACGGGCGTTGATCGAGGCGGCTGCGATTGGGGCGGCAGGTATGGCCGCCCGCGGGCTGGCTGCGGAGGCGCCGGCGGCGGGTGCGGCTGCTGGGCCCAACGAACGGATTCGCGTGGCGATCATGGGTGTCAATGGTCGCGGGGCGGCGCTCGCTCGCGGCTTTGCGGCGGATTCGCGGGCCGAGGTGGTCACGCTCTGCGACGTTGATCACCGTGTCGCCGGGCCGCTGGCGGAGTCGATGGGGAAGGACGGTGGGCGAGCGCCCAAGGTCGAAGGCGACATCCGCCGCGTGCTCGACGATGCAACCGTGGATGTGCTGGCGGTCGCTGCTCCCAATCACTGGCACGCCCCCGCCACGATCCTTGGCTGCCGGGCCGGCAAGCATGTCTATGTGGAGAAGCCGTGCAGCCACACGGCCGAAGAAGGTGAGTTGGCAGTGGCCGCGGCTCGCGAGCACGGCCGCGTGGTGACAATGGGCACGCAGCGACGGAGCTGGCCGGCGATTCAGGAAGGGATCGGCAAGGTGCTCGATGGCACGCTTGGGGAGGTTCGCTTCTGTCGCAACTGGTACGCGGCCCGCCGTGGTTCGATTGGCTCGGTGCAGCCGTCCGCGCCGCCTGACTGGCTCGACTGGACGCTCTGGCAGGGCCCTGCTCCCGATCGGCCCTTCAAGAGCAATGTCGTGCACTACAACTGGCACTGGCACTGGCACTGGGGGAACGGCGAACTCGGCAACAACGGGGTCCACGGCCTCGATCTTGCCCGCTGGGGATTGGCGGTGGACTTCCCGCTGACGGTGACCGCGACGGGCGGCCGTTTCTATTTTCAGGACGATCAGGAAACGCCCGACACGATGAACGTGGCCTACACCTTCCCGGGCGGCAAGATGATCACCTGGGAAGGGCTCAGCTGCACGCCTGACGGCATGGACCACACGGGCTTTGGCGCCTGGTTTATCGGAACGGAAGCCTCCCTCGTGCTCACGAGTGGTGGAGGCTGGCGGCTCACTGATCCCAAGGGGAAGGTGATCGAAGAAGGCGAAGGGCCAGGAGGCGACAGCAGCCACATCGGCAACTTCCTCGACTGTGTGAGCAGCGGAGGCACACCGACTGCCGACATCAGCGAAGCGCACCGCAGCACGCTGCTTTGCCATCTCGGCAACATCGCCTACCGCACGAGCGGGAGCCTCACGACGCGTCCCGAAGACGGTCGCATCGTCGGCAACGCCGAGGCGGAGGCACTCTGGGGACGTGAGTATCGCGACGGCTGGAACATCCGGGGCTGAGCCTCGCTTTATCGAAGGGAAGGAAGAGAGATATGGCTACGCGGTTTCAGGTGGGGCGAGCAGGCATGCGTTTTGGTGGCGTGGTGTGTGCGGCCGTGGTGGGGCTTGCGGTTGTGGTGATGCCGCTGGCCGCCGTGGCAGCCGACGAGCCGGTTCGCGTGGGCATCATCGGCCTCGACACCTCCCACGCCCCGGCGTTCATGAAACTCTTCAACAACACCGACTCGGCGGACCATGTGCCGGGATGCCGAGTGGTTGCGGCCTATCCGCAGGGAAGCCGTGATATCGCGTCGAGCGTGTCTCGTGTGCCTGAGTACACGAAGATCATGCAAGATGCGGGGGTGGAGATTGTGGGGTCGATCGACGAACTGCTTACTAAGGTCGATGCGGTACTCCTGGAGTCGAACGACGGCCGCGTGCATCTGGAGCAGGCGGCCCCGGTCTTCGCGGCTGGCAAGCGGGTGTTTATCGACAAGCCCCTCGCGGCCTCGCTGGCCGATGCGATCGCGATCTACCGGCTCGCCGAGCAGCATGACACGCCGGTCTTTTCAGCCTCCGGCCTGCGGTTTGGAGAGGCCACGCAGGAAGTTCGTCGTGGCCTCGTGGGAAAGGTGCTGGGGGCGAGCACCTACTCCCCCTGCTCGCTTGAGGCGACGCACATGGATCTCGCCTGGTATGGCATCCATGGCTGCGAGGCGCTCTTCACCATGATGGGCACCGGGTGCCAGCAGGTGACGCGGGCCCAGAGCGACGACTTCGAACTCGTCACGGGCGTGTGGGAGGGGGGCCGGATCGGCACCTTCCGCGGTATCCGCGCCGGCAAGGCCGGCTACGGCGGCACGGCCTTCGGCGAGAAAGGGATCGTCGAGGCGGGCACCTTCGACGGGTACCGTCCGTTGGTCGTGGCGATCGCGGAGTTTTTTGTAGGCGGCGACGCTCCGGTCGAGCCGGCTGAAACGATTGAACTGTTTGCCTTTATGGAAGCGGCTGACGAGAGCCTCCGGCGCGGGGGAAGCCCGGTGGCGATCACCGAAGTCATGGAAAAGGCTGAAAAAGAGGCCTCCGAGCGGCTGGCGGCTTTGCAGACGGCGAAATAATCGGAGCCAACCGCCCCCAACCGGCGAGTTGACGCGACTTTTACGCAATTCTAACATCTCGAGGCTCGGCGCTGTGCGCGCTGAACCCGTCGCTACGTGACGGCCTTTTTTTGTTTTTCTCGGGGGGGCAGTCACCCCGGTCTTTGGAGTTTCCATCATGGCGCAGCCGCTCTCTGGTAAGCGGTCTTTTGTTCGAGGTTTTACGCTCGTTGAACTCCTTGTGGTGATCGCCATTATCGGCGTGTTGGTTGGCCTGCTCCTGCCTGCTGTGCAGAGCGCCCGTGAGGCGGCTCGCCGGTCCTCCTGCATGAACAACCTCAAGCAGATGGCCCTCGGCATGCTCAATCACGAGAGTTCCAAGCGGAACTTCCCCGCCGGCCGCGAAGGCTGCGACGGTGCCTGTCAGCCAGCAAACGGTCCAGGTACGAGTGGCTTTGTCTACGTCCTGCCGTACCTGGAAGAAACGGCACTCTTTGATGCCTACATGGCCGCAGTTGATACGCTTCTCGCAAGTGGCACCGCTCCCAGTGGTGTGCCAGCTGGCGTGCCTGAGGCCATTGTCAGCCAACGGCCGAAGACCTTTATTTGCCCCAGCACGATCGACCCAGATACGGTCACCACAAACAACAAGCGGTGGGCGCAGAACTGCTATGCGTTGGTCGCCGGGCACTACGGTCCCACTTACGGCATCAGCGGCAGCGTCAAGTGGCTCAACAGCGGCCTGTTCCTCTACCGTGATCCGATGCTGCTCGAAGACGTGACCGACGGCCTGACGAAGGTGCTGATGCTTGGCGAGGTGAAGGAGACCGATAAGTCGGGCCACTACAACCGATGGGCCAATGCCGGTCGGCATGTGGACTCGTTGCGGACGACCGACAATCCGCTGAACGCTCCTTACAACACCGGCGTGCGGGCCTCCGCGTCCCCGAACTCAAATGGTGCGTTTGGCAGTTACCACCCAGGCGGTGGCATGTTCGCCAGCGGTGACGGCTCGACGCGATTCATTCAGGATCAGATCGATCTGCGGATCTACCGTCTGCTTGGGCAGCGAAACTCCGGAGAGGTGAAGAGCGAACAGTAAGCGTTCTCTGCTTTCGTTCAGTTTCCCTAAAGGCCTTTTTCAAAGGTCTGGAGAGTTTGTTTCACCTCGTCAGCTTTTTTTAGCTTTGTGGAGTTTCTTATGGTGTGGAATCGTGTGCGGGCTGGTCTCTCGATCGGTCTTGTGAGTTGTTTGCTTCTGACGGTGACTGGCTGCGGTGATGGCCGGCCCGCCGTCGTGCCTGCCAAGGGGCGCGTCTATATGAATGGCGAGCCACTCACTGGCTACGCGGGCTTCGTGCGTGTTGAGCCGATCGGGAGTCGTGCCGCCACTGGTGATATCAGTGAATCGGACGGAACCTTCACCCTCACCTCGTTTGAAGCGGGAGATGGCTGCGTGCCTGGCACGCATCCTGTCGCCGTGATCGTGAACACCACGATCGGCGAGGAACTCGTGTTTCTGGTGCCAGAGCATTACAGCGACACCTCGACGTCAGGCCTCCAGGTGACGGTCGCTGCGGATGGTGGTGAGTTGAAGATCGAACTCGAGGGTGAACTCGGCCGATCGAGAAAGCCGACTGCTGCCGAGCTTGAAGCCGACAAAACGGAGCTCTAACCCTCCGTGGCGGAAGTCTTCTGTGGCGGTTTCCACGGCTCGCTCTCAACCAAAATGGTTTCGGCCCCCTCACGTCCCTCACCGGGGACGTGAGGGGGTATTTTGTTGGGTGAGACTCCGTGGAGAAACCCTATGAAGCCGAAGATGGTGTGGTGGCTCGTTGCCCTAGCGTTGCTACTGGCCAAGGCCGAGGCAGACGATGCGGCTGAAGCCTTGCCCGGGCCGTCGGCGATTCGCGCAGGCGTGGCCCGCGTGGACATCTCTCCACGCACGCTGCCGGCTCTGATGAATGGGGGCTTCCTGCAAAACAGCAGCGACCAGGTGGCCGATCCGTTGCACGCTCGTGCCCTCGTGCTCTCCGACGGCCGCGAGACGCTCGCCGTGGTGGTTGTGGACTCGTGCATGCTTCCCCGCGATGTGTGTGATGCGATCAAGCAGCGGGCAGCAGCAGCCTCGTCGATTCAGCCGAATCGAATCCTGATCGCCGCCACCCACACGCACACGGCCCCATCGGCGATGGAGATGTGCCTCGGCTGTGGACGTGATGAGCCCTACGTGTCGCTGGTGACCACCCAGGTGGCGGCGGCGATTGAGGAGGCAGCCTCAAACCTCCGCCCCGCCAAGGTGGGTTACGTGGTGGTGGAGGCGGCGGACCTGACGAACTGCCGGCGGTGGATCACCCGCAGCGATGCGATGGGCATCGATCCGTTTGGCCAGCAAACGGTGCGGGCGATGATGCATCCGGGGTATCAGAATCCCGCGTATACGAGCCCTGCGGGTCCGATTGACCCATGGTTGTCGGTGCTGAGTGTGGTGGAGGAAGAAGGAGAGGCTCCACTGTGCGTGCTCGGCAATCTCTCGATGCACTACTTTGGAAGTGGGGGAGGGTTTTCAGCAGACTACTTTGGTGAGGTGGCGGATCTCCTTGAGCAGCGACGCGGGCGGGCAGGCGATGGCTCCTTCGTGGGGATCATGTCGCAAGGGACCAGCGGTGACCTGCACTGGATGAACTATGGCCAACCGCAGCGGAGCCTGAGCCGTCATGACTACGCAGTCGACGTGGCTCGCCGCATCGAGGAGGCCTTGCGAGGTCTCACCCACCGCAGCGATCTCACTCTTGCCGCGGCCGAACGCCGCCTCACGCTCGGCCGCCGGATACCCTCGCCAGAACGGCTGGCTTGGGCCGCTACGCTCAATGCCGAGCGCGGCGATCAGCCGCCGCGCAACCAGCCCGAGGTCTACGCACAGCAGGCAGCCTGGATTGCTGAGCACCCGAAAGAAGAGGTGGTCCTGCAGGCGATGCGGATCGGTGGGTTTGGGATCACCGCCATTCCCTGCGAGGTCTACGGCATCACTGGGCTCAAGCTCAAACGACAGAGCCCGCTGACCGCCACGATGAATCTGGAGCTCGCCAACGGGGCGGCAGGCTACATCCCCCCACCGGAGCAGCACCGGCTCGGTGGCTACACGACGTGGCCCGCCCGGACCGCCGGGCTCGAGGAATCGGCAGAGCCCGCGATCGTTGATGCGGTGCTGGGGCTTCTGGAAGACGTCGCTGACGAGCCGCGTCAACCGCTCACCGATCCGCCGTCGGCCTATGCGAAGGCCATCCGCGGACTCGCGCCGCGTGCCTACTGGCGGCTGTCAGAGATGGATGCCGGTCGGATTGCGGATGACGCTGATGGGCCGTCTGCTCGACATGAGGGAGGCGTGGCCCTGTTTCTTCCGGGGCCTCGTGGCGAGGGCTTTGCCACAAACGACCCGTACGGCAATCGTGCGGTCTATCTCGCTGGTGGGCACCTGTCTGCCGACGTCGACGGACTTGCAGACGCAGCGACCGTATCGCTCTGGTTTTGGAACAAGCTCGCGAGCGACGCTCGGGATCAAACAGGAGCGTTGCTGCAACTGGATGGAGTTTCGCTGGCGATTGCTGGGCTGGCGGCGGGCGGCCGAGCAGGCGTGCTGGAACTCAAGGTGGCGGGCCACACCGCGTATGGCAGCACGCCGCTCTCTGTGGAGGGATGGCATCACCTCACTTTTACGCACGACTCCGAGCAGGTGCGGGTCTATCTCGATGGGGCCGTGGAGGCCGAAATCGCGTGGAGCGCGGTGGGCACGAGCACAACGGGTTCGCTCTTGATAGGGAAGGCCATGGGGGTGTCGGCAACCTTTGATGGGCTGGTCGATGAGATCGCGGTTTTCCCACGAGCGCTCCGTGAGCCAGAGGTGGTCGGCCTCTATGCGGCAAGTGGCATGACACCACCTCCGCGGGCCAAGCGCGTGCAGCGACTGTCACCCAAGCCGACCGACGACGTGGCTCGCGAGCGCTATGCCCAGGCTGTGCAGGCGTCGATGCCGCGGGCCTCGTGGCGACTCCACGAGCACCGTCCTGCTGCGGACGGGATCACGGCGGTTCCGGAAACACATGCCACCGAACCTGCGTTGGAAGCGCGGATCGAAGAAGGTGTCACCCTTGCGGCCAACGTCACCGAGTGCCGCGGGGGACGGGTGGCGATTGGTGGCACCTTCACCGACGTCTTCAGCGTGGAGTTTTGGTTTCGCAACGACCTCCCCACCACGGCTCGACCGGTCACAGCCTATCTCCTGTCGCATGGGATCGACGGCGTCGATGGGGCTGCAGGTGACAACCTCGGCATGGGGGGCACGCATTCCCACGGAGGAAAGCTGTTTGTGTTTACCGGCAACACGGACAACCAGCTTGTGGCGGGCACGACGCAGCTCGTGCCTGGGAGTTGGGCACACGTGGTGTTTGTGCGGAATGGCAGGCAGGTGCGCGTGTACCTCAATGGAAATCCGATTCCTGAGATTGACACCGAGTTGCCATCGGTGGTGCCGGAGGGCTGTCGTGACCTGTTTCTCGGAGGCCGCAGCGACAACTTTGCAAACCTTCAGGGAGGTATCGAAGAACTGGCGTTGTATGACCGCGAGCTCACACCGGAGGAGGTGCAGACCCACTTTGTCGCCGCGGGCGTAACCCCGGTCGATGCAGGTGAGGTTGGTGCGGCCACCATGCCTGACGATCCCGCGCCCACGGATGCGGCCGACGCCATCGAAACGATCCATGTGCGGACGGGCTTTACCGTGGAACTCGTGGCAGCTGAGCCGCTGGTGAGCGATCCCGTCGCCATTGACTGGGGCCCCGATGGAACGCTCTGGGTCGCAGAGATGGCGGACTATCCGCTTGGTCTCGATGGCAAGGGGCAGCCTGGGGGGCGGGTGCGGCGGCTGACAGACGCTGACGGCGATGGGAGGTACGACACCTCCACGGTGTTTGCTGAAGGGCTGCGGTTTCCCACGGGGATTCTCAGCTGGGGAGAGGGCGTGTTGGTCACGGCGGCTCCGGAGATCGTGTTCCTCCACGATGCAGATGGGGATGGGCGAGCGGAGCCGCCTCAGGTGCTCTACAGCGGCTTCTTAGAAGGCAACCAGCAGCTGCGGGTGAACGGCTTGCGGTGGGGCCTCGACAACTGGGTGCACTGTGCGAGTGGCAGCCATCATGCCGGCTACGGAAGCGACAGCACGATCCTTTCCCATCGGACGGGTGCGCGTGTGGCGGTGGGCAGCAGGGACTTTCGCATCAGGCCCGATTCCGGCGAGATCGATCCCCAAAGCGGTCCATCGCAGTATGGGCGCAACCGAGATGACTGGGGCCACTGGTTTGGCGTGCAGAACAGCCACCCCCTCTGGCATTACGTGCTGGCCGATCATCACATCCGCCGCAACCCACACTTCGCTCCCCCGGACCCCAAGTGGCAGGTGGTCACGCCAGCCAACCCGCCGGTCTTCCCGGCGAGTTCGCCGCAAAAGCGATACCACAGTTTTGAGCAGTCAGGCCGCTTCACGTCGGCCTGCTCAGCGATGGTCTATCGAGACGACCGGCTCTTTCCTCGCGGAGAGCAGCAGCATGCCTTCACCTGCGAACCCTTCCACAACCTGGTTCAGCACAACGTCCTTGAGGCGGACGGGGTGACCTTTTCGGCTCGCCGCGATGCGGCCGACGAGTCGCTCGACTTTTTTGCCAGCAGCGATGCGTGGTGCCGCCCGGTGATGGTCCGAACCGGGCCTGAGGGAGGCCTGTGGGTGGTCGACATGTACCGCTTCATGATCGAACACCCCGACTGGCTGCCGCAGAATGGTAAGGACGAGCTCCGCCCCTGGTATCGTGCGGGGAGCGATCGAGGTCGGATCTACCGCATCATGCCGGAAGGTGCGCGTGCTCCTCACGTGCCGAAGGTGCCAGTGGAGGATCCCCTCGCGCTCGTGGCGTCGCTGGAAAGCAGCAACGGCGTTGTGCGTGACATGGCCCAGCGAAGGCTCGTGCGGAGTGGTCAGGCTGCGCTTCGCGAGCCCCTTGAGCGACTCGTGGCAGCCAGTCCTCAGCCGCTCGCGCGGCTGCACGCCTTGTGTACGCTCGATGGATTGGGATGTCTTGCTCCGGAAACGCTGCACGCCGCTCTCGCAGATCCACATCCCGGGGTGCGGCGGCAGGCAGTGCGGCTGGCATCCACGACGCCGATCGATCTGGCGCGGCTGATGGCGTGTGTGGAAGACGACGATCCAGCGGTACGGTTGGAAGTGGCGTCGACGCTGGGGGACTATCAGGGGCAGGCTGCTGCCGAGGGCTTGGCACGGCTGCTCGCCGATCCCGAGAGCCGTGGGTATGTGGCCGCGGCGGCGATGACTTCTCTCACGCCGGAGAACGTGTGGCCGGTGCTGCAGGCGGTGGTGGACCGTGGTCAGGAGCCTGAGGGGCTGCGGGCATCGCTCATGTCGCAGGCGATTGCCATGGGCACGGAACAGACACATCGTCGCGTGGTGCGTTTGGCCTGTCGCGACCGTTTCTCAAGCCTTGCGGCTGTGCTTGATGAGTTGGCCAAACGGGAAGGGGCGATTGCGAATCTTGAGGCGGAGGCCTCCCGGCAGATCGCAGCGACAATTGAGGCTGCGCGGGCAGTTGCCGACGACGACGAGGCAGCAGTGGAACTGCGGTCAGAGGCCGTCGCACTGCTTGGTCGTGAGGAGACGCGGCGACGAGAGGATTGGGCGCTGCTCACGCGGCTGCTGGTGCCGCAGTCGCCGATACTGTTGCAGCACGCGATCCTTGAGCACGTGGCGAATCGACGTGAGCCGGACGTGGCAGACATCCTCCTGGCGGGCTGGTCTTCCCACAGCCCTCAGCTTCGCGGAGAGATTCTCGAGGTGCTCACCACACGTCGTGAGTGGTCGCGGGCACTTCGTGAGCGGGTGGAGGCAGGGAGCGTCTCGTCGCAGGAGCTGTCCGCCTCGGTCAGGCAGCGGCTGACCAGCGAAGGAGAGGAGCGCGAGGCCTGGCAAATGCTCCTGGCAAAAACGACGACCACGGCCAGCAGCCGCGCGGTCGCACGAGAAACGTATCACGGCGCGCTTGCACTCGCTGGCGATCCTTCTCGAGGTGAGCCGATCTTCCGTCGGCTCTGTCTCCCATGTCACACGCTCGGCGACGAAGGGTATGCGGTGGGGCCACAGCTTGGGTCCATCACCAACAAGAGTCGTGAAGCGATCTTTGCGTCGATCATCGATCCGAGCGAGGCTGTCGATGCCAGTTTTCTCAACTACGTCTTGCTGACGACCGATGGGCGGCAGTTTGCCGGGCGGCTTGGTGCCGAGACCGCCAGCAGCATCACCTTGCTGGCGAGCGGGGGTGTTGCGCACACCGTGCTTCGCGAGGAGATCGAGGCCCTGCAGTCGTCGAACAGATCGCTGATGCCTGAGGGGCTCGAGCAGGATCTCACGCCTGAGGACCTTGCCGACCTGATCGAATTTGTCCGCACCGCCTATGCGGGTGATGTTACGGAGCCTGCCGACTAAGCACGGACGTCACGTCGACGCGGCCGTCGGCGTGGGCGGTGATGTCGAGCACGTCGCCATGCAGATGGATGCCGCGAACTGTGAGCGATGGCCAGTCGCGAGGTAGGCGGGGCCTGAGGGTGTAGCCGTCGGCGGTGGGCTCGAAGCCAAGGAACCCGTCGAGCATCACCTGCGGCACGAGCACGCTCTCCATAAACTCGCGGTCGAGGCCGAGGCCCCCTGGCGGGCCGCCTCCTTGGAGTGTGCCGCGGCCGGGTTTGGCGTAGTAGGAGCGGTAGCCGCCCTCCGCCTGCACTTCAGCAAACCAGGAGAGGATCTCCTGCAGCCGATCCCACGCATCATCGGGGCCCTTGGTTGCGAGGCGTGCCATCAGGTCGTGGTAGCTAAAGCCGAGCACGGCGCCGCCGTCCTGGACCTGATTGCCCCAGGGAATGTCCTGCGGTCGATGCCAGGGCCAGGTATAGGTTTCGGTATTCCGCTTGGTGGTTGCGCGAGGTCCAAACCGCCAGTGGTAAATGTCGCTGCCAGTGGAGGTGTCTCCGGCGATGATCCGCGTTCCATCGAGCCAGGCGAGGATCTGCTCGGCCTGGGGCTTGGAGGCCATCCCGTACGCGATGGCTTCGAGGTTTACAAAGGTAAAGCCATAGTCATACGCCGTGTCTGTTACATCGATCCAGCCGACGAAGCGGCCCTTGGAGGGATCCCAGAAGCGATCCTGGAAATCCACTCGCATTTCGTCGGCGAGGGTACGAAGTTTGTCGGCGCGGTCTGGAAGAGCAGGGATCTCCCACTCTGGATGTGCGGCGATGGCTGCCTCGATCTCGGCGAGTCGGCGGAGGGCATCGGCGGTGTAGATCGTGGCGAGCGCATCGTGCCCACCGAAGGGCAGCAGGTCCCAGTAGTTGTTCCCCACGCCGTGCCCAAACCGCTGCTGTGTGCTCCCACGGCCGTCGGGCACGAGGCCGCTGCGTCCGTCGTGTCCTATCCAGGGAACGAGTACATGCTTCAGCCGCTCGACGTCGAACTCTGCAAGCGTGTAGTCGATCGCGTGCCGCATCCGCGAGATGTTGGCCTTCAGAAAGGCGATGTCGCGGGTCCACAGGAACAACTCACTCGAGCCCCGTACAAACAAAGGGCCGGTGATCGGATGCCGGGTGTCGATGGCGGTGATGATCGACTTCAGGTCGATGCGGCTGCCTTTGGCATGGTTGATCGTAAGGCGGTACTGCGTGAGCAGGCCGTTGTAGCCGGGCTGCTTGTGGAGCGGGATGTTGACGTATCGCAGGCCATCGCTGCCGGCGAGCGCAGGAAAGGCGGCAGCACGCTCAAGAGGCCAATCCGCTTCCCCCTCGAGTTTCCATTCGATCTGTGGTGACGACGCTTCCCCTAAACCGTCTGCCCCCCACTCGATCGTGGCAAACGGCGCGACGATCGTGCCACACGAGAACGTTGGCGTGGTGATTCTCACGGTGTCGGCGGTCGCCTCCAGCTGCAACCCACGCGTGGGATCGATGCCGAGCACCGTGGCGCCCTCAATCTGCCAGCCATCGGTATTGGCCAGTGGTTCGAGTTTGAAGTTTTGGATGGCCCACACATCACCGGCGGTCGAGAAGTGAAACCCCCGACCTGTGCTCTGCTGCCACGCCGGAAATGGCCAGCCCTCACTGTGGGCCATGCCACGATGCTGCTGCATCGACACGTAGCCTTCGTCGCTGATCCGCCGTCGGAGAAACGACTCGCGGTAGCGGCGGCACGGTTCTGATCCTGTCCACAGCGTGGCGTGTGGCAGCCAGGCATCCCAGAGCGTGCAGTCGCTGAAGGCGTGCGGTTGGTGCAGTTCGAAGAGTTCGTTGAGGGCCGCTGCGGCGGCTTCGTGCTCGGGAATGCGGAAACGCGGTTCACCGGCGTCCAGCACGCCAGAAACCACGGCGGCGAGGATGGCGGCGATGAGGGCGGCAGCGCAGTGGGCTCGCATCGAAGGTCCGTGGTGAAAGTCGTCGTGTGACGAGAAGCGACGAGGCTTATGGGCCCTGTGGGCCAAGCGCGGCGGGTCGGCTGTCGTCAAAGGAGGAGAGCGCCTGGTCCAGTTGAGCGACCGCACGCGCGGTGTCGTCATCGAGCCCGCGCTCGTCGAGAGGCTGCTTCTCATCGGGGTCTGTAACACAGTCGTAGAGTTTCCCGCTGCGATACCGCTTGAACCGCCCATCAAATACCGACTCGGAAATAGGCCGAGGGCCTTTCGCGGGGATCCGGGGTGAGTACCACGAGTAGAGCCATGGCCGTGGGGTGCCTCGCTCACCGTGCAGCTGCGGTAGGAAGCTGACGCCATCGGTGTGATCGAACGAGTCGATGCCAGCTGCGGCGGCGATCGTGGGAAGAAAGTCGACGGTGCTGATGAGGTCGTCGCACACCCGCGGTTCTTTGATCACTGCTGGCCAGTTCGCGATCAGCGGCACGTGTGTGCCCCGCACGGTGGTTTGCCCCTTGCCCCCGGCGTAGTCCTCTCCTTGAAAGCGGCTGGTGATGCTGCGGTGGGTGCCGTTGTCGCCTAAGAAGATCACGAGGGTGTTGTCTCGGAGGCCCTCGCGCTCAAGCGTGGCGAGCAGCCGGCCCACCATGGCGTCAGCGTAGGTGACCATTTCGCCAAAGTGCCGCTCGTGGCGAAGGACCTTTTCGCCTTCGGCCGTCGGATCCCAGTCGGGGCTCTTGGGCGTGGGCTGAAACGGGTCGTGCGTGAGGATCATTGGGTAGTAGAGCAAGAACGGCTCGTCACGATGTCGCGAGAGAAAGTCGCAGGCGAACGCATTGATGAGGTCTGGGCCATACTCGCCTTGGCTGTAGTCTTCCTCCACATCGTTTCGCTCGAGGCCAGGATTGGCGTAGCGCGGAGGGCGACGCGTGTGCTGCCAGAGGAGGGCCTCGTCGAAGCCAAAGTGGTCGGGAAGGCCCGGGCGATGGCCAAGTTGCCACTTGCCGCAGATGCCGGTGGCGTAGCCGGCGGCCCGAAACAGGTGGGCGAAGGTCTGTTGCGACTCCGGCAGCAGGCCAAAGTCGTGGTAGTTGCGAACGTTCGACAGACCCGTCATCAACTCGAGCCGTGTCGGGGTGCACAGAGGCTGGACGTGGCAACGCGTGAAGCGGATGCCCTCGGCCGCGAGCCGGTCGAGGTGGGGCGTGTGGTACGACTCGCCGCCGTTGGCTCGTACGCACTCGTAGCCAAAGTCGTCGGCCATGATCAGCACCACGTTGGTGTGCGTGGCAGGCTCTGCGGCACGCGCCGAGGCGATGCCACAGGCCACGAGGGCTGCCAGCAGTGTGGCGATTGCTACGCGCACATGCGCCTCAGAGGAGGTGCGAAACAGGTGGTCACGGCACATTGGAAACCTCATCCCACGATGTCCTTTCGCATGGAGGTGACACGGTGGACGACTTCGTGGATGTCGTCGGCGTCGACTCCGGCATCCTGAAGGGTGGAGAGCAGGTGCTCGCGGAAACGCTGGAAGTGGTGCAGGGTGATGCCGAGGCCAGCATGCACCTCACGCAGCGGTCGACCCGAATAGGTGTGGGGCCCGCCGAGCGAGTACGAAAAAAGTTCTTTCTGCATATTGACGAGCTTGTCCATCTCCACGTTCTCAAAGAACTTGAACAGCTCCTTGTCGTCGAGCACGTGGCCGTAGAAATCCATCAGCAGCTTGGAGACTCCCGCTTCGCCGCCGAGGCGTGCGTAGAGCGAGTCGTTATTGGACGTGGATGACATGTCAGGGCACCCTCCGACGAACGGCGTGAATGAAGCGGCCTCCCGAACTGCTTCTACTGTACTCTTCCGTGCGACGGCACACCGCCTGACGTATGCTGAATGTGCAGGGGCGGTGGGGAAGGCGTGCCGCGAAGTGTGGCATGAGCCGCCACGGTGTTGGACTGCTGGGGTGAACAGGGCGATGCCGAGTCGCAGCCGAAATCGCTGGCCATCGACGCTGACCGTGCGCGTCGGCGCTTCTTTGGCCGCGTGGACCGCGATGGTGGCTGCCGCAGAAGGACCGCCCGAGTTTGTCAGGGATATTCAGCCCCTCTTGGTGCAGCATTGCTATCCCTGTCACGCAGGCGAAGCGGCGGAGAGCGGCCTGCGTCTGGATATTAAGAGCGAAGCCTTCCGAGGTGGCGATGGGCATGGGCCAGCGATCGTGCCGGGTGAGCCGATGGCGAGCCCGCTGGTGCGGTTCGCACGCGGTGACGAGCCAGGTTTTGAGATGCCTCCGCTCGAGGCTGAGGTGCCGTCGCTGAATGACGCGGAGCGCGCGCTTCTCACGGCCTGGGTTGCTGCAGGCGCCGACTGGCCTGACGGGGTTGATACCGCGACGCTTGTGGATCGCCGCGACCACTGGGCGTTTCGTCGTGTGAGCCGGCCCGCGGTGCCTGTGGTGAGCGAGAGCGATTGGCCACGTGGACCGATCGACGCCTTCATTCTCGCACGGTTGGAAGCCAGCGGTCTGTCTCCATCACCAGAAGCGGATCGCCGCACCTGGATCCGCCGGGTGACCCTGGATCTCACCGGACTCCCGCCCACGATCGAAGAGGTGCAGGCGTTTGTGGCGGATGCTGCAGACGGAGCGCACGAACGCGTGGTGGATCGCTTGCTCGCGTCGCCGAGGTATGGGGAGCGGTATGCCCAGCATTGGCTCGATACGGTGCGGTATGCGGACACGCACGGGTATGAGGTCAACACGGAGCGGGCGAACGCCTGGCCCTATCGTGACTGGGTGATCGCGGCCCTGAATGCAGACCTCTCCTATGACCGGTTCGTGCGTGAGCAGTTGGTCGGTGATGCCTACGGTTTGGATGAGGCGACAGGGTTTTTGGTGACGGCGGCGGTGCTCTTGCCTGGGCAGATCGGCGCAGACGACGCCTCAAAGCGGCTGGCTCGCCAGGAGGCGCTCTCGGACATCATCATCAACGTGTCCGACACCTTTCTCGGACTCTCGGTGGGCTGTGCCCGTTGCCATGACCATAAGTTCGATCCAGTCTCGCAGCGTGACTACTACACGCTGCAGGCATTTCTCAGTGGGGTCCGCTATGAGGAGCGGCCCTTCTTCTCGCCCGCCGCCGAGGAAGCCCGCGAGCGCGTGCAGGAGTTGACACCGCGTGTGGAGGCCCTCGCGAAGGAACTTGCGGCGATCGAAGAGGCGGCGAAGGGGAACGAAGCTCCCGCCGAGCCTCCGCCGCGGGTAGCGGAGCTTGAAGCGGAAAAGCAGCGTCTCACGCAGCAGATCAACGCAGAAACGGCGAGGACAATGGTGTTCGCCGGCAGCTTCCACGAGCCGGATGTCGTGCGGCTGCTCCACCGGGGCGACCCGGAGCAGCCAGGAGAGGAACTGCTCCCTCGCAGCCTCTCGGCGTTTGATCAGCAGCTCACGCCCGTGGCACTCAGCAGCAACGCAAGTGAGCAGACGCGACGGCTGGCGCTCGCCGATTGGATCACGCATCCAGCTCATCCGCTCACGTCGCGCGTGATCGTGAATCGGATCTGGCAGTGGCACTTTGGCACGGGGCTTGTGGAGTCGGCGAGTGACTTCGGCCGCAACGGCACGCTCCCAAGCCATCCCGAGTTGCTCGACTGGTTGGCGGACTGGTTTGTCGCGGACGGATGGTCGCTCAAACGTCTCCACCGCGAGATCGTGCTTTCCGCCACCTATCGCCAGGCGAGTGAGCCCGTGTCGCAGGCGGCTGTGGCGAGTGATGCGGACTGCCGTCTGCTCTGGCGATTTCCACCACGGCGGCTTGAGGCCGAGGCGATTCGCGACAGCATGCTTGCGGTCAGCGGGCGACTGAACCTCGAGATGGGCGGTCGCGGCTTCGATCTGTTTGGCAGCCGCGGAGGCCTCTCAGGCTTCCCGCCCATCGAAACGTTTGGGCCGGAGGGGCGTCGTCGGATGATCTATGCGCACAAGATTCGCATGGAGAAAGAGAGCGTGTTTGGGGCGTTTGACTGCCCGGATGCAGGGCAGACCCTCGCACGCCGACGCCGGTCGACGACGCCCATTCAGGCACTCAATCTTTTCAACAGTCCCTTCACCATCGACGAAGCGCATGCCTTTGCCGATCGTGTGACGGCCGATGTGGCGGCGGTGACCGCAGAGAGTGATAGTGAAGGGAATCACGATCGGAGCGAGCAGCTGGTGCGGCGGGCATTTGAAGTTGCTCTCACCCGGCTCCCCGACGAGGAAGAGCAGGCGGCCGCGGAAGGTGTGGTCCACGAGCATGGGCTCGCGATGCTCTGCCGCGTGCTGCTCAACACCAACGAGTTTTTGTTTCTTCCCTAAAGACGCGTCGAGGATGAGTCGTTCGATGAACCGGTCGCTTTCCTTTGCTGGTATGCAGCTCCTCGACCGCCGTGGTTTCCTCGGGCAGACCGCTTCGGGGCTCGGCGGGGTGGCGCTCGCGAGCCTGCTCGCTGAGGAGCGTCTGCTCGCGGCAGAGCCGATTCGCCCGCAGGTCGATCCGGCCACACCTCACGCCCCACGACCACCGCACTTTGCTGCGAAAGCGAAGAATGTGCTCGTGATCTTCTGCGCGGGTGCGGTCAGCCAGCTCGAGACCTGGGATTGGAAGCCAGAGCTCGTGAAGTGGGATGGCAAGCCCCTGCCAGGTGGGCCGGAGGTCACCTTTCAAGGACCTGCCGGGAATCTCGCGCGGCCACAGTATGCGTTTCGTCCGCGCGGGCAGACCGGCAAGATGGTCTCAGACCTGATTCCACATCTGGCAGAACTCACCGATCGATGTGCCTTCGTGCACTCCCTCACCAGTCGCACCAACACGCACGGACCTGCTGAAAACTTCCTCTCAACCGGTTCGGCGTTTGATGGGTTCCCGAGCCTGGGGGCCTGGGTGACCTATGCCCTCGGCAGCGAAAACCAAGACCTTCCGGCGTTCGTGTCGATCCTCGATCCACGCGGCGTGCCGCAAGCGTCGAGCAACAATTGGGGGCCGGGCTTCCTGCCGGCCGAGTTTCAAGGGACGACGCTTTCCGCCTCCGAGCCGGTTCGGCACCTCACCGTGGCTGGAGGAGTGACGCCCGCGGCGGACGAGGCAGCCCAGCGGCTGCTGAAGCACCTCAACGAACGGCATCTTGCCGAGCACCCGAGCGACGGGGCTCTGGCCGCCCGCATTGCGAGCTATGAGTTGGCGGCCCGCATGCAGCTCTCGATGCCTGAGGTGGGAAGCCTCGCCGACGAGACGCCATTCACTCTCACGGCGTATGGTGCGGAGGATCCCAACCCCACGAAGGCCGCGTTTGCCCGCAACTGCATTCTCGCGCGTCGGCTGATCGAACGAGGCGTGCGGTTTGTGCAACTCTTTAACGGGGCCTACGCGAGCGGCGGCGAACTCAATTGGGATGGCCATCACAAGCTCAAGGAGCAGTACGACCGGCACGCAATGATTCTCGACCAGCCGGTTGCAGCCCTGATTCGCGATCTTGAACAACGAGGACTGCTGGACGAGACGCTCGTGGTGTGGTGCACCGAGTTTGGGAGGATGCCCTTCTTCCAGAAGGGGGCTCTGGGGCGAGACCACAACCCGGATGGGTTCACCTGTTGGATGACGGGCGCCGGGGTGCGGCAGGGAGTGAGCCATGGGGCGACCGACGAACTTGGCGTGAAGGCGGTTGACAACGTGCTCTCACTTTACGACTTCAACGCCACCATCCTGCATCTGCTTGGTCTTGATCACACGCGGCTGTCCTATCTTCACAATGGCTTCGAGCGACGGCTGACGGATGTGCACGGGCACGTGATCCGAGAGATTCTCGCATGATCACAGGGTATGCTCGATTAATGGGTGCAGGGGCACCGACCGAAGCGTCGTCGAACGAGGAGAGGAAGCAGGCTATGCCGCAGCGTCACGTGTTCAAGATCGTCCGTGGGTTCATCAGGCTTCAGCGGCGGATGGGTGTTCTCGCGGTGCTCATGGCTTCTATTGCCGGCCCGCAGACGTTTGCTCAGCCGGGGCCGTCGGGCGCACGAAAGCCAAGCCCCGCTGAGGTGAAGCGTCTCGACTCGCAGCTCAACGACGCCTACAGCGTGTTCATGAACCAAACGGTCGACCTGATCACGTCGTATGAAAACCTTGGCCAGTTCGATCGGGCGAAGGCGATTGTAGAGGCGCTCGGCAAGCTCGATCCTGAGAATGAGAACATCAAGAAGAAAGTTGAGGATCTGGAAAAGCGGATGCTTGAGGCGGGGGTGTTTGAGGTCGATCTTGTTCCTGGGAGCGGGTGGCAAGCGATCGGGGCGGTGACCAAAGACGCGGTCATTCGGGTGCAAGTCACCGGAGAGTATCGCTTTCAATCCGCCGGATCGACGACTGCCGACGGCGTGCAGGGAGACAGCCCTGAGACCGACTTCATGCGGGGCATCCCCCTCGGTGCAATCATGGGTGTGATTGCACCTCCGTCGCAGGCGGGCGGCGACAAGAAGGACGAGCAGAAGCCCCGGCCGTTCGTCGTCGGTGCCAACTACGACAAGCGTGCAGACCGCGACGGTGTGCTCTACCTGAAAGCCAACCTGCCGATCGGCACGAAATGCACCGGCCGGCTCGAGGCCAAGATCACCGGCCCGCAGCGCTAGCGCTGCGGGGCATGAGTCTCACCGGGAGGACGCCAGGGACGCATCAGTGGAAGGTGACGCGGTCGACATTCATTAAGCCACCGCGATTCTGTTCATTTTGAAAGACCAGATACAGATCGCCACGCTGGCTCGAATGCTGCAGCGGCACACGCTTTTCAGAGAAGGCTTCCCAGTCGCCGTTGACCTCGACGCGGGTTGAACCCAGCACGGGGCCATCCAGGCTTCCGAAGCGCACCTCAATGACGCCGCCGGCACCGGCACTCGCGGCCTGAATGCTGAGGGCTTCGACCCGGGCGAGATCGATGTCGCGGAAGAGCAGGTAGCCGTCGTGGTTGATCGCCCCCATGAACACGCCCCCTGACGCGCGGCCGGAGTTTAATGGTTGCGTGCCATTGAAAGCATCCGCCTTCTCCGCTTCCACCGTGCGGCTCCGCAGCGTGACCGCCGCGGTGCCAGAAAGCGCGGGGATGGCTTCCCGGCCGAGGTCGGTGTAACTCGCTTCGAGGCGAATCGCCGAGGCATTGCCTTCGACAGGCACGTCATTGACGAACCCTTGGTACTGTGGGTTCACGCTGTCTTCGGTGACAGAGTAGACGAACGCCACCATCTGCTGGACCTCAGCAGGTGTGTGCTGGCCGTGTGGCAGCATGCCCACCTTCCCCCACACGCCTGTCGACCCGCCAAGCACGCGTTTGACGGAGTCGTCCATCGCATGCGGCTGGTCGCGGTACTTTGTGGCGACCTCGAGAAAACTGGGCCCCACCAAACGGCGGTGCGGAGCATGGCAGTTCAGACAGTCGCTCTGTTTGATCAGGGCGAGGCCTGGGGGCACTTCGGCCGCCGCCTCGCCGCCATGCTGGGCGATTGCTTCGACAAAGAGCCGCGTTGCCGCAGTGGATTCGATGGGCTCCCAGGAGTCGTCGCCCGCTTCCTCGAGCTCTTCAAAGTCGCTCGCGCCATCCTCCGCGTCGCGGACGGCGAGTTGATAGCGGATTGCCTGGCCAGGATCGAAGAAGTCGCCATCGCGAGGTGCGAGGAAGCGAACTTCTGGCATCGCGTTCCCCACCACCACAGGCAGCGAGGTGGTGCTGCGGCTTCCGTACGGGTCGCGCACTGCGAGCTCGACCGTGTAGACGCCCGGATAGGGAAACTCAGCGGTGAGGTCGCAGGTGTCGCCAAGTGGTCGACGGGTCGGGTTTTCTCCGCTGCTCACCGCCGTCCAGGTGTAGGCGAGTGTGTCGCCATCGCGATCACTCGAATCCACGGCCGACAAGTTCACCAGCAAAGGTTCACGCCCCACGGCGTTCTCAGCTTTGGCAATGGCCTGTGGGGTGCGATTGCCGGCCGCGTAGTCGATCCGCACCAACTTCGCATCAGGGTTCACGCCCCAGGTTTCCCCATACTCGATCACTAGCAGCGACCCCTGGTGGTCAAACACCATGTCGATCGGTCGCACGAAGGTTCGTTGCGGAAGGAACTTCTCCATCTCTGCGAGGCTGCCATCGCTGGCGAGGTGCAAGGCCCAAAAACCGTTTCGTGACCAGTCGTAGGCGAAGAGCGTGTTGTCGAACTCGGGAGGAAACTTCGTGGGTGAGGAAAGTTCTTGGTCGTAGGCGTACACCGGTCCTGCACAGGCCGTGCGCCCGCCTGCGCCAGCTTCCGGGAAGTCGTCACTCGAGCCGCCGGGATAGTAGACAAACGCGGGGTTCGCCGGAGGGAGGATCGTGCTGCCAGTGTTGTTGACCGAGTGGTTCTCGGGAGCGGCAGGGTCATTGGGCTTGCCGATCTCGCCGGTCTCAAAGTTCACGATCGGGTAGGCGAAGTTGTTGCCGATGAAGTACGGCCAACCAAAGTTGCCGGCTTTGGGAGCACGGTTGATTTCGTCGTAACCCCTGGAGCCACGAGGTCCATCACCGCCGGCGTCAGGGCCCACGTCGCCCCACGAGAGAACGCCCGTCCGCTGGTCGACATTGATTCGCCACGGATTGCGGCAGCCCATCACATAGATCTCGGGGTGGCCGATCGACCCATCCTTGGGGAACAGGTTGCCTTCGGGAATCGAGTAGGTGCCGTCGGGCTCCGGCTTGATGCGGAGAATCTTGCCGTTGTAGTTCTTTGTGTTGCCGCTGGTCCGCTGGGCGTCCCAAGGCTCGCGTCCCTTCCGCTGGTCGAGCGGCGCGAAGCCCTGCGAGTCGTCGAACGGGTTCGTGTTGTCGCCCGTGCCGATGTAGAGCGTGCCGTCTGGGCCAAACTCGAGGGCACCTGCGTGATGGCAACACTGCAACCGCTGCTCCTCGTAGGTAAAGAGCACCTTCTCGCTCGTCAGGTCGAGCATGCCATCCGTGAGCGTGAATCGGCTGACATGCTGGCCGGAGAAGTCTGGGGGCGAGTATTGCAGGTAGATCCAGCGATTCGTGGCAAAGTCGGGGTCGAGGGCGAGGCCGATCAGGCCGTTTTCCTGTTCGGTCGTGACCGTGAGTTTGCCGATCTGCGTGCTTGCGCCAGTGGCGGGATCGATCACCTTGAGCACACCGCCGAGTTCGATCAGGTAGATCTCCCCATCGGGGCCGATGTCGAGTTCCATCGGCTGCACGAGCCCGCTGGCAATCTCGTGGACCTCAAAGCGATCGGGATCGTAGCCCCGGAGCACGTCGAGCGCCGAACTCTTCGCGGGGGCCAGGACGAGACAGAAACCACCAACAACGGACAGCAATGCAATGCAACGGCGCGCGAACATGAACAACCCTCGGGCAGGACTCAAAACCTTCTTCCATGAGGATACGGAGAAGGCAAACGCCAGGCCAGCGCAGGCGCTCCGGCTTCGGGGGCGGAAAAAGTCTCGTCGCAGGAGCGTGCTGCTCCAAACGCTCCTCGAGCGTTCGCCGACCCCCTCGCCTTACCGCGATGGCCAGTGTTTGGCGATCTTTTCTTTGAGGAAGGCAACGCTGCGGGCGAGTTGGTCGATGCCCTCGACGCCATCTTCGATGCTAATCCAACTGGAGAAGCCCTGGCCTGAGAGCAGGCTGAAAATCGTGTCGTAGTCGTTGAGGCCCTTGCCGATCTCGCCGTGGCGTAGGCGCTTGGCATACCCCTCGGCGCCCGACTCCTCACGACGCAGGTCTTCGAGCGTGCCCTCAATCAGTGAGCGATCACTCGCATGCATGGTCACCACGCGGGGCAGCACGCGTTTCAGCAGTTCAATGGGATCATCGCCAGCGAGGAAGGCGTTGGAGGGGTCGTAATTGACGCCGAAGTTGGGATGATCGATGGCCTCCACAAGTTGGCAGAACACCTCCATCTGCTGGGCAAACTCGGGGTACTGCCAGAAATCATCCTTGTAGTGGTTTTCAAGGATCAGGGTCACGCCACGATCCGAGGCATACGGCAGGCAGGCCTGAATCGAGTCCGCCGCCAACCGCACCCCATCATCAATCGACAGCTCCGGGCGCCGCTGTCCGGAAAGCACGCGGCAGTACTGGCCACCAAGCGTGTGGGTCATCTCGATCCAACGTTTTTGCTTGGCGATCTCAGCATCGCGAAACGCGGCGTCGGGATGCGTGAAATCTGGTGAGCAGCAAAGCATCGGGATCGTCATCCCCCGCGCCTCGACCTGCTCACGAAAATGCGGCCAGTTCGCTTCGTCAGCCATTTCAAGAAAACCGGCGTACCACTCGAGGCCATCGACCCCCAGCGGGGTGGCGAGGTCGATCCAATCGGCGATCTTCATGCTGCCGTCGCGGCAGAGAGCCTGCATGTAGGCCTTCGGGAAAGCAGCGAGTTTGGGTGCGGGGGTAGTCATTGGTGGGGAGGCTTCTCAGTGGGTGGGAGGGGCAGGAACGGTGTCGAGCGTTTTCGGCGGGTTGCGGCCAATGAAGGGATGCTGCTCGAGGTCGACCACCTGGCCGCTGATCGGCCCGCACTCATCCGCCAACCAATAGACTGCCGCCGCCGCAATCTCCGCGGGAGCGAGCAGACGGCCGGCAGGGCAGAACTGCCTGGGAAGATGGCTCGGCCAGTCATCCGCCAGACCATGCGATCGCTTTCGCAGAATCTCGTTCTCGGTCAGCACCCACCCAGGATTGATCTGATTGACCCGCACGCCATCCTCACGAAACAACGTGTCGCCGAGGTTGCGGGTGAGCGTCATCAGCCCGCCTTTGGAGATTGAGTAGGGCAGCAGGTTCTCTTCGCCGCAGTACGCATTCACGCTGCCAATGTTGAGCACGCAGCCGTGGCTGGCTCGCAGATGCGGCAGCCCGGCTTGGATCAACAGCAGCGGCGCGAGTGTGTTGACCGACAGTGCCCGATTGAAGCGCTCGGCGTCGGTCGTGTGGATATCACCTGTGGTGATCACGGCCGCGTTGTTGACGATGCTATCGAGCCGTCCAAACGTGCTGACGGCCAACGCCACCAGGCGGCCGGGGCACCCGTCGTTGGTGAGTTCTTCCACATGACCAACGGCGGTGGGCCCGCTGCGGCTGTGACCGGCAGCGTTGAGGGCATCGGTGACCTTCGCCACCAGATCCGCTTCCAGCCCATGCACCACGACGCGGCCACCCTCGGCTACCACCCGCGCGGCGATCGCCTGACCGATGCCCGTAGCACTGCCGGTCACCAGCACAACTTTGTCTTGCAGCCGCATGAAACCTGTCTCCGAGGAAGCCAGAAAGTATGCAGAAGCGTGGCAGTGATCTGGGGATGGCTCAAGCCCCCTCTTGCAGGGGCGCTCGGGGCGGCCCAATGCCCTCGCTCGGGACGTTCGCCGCGGGCATCCATGCCCTTCGCTCACTGCATGTGCGCGGCGCTTTCGCCCTCCGGGCTTCGCTTGCTTCCATAGCCCCGCTCGAGGGCACTGGGCCGCCCCTCGCTTGGTGGTTTAAGGGCGGCCTGCCCGCCGCCTGCGGCGTCGGTCTGCGGCCAGGGGCGAAGCGGCTATGGGCGTGTGGGATCGGGGGACGCGGCGGTGGCGATGCCGGTTTTGGGGTCGACGTTGATGGCGAGGTGTTCGTCGTCGTCGGTGAAGAAGATGTAGCCGTTGAACATTTCGTCATACGACTGCGGCCCGTAGCCGACGGTCACGGTGGGATCAGGGTTGAAGGGGTTAAAGGGGGAGTTGTCGTAATGCGCGACGGCGCCGAGAGTGCTGCCCTTGGGGAGCCGGACGCTGCCTGGGGCACATTCGTAGCCAAGCTGCCAGTCGAAGCTGAACGTGGGGATCATGAGGAGCGTGCGACGAGGTGAGTCGGGTGGCTCCGCGTAGAAGGTCATGTCTTTCCCACGGAGATGCATGTGGGTGAAGAGGCCAAGCAGGCTTGCGTTTTGGGTGAGCGTTGTTTCGCTGCGGACAGCGTGGCCTCCATCGCCTGGGGGAATCGCGAGGTTGCGAGGATCGAGCAGCACATGGTGCAGCCGCTTCTCAATCTTTTGCTTGGGGAAGCGGAAGCCGACTGAGATCCGGCTCTTCTCAGGCTTGCCGGTGGTCGTGTAATGAATCTGCAGCACGAGGCCGGCGAAGGCGGGCACGCGGTAGGCCACGCTCTCTGCAAAGTGTCCGAGGTCGAGTGGTTGTCCGCCTGGCACGTGCCCCGTAATAAACGTTTCGGCGCTCGCCCCTGCCGCTGTCACGTAGGCGAGGTTGCAGTGGTGCACCACCTCCGGGTTGTGGGGCTTGATCTCGATCGCTTCCAGCCACGTTTCGCGGAGAAACACATGCGGAAGTACGACGTACTGATACGGCACGTAGCCTGTCGCCTGCACCTCCTGGTCGCTCGCCATCGTGACCACGAGATCGGGTGTTCCGATCCGCCACTCCGCCGCGGGCGCAGGCTCGGAACGTGGGAGCTCGGGAGGCGTTCCTGCGGGGCGGCCCGCGGAGATCCAGCGAAAGAGGAGCTGTTTCTCGTCGGCGGAGAGCGAGGGGTCGTTTTGGAATGTGCCGTAGTCGGGGTGGGCGGTCCAAGGAGGCATTCGTTCGTCGCGGACCACCTCGCGAATCATCTCTGCGTGGGCTGAAACGTCGTCGTAGGAGACGAGCGTGAACGGGGCTGCGGTGCCTTCGCGGTGACAGCGGTTGCACCGCTGCTCCAGGATGGGAGCGATGTCTTGGTGATACGTGGGAGCCTTCGCAAGCACTTCCTGTGGGGCTGGGGCTGTGATCAGGCAGCCGTCGACGGGGGTGGTCGCGACGGAGACCGGCTTGCCGGCGAGGACCTCGTCGATCGTCACGGAGAGATCATGCCTTGAAGGCTGCGGCTTGGTGCCACCCAGCCGGTCTTGGTCGTCGATGCGACCGCGATAGACCAATCGCCATTCGTGATCGAAGACGACGGCTTCCGGCGTGCGCTCCACGCCAAGCCGCGTTGCGCAGGCGAGATCTTCATCCTTCACAAACGCAAAAGGCGCTTCGTAAGCAATCGCCTGGGCGGCCATGTCTTTGAGGGTGTCTGCGGCCCCCACGTTGATGGCGACAAACTGCACGCCGGCATCGCGATACCGTTGTTCCAGCTCCACGACTTTGGGCATCACACGCTGCACGAGCGGGCAGTCGCTTGTCACAAACACGCACACCGTCGCTTGATGGCTGCCGAGTTCGCTGGCCGACCTGACAAGCCCACGGATGTCTTTAAAGCGAAGGTCTGCGACCACGTCGCCGATGAGCGCCGCGGGTGCGTCGTCGGCTGCGGAAGCCCCTGGCAGCGCACCGCCGAGGACGCTCCACGCCGTCGCCAAACCCAAGAAACAGACAGCCCCTCTAACGCGACGGCCCATGGCTCGTGTCTCCCGAGACTTTCCGTACGTTCTCCAACGCAGTTCAGGATTGTAGCCGGGAGCAGGCGAGAAGCGGTCTGGGTGTCGCAGCCTACGGTGCCGTTCTTCCCGCGTGCCGCCACACCTCGCCACCGACCACCACGCTTTTGACCGTGAGTCGCTTAGAGAGCAGCAGGATATCGGCTCGTTTTCCCACGGCGAGGCTGCCAACGTCGTGGTCGATTCCGGCTCGTTCTGCGGGGGTGAGGCTTGCCATGCGGACCACCTCAGGCAGGGATGCGGAAGAGAGCCTGTGCATCTGCCGCACCATGTGGGCCATGCCGACGACACTGCTGGCGAGGCTTCCGTTGGCACGCCCCACCTCGCCATCGCTCTCAAACCAGCTACCTGATGCAGCAGAGCCAAATCGGTAGCGTCCGGGGGGCATCCCCATCGCCCGGCTCGCGTCCGTGACCAAGCACAGGCGCGAGGGGCCTTTCATGCGGAAGGCGAAGTCGAGCAGTTCTGGCGAGAGATGGTGGCCGTCGGCGAGCACTTCGGTGCTCATCTCTGGAGTGGCCAACACGAACTGCTCCATCGAAGCCCGCATCGGCGTGCCAAACCGCGATCGCAGCGAGACCACCGAACTCATCGCACACCAAAAGTGGTCGACGTGTCGCATGCCGGCACGGAAGGCCTGCTGCATTTCCTGCCAGTCGGCATTCGAGTGCCCGCAGGTGATTAAGCACCCAGCGCGACGGGCCGCGCGGTAGAAGGGCACGGCTCCCGGGAGTTCAGCGGCGCACGTCGCGATGCGCACCAGGTCGTCGGCAAACCAGGGTTTGTATTCACTCGGTTCCGGTGAGCGGGCGGCGTCGGCGGCATGGCAGCCGGTCTTCCCCGGGGCGAAGTACGGCCCGTACACATGCACGCCGGCGATGCGGGCGCCATGTGCCGGCTGCCAGTGATCGCGGCAGCGGCGGCAGGCAGCGAGCATCTCCTGAATCTCCGCCGGTGTGGCCGTGGTGGTGGTGGGAAAGAGGGTGGTCGTGCCTTCGCCGCAGTGTGCATGGAGGGCGGTGCGGACCGCCTCGTCGCAAGCGTCCATGAAGTCGGCGCCACCGCCCCCATGCACATGCAGGTCGACAAAGCCTGGCGTGATGAAGCCTCCCCGGGCATCCAGCACGGTCGCGGAGGCGAGTCGCCGCGGACTGACCGGGCGTTCGAGAACCTCCGTGATTCTTCCCTCGTGGCAGACCACGCTGCCGCCAGCAACCACCTTCTCAGGCAGCACGAGAGTGCCACCCGTGATGAGCAGGGGGTTGGTCACGGTAGGGGCGTCCTGGGGGTGGCGAGGTGCGGGAGACAGACCCTAGGCCGAGAGACCCGGCGCGAGCACGCTCTTGACCACTTCGCCCGCGTGCATCTTCTCGAAGGCTTCGTGCCACTCCTGAATGGGCCAGACGCCGCCGATGATCGGCTGCACGTTGAGGGCACCAGACGTGAGTAAGGCAATCACCCGCTCCCAGATCGGCCAGTTGTGGCTGAAGCTGCCCTGCAGTGTCACGTTCTTTTGCACGAGGGGATCGAGGGAAAAACCCAGCGGCTGAGGTCCCCAGCCAACCTTGCTGATCCAGCCGGCAGGCCGCACGAGGTCGAGGGCGATCTTCAGCGTGGCGCTTGCCCCCGCTGCATCGATCACACCGTCGCAGCCGAGCCCGTCGCGAGCTTTGGCCCACTCGGTGGCGTTGCCGATGATCGCCTCGCATCCATACTGCTTTGCAATTTCCAAGCGGCCAGCGTCGGCAGGAAGACCCACCACGGCGACTTCCGCCCCACAGAGGCGAGCGAGTGCCGCACAGAGGATCCCGATCGTGCCAGGGCCCAGCACCACCACGCGGTCACCCGGCTCGATGCGCGCGTTCTTCACCACCGCGGAGTAGGCCACGCAGCAGGGTTCCGTCAGGCAGGCACGCTCGAAGGGAAGGTCGTCGGGGATGTGGTGCAGGATTCGCGAGGGCACACGCACATACCGGGTCATGGCCCCATTCACCCCGTACCCAAAACCCTTGCGTGAGGGGTCGAGGTTGTAGAGGCCGCGGCGGGTCATGGGGCTATCGGGGTCGATCACCGCAGCGGTTTCGCTGACCACGCGATCGCCCGTCTTCCAGTGCGTCACGGCGGAACCCACGTCGACAATCCGCCCACCAAACTCGTGTCCAAGAACGACTGGATAGTTGACGGGCCAAGAGTGATCCGCGGTCCACTGATGGAGGTCGCTGCCACACACGCCAACGTTGGCGACTTCCAGCAGCACGTCCTCAGGGCCGATCTCCGGCGTGGGGATCTCGCGAACCTCAACCGATCCCTTCTCGGGCGCAAAGTTGACAACCGCTGCGTTCATGGAGTGTTCCTGTTTCTTCAGTGAGTGCCCTGCTCGTGAACTGCTTGGCAGATCAGTCGCAGGGAGTCTTCGAGGTTGCCATCGGCCGTCTTGAAAGCATCCGCATCGATCGTCAGTGGCGCGCCGAGGACGACCAGCGGAGCGCCGTATTTTGGACAGGCGATGGCCTGTTCCAGCGAGAGGCCACCAACTGCCTGCACGGGCACGCGGACAGCCGCGACGACTTCACGAAGTTGGTCGAGTGGGCTTGGCATGCGGTGGCCGGCGGCAGCGATGCCCCGCCGCTCGTCGTAGCCGATGTGATGGATCACGTAGTCGCAGCCGAGGTCTTCCAGAAACTTCGCGCCCTCCACCATGTCGGGGCAGGCGAGGTTGTCTCCCATGACTTTGCAGCCAAAGTCTTTCCCCGCTTTGACGACGCAGCGGAGCGTTTCTTCGTGCGCACGGGCCATGACGACGACATGCGTGGCGCCTGCTTTGGCCATCATCTCGGCTTCGAGATAGCCGCCATCCATCGTCTTTAAGTCGGCGACGATTGGCACTTCGGGGAAGGCTTCGCGAAGCGTGCGGACGCTGCGAAGACCTTCGGCGAGAATCAGGGGAGTGCCTGCCTCGAGCCAGTCGACGCCGGCGCGAAGGGCGAGGGCGGCGGTTTCCACGGCCTCGTCGAGGTTGGTGAGGTCGAGGGAGATTTGGACGGTGGGTGGGTGGGGTGTGGTATTCATGGGCGTGAGTGTATCGCGGGGTGGGCGGGCTTTCATGGGCGCTCAGGATGAGCCCAGTGCTGCCCCGCCGGACGTTCGCTGCGGGCCTTCCGGGCCCTCGCTCACTCGAAGATCCGCGTCGCTTTCGCCCTCCAGGCTTCGCTCGCGGATCTACGCCGGCGGGTCAGCACCGGGCTCACCCCTCGCTGCGCGTTTTGTAAGGCTCGGCCTGTCCGCCGCAGGAGCGGCGGCCTGCGGCCGGGCGGAAACCTTGGCTTTCTGACCGGTCGCCCAAGGCTGCCGAGGCCATGGAAGGCTCGGCAGTCGTGAAGCAAGCGCGGCCTGTTCGCCGCAGGAGCGGCGACCTGCGGCCGGGCGGAGGCCGGCGGACGGCGCGGAGGGATGGGGGGCGAGGAAACTTTTGCTGACGCGAGTCCGCAGCGGGGCGGGGCGAGCGGGTAGGCTGGAGACACCTTTTGGGGGAAACACCGATGTCGCGCTTCATTGATCTGAGCCATCCGCTTGTGGATGGCCTGCCCAACTTTCCAGACGATCCGCAGCTCTCGGTGAAGGTGCACTGCACGGTGAGCCAGCGGGGCTACAACCTTTCGCATCTTTCAATGGGGAGCCATCAGGGCACCCATCTCGACGCGCCCTTCCATTTTTATGACGACGGGAAGACGCTCGAGCAGATACCGCTGGAGCGTTTCTGTGGCCCGGCGTGTTTGGTCGATCTCGCTCCCGGGGGGGCGCTGGCACCGTCGACACCGCTCACGGTGGAGATGTTTGAACCGCATGCCGATCGGTTCGTGCCGGGGGCACGCGTGATCTATCGCACGGGGTGGAGCCATGCGTTTGGAACGGAGACGTTCTTCAAAGAGTTTCCGACCCTCACGCTCGACGCTGCCCGCTGGATGGCAGAGCGACGGATCGGGAT
>JAPOIM010000052.1:0-28094 GCA_029978905.1 Planctomycetota bacterium
CCTCCCGTAGGAGTCGGATCCGTGTCTCAGTATCCGTGTGGGGGGTCATCCTCTCAGATCCCCTACTGATCGTCGCCTTGGTGAGCCGTTACCTCACCAACAAGCTAATAGGATGTAGGCCCCTCCACGGGCGGAATCACACCTTTGGTCCGGAGACATTATCCGGTATTACCTGCGGTTTCCCGCAGCTATCCCGGGCCTGAGGGTAGGTGCCTACACATTACTGTCCCTTTCGCCGCTGTCCGTCTGCCGAAGCAAACTTCTCGCTCGACTTGCATGCCTAATCCATGCCGCCAACGTTCATTCTGAGCCAGAATCAAACCCTTCAGTTGAAGTGTTCGTACTGGAAAAATCAGACCCCAAAACGATCAAACTCAACCAAGCAGGCGAGCCTGCTGACTGATGAGATCTGCTTTGGTGCCGGTCACACGATCGCGTGCCGGCCAAAACTGAAAGAGATCGAACTACCAGATTGTCAAGGAACTGCCAGCCCGACGTGACGTGTGCCGCGTCGGTCCGATGGGTGAAAGATAGCAGCCAACTAGTGCCGGTCAACACGAAATAAAAAAACGCTTGTTTTCACAGGTTTTTCACAAAAAACCCGTCCTTCCAGGGGGACCCAAGAAAGCTCGCACGTCGCCATCGCAGGGCTACCTGGCCTCATCCAAAACGACCGGGATGTCGAGCCGCCGCCCCTCTCGCTCGACCGTAATCAGCACGTTTTCGCCAGGCTTTCTCGTTTCGACGGCCGACAGAAAGTCATCGACCGTCTTCACCGGCGCTCCTGCCACAGCGACGATGGTGTCGGCTGCGGAGCGGTCAATTCGCGTATAATCGGCCATGAAAGGCCCCTGCCGCCGCCTTTCGCGAATCACCTTGAAACCCCGCACGCCAGCCCGCTCGGCCGGCCCTTCTGGCACAAGGCCCGCCACGAGGAGCCCCGCCTCGGTCTGATACACGCGAGCGATCCCCGCATCCGCCCGCGTGACCCTCCCCTTCAGAATCAGTTGCGGGACAATTCGCTGCAGGGTCGCCACTGGAATCGCAAAACTCACGCCCGCGCTCTGGCCTGTCCGGCTGGCGATGGCGGTGTTCATGCCGATCAAAAGCCCGCGACTGTCGAGCAGCGGGCCGCCGGAGTTGCCCGGATTGATCGCGGCATCCGTCTGAATGATCGACTTAATCGTGCGACCGGACTTGGTCGGAAGCGAGCGATTGAGGCTCGATATTATCCCGGTGGTCAAGGTTCGCTCCAGACCAAAGGGATTGCCGATCGCAAACACGCGTTGCCCCACCAGCAGGTCCGCCGACGTTCCAAAAGCCACTGGTTCGAGCAGGTCTGCCGGGGCGTTGATCCGCAGCACAGCCACGTCGGTGGCTTCATCAAAGCCCACCAGTTTCGCCTCGTAGCCAGAACCGTCGTAGAGCATGACCTGAATCTCATCGGCCCCCTCCACCACGTGATAGTTGGTGAGCAGATGCCCCTGCTTGTCGATCACACTCGCAGAACCTGCCCCTTCTGACGGCACCTCCAGCAGAAAAAGCCCCGCAGCCACCGTTCCCTTGGTGTTGACATTGACAACACTGCGATTCACGGCCTCGTAAACCCGAATATTGGCGAGCTCATCGGGAGTCAGCGTGCGTGGCGGCAGATTCGCAGACGCTGACGGCTCCTGGCCAAACGCGGGCCCTACCGAAAAAACGAGGCCCACCGACGCCACCGTCAGGGCAAGCAGCCGCCTCCCTTTTCCTCGACCCCGTGCACACATGCTGCGGCCTCCTGCTTTGCTCCGATACGTCGCCGCGTCACCGCCACGGCGTCTCCCCATCTTCATCGACTTCAGTATTTGCCCCCTGCCCCGCCCCGCAAAGATCGTCACATCCCACTTTTTTCCGTAGGAATCGGCGTTGGCGGCGGCAACCTTGTGAATCTATGCTCTGGACGAGAAGGAGTTGATGGGTGGTCTGTCCACCTATCGCCTCGCGTGGCCGACACGCCTCGGGGAAATCATCGCCGCGGACTGGAAGACGCGAGGTCAACCCTGACCCTGCTCCCGCGGACATTTAAAGGAGTTGTCGTTATGGTGCAGCGGGAACACGACCGCTGGGGCTGGCTTCACGCAGGATCGGCCCTCTTGCTTGCTTGCCTCGTCCCATTGCATGGCGTTGGTGCGACACGTGCTGCCGGTGCCCCCACCGGTGAATCGACGGCCCCGCACGGCTCCCCGTCGGCCACCCTTTCCTTTATTGACTCGGCAGTCGACCAGCCGCAAGTAGAGACGCCCGCCGCCGACGCCGACGTGCCAGGTGCCGACGCGATCGAGCCGCAGACGCTGCAGGTGACAGCCGTCGGTCTCCGCGCTGAGGCCCCGGAAGCCGAGACGCTCCCCACCGACATCCTGGTATTGGTGGACACCTCCGCCAGCCAGACCGGCGCGTTCAAGACGCTCTCTGAAGACATCGTGGCGGAACTGCTTCCGCTGGTGTCGGCAGGCGACCGTGTTCGCGTGGCTGCCATCGACATCACTTGCGAGCCTCTTTCGGATGGCTTCGCAGCCGCGACCGCTGCGGAGACCCAGCAGGCAATGACTGCCCTGCAGAAGCGAACCCCGCTCGGCTCAACCGACTTTGTCCGCGGGCTCACTGCCGCAGCGGGCCTGTTTGACGCCGATGCCAATCGGGCTCGACGGATCATCTACGTCGGCGATGGCCCAGGCCTCAACGGCACCGCCCCGCTTCCTTTTAAAGGGATGCTGGAGCAACTCCGCGGTGAAAAGATCGGCTTCCATGCCGTTGCCGCGGGCCCCATGGTCAACTGGCCCTGCTTGGCGGCGATTGCAAATGCCACCGGCGGCACCGTGATCCTCCCCGACGAAGGTGGTTCCTCTGCCGAGGTGGCCGCCTCGATGAGCCGCATGGTTTCAGAGCCGATTTTCTGGGCGGCCGAAGCCTATGTCGCCGCGCCACACGCGGACGTTGCCTCCGCCACGGCTGCAGCCACCGAAGGCGAAACCGTCGACGCGGTGACCTACTCGCCCATGGTTCTTCCCCCACTGCGTCGCGACCGCGACACCGTGGCGATCCTGATCGGTCCAGTGGAAGACATGCGGCTCGGCATGACCTTGGAAACCGACGCGCGCGGCGAACAGGCGGCGGAAGGAACCGAGCTTGCATTGCCTTCGGTCGCGCCGTCCTCCGACAACGCGTACCTGATCGAACTGGCTCGCAACGCCTGGAGCACCGGCGGCATTTTCCTCCCCACGCTTGGCCGAGACGGGCTTGAGCGGGCGAAGCTGGCGATTCGTTCCGAAGCCGCAACCCTGGCTGCCCTCAGCCAACAGGCAGAAGCTGCCGGTGATCGCGACTCCGCGATTCAACTGGCTGAGGCTTCCCTGCGACGCGACCCCGACAATCCCGTGGCCTCCGTGCTGCGTGCTGTGTCTCAGGTCCCAAGCGATGCCGGTGCTGCGACCGAAGAGCCTTCCTCGCAACTCCCCGAGCCAGTCGCTCCCGCAGCTGGCACCGGCAACGATGGCGAGACGCTCGCCACCGACGACGCCACGTTTGAGTTCGACCGCATGCGGAAGGTGATCACGCAGGCTCTCGAGCAGGAGACGGCCGTTCGTCTGCGCGACGCCCGCAAGCTGATGGCCACCGATCCCGAGGCTGCACGCGAAGGGCTCAAGAGCCTCCTGCTCGACATCGATGCCGAGTTTGCCGACGCCCGGCTTCCGGCCGACGTCCGCGAACGACTGGCTCGTCAAATCGAGATGCGGGTTCGGGAGGCCGACCGCCGCGCTCGCGAGAAGGCCGAACGCGACCTGATTGCACAGCGTGAAGAGGCCAGCCGACGGGAGCGTGAAGCCCTGCTTGGCGATCTCGAGCGGAAGCAAGACCGTCTCGTGCGGCTTGCCTCGCGTTACGACGCACTTGTGAAGGAAGGCATCCGGATGGGCTACGAACAGCCCACGACCAACTTCACAGAAGCGGAGCGGGATGTGGCCCGTCAGTTCGCCGAAGAAGCGCCGCGGATCCCAACCGATCCCGTCGTCCCGATGAACGCGCGGGTTCTGGCTGACAATCTCGCCCTCTACGCTCGCATCATCGACTACGACGCAGAGAGCATGCGGCTCCGACGTGACAGCCAGCGGGCGTTTATGGACTGCCTGCATCTCTGCGATGTGGCCGCAATCCCCTTCCCCGACGAGCCACCCGTGCTCTATCCGAGCGCGGCCCGTTGGCGGGAGATCACCCGCATGCGTGAGAAGTACAAGGCAGTCGATCTCGCCAATCCGGGCAGTGCTGAGGAGAAGATCTACCGAGCACTTGAACAGCCGGTGGAGAACTTCGACTTTGTGGAAACGCCGCTCCGTGACGTCGTGGCCCAGATCGAAGACGCGCACGGCATTCAGGTGGAAATCGACGCTCGTGCGCTCGAAGACTTCGGCCTCGACATTGACCAGCCGGTCACGCGGAGCGTGTCTGGCATCTCGTTGCGTTCTGCTCTGCGGTTGATCCTGTCGGAAATCGATCTCGCCTACATCATTAAGGATGAGGTGATGATGATCACGACCCAGGAAGAAGCGGAGAACAACCTCGTCCTGAAGGTCTATCCGGTGGCCGACCTCGTGATTCCCGTCGGCAGTGGCAACGGTGGTGTGAATCCGTTCCAGACCGGCGGTGGGATGGGCGGCATGGGCGGCATCAACAGCGGACAGGGCATGGGTGGTGGCGGCATGGGTGGCATGGGCATGGGCGGCATGGGCGGCGGCATGTTCCAAGTGGCCGACGCACGAAGCCGCGAGCCACGCATCGCCGACGCTGGGGTGACGAGTTCGGTTGGCGATTCGGTCACGGAATCGTCCGACCAGACGGACGCTCCGACGCCTCGCCGTCTCCCCGACTCGGTGCTTTCCGCCGACGACCTCGGTGCGGCCCTGCGTGCATACCTGGGTGCCCCAATCGCGATCGCCACGCCGGACAACACGGCCGAAGTTGCCCTGCTTCATAAGAAGCTTGTGGAGCTGCGACTCTCGGCGGCTGCGTTCGGCCGAGTGGGCGACTTCGACCAGGCGTCTGACCTCCTGGCCGCCGCCATTGGCTCCGGTCACGGCGAGCCTTGGATGTACGAGTCGCTGGCGGTGTCGCTCGAAGCGGCTGGCCGTCCGGCTTCTGAGGTGGAGCGGGCCCTACTGTCCGCGGCCGACTTCGCGTCGAGCACCAACGACCTGTTTGCCCTGGCTCAGTGCCTGGCACGCTTCGGGCTGACGGAACGAGCACTCGACGTCTGCCGTCAGGTCGTCACGCTCGACCCACAGCACCGCGAGGCGTATGCCATGGCGATGTCGCTTGCTGAGAAGGCCGACGACGTCGAAGCCCTGGCCTGGGCCTGCAGCGGTGTGCTGATGCACGACTGGCCGACCGACCAGAAAGAACTTGAACTGCGAGCGGCTCGCCTCGCGCGGGCGACGATCCGCAAGCTTGAAGAAGATGCCCGCGATGAAGACGCAACCTTCGTTCGCGCGGTGATCGACAGTGCGCTTGTGCGTGATGTGGAGTTCACGATCAGTTGGAGCGGTGAAGCAGACGTCGACTTGATTGTGGAAGAGCCTACCGGTGCCGTGTGCTCCGTGCTCACCCCGGTCTCTACGTCAGGCGCCACCCTGCTGGCCGATGAAGATGGCGAGGCTGGCAGTGAAACACACCGCGAGCGGTATGTGGTGGCCGAAGCCTTCCCTGGCAAGTATCGACTGCTGGTCCGTCGGGTATGGGGCGAGGTGGCTGCCGACACGGTCACCGCTGAGATGGTGCTGCACCGCGGCACCGACCGCGAAGAGCGTCTGAAGCGACAGCTCGTGATCGGTGGGGAAGATCTGTTCCTGGAAGTGAACGTGCCAGAGGGCCGCCGAACCGGCCCAATCCAGGATGCTCAGGTTGCTCGCATCGTCGACGAGCAAGCCCAGGTTGGGCGGGCCGTCTTGGCCCAGCAACTCAACGCCCTGGCTGACCCGTCTGCGGAGTACTCGCTCTCACAGAGCCGAGGGGCCTCGGGGAGCGGTTCGCCAGTGCTGCCTCCGTTTGGACGTGGCGGTGTCGTCGGTTACCAGCCGACGATCTCCACCCTCCCAGACGGTGCCAACTTGTCAGCTGTTGCGGTCGTCTCTGCCGATCGTCGCTATGTCCGCGTGACGCCAACCCCGCTGTTCTCTGGCGTGGGCCAGGTCAGCACCTTCAACTTTGCCAGCGGTGGTGCTCAAGGCACCGGTGGCATGGGCGGTATGGGAGGTGGCATGGGCGGTATGGGAGGTGGCATGGGCGGTATGGGTGGTGGCATGGGCGGCATGGGTGGTATGGGCATGGGCGGCATGGGCGGCATGATGTAGGTGGGGAAACGCATGCCTCGTTTTGGAGTGATCCTCGTTGCAGCTGGCCGGAGCAGCCGCTTCGCCGACCCCAACTACAAGAAGCCGTTTGCACCGCTCGCCGGCAGGCCTGTGTGGCTGCACTCTGCCGAGAAGTTCTGTGACCGCGAGGATGTGGCGAAAGTGGTCGTGGTGATCTCTCCCGAAGACCGGGAGGAGTTCCTCGACAAGTTCTCCGCCAACCTCGCGTTCATGGGCATGTCGTGGGCCGAAGGAGGTGCCGAACGGGCGGATTCGGTCGAAGCCGGATATGCCAAGCTCGAAGGGGCCGGTGACCTGATTGCGATCCACGATGCTGCCCGGCCGTGCCTCGCGAGCAGCTGGATCGACCGGGTCTTCGAGGCTGCCGCGACCGACGGGGCTGCCATCCTCGGCACTCCCGTCGTCAGCACCCTCAAGAGGGTGGGGCCCGAGGGTCGCATCCTGGAAACGGTCGATCGGACCGGTCTCTGGGAAGCGCAGACGCCTCAGGTGTTTCGCCGCGACATCTTGGAACGGGCCTTTGCCCACCGCAGCGCGACGCCCTCCCTCGCCTCGACCGACGAGGCTTGCCTCGTGGAAGCCCTCGGCCTCCCGGTAACCGTGGTGCAAGGCTCTCCGATCAATCTCAAAATCACCTCTCGTGATGACCTACGGCTTGCCGAACACGCCCTCAAGGCGCTTCCCAAGCCCAAGATTCCTGGCCCCAACCACCCCTTCGCCGGCGACGACCTCTGGCGGTAGCCCCTTTGATTGCACGCGATGACTGACAGCCTGCTTGATGATTTTCGTGATCGGGGCCTGCTCCACCAATCCACCGACGCAAACGAACTTCGCGGATGGCTCTCGTCACCTGGGCGTCGGGTTTACGCTGGCTTTGATCCCACCGCGGATAGCCTGCATGTCGGGCACCTCGTCGCGCTCGTGCTGTTGCGTCGTGTCGCAGCGGCTGGCCACGAACCGGTTGCCCTGCTTGGCGGTGCCACCGGCATGATCGGCGACCCCAGCGGCCGCAGTGAGGAACGCAACCTCCTGTCCCCCGAGGAACTCGCCGCCAACGTGGCCGCGGTGGAACGCCAGATCCGGAGTGTGCTTGCGACAGCCGGCAGCACCGTGCATGTCGTCAACAACGCTGACTGGATGCGAGGCGTCGGGTATCTCGAGTTCCTCCGAGATGTCGGCAAGCACGTGCCCCTCTCGCAGATGCTCGGCAAGGATTCAGTCAAGAGCCGCCTTGAGCGGGACGGCGGTCTCTCCTACACCGAGTTCAGCTACATGCTCCTGCAGGCGTGGGACTTCGTGCACCTCTCCGACGCGCTCGACTGCCGCGTGCAGATCGGCGGCAGTGACCAGTGGGGCAACATCACGGCCGGCATCGAACTCGGCCGCCGCCTTCGCAGCCGCGACCTCCACGGCATCACCTGCCCGCTGCTCACGAAGAGCGACGGCACCAAAATGGGCAAGACGGCATCGGGAGCGGTGTGGCTCGACCCCAAGCGAACCAGCCCCTACCGGTTTTTTCAGTACTGGATGAACCTCGATGACCACGACGCCGGCGTGTGCCTGCGGCGGCTCACCGAACTTCCCATGGAAGAAATCACCGCCCTTGACCAAAACCGTGGTGAAAACGCGGCCGCTCGCCACACGCAGCAGCGGCTGGCTGAGGAGCTGACGCGGTTGGTGCATGGCGACGACGGGCTGACCTCGGCCAAGCAGGCCACGGCCGTGTTTTTTGGGGGCGACGTGGAGGGCCTCGCAGAAGCGACCCTGATCGAAATCTTTGCCGAGGTCCCCAGCCACGCGTTTGCCCTCTCTGCCGTCGACAACGATGGGCTGCCGCTGGTCGAGGCCTTGCAGGCCACAGGGCTTGCCGCCTCGCGGAGCCAGGCACGCCGGACGATCGAACAGGGCGGAGCCTACGTCAACAACCGCCGCATACAGGATGCGGCCTACTGTCTCACGAAAAACGATCTCGCGGGCCGGCAGGTCGTGGTCCTTCGCTCGGGCAAAAAATCCTACGCGCTCGCTCGATTTACCGGGTGAAGCGGTCCCCCACGCACGCGTCGGCCATGACTGCCCTTGCGTCGCGATGGACGCGGCTGCTACCTCCCCCACATGGCCACCAAAGCGGTTATTTTTGGATTCGTCGCGTGCCTCCTGGCGGTGGGCACTCCGTCGCTCCTCCGGGCTGCCGAGCCCCCGGTGCCACGTGAGTCGACCAACCTGGCGGAGCGGCTGAAAGCGGGCCTCAAGGCCAGGCTGCCCGAGGAGTTTGCGTATGCCGATCGCGTCGCAGCCCTCGTTGAACAAGGCGTCTTGCCTGCCAAACTTGTCGACACCGCGTTTGCCTGGGCAAGGAAAAAGGGGGTGGACTATCCGTTCCCCTACTTCCGTCGCGTGCTCGAAATCCAGGCGGCCCTAGTTGGCATCAAGATCTGATGGCGTCGAGCCTTCCTCGGCTGGCTGCGGCTCGGACGACATATCGCTGCCATCGACCTGCTCGCCGGGTTGCCCACTGAGCCGATACACAGCGTAGCCGGGATTGCGGTACACCGGCTCGGCCGACGGCAGCGGCTCTCCGAGCAACTCGATCACCTTCGAGGGCACGATGATGTAGTCAGCCCCATACCGCAGGGCGACTTCGCGGACACGCTCTTCGCCCAGGGCTGCGGTCGACCGCTCGAGATCTTTGAGGGACTCACTGCCCTCAGGAGCGAAGAGGTCAAACACCCTTCTTCGCCACAGCACCACCGATTCCGGATCCTGGGGCATGTTCTTCCAGGACACGACTTCCGCTCGCGAGGTCCGCCAGGTGAAGGTCGCGGCGCCACGTGGCGTGAGAAACACCGCGTCTTCAGGCGTGTTCTCGCGAATCCACTCACACGCCTCCTGCCATACCGCCGCGTCCACATGCCGATCGGCCCGGGCCGGCTGGTCGCCAGCCTCGTCCGGCCAGTGATCTCGCTGCTGCGTGAGATCCCACGCGACCGTTGCCAGGATCAGCAGGAGCGCTGCCAGCACTGCCATCCGCCGCTGCGGACGCTGCGGTTCTGCCGCCGGGGGCCCCCATCGGCACCAGTCCACCACCAGCACCGCGGCAGCGAGCGGCACGAGGCCGTCGGCAGACCGAAACCAGTAGAACCGCAGCAGTTGATCCGCCACTGCCGGGTCGAGTTCCCGCGTGGCCGCAATCAGCAGGCCTGTCGCCGACACCATCAGGGAAACAACCGCCATCCCCACCAGCCTGCCCACGCGCCAGGACGGCCTCGCGGCCGCCCAGGCAACCAGAAGCAGCCCGACGGCAAGCAGGTGCGTGACCACTTGCAGCTGCTGAAAGCTCTCAGGCAACAGGTGGTGCGGAAGCCGCTCATGCACCTGGATGCGGGCGGCCTCCGCAGCGATCGCGGGATCCACACCACGTCCGAGCAGCGCCGCAGGCACCACTCCCAGGGCGGCCAACGCCACGCCCGCGACGAGCCCAACAAAGCCACCAAGCAACTGGCTACTGCCCGCAGGCTCCCCCTCCGGCAGCGGCTCCCCACGAATGCCCCTTCCAACGCCCACGCACAGCCGCCAGAAGGCGACACACCCCACTTCGCCAAAGCCCCACAGGCCGACCACGGGATGCACGGCTGCGGCCGCTCCACAGGCGATCCACGCCCATCCAAAACGTCCGGCAGCAACGGCGGCGGTCGCCAGGATCACCCCCGCCCAGGCGAAGACCTTCGACTCAAAGCCACCGATCAGCCACTCACCGCTCGCCGGGGTCACGCGAACCAGCAGCGAAAAGAGCCCGGCCGCGAGGATGTGCCACAGCGTCCCCCGCCAGCCAGCGGCCCCCGGTTCCCGATCCATGACCACCGCGGCCAACTGCCTGACGGCAATCGCCAGCAGCAGCCAGCCCAGCACCCTTCCGATCCACGCCGCTTCCTCCAGCGAGCGTGCCGCCGCGATGGGACCGACGAGCCGAAAGAAGACCACATGGGCATCGCCAGTCGACAGGAAAAAGTCGTCGTTGCACCACGACGGGTCTGCGGCGTGCCGGGCCTTGGTGAGGTAATGCGCTTCGTTGGTATCGGGCACGGGCCAACTGCCGGCAGCCGCAAACAGCGCGGTGATCACCGCCACTTCGCAGAGCCATCGAACAACAGCCCCCACGCGGCTCGAGCGTGTCACAGGCTCTTCGTCGGCGTGCATGGCCGACGGCAGATCGCTGAAGGATGAAGCACTCATCCCAGTATTCTTGCCACGCCTCGCCGATTCCGGCCACTCCACGCTTTCACCATTCTCGACTCGTCAGGGCGAAACCTGGGCAGCCGCGTTTGCGAAAAGCAAGGAAAACTCAGCGAGCCGAATCGGCCTGCGTTTCCGCGACAGGCAGCGTCAGGTCCGCCGCCTCAGCGTCGGCATTCTCCGGCGTCGCGGCTGCCTGCGGAGACGGGGGCTCGACAGTGACCTGGAGCATGATGCTCTGCACGAGGTTGCTCCCTAGGTTGGTGGCCACCCGAAGCTCTCGCTCAAGCAGTCCCGTCGCCTCGCCCGCCGTGAAGGTGACAGGCAAGATCTGCACAGTGGCCTCCCGATCGGGCACTTTGCAGCTCACGCACGCGTCACCACAGGCCACATCGACCACGCGAAACGGCTGGTTGGCACGCACAACGACGTTTTTGGTGACACTCTGCCCCGGCTGCACCACACCCATCGCGAGCAGCTGCGGACTGATCGTCAACGCAGCGACCACCCGCCCCTCAACATCCATCGGGATCTGTTCAGCCCGGGGATCGTTGGTCACGAGGATCAGTTCGCTGTTGATGTAGCCGGGCTCCGCCTCGGGCTTCAGCGAGAGCGTAAGGTCATACACGGTTTGCGTGGGCGTGCGGAGCGGCTTGGAGAGCGTGACCTCAAACATCGGGTTGGCACTCCGCACATCGACAATCTGCCAGGGGAGGCTGCCAGTCCGCGACACCCGCACCGTCTGCACCGCTCCCTTCCCCAGATCGACATTCCCGAGATCGATGAAGGGAGGATCAAACGACACATCGCTGCGAATGTTGCCATCGACCCGCAGTTGCACCTCCGCGTAGTAGGGCTGATCGATCGTGACGGTGAGTGTCGCCCCATGCTGCCCGAGAAACGTGCGGGTGTTGAAGGTGGCCACCACCTCCGCTGTCTCGTGCGTTTTCAGCAGGTTTTTTGTGACCACTGGCGAGGTGCACCCGCAACTCGTCCGCACGCCAGTGATGTGGACATCTTCCTTGTAGATGTTGCGGACAGTGAAGCGGTGCTCCGTCTTGGCACCTCGCGCAACCGTGCCGAAGTTGTGGGTCGTTTCCGCAAACATCTTCGCGGCCCACTCCTGCCCCACGCTCTCAGCCGGCCAGAGCGCCAGTCCCGCGCCTGCGACGAACAGCCCTGCGAACACTCGCCAAGACCAGCGCGAGACGGTTCTTCTCGCCCCCACCACAGGAGCGGTGATGCTGCGTGTCGTTCTGGATGCCTGCACGATGCCTGCCCCCTTGCTGTCCTCTCTGGAAGACTACGAGTCCTGGCAAAAAAGCGTCAATGTCGCCTCTTCATTATCCCTCGCAGGACCGCCAATCGCGGCATTTTCACACCTCAATCGCACGATCTCGTCAGTCACTTCAGCCGGACGACCGATACAGCCGATTGACCTTCGCGTATACTGCTGTTGCGAGTCGCAGCGGCGGCTCGGCAGACCGTTGTCGCGGCACGCGGCAACACCCATAGGGGGCGTAAAGGTTTCGACCGGGTTGGAAGAGGTTCAGATTGCGTGTCGTGGTTGGTCGGCTGGCCACGTTAAAAGCCGATCAAAGCTTCAATTGCCGAAGCACAGTTTTCTCTGGCTGCTTAACTAACGCAGTCCCGAGCGATGGCCCCAGTCGGAAGGGCCTCCCAATCGGTCGCCAAATCCGACTCGCTCCGGTTCACCGCCTGGCACGGCTGGAGTCAAATTTGTTCTGGGCTGGCCTGAGATGCACCCTGTCGGCCGGGGGCTCAAGGGCGAGACTTAAGTTGACCGGATACGCACGTAGACGTTTGGGCTGAACCGCCACGGGACGCGGGTTCGACTCCCGCCGCCTCCATTCCAGCGGGCCTCCCGGGGCCCGCGATTCCAGCGGGCCCCCATTCTCGCGACCGTCCGGGCGGCCGCGGGGTCCAGCAGCCGTCGCTGCTGCAGCGACGGTCTTTTCTTAAATCGCCGACCATGTGGGGTTGGGCTCGGGGTGCACGCGAGGCTCGATCGCGAGACCTCGAATCGCCTCGGCCCCTGCGGCGACCGCAGGCCCGCGGAGATGCTCAAGCTGAAGCCGAAAAGCCACGCTTCCGCCAGCAGCAAGCGAGACGACACGCCCCTGCTCCGCTTCAAACGACCGTGGATTCGGGTAGTTGGTGGCAGGCTCAAGGCCCGTGACATAGCCGTCGGCGAGACCTCCCTGATTCTTCCACAGCGTAAAGCAGGGGAGCGTGCTGGCCTCCCAGGAAAGCCGAGCAGCGTGGTCGCCCTCTGGGGCCACAAGCATCGCCGAGGCCATACCGTCTTCCCCTGGCCGCACACGGCAGAGATGCACTTGCTCGCCACGCCCTGGCTGCGGAGCCATGTAGCTGTCCCAACTCAGCACATCCCCAACAGCCGCTGGATCCCGCGGCGCGAGTTCGTCAACCGCGGCAACAAGCTGCGCCCCCTCACCTAACAGCGGCGGGCCAAAGTTGCAGTGATAGAGCATCTGCACTTCGGCAGGTCTGTCCGAGAGGTTTTCCACGAGATCGGTCCAGGAAACCTGCGGCCGGTCGGCGTGAAGCGTGAGGGAGGTTGTCATTCGCAGGCTGTGCTGCAGAAATCGCGTTTCGTGCACGACGCCCGTCAGTGAAATCGTGCCGGCCACATCATCGAGCACCACCTCAACATCGTCCGCCGGGAGGTTGGCGATCCGCCCGTGCAAGCCATAAGCCAGCCGACCAGATGCGTCGAACTCGGGCGCGCCGTTGGAAATCAGGCCACAGCGACAGACGAGTTCGTCAAAGCCGGCAAGCCAACCGAGGCCGCTCGGCTCATCCACCCGCACAAACGCGGGATGCACCGGCCCTTTCACCGGCGATTGCCAGCCAAGTTCCACCGAGCCCGAGAGCATTTTCCAGATCCCGAGCCCCCGGTCGGGGAGCAGAAAGAGCCGCGTCTCTCCTGCCACGAGCTCGACCAAAAGGATGCCTTCCCGCAGGCCTCCGTAAAGCCGCGTTACCCGCACCGCAAGCGTCCCCAGCCGAACCTCACCCTCAAATCGCCCAGCGGTGTCACCAACCAGACGCTGCCTCTTCGTTGCCATTGCGATGTTCCTGGAGCGGGACACGAGTGCCACTGGCCGCCGGTGCCTTCGCCGAGCGTGCCGCAGCAGACGGCAGTGTACGACCCAAGCCCGTTGGGCAAGAGCGGCGCCGCCGCTTATTCTTCACACCGCAACAGGTCCTATGCTGGCCCCGGCGACCAACATTCTGCATTTTCAACGTGAGGAGTGAACTCCGTGACCGCAGTCCCACCTTCAACCGAGCTCTCCCCCAGTCACGTGGCGCCGCCGCTCGCCATCATCTTGGCGGCCGGCCGGGGCACGCGGATGGGTGGCGACAAGCCGAAGGTACTCTTTGAAGCCGCAGGAAAGCCGCTGGTTCGCTGGGTCATCGATGCCCTTGAGCGGGCCGGGGTGCATCGCCGAGTGGTGGTGGTGGGCTACCGGGCCGAGGAGGTCGAGGCCGCCCTGGCCGGTATCGATGGGGTCACGTTTGCCCTCCAAAAGGAGCAACGAGGCACGGGAGACGCCGTCGCAGCCGCCGCAGCGGACGTGGCCAAAGCGGTCGAGGAGGCTGGCAACGCCCGCGTGCCGGTGCTGATCGTCACCGGCGACTCCCCCATGCTGCAGCCCTCGAGCATCCAGCGGCTGCTCGCCGCCTTCGCAGAACTCCCCACCGCCTGCCTGCTGGGGACCGCGATGACCGACGAGCCCGAGGGACTCGGACGCGTGGTCCGTGATTCCGAAGGCCGTTTCCTCCGCATCGTCGAACATAAAGATGCGAGCGAAGCCGAGCGGGCGATCGGCGAGGTCAACATGAGCACCTACCTCTTCGACGGCCGCGGCCTGCTGTGGGCGCTCAGCCAGCTCAACACCTCCAACGCGTCCGGCGAGTACTACCTCACCGACTGCCCCGAGTTGCTGAAAAACCGAGGCGATCTTGTGGAGGCACGGGCCTGCCTCGAGCCCTGCGAACGGCTTTCCGTGAACACGCCCGACCAACTCGCAATCGTGGCAGCCGCGCTCCTGGCGCGGACCGCTTGAACATCGACGGCAATCCGATCAGGATGCCGTTCTCATCGGGTTTTTCGCAGCGCTTCCGGCACAACTGTCCAGTGGGGATTTGGTACTGCCCATGAATGACCTCAAGATCTTCAGTGGGTCAGCCAACCCGGCTCTCGCCCAAGACATCTGCCGCTACCTCAACTTGCCGATGGGGAAGATCACGCTGGGACGTTTCCCCGACGGGGAGATCTCCTGCAAGATCGACGAAGACGTCCGCGGCCGCGACGTGTTTATCGTTCAGCCCACCTGCCCGCCGGTCAACGAGCATTTGATGGAGATGCTCGTGATGATCGACAGCTTTAAACGGGCGAGTTCCTACCGGCTCACTGCGGTGATCCCCTACTTCGGCTACGCCCGCCAAGACCGCAAAGACGCCGGTCGCGTGCCGATCACGGCCAAACTGGTGGCGAATCTGATCACCCGGGCAGGGGCCGACCGCGTGCTGGCGATGGACCTCCACGCTGCCCAGATCCAAGGCTTTTTTGACGTCCCCGTCGACCACCTCTACGCCGCGCCGGTGCTCAACAACTACTTCCAGTCGCTCGATTTTGGCGCTGAAGAACTGGTCGTGATCAGCGCCGACGAGGGGGGAATCAAGCGGGCCGTGGGGCATGCGAAGCGGTTTAACGCGCCGCTGGCGATTGTGGACAAACGCCGCCTCTCGGCCGACACCACCGAAGGGGCCAACCTGATCGGAGCGAGCGTTGAAGGCCGCACCGCGATCATGTTTGACGACATGATCAGCACCGCGGGCTCGATCTGTTCAGCCGCTGAAGTGGTGCACAACCACGGCGCCAAGGCGATTTATGCCGCCGCCACTCACGGCCTTCTGATCGGCCCTGCCCTCGAACGCCTGCGAGCCGCCCCCTTCAAGGGCATTGTGGTGACCGACTCGATTCCGCTCTCACCGAAGAAAATGCTGCCAAACGTGACCGTTCTCTCGGTCGCCAGCCTCCTTGGGCAGGCAATTAAGCGAATTCACCGAAACGAATCGGTGAGCATGATGTTCCAATAGCCCAGAACCCTTCTTTTTCTCGGGTGAAATGCCACTTGCGGAAGGGCCACCGCGTGGCACAATACGAGGCTCGGCTATCGGAGGGCGATGAGTGGCCCAGGTGACCGGACGGGTGTGCCCCGCCGGATCTTCGCCCGCTGGCCGGCCGTGGAGCCAGCAGGCCACACAGCAGCAGAACCGATCAACAGCAGACGAGGAAGAGAAGAGCGATGAGTAGCGAATCACTCGAAGTGATGCCACGAGAGGCAACCGGATCCAGCGAGTGCCGCCGGATGCGCAAGCAGGGTTTGGTGCCGGCCGTCCTCTACGGCCACGGCGAAGAGTGCGTGAACCTCGTGGCCAAGCGTGAGGCGATCGAAGCGGTCGTCCGGCATGGCAGCGTGTTCGTGGAACTTCACGGAGCCGTCACCAGTGGTGCAGTGATCCGTGAACTCCAGTGGGACACGTTTGGCACACAGCCCCTCCACGTCGACTTTGTGCGTGCGAGCAAGACCGAACGCGTGCACGTCAAAGTGCCGCTCGACATGAAGGGAGAAGCCCCGGGACATCGCAGCGGCGGCCTGGTGACGCTGGTGGTGCACGAGCTGGAGCTCGAGTGCACGCCCGACGCCATTCCCGACCACCTGCACGCCGTGATCAACCACCTGGAACTCGGCGGTTCGATCAAGGTCCGCGACCTTGAACTTCCCGCGGGAGCACGTGTGATCGCCGACCCCGACGAGGTGCTGGTGACCTGCCTCAAGCCAGGCGAGAAGCCCGAATCGGAAGAGACGTCGGCCGCAGAGCCTGAGGTCATTGGCCGCAAGGCTGCCGAGGAGACCGAGGGAGCGGAGTAAGCGGCTGCCTCGCCGAGTGCTGGCATCACGAGGGTCGTATCATGCGGCTTCAAACCCCATGAAACAGCTCGCGTCATGAAACTGATCGTTGGCCTCGGCAATCCAGGACGTGCGTACTTCGGGACCCGACACAACGTCGGCTTCGACGTGCTTGAAAAACTGGCCGAGAGAGCGGGAAATCCGGTGCGCCGGGCTCGTTTTCAAGGCGAAGTGGCCCAGGTGAGCCTGAGGGGCACCCCCGCCCTCCTCCTGTGGCCGCTAACATGGATGAATTTGAGCGGATCGAGCGTGCTTGCCGCGAGGGACTTCTACAAGGTCGAGAATCCAGACATACTAGTTGTGTGCGATGATTTCCAACTGACGAAGGGCACGATCCGGATCCGCCTCAAAGGATCCTCGGGGGGCCAAAAAGGGCTTGCCGACGTGACTCGACGGCTTGGTACTCAAGACATCCCGAGACTGCGAGTGGGCATTGGACCGGTTCCCGCGAACTGGTCCTGCCCCGATTTCGTGCTCGGGAAGTTCACACGCGAAGAACAGCCCGACATCGACCTCTCGCTGGAGCGGTCTGCTGACGCGGTTGAGGAATGGGCTGCCGCTGGCATCGAAGCGGCGATGAATCGATACAACTGACGTTCGGCACTAACAAAACAAACGACAAAACAACCGTCCGACGACCACAGGAGTGATGCAGATGGCGTTTTACGAGGGGATGTTCATCCTCGACCCCACCAAGTACGCACGTGACCCAGAGCAGGTGACCAACGCCATCGGTGAGATGATCACCAATGCAGGTGGTGAAGTCGTCGCATCCCGCGTGTGGGACGAGCGGAAGCTCGCCTATCCAATCGCTGGCTTCAAGAAGGGCGTGTACTGGCTGACGTACTTCCGTATGGAAGGTCCCGGGATCGCTCCGCTCGAGCGGCAGTGCCAGCTCAGCGACGAGATCCTGCGGCAGCTGATTCTGAAGCTGGATCATCGGATCGCCGAGGCGATCGTCCAGCACATCAACGACAGCGAGGCAGCCGCCTCCGAGGCGTGAACAAGCGTTCACAAAAAACTTGCGGCCGACAGGCCGACTCGCTACAGTGCGTGAACATCAGTTCACGTAACCGCGAGGAGAAGGAGTGTCGATATGGCCAGTTTCAACCGAGTCATCCTGCTGGGAAATGTGACCCGCGACCCCGAGTTGCGCTACATCTCTTCAGGCACCGCCGTCACCGACATCGGTTTGGCGGTGAACGACCGCCGGAAGACAGCGTCGGGAGAGTGGGTCGAAGAGACGACGTTTGTGGACGTCACGCTCTGGGGACGAACGGCTGAGGTGGCTGGCGAGTATGTCACCAAGGGTTCCCCGCTGCTGATCGAGGGCCGCCTGAAGCTCGACACCTGGGAGAAGGACGGCAAAAAGAACTCAAAACTTCGGGTGGTCTGCGATCGGATGCAGCTGCTCGGCGGGCGTGGCGAGGGTGGCGGTCGCGGACGTGGCCCACGCCCAGAAGGTCGCCAGAACGACAGCAGCGGGGCTGCGTCGTTCGACGAGGCCAACTACGAGAATGCGGGAAGTTCGTCCGGCGGGGGCGATTCCTTTGGTGGTGATGACGATATCCCGTTCTGATCCCCGATGACCTCCACACCAAATCCACCAACACCAAACACACCAGTCTTCCAAGGATAAACACGATGAGCGAAGCTGCCGCAGCCGTATCTGAAGCACAGGCCCCTGAATCGTCCACCGCCACCGCGGCGTCGAACCCTCGGAGCAAGCGTCGGAGCCGCCAGAAGTCGGGGCTTCAACTGCCGCGTGGCCCTCGGGGCGGCGTGGAGCTGCTGCTGATCCAGAACGTTGAGCACCTCGGCAAGCAGGGCGAAGTCGTTGAGGTGAAGCGTGGCTTCGCGATCAACTACCTGCTGCCGCAGGGCCTTGCGACCATCGCGACCGACCACCACAAGCGGATGGTTGAGAAGCACCGTGCGAAGCTCGAAGAAATCGCTCGCCAGAGGATGGCCAGCCTCCGCGCGGTCCTCGGCGAACTGGCCCGCACGAGCGTGACGATCGAAGCCAACGCCAACGACGAAGGCCACCTGTATGGTTCGGTGGGCCCCACAGAGATCTCCCGCTCGCTGAAGCAGCAGGACCTCACCGTCAGCCCCGATCAGATCATCCTGCAGGGCCCACTCAAGGAAGTTGGCCTCTACACAGTGAAGGTTCGCCTTGCTGCCGATGCCGAGGGCGACCTGAAGGTGTGGGTCGTGCCGTCCAGTAGCGAAGCCGCATCAACGACCTGATCGTCGACCGTCGTCACCATCACTGGAGGCGTGTCGCAAGGAGGGCAGCATGGCCATCAAGGCACCCACAGGAGGGAATGGGCGGTGGCGACGCAAGGATCGCGACGCAGACCGTGCGGAAAGCTCGGACTTCACCGGCTTCCGTGAGCCTCCCGTGAGCGTGGAGGCGGAGCGGGCTGTCCTCGGCAGCGTGCTTTTGAAGCCAGACGTCTGCGACGATGTCGCGCTTGTTGTTCGCAGCGACGATTTTCAAGACGAGGCCCACCGGGTCTTGTTTGAGCACCTGCAGGCACTCCACGATGCCGGCAAGCGGATCGACGCCACGATTCTGCTTGAACGGCTGCGGTCCAAAGGCGATCTCGACCAGATCGGCGGCGCCAAGGCGCTCGCCGAAATCATCGAGTCGGTGCCGCATGCTGCACACGCGACCAACTACGCGGAGATCGTTCGCGACAAGGCCATCCTCCGGTCGTTGATCAATGCGGGCACCGACATCCTCCGCGATGCCTACGACTCCCCAGATGAACCGAGGGCCCTGCTCGGACGGGCCGAAGAAAAAATCTTCTCGATCCTGGAGAGGCGAAGCGGTGCGGAAGCCCATGCGATCCGCGACGTGTTGGAAGAGTCGCTCGTACGGATGGATGCCCGCATGAAGCACGACCAGCCGCTTGGCGGCGTGGAGACGGGCTTCACCGATCTCGACGCCCTTTGCGGCGGCCTGCACAACTCAGAACTCGTTATCCTCGCGGCCCGTCCCAGTATGGGAAAGACAGCGCTCGCGATGAACATCGCCGAGCATGTTTCGGTCGAAGGCAAGAACCCGGTGCTCTTCGTCAGCCTGGAAATGGCCGCGTTGGAACTCGCCGACCGACTGCTCTGTTCCTCGGCCCGGGTCAATGGTCACCGTCTCCGCAACGGCACGATCTCGCAGGAAGACCGTCGGAGGCTCGTGCAAAAGTCGGCCGAAATCAGCACCGCTCCTCTCTTCATCGACGACACGCCAGGGCGCACACTCACCGAGATCGCCGCCGTAGCCCGACGCTTGAAGCGCAAGAGCGGTCTGTCGCTGATCGTGATCGACTACCTTCAGCTGATCGAGCCCGACAATCCTCGCGATCCTCGACAGGAACAGGTCGCGAGAATTGCCCGACGGTTGAAGATGATGTCTCGAGAACTCGATGTGCCAGTGCTCTGTCTGGCCCAGCTCAACCGCCAAGCGGAGGCGAGCCGTGACAACCGCCCGCGGCTCAACCATCTCCGCGAATCGGGTGCCATCGAGCAGGATGCCGACGTCGTGATGTTCGTCCACCGCGAAGAGTACTACCAGACCAACGAAGAGGACCGGGAGCGGGTCAAAGGTCAGGCCGAAATCATTGTGGCCAAGCAGCGAAACGGTCCGACGGACGACGTGAAACTGCTCTGGCAGCACGAGCACACCCGATTCGTGAACCTCGAGCAGCGCACCTACGACGAGTTCGAGCAGTTCGGGAGCTTCTGACGCGTCGGAGGAAATGGCCTTCAGCGGCGACCCCGAATCAGGCCTGGCACGACCTCAAGGTCGAGCGAGTCTCGCTCCCCTCGCTCAATCCGCTCCCAGGCGATGGCCCCCATCGCTGCGTTGTCGGTACAGAGCTCCCGTGGCGGCACGAGCAGTTCGATGCCGCTCTCCGCTGCGTACGACACGAGCGTTTCGCGAAGCAGGGTATTGGCAGTCACGCCCCCCCCGACGGCGAGCACCTCACAACGCGTGCGTTCCACCGCCAGCCGCACCTTTGCCAACACGCTGTCGACCGCGGCCTGCTGAAACGACGCCGCGAGGTCGGCCAAGCGACTGCCCTCGGGCGGTGGCACCTCCGCAGCCGCCCCCGGCGGCCTGACCTGGTAACGGAGGGCCGTTTTCAGTCCGCTGAAACTCAGGTCGAGTGTGTCGCGGTCGCGTGCGAGCGGTCGCGGAAAGCGATAGGCCCGCGGGTTCCCGCCGCGAGCGGCCTGCTCAATCGCCGGACCGCCGGGATAGCCCAACCCAAGCAGGCTGGAAGCCTTGTCGAAGGCCTCGCCAACAGCATCGTCGATGGTGCCTCCGAGCCGCTCCATCTCGAGCGGCGAGGTCACGTGCAACAGGGAGGTATGCCCACCGCTCGCCACGAGCCCCACGCACGGATACCGCATGCGGTCTGGCGCCGCGAGACGGCAGGCGTAGAGGTGGGCGGCCACGTGGTCGTAGCCGACGAGTGGCTTCTCGAGGGCCATTGCGATCATCTTCGCTGCCGACACACCAACCAAGAGCGACCCGACAAGCCCCGGGCGGATGGCGACCGCCACGGCTTCGAGAGCATCGCGCGGCACCCCCGAACGCTGCATCGCCTCGTCGATCACCGGCACAATCCGCTCGACATGGGCACGGCTGGCCACCTCCGGCACCACCCCGTGCCAGCGGGCATGGAGTTGTTCCTGACTCGCCACCACACTCGAGAGGATCTCACGAGAACGCGTGACCACCGCTGCAGCGGTTTCGTCACAGGTCGTCTCGATGGCAAGAAGGGGCATGAAACTGACGACTGCAGGGAAACTCAGCGAAGTTGACCCACCGCAACAACCTGTCGCTCAGAAGTCGTACCACATGCCAACGCCGAATCGATTTTGGTTGTAGAACACGAACTCATACTGTGGGTCTGAGCCGTAAAGATACTCGACGCCGATGCGATACAGTTTTTCGCTCCGCCGTCCTCGCCAAAACCACCCAGCCTGCACGCACACATTGCCGCCGTAGTCGAGTTCCTGACGGAGCATGCTGTTGACCGCAAGAAACGGAGCTCCGTGGCCCCCGGTGGGACGAGCCTGCAAGAGTTCGGTGCCGAACTGAAACTCCCATGGCTGCGAACCGCCAGCGTTAAAGAACGAGTAGCCGACTTCCCCGTAAAGACGCATCCAGTCCAGCGGATACCAACTCGTGCCCAGCACGATCACATCGCGAACGTAATTCACCCGCGGAAACGTCGGGTTCTTGATCATGAACTCGTCGCCGAGGTGGGCGCTGTTGTGGTAGTACGCAAGTTTCGACTGCCAGCGGCCAACCCCATACACCAGTGGCACGCCGAACCGATAATCCGCACTGCGAAGATCACGGTCGTCCTCGGGATCAAGCCTGACAAACGCAGCCCCCTCGATCTGCACCTCGAAGCCTTGGGGATGCAGGATCGTGTCGGATCCGTAGCGGAGGATCGAGGCCCGCCCACCGAGCGTCGAATCCCAAAGCCACCCTTCACTGAGCCCATACTCTGTCAGCGACGGTGAGGTGTCGTCGTACCAGACCGTGCCGAGCCGAGACTCCTTCGGGCCGGCGAGATAACTCGTGTAGATCAGATTGTTGGGCATCAACTGCCAAGACCATGGCCGCGGTGCCCAGAGATCGTCCCACTCTCCGGGAAAACCCACGGCCAGCGGTTCATCGGCCACCCACGACCGCTCGTAAAAGCCGTCCTGAAAAAAATCGCCTGGAGGATCGAGCAACACAGGCGCGCCCGCCGCCTCCGGAACCGGTTCGATCATGGTCGTGACCAGAGGAGCGGCGGTGCTCGCCACGTCATCGGAAACCTCCGCAGACGCGGAGATCACCTGCGGCGGCTCTTCGAGGGCCTCGAGGCCGAAGACGCGTCCGAGGCCGAGCCCGTCACCCACCGAGAGCAGACTGACGAGCACAGCGGAGGCCACACGCGACGCGGCGCATCCCCAGATCCTGGGGCTTCCGTCCCTGCGACGACGCGCACCGCTCTGGGAAAATGCTTCTGCCATCTCGCCTCGAACCAACATCACGGTCAGCTGCTGCGGATTGTCAAGGACACTACGCGGTGGCAGACTCTAGAGATCAGGAAGGCAGCAACGTAGGCCAGTTCTTGGCATCTTTTCATGGGGCAGCGAGTTTCCGCAGGTGCGGAAAGATCGAGAGGTTTCGTGAGATAGCGAAACTGCGTCCCCCTCCATTGGCATCCCGAGGAACGCCCCATGCCCACCCCCGAGTCGCCCAGCACCCAGGACTCATCACCCGACCCGTTGCTCGCGGCTGCCCTTGGCCGCATCCCCAGCGGCCTCTTTCTCGTGATGTGGCGTGATCAAGACGCCGACCGTGTGATGCTGGCGAGTTGGGTGATGCAGGCGGGTTTCGCCCCTCCAGCGGTTTCGATCGGCGTGGAACGGTCCCGCGACGCGCTGCCTTTTCTACAGAACGGAGGGCGTTTTGTGTTGCACGTGCTGGGCGCTGAGAACCGCGGCCTGATCGGTCGATTTGCCAAACCGCCCACACCGGGGAGCGACCCATTTGAGGGGCTGGCAATCTCGCGGAGCGAGTGTGGGGCCGTGGTGCTTGAGGGCGTCGCCAATGTCCTGGCGTGCCGGGCGACTGGGTCATGCGGTTCGGGCGACCACGAAGTCGTGGTGGCCACTGTGGAGAAGGCGATTCACGGCGACGAGTCGGTCGAGCCCTCCGTGCACATCCGCAAGAACGGGTTGCGGTATTGAGGGGGCGGTACTGGACGCAGGGAGCGGGAAAAGAAAGACTGTCGGGCACAGAAAGCCCTCTCGCCGGCCACTTGGGCGGCGTTTTCCGGGGTTCGTGACAAAACAAGGGGAGCACCAACACATGACGTCCCGTTTCACACGCTCACAGCCAGCCCTCTGGCTGGCGATTCTCGGCTTTGGCCTGACCGTGATCGGCTGTGGCCCCCAGGAAGAGGGTGGCGACGCCAGCAGCGACCCCACGACCAAGCGGTTTATCTTCCTGACCAACGGTGACGACCCGTTCTGGGATGCTTGCAACGCCGGCCTCCAGGAGGGAGGCAAGCAGGCCGACCTGGCGTCCAAGGGCCTGACGGTTGTGATGGAGAAGAACAACGGGACAGCCCAGGGCCAGATCGAGAAGCTCCGCCAGTTCGGCAGCCAGCGTGACATCGCTGGCGTGGCGATCTCGGTGATCCAGGCCGACAACATTGCGATCGCGGAAGAAATGCGAAACCTGGCCGCCAAGGGTGTGCAAGTCATCACCGTGGACGGCGACGTAAACCGCGACACGATGCGCGATGCCAGGAAGTACTACATCGGCACCGACAACATCGTCGCAGGGCGTGTGCTGGGCCGCGCGGCGGGCGTGCTCCTTGCCGATCGCGGCATCGACAAGGGTGGCTACGTGCAGTTCGCCGGATTCACCGACAACGACAACGCCCGAGCCCGCATGAACGGCTTCCAGGAAGCCGTTGGCGAGACCTTCTCGGAAGTCGACCGCATGAGCGACGCGATGGACCTTTCCAAGGCTCGCGACAACGTGCGGGCGGCCCTTGTCAATCACCCTGACCTGGTCGCCCTCGTCGGCATCTGGGCCTACAACGCCCCCGCGATTGCGGAGGTAGTCGACGAACGCGGGGCGGGCGACCAGACCACCGTGATCACGTTCGATGCCCAGGCAGCCGCCATTGAGCACATGGCCGCCAATCGCATCGATGCGATGGTGGTGCAAAACCCCTTCGACATGGGCGTGAAGTCCGTCCAGCTGCTGCTGGCGATGCACGAGAACGATCAAGACACGATTGCCTCGATGTTTCCCAATCCAGAGGCTCCAGACGGCGACGTGCTCACCACTGGCCTGCGTGTGATCGTTCCAGAAGAAGGCTCACCGCTTCAGAGCGACACCTTCGATCCCTCGCCCGCGGAGCGGATGACGCTGCCGGCATTCCGGGAATGGCTCGCCACCTACGGCCTCACGAGTTCGTGAGCCTGCCTTCACGCGGAAGAACGATCGGAATCGCTGCACATGTCTGACAAGCACACCTCGGGCCGGCGTTGGCCAGCCTGGTCGAGTGAGTGGACCCTGTTGATCGCTGTGGTGGTGGCTGTCATCGCCACCACGGTGATCGACTCCAATCACAGCTATCTCTACAGACCGCTGGAAAGCCTGCGCGACATCGCCCGCAACACGGCGCTCTTGGGGATTTTTGCCCTGGGTGCGGCCGTGGTGATCATCGCGGGGGGCATCGACCTTTCGCTGGGATCGATGATCGCGTTTTCAGGGATGGTCTGCGCCACCACGATGCTCGCCCTCGCCCCCGAGGAGATGATGGCGTCGAAGCCTGTGGGCGGTTGGGTGGTGGCGGCAGGCATTGGCATGAGCATGCTGGTGGGGCTCGCCGTCGGCACGCTCCACGCGTGGCTGGTGACGTCGATTCGGCTGCCACCGTTCATCGCGACCCTGGCCACGCTCGTCGGCTTGCGCAGCCTTGCTCGCGCCCTTTGCGAAAGCACGACCGCGGCCCTGACCCCCTCCAAGAGCGCCCAGATCTACGTCGCCGATCCCTTCTTCAAGATGCTCCGCGACAATGTCTGGATCTCGGTGGCCGTGTTCGCGGTGCTTGCTTTCGCCACGTGGGTGCTTCTCACCCGTACCATCTTGGGTCGGCATGTGCACGCCCTGGGGGGCAATGAAGACGCCGCTCGGCTGGCAGGCATCCGCACCGAGAACGTGAAGTGGTTTGCCTACTGCTTTGCGGCGGTCACGGCCTCGCTGGCTGGCATTTTCTACGTCGCCAATGAATCGGTGGCCGCTCCAGTCAACCAAGGCCGTGGCCACGAACTCAACGCGATCGCGGCGGCGGTGGTGGGAGGCTGCTCGCTGGCCGGTGGTGTGGGGACCGTGCCGGGTACGGTGCTCGGAACCATCTTTCTGCGGGTTGTGATTGATGCGGTTTCCAAAGTCATCAAGACGGGCGCCGACGTCTACGAAGGCTTGATCGTTGGCGTGGTGGTGGTGATCGCGGTGACCTTCGGGCAGTTCGGCCAGCGAGCAGGATCGCGGCAGTTGCTCCCGGGGCCGCTCGGGCTCGCGGCGATCCCGGTCCTCGCCATCTTTGCTGGGGGCATGGTGGGCATGACGCTCGGCACCTCGGCAGGCACGGGCACCGGCGTAGTCGCACTGGTGCTTCTGAGTGGCCTGCGGACATGGGAATCCCGTTCGGCGTCAGCGGGGTGACCAGCATGTCCGAGCCTGTGATCTCGATGCAGGGCATCACCAAACGCTTCCCTGGCGTGGTGGCGCTCGACAACGTCAGCCTTGAGGTGGCGCCGGGCGAACTCCACGCAATCTGTGGCGAGAATGGTGCCGGCAAAAGCACCCTGATGAAAATCCTCTCCGGGGTGTACCAGCCGGACGCAGGCGTGATGACGATTGGCGGCGCGTCGATTCGCTTCGCCAACACGCGTGAGGCGGAGCGAGCAGGGATCGCCATCATCCATCAGGAGTTGGCACTGGTTGACGACCTCCCGGTTCTCGCAAATGTCTTTCTTGGCCGTGAGCGGCGGACCCGTCTGGGGCTCCTCGACGATCGCTCGATGGCCCTGGAAACCGCACGCTTGCTCGAAACACTCGAGTGCGGCGTGTCGCCGCGCGTTCGCACGGGAAGCCTTCGGGTCGGTGACCAGCAGCTGATCGAGATCGCCAAGGCGCTCTCCCTCGATGCCCGCATTCTGGTGATGGATGAGCCCACCAGTGCTCTCACCGAGAGTGAATCGGCACGGCTTGAGCGGGTGATCGCCTCACTCCTCGCCCGCGGCACCACGATCCTCTACATCTCCCACAAGATGGAGGAGGTCTTTCGCTTGGCAGACAGGATCACCGTCCTCCGGGATGGTCGCACCGTCCGCACGCTGGAGAAGTCGCAGACATCCCCGCGCGAGGTGACGTCGCTGATGGTGGGCCGTGAGATCCACGACGCTTCGTCGATGCCGGCTCGCGCGCCGTCGGAGCCGATTCTCGAAGTCCAGGACCTCCACCTTCCCTGGCCGGGCCATGTGCGGGGCTACCGCCTCGATGCGGTGTCGCTCTCGCTGCGTCGCGGGGAAGTGCTTGGCGTGGCTGGCCTGATGGGGGCCGGGCGGACCGAACTCCTCGAAACCATCTTTGGCGCATCCCCGCCTACCTGGCGTGGCCAGATCCGTCTGCGCGGTCAGCAGGTCCGCTTTTGCCATCCCGCGGAAGCCTGTGCCGCGGGCATCGCGATGGTGACCGAAGACCGCAAGCGACTCGGCCTCTTTCCCGAGTTCGATGTCGCTGCCAACGTCAGCCTGTCGGCCCTCGAGAGGGCGCGGAGCGGAGGCCTTGTCAGCCGCAAGGCAGAGGAGGAGCTCGTCGCCGAACCGATCCAGGCGACCGGCGTGAAAACCCCGGGCCCGCATGCCGCCATCACGGGGCTCTCCGGGGGAAACCAGCAGAAGTGCATCATCGCCCGGTGGTTGCTGACGCAGCCGCAGGTGTTGCTCCTCGACGACCCCACCCGTGGCATCGACGTTGGAGCCAAGGCGGAGCTCTACGCCCTGATCGACCAGCTCTGCCGCGAAGGGCTGGGCGTGATCCTCACCTCGAGCGAACTGCCCGAACTCCTGACCCTTTCCGATCGCGTGATCGTGCTGGCCGAAGGACGACTCACCGCCGAGTTCTCACGCAGCGAAGCGACCGAGCAGAAGATCATGGAAGCCGCCACCGCGGGCTAGAGCGCATTCGAGATCGCTGTGGCGAGGATGTGGCAAAAGCGGATGACGAGGCAAAGGGTTGGCGAACGCTCGGGCGATACACGTCATCCGAAAATACGCTAGCCGAGATACTTCGCCACGATGCTGCGAGCCCGCGCGGGATCGTGCGTCCCCATCACAAGCGCTCTCCCGTCTGGAAACACCGTCAGGGTGATCTCCGGCTCCACCTCTGCCCGCACCATCCAGGGCATTGACGTCACCGGACCGCTGCCTCGCAGCGTCTCCGCAAGCCGCGCGAGATCGACGCGTCCACCGACTGCGGCCGCCACCTGTACCGCATCGCGCCCGCAGAGAACAGTCGCGGCTCCCGCCCCACGACGGTCGAGCCACGGTGTCTCACCATCACGACACGTTCGGCAGCCATCGGCTGCGAGCGGAGCAAGGTCCACCCGTCGCCAGTGCCCCTTCCACACTTCGAAGACAAGCATCCTGCCATCAAAACGGCTCCGGCGTTCGCTTGGATCGGCAGCGAGAATCTTGATGGCCTCAGCAGCCTGCACGCTCCCCACCACCATCGCCACCGGCCCCAGGATGCCCGCCGACGTGACGGCCGCCTCGATCATCGTCGTGTCCACGCCGGCGATCTGAAACGCCGCGACATTGGGAACCGGCAGCGGGA
>JAPOIM010000052.1:28103-28359 GCA_029978905.1 Planctomycetota bacterium
CCCTGGGGCCGGAGGGTCGGGCACAAGGCATCGCATGCAGGCCGTGGTACCCGGCAGGATGGAGAGCACACGCCCCTCCGAGCCAATCGCCGCGCCATAGATCCAGGGCACCTGATGACGACAGCTCCATTCGTTGATCAAGAACCTCGCCTCGAAGTTGTCGCTGCCATCCACAATGAGGTCGACGTCGGAGAACAGCGCATCGCAGGTGTCGGCCGTGAGATCGACGACACGCGGATCAAGCTCGGCCTGGCGA
>JAPOIM010000053.1 GCA_029978905.1 Planctomycetota bacterium
CACGCCCCGCAACTGAGCCGTCGCAAGCCGTGGTTGGTGGATTGCCGTGGGCCACGACGCCGACACCCTCGTCCGCTACCAAAGGCCGTGAGGCACGATCGCCCCACACCCCCGCAATCCAACGTGGAAAGGCAGTCACGGCAGGCCGTAACCGCTTCGATCAACTGCTGGAACAGGTCAAGGCCGCGAGCGCAAGCCTGATCGTCCACACCTTTCTGCTCGTAGCCTTCGCGATCCTCGTGGTCCGCGAGAGCTCCTCGCCGTTGCCACCTCTCGAACTGGCGTTCTCCACCCCTGGGGATGATCCAGGCGGCAGCCAGAGCGACGTCGTGATCGAAAACGCCGACGATCCTGCCGAGGAAGTGAACGACACCACGGATCCGAGCCAAGAAGAAACCGTCCCCACCACGCCAACCGAATCCGTGGCAGAAGAGACCGCCACGGAGTCCGCCCCTGAAACGGTCGAGGTCGATCCGGCAGATCTGCGTGTGGCCTCGGCCGATGGGCAGGCCGCTCCGCAAGCAGGGGCCCCTGCGGTGGAAGAGCTCCTCGCCGGCCGGTCGCCTGCGAGGCGAGCCGATCTCCTTGGTCGCCACGGCGGCAGTGCAGAGACCGAGTCTGCCGTCGTGCGGGCTCTGGAATGGATCGTGCGGCAGCAACGCCGAGATGGCTCATGGAGTTTGCGCGGTCCGTATCGCAATGGCGGTCGCGTGGAAAACGAGCTCGCCGCCACGTCCATGGCCCTGCTCGCGCTCCAGGGCGCGGGCAACACCACGGAAGAGGGCCCCTTCCACGAGGCCGTCAGCAAAGCCGTCCGGCGACTGATCAGCACGCAGGATGACGACGGACGGTTTGCTTTCGGAAACATGCTTGAGCAGCAGTCGATGTATGCCCAGGCACAAGCCACCATCGCCATCTGCGAACTCTTCGCCATGACGCAGGATGCGTCGCTGGAAGTGCCGGTTCGACGAGCCCTCGCCTACGCGCACCGGGCCCAGATGCCCGACGGCGGCTGGAAGTATCGCTTGCCAACCGGCGACCCAGCTGAAGTGGGCGACATGTCGGTCACCGGCTGGTTCATGATGGCCCTCAAGAGTGGCGAGATGGCTGGCATCGCCGCAGACCCGGTCGCAGTGCAGGGCGTGAGCGACTTTCTCGACAAGGTCTTCGTCTCCGAGGCACAGGGGTTCGGCTATCAGATCAACGCGCACAATCGAGGGTTCAAACTACGTCCCGCCCTCACCGCCGAAGGGTTGTTGTGCCGTCAGTACCTCGGCGCTGCACGCGACGCCCCGCAGCTCACCAGCGGCGTCGAACTCCTTCTCGCCAATGTAGAAATCGACTTTGGCACCAATGAGAAGCCCGCTTGGGAGAAAGACCTCTACGCGTGGTACTACATCACGCAGGTCTGCCATCACGCTGGTGGCTCCGCGTGGCAACGCTGGAACGCGCATCTCCGCACCCGCGTGCCTGCCGCCCAGGTCTCCAGCGGCCCAGAGAAGGGAAGTTGGGATCCGGCCTATGACCAGTGGGGAGACGTGGGAGGCCGGCTCTACGCCACGTGCCTTTGCACATGCATGCTCGAGGTCTACTACCGTCACCTGCCGCTCTACGGCGAGTGGCCACTCGTGCCCATGGCCCCCGTGACCGCCGCGGTGCCCGACGACAACCCACCCCACTGACGCACCGCTTCGTAGCAGACCACGGCCGCGGCGTTTGAGAGATTCAAACTTCTCACCTGCGGCCGCGAAGGGATCGTCAAGAGTTTTTCGGCGTGAGCCGCCATCACTTCCTTTGGCAACCCACGCGTTTCGCTGCCAAACACGATCGCGTCGCCACGCTCGTAACAGATGTCGGTGTACGACCGGGTGGCCCGTGCCGAAAAGAGCCACATCCGCCGCTCGCCGAGCCGCTCGAGCAGCTGCTGCCAGTTGGCAACGACCTCCCACTCAAGTTCCGGCCAGTAGTCGAGACCCGCTCGCTTCAGCGAAGCGTCGTCGAGCCGGAACGCCACCGGCTCGACAAGCCAAAGTTTTGCCCCGATCGCCACGCAGGTGCGGGCGATGTTGCCGGTGTTGGGCGGGATCTCCGGTTCGTTCAGCACCACATGGAGCAGGGGCTCGTATCGCATGCGTTTCCTGGCAATTTCTTCGTCAAAATCGTGCGACGAACCGAGAGTCGCCTCCCCGCCTTGCCGGGGCGCTGGTATCGTTGCAGATGAGAGAGCGTACCTCTTTGTCCCCCGCCGAAGGAGCCGGTTTTGGTCGAGATTCAGCGCAACCCAACTCGCAGTGTCCGCATCGGATCGATCACCATCGGCAGCGGCCATCCTATCGCTGCCCAGAGCATGACCGCGACCCACACCTCCGACGTGGAGGCCACGCTCACCCAGGTGCAGGCCCTGCATGCGGCCGGCGCGGGCGTGGTCCGCATCGCGGTCGACAGCAAGAAGGATGCCGCGGCCCTACCAGCGATCCGCGGTGGCACCCAGGCCAACCTCTCGATCGACCTGCAGGAAAACTACCGACTGGCGGCCGAAGTCGCGGCCCACGTCGACAAGATCCGCTACAACCCCGGCCACCTTTACCACCACGAGCGCGAAAAACCGTGGCAGGAGAAGGTCAAGTTCATCGCGGACATCGCCGCCGCCAATGACTGCGCGCTGCGGGTGGGCGTGAACTGCGGGAGCGTCGACCCCGACAAGAAAGCCCTCTTTGCCGAAGACGACTCGATTGGCCCCATGCTGGCCAGTGCCCACGAGCACTGCGAACTGCTCGACTCGCTCGGATTCACCCGCTACTGCGTGTCGCTGAAAGACTCCGACCCCGCCAAGGTGATCGAGGTCAACAAGCGGTTCGCTGAAGAGCGGCCGGAGGTTCCTCTCCACCTCGGTGTGACCGAGGCGGGCATGCCCCCGGACGGGATCATCAAGACGCGCATCGCCTTCGAGCAGCTGATCAGCCGGGGCATCGGCGACACCGTCCGCGTGTCGCTGACAGTCCCCAACGCTCGCAAAGGGGAGGAGATCGCCGCCGCTCAGCAGATCCTCACAGACATCGCCGCCGGGCGTGTCCGGAGCGTGGTCGACTTCGGCCGTGACAGCCTGAACATCATCAGCTGCCCGAGCTGCTCGCGGGTTGAAAACGAGGCATTCATCGAACTCGCTGAAGAAGTCAAGCAAATGACCGCGTACGCCAAAGACCACGCGATCACGATCGCGGTGATGGGCTGCCGCGTGAACGGTCCCGGTGAAACGGACGATGCCGACCTCGGCCTCTGGTGCGGCCCGACGCACGTGAATCTCAAGAAGCGCAGCGTTGAACTCGGTGCCTTCCCCTACGACGACATCCTTCCCAGGCTCCGCGCGGAACTCGACAAGCTGATCGAAGCCGCCCCCTCCCGCTGAAACCACATGCAACTTCCCGTCATCGATCCCTCGGCGCCCGCCTTCCCGCAGGCATCCCCTCCGTCCTCAGCCGCGAAGCGCGGCACATTTTCGGTGATCAGCCTGGGCTGCCCAAAAAACCTCGTCGACAGCGAGCGGATGCTCGGGCTGCTGCGTGAGGATGGCTGGGAGCTGGTGAACCGGCCTGAAGGCACCGATTTTGTCGTGGTGAACACCTGCGGTTTCCTCGAGTCTTCGCGGGCCGAGTCGTACGCCACCGTCCGCGAAATGATCGACCTCAAGGCTGCCGGTGGCACCCGCGGCGTGGTCGTGGCCGGGTGCCTTGCCGAGCGTCAGAAAGACTCGCTCGCCGACGAACTTCCCGGGGTCGACGCGGTGATCGGCGTGTTCTCGCGGGACGAAGTGGCTCGTACCGCCGAGCGGCTTGTCGGCGGCCTCGCCGAGCAGCGCAGCCTGTTTCGGCCAGCTCCTGCCACCGCACTGAGCGACACTGGTCGGCTGCGAGTGACCCCTCGGCACCTGGCCTACCTCAAGATCTCCGAGGGCTGCGACCGGACATGCACCTTCTGCTCGATTCCGAAGATGCGCGGCAAGCACGCGACAAAGCCGCTCGAGGAAGTTCTCCGCGAAGCGAACGAGCTGGCGGTCGACGGCGTCAAGGAACTTGTGCTGGTAGCCCAGGACACGACCTACTACGGCATCGACCTCTACGGTGAGCCGCGGTTGGTGGAACTACTCGAGGCACTCGAAACAGTGCCGGGAATCGAGTGGATTCGCCTGATGTACCTCTACCCGATCCACTTCAGTGATCGGTTGATCGACACGATCGCGGGAAGCGGCAAGATCCTGCCGTATCTCGACATGCCGCTGCAGCATGCCAGCGATGCGGTGCTCAAGCGGATGCAGCGGCGGGTCAACCGCGGAGCAACCGAAGAGCTCCTCACGAAACTCCGCGACCGCATTAATGACCTCGTGCTGCGAACAACGTTCATCACGGGCTTCCCCGGAGAAACACGTGAACAGTTCGAGGAACTGCTCACGTTTGTGGACCGCTGGCAGTTTGAGCGACTCGGCGTGTTTCCCTACTCGTTCGAGCACGACACCCCCTCAGCCAAACTCGAGGGGCATCTCCCCGAAGAAGAAAAACTCGCCCGTCGCGACGAACTGATGGCGCTGCAGCAGCGGATCGCGCATGCCCACGCCGCATCGCAGGTTGGCCGGACCGTGCCCTGTATCATCGACATGCCCTCCGAACACGCTGCCGCCGAAGGGCGTGGCGATGTGTGGCTTGCACGCACGCCTGCCGACGCTCCCGACATCGACTGCGTCGTCTACGTGACCCCGCAACCGGAGAAGCCCATCGCCGCGGGCGAGATTGTGCCGGTCGAGATTGTGGCCGCCAGTGGCTACGACCTCGCTGGCGTTCCGGTCTGACCACTGCGGAGATGCCCCCATGGCCAACAAGCCGGTCGCCTCGACGGACGTGTTCACCGTGCCGAACGTGATTTCGGGCGTTCGGCTGCTCGTATCGATGGCCGTGTTTGTGCTGCTGTCCTGGCAGTGGTGGGGCTGGGGCCTCGCCGCGTTCGTGATTGCGGCGAGCACCGACGCCATCGATGGCTGGTATGCCCGCCGCTACAACGCGATCAGCGTCCTTGGACGCGTGCTCGACCCGCTCGTCGACAAGGTGCTCGTCTGCGGAACCTATGTGATGCTCGCCGCGATTCCTGCCTCGCAAGGGGAGCCCGTGGCGATCGTGGCCTGGATGGCGGTGGTGGTCGTCGTCCGCGAACTCGTCGTGACCGGCGTCCGCGGCGAAATGGAGCGGCAGGGCGTGGATTTCTCCGCCGGCTTCTCAGGGAAGCTGAAGATGATCCTGCAGTCGATCGCGATCCCAGCGGACATCTGCGTGCGTGGTGACCTCGGCAGCATACTGGGGGAAGCGTTCCACGCAGCCCTCCCCACGGTAGCCCTGGTCACTGCCTGGGGGGCGATAGTGCTCACGATCTGGTCTGGGCTGGAATATCTCTGGGCCGCCCGCAGAGTCCTCACCGGAGGTGCTGCTGGATGAATGGCGACGCGGGCAGCGAACAGTCTCTTTCGGCCGCTGCCAAGGCGACGCCCGATCCTGCCGCAGAACCACTCCCCGGCCCTGACCTCGTCGCCGCCGCCGCCCTGCTCGTGAGTGGGCTCGCCAGCTTCTCCCTCGCCCGTGGCCGCGGGCGACGACTCCTCAAGCGGGCCAACACACCCGTGGTGCCCCCGTGGTCGGCCAGCGATGTGGCGACCATGATCTTGATTCACCTTGCCTGCCAGGTCGTCGCCGCGTCGCTGCTGCTGCCCAACCCTTCTTACCAATGGAGCGAAGCGACCAACGAGATGGTGGCGGTCACCACAGCGACACCAGCCGTCACTGTCGTGTGGCAGCAACTCGCCGCCGGCATTCTCGCCTCCACCCTCACTCTGGCCGTGGCCGTGCCGCTCCTCGTGTTTCGCAGCGGTGGCTGGGGGGCGCTCCTCTTCGCAAGCAAGCGTCCCGGTGCCGATGTCGCTGCCGGCTTGCTGATGCTGCTGGCGATCACCCCGCCGCTGCTCGTCCTTGCCGGCCTCCTCAACCGCCTCGTGCCCTACCACCATCCGATTCTGGACTACCTCGCATCCCAGCAAGGGCCCGCCGCCTTGCTCCTCACGCTGACCTCGGCGGTGGTGGTGGCGCCGATTGTGGAGGAGTTTTTCTTCCGCGGTGTGCTGCAAGGCTGGCTCGAGCGGGTGGCACCCGCTGCGGCGGTGCCGGTGTCTGCCGCCGCCTTCGGCTTGGCCCATGTCGACCACGGCCTCGGCTGGATCCCCCTCGTGGGCTTCGGCGTCGCCGCAAGCCTCCTGACACGCCGCACCGGCTCGCTGCTGGCGAGCATCGTGCTGCACGCCGGCTTTAACGCGGTCGGGGTTGCCGCGGCCATGCAGCACGTGCAGTCGGCTGGCTAGGGAACGTGGGGAAAAAACGATCTGGTCGGAACCCGGACGATTCGTGAAACTGCTCCCCGCGGCCCGAGCCATGCTCCGCGGTGGGCATGAGAGCCGTTTGGGTTTCAGGATTTTGTGGGCGGATGACACGCACGTTCCGACAGCGGGTACTCGACCGAGCGGTCTACATCGCCGTCCGCGTGCTGATCTGCGTGATTCAGGCGATTCCGCGACAGACGAGTGAACGTCTGGCGAAACACCTCTCCGTGATCCTCGCCCACCGACTCCGGATCCGTCGCAAGGTCGTCCGCCAAAACCTCGCCAACGCCTTTCCCGACTGGACGACCGACCAGATCCGCGAAGCTGCCCGCGGGATGTGGGAGCACTTGCTGTTGATGGTGGTGGAGATCGCGCACGCCAACCGCGTGCTCCGCATGACCACGTGGCGGCGACACCTCCGCATTGCGGGCATCGACCAGGTGGTCCGCACGATGTGGTCAGACCGGCCCAAGGTGGTGCTCTCGGGGCATTACGGCAACTTCGAACTGGCTGCCTACCTGTTTGGCGTGTTTGGCTTTCGAACCTTCTCGGTGGCACGAGAGCTCGACAATCCGCTGCTCGACCGGTTTGTGACCGAGTTCCGCGAGTCACGCGGCCAGCGAATCCTCCCCAAACGAGGGAGCGCCCCCGACGTGTCCCTCGTGCTTGAGGAGAAGGGCGCGCTCGGTCTCCTCGGGGATCAGGCTGCTGGCCCGCGAAGCAGCTGGGTGAACTTTTTTGGGCGACCGGTCAGCGTCCACAAAGCGATCGCGGTCTTCGCCCTCACGTCCGAGGCTCCGGTGATGGTGTTTACCGCCACGCGTCGAGGCGGCCTGTTCTCCTTCGATGTGCGTCTGGAGGGACTGGTCGACCCAGCCGACGATGGACCACACACCGTCGACAACCAGGCGCTCTCGCAGTGGTACACCTCGCTTCTCGAAACCGCGATCCGGCGGGTACCCGCGCAGTACTGGTGGGTGCACAACCGCTGGCGAGGGGCTCCGCCGAAGGTTACAAAACGTCAGCAGGCAGCGTGACCTAGGCGAACCCGGCGAGGCAGCATGGCGGATTGGATTCATGTGGCAGCGGCAACAGACTGCCCTCCCGGCACAGTGATCGAACGGCTTGCCGGGGAACGCATCGTGGCGATCGCCAACATCGACGGCCACTGGCATGCGCTCGATGGGCTCTGCGCCCACCAAGGCGGGCCGCTTGGCCAAGGCACCCTCTGCGGCACGATCCTCTCCTGCCCCTGGCATGGCTGGGAATACGACGCCACGACGGGCCAGCACTGCACCGCTGCGAATGTGCGGCAACCCTCGTTTCCAGTCGAGAACCGTGAAGGCGAACTGTACGTCTGCTTCACGGAACCTCTCGCCCCCTCGATGGAGCGGCCGTGATTCGATTTCGTCCGTTCCGCAACTCCGATCCACCTCAGCTGGCCGCCCTCTGGCAGGCGGCCGAACTTGGCCCCCTCGCCATGCAGCCGATCTCGCCGGCGCTGCTTGAGACGTCTGTCTTCTCCAAGCCGTTCTTCGACCGCGAAGGCTTGATCGTCGCGGTCGACGATGGGGAAGTCGTGGGATTTGTGCACGCGGGGTTCAGCCCGAACCTCGACCGGACGGCACTCAACCACGCCGAGGGATCGATTGTGATGCTCGTCGTGCCTGCGCACGCGCACGATCACGAGATCGCCGCTGGGCTGATCGAAGCCGCCCGCAGCTACCTCCATCAGCATGGCGTCACGATGGTGATGGCGGGAGGAGCCCCGAGAATGGGAGGCTTCTATCTCGGCCTCTACGGCGGGGCAGACCTGCCAGGCATCCTCGACTCGTCGCTGGCCATGCAGCATGGTTTCGCCGACTCCGGTTTCGTGGAGCATGACCGAATCGCTGTCATGCGCCGGCCACTTGCCGGCTACCGTCCTCCGATTGACCGCGTGCAGGTCGCGATCCGTCGCTCCACGCTGCTGACCGCGATCGATGAGCCAGACCGCCGCAGCTGGTGGGAGGCCGCGATCACCGCGGGGATCTGCCTGAGGCGGTACGACCTCCGGGCACGAGACTCCTCCGTGCTTGCCACCGCCCTGTTTTGGGATATGCAGCCGTTGGCGGCTGCGTGTGGCGTGGCGGCAGCCGGCCTGCTCGATCTTTTCGTGCTCCCTGAGCGGCGACGCGAGGGGCTTGGCCACTACCTGCTCGCCGAGGCGATGCACGACCTGTCAAGCGAAGGGGTGGGCGTGATCGAGGCTCAAGCGCGGACGTCCAACGTCGCTGCCACCGGCCTCCTTCGCAAGCTTGGCTTTGAGACGGTTTGCCACGGCACCATCTACCGCGAGCCATGCTGATCCGCCGAGCCAACCTGATCGGCCGAGCGCGGGTCCAGGTGCGTTCAGCGACGCAGATCCATTTTTTCCATCTGCAGCACGTGATCGACCAGATCCTGCTGGGCGGCTGCCAGCCCTCCCTCACTCCGAGCGAGCCGCGCTGAGAGCGGTGCCGCCGCGGGATCCCGACGGTTCTCGGCGAGAAAATCTTCCAGGATGACCCGTCGCTCCGGCGAGGTTTCCAGCATCCAGTGCACCCAGCACCAGGCCTCGGCATAGTGATCCTGCGTCAGCAAACCTGCATCCACGTACGACTCCAGCCGCTGCAGGTCAGGCTGCCATGTGCCCTCGAGCAACCGGCCCGCCAGCCGGTCAACGTGCGCGCGGTGCACTTCGCGATCGGTTCGAGGAAGTTCGAAGTATTCCGCAATCCCCTCATCAAGCCACAACGGCACCGCCCCGGCGACCGCATGCACGTAACCGTGCGTCGTTTCGTGCCGCAGGTCTTCGACGATGCGATCCTGCCAGTGGGCGTAGATCGAAAGGGACGTGTCGGTCTTTACGAAAAAGGCACGCCTCGCCGGAAAGCCGGGAAACGTCGCCGCCGCGAAGGCGTCGTACCGGTCCCGCTTTTCAAACAGGTAGAGGTGGATGGGCTCGTCAGATATCGGGAGGGCCAGTCGTTCGCTCACATCGACCCGCAGTTGCTCGAGGTCGCGGACGATGCGATGCCGACGCGCGAGCGGGAAGTCGGCGTGAATCACAAGCTGCCCCGCCTCGATTTCCGTCCGCTGCGGGGGCGACGTGCTCTCGTCGGTCACACCGGGTAGCGGCCACCCCTGGGTCGTCACCATCGCCAGGTGGCCACAGCCAGCAGCCACAACGCAGCCCACACACGCGATCATCCAGGCCGCCTGCGGCCAGGAAGACGATCCGCGACGATTGCTGCAGTGTTTCAACGGTCAGACATCCATAGGGCTCCACCTCGGGGTGGCAACGCTTTGCCAACCGAGCATGGGTCGCCTGGTTTCCCCACGCCTCGGGTTGGCGAGAAGGGCGTCGGGGGCGCCAGGAGGGCGAAACTGTAGCGAGACAGGCAGGCCGGACCAAGGTCAACCGGCGTGGATCTGCTGGCACCAGCGGATGGTTTCTGCGACCACATCCGCCTCAACGGGACGGCCGAGAACATGGCTCCCGCCCGCTTCCCGCACAGCCAGGGCGGTCGCCCCGCGAGGAAACGACTCAAACATCAGGACCGGCCGGTCGGGGCGCCCACGACGCAACCGGGCGAGGTGCGAGAGCACAGCGTCGTCGATCTGTTCGGCGTCCCACAGCAGGACGCTGCCCAGCGCGTCGTCGGGGGGCACGCCCCACGTACGGCTGACCACATGCATCCCCGCCACAGCCGCGAGGAGTTCCAGCGAGTCGAGTGATGCCAGGCTCCGTGCAGCCACCGCCACCCGCATGACCGGCTGCCGAGAGGCACGGTGCACCGCCATCCGCGCGAGCAAGCGGTCCTCGCGGCGACTGGTGACCGGAGCCGCGAGAGACGCTGCGACTCCTGCTTCCCGCTGCGTTCGCCACAGCCGTAGCCGCCCCGGAAGCTCATACCACGGAATGATGAGCCCGCCAGCAATCACAGGCCCGCGCCGCCGGATCCCGTCGACGCAACTGCCCGCCACGACCACCGTGGTCGCCAACGGCCATCGTCGCGAAAGCTGAATCAGATCACGGTCATTGACCTCGCCCGACCATGCCATCGGAAGCAGGATCAACGCGGGTTCCGCCAGCAGGTCACCACCACACGCCACCCCCCCGACCACCGATAAGGGTGGCTGCTGCCGTGCCCACTCCAGGCACAGCTGCATCTCCGCGTCCGACGCATCCCCCACCCACAAAAGCGGCATCGAGACGTCGACCGCAGTCGACATCACCCGAGGCAGACTTCTGTTCTGGTCGATCATCACGCTCGAAAAGCCTCTTCGGCACACATGGTGGGTCTCACGTCCGACGCCGCAAAGCCCACTCACTTTACCGAACCTACCCCGCCATCCGGACGCCCCGCAATCGCAGCATTTTCTCTGATTTTTGTGCCCTAAAAGCGACCTTGACCCTCCGCTTCCCTCCGGGCACTAATGAGGCCGCGTGTGGCTGCACGATGGCCTCAAGGATGAGGCTGCCCCAGTCCGCATGCAGAGACGACTCGCTCGCCGGAGCGACGAGGGCAGGAGGCCCGACTGATGCCACACCACAGTGACGAACACACGCCGAACGACCGCCCCGACCGTTCTCTCCGCCGCCCTAGCTCCGGGCGATCGAAGCGGAACAAGCGGCCTACGGGCCTGCGGCTCGCGGCGTGCCTGAAGAAGCGTCGGTTCGTGGCCTGCGACGATGTGCTCGCCCTCGGCTGCTACGACGATCCGTTGAGGTGCGGCCCAGGCGATGTGTATGTCGCCCGAATGGACAGCGAACGCGACGGTCACGAACTCGTCGCGGAAGCAGTTGCCCGTGGCTGTAGTGGAGTCGTGGCCGAACGGCTGGTGCCGACGTTCGGCGTCCCACTGTGCCTCGTCCCTGACGCATCCGAAGCGTACACACGAATCGTGCACGCCCTGGCAGGGAACCCCGCGCAGGCGATCAACCTCGTGGCGATCACGGGCACGAGTGGAAAAACCACCACTGCGTGGCTGGCCGCAGCGGTCTTGGCGGAAGCGGGGCATAGCGTGGGCGTGCTCTCCGACCTTGGCTGCCTCGACGGCGACAGCATCGAGGCCGAACCGCCAGCCGACCTCGCCGATCCTCACGTGATGGTCGGCTGGCTGAAGCGACTCATCACCAGCGGCTGCAGCCATGCGGTGCTCGAAGTGTCGAGCATCATGCTCGCCCGACAGGCACTCGTCGCCATGTCGTGCAGCACGGTCGCCATCACCAACCTCGCCTCCGCCCACCTCGACACGCATGGTTCGGTGGAGGCCTACCATGCGGTCAAGCAACGGATTCTCGAAAGCCTCCCCGCAGACGGTGTGCTCATCGGAAACGCGGACGATGCCGCCGTCACCGCAGCCGCAGAGCGTCACGCAGGCCCGCAACTGCTCGCTGGCCTCCGCACGTCGGGCGACCTGACCGCTTCGCCGGTCGAACGTAGCCTTGCCGGGCAGACATTCCTGCTGCGAACAGGCCGTGAGATGATGCCTGTGGCCGTGTCGACTCCGGTCGCTTCCTACGCCCGCAACGCCCTGGTCGCTGCGTCGATCGGCGTGGCCCACGGCGTGCCACTGGCCTCGATTGCGCGTGGACTCGAGGCCGTGGGAAGCGTGACGGGAAGGCTTGAGCGACTCGATCGCGGTCAGGATTTTGCCTGTTTTGTTGACCAGCCCACGAGCGGGCACCAACTCGCCTCGACCCTCGCGAGTCTGCGACACCTCACGGGGCATGGACGCCTGATTGCTGCCGTCGACGCCAGCGTCGCGGACAGGCTCGAAGGCCGGAGCCAGCGACAGCAGTTTGGGGCACGCTTGCTGCGCTGGTGTGACGACTGCGTGCTCGTGCCGCAGCGGTTGAGCCGCAAGGCCTCCGATGAGAGCACCCGTTTTCTCGCAGGATTCGACAAGGCCCTTTCGCAGCTTGGCCGGGGTGACTGCCTCGTGGTGATCGGCAACCCCACCTGGGGTGACGATCCCGTGGATCCATCCGGAGAGCGGCTCTCCGCCCAGATGCTCACCGAGGGCTGGTTTCGCGTGGCCTGCCCGCCAGAGTGGACCGCGGACTGGCGACGGGCCGCGTAACAAGTGGAGTGGACGGGCAGGCCGCACGCCCGCACAATCTCTCCATCGGCCCGCGGCGTCTGCCGACGGCAATCGATGTGTGTTTCCTGCATCCGCATCGGAGGTCACGCTCTCCCTTGCAGAACCGTCCCCGGGAAGTGCCCCTGATGACCACCTCTTCTCCGCAGCCTGGCAACCCTCAAGCAGGCAAGGCTTCGTCCGACGCCGTCCCGCACGGCAGTTTTGACGACCTCGGTGTTGCCGTCGCCACCAACGAACCGCTCGCCTCGCACACCTGGCTCGGCATCGGTGGCTCGGCGCGTTTCTTCTGCGAACCTGTCGACGTGGAAGGGCTCACCAAAGTCGTTCGTCGTTGCCACGAACACTCCGTGCCGGTGCGTGTGCTGGGCGGGGGTTCGAACGTGCTCGTCGCCTCCGAAGGCTTCGACGGCATGGTGGTGCGGCTCAGCGGCCCCGCCTTTTCGCACATCCAGATCGACCGTCCTTCGGTCGTGGCCGGCGCCGGTGCCAAGTTGGTGCATGTGGTCACGGCCGCGGTGCAGGCAGGCCTCGCCGGGCTGGAAACGCTCGTGGGGATCCCCGGCACAATCGGCGGGGCGCTCGTGGGCAATGCCGGAGGGCGGGGAGGCGACATCAGCCAACGCGTGCGGGAAGTCACCGTGCTCAACCAGCAGGGAGAGATCGAAGTCCGCAGCGGCAATGACCTGACCTTTGAATCGCGGTGGAGCAACCTCGACGACACCATCATCATTCAATGCCGGCTTGAACTCGAAGAGGAACCCGCCGACACGCTGACAAAACGGATGCAAAAGCAGTGGATCCTTGAACGTGCGGACCAGCCCTCCGGCATTCGCACTGTGGCGATGATGTTTCAGGATCCACCAGGAAGCACGGCCGCCTCGCTCATCAGCCAGTCGGCGGCCAAGGACGTGGCCGTGGGGAATGCATCGGTTTCCTCGTCGCACCCAAACTTTGTTGTGGCGCGAGCCGAGTGCTCAAGCGATGACGTCCGCGGCTTAATCGAGCGTGTGCGGGGGCAGGTCCGCGAACGGCTGAGCGTCGACCTGAAGCCCCTCATCGAGGTCTGGTGAGATGCGGCACGCCGGTCGTCGACAGGCCGAAACAGCGGCCGAGCCCGCAGGGGGTGGCAGCGGTGGGCTCGCGCAGCGACAGGCGGGATTGGGTGTCGTGCTCGTCATCGGCCTCGCCGTCGTGGCCGCTGGGATTGCCTGGCAGCGATTCGGACCGGATGTCCGCAGCGGATCCGACTATGTCCTCACCTCTGAGAACGTCACCCTCTACGGCCAGCCGGCGTGGGTGAAGGCCGATATCACCGCGGAAGCGCTGCGCGACGCCAGCCTCGACGGTCGCCTGCCGCTCGACGATCCCGAACTCGCCCGCCGGCTCGCCCGCGCGTTCGATGTTCACCCATGGGTCCGCTCTGTGGATCGCGTGGAAGTCGTGAGCCCTGCGGCGGCGCGTGTGACGATCACCTGCCGCGAGCCCGTTGCCATGGTGCGGGTGGCTGGCGGCCTCCTGCCGGTCGACGGGGAGGGAGTGGTGCTGCCGAGTGATGGCTTTACGTCGGAGGAAGCCGCGCAGTATCCGGTGGTGGCTGGCGTCTCGTCTCTGCCGCAAGGGCCCGCCGGCGCCGCCTGGGGCGACAAAGCGGTTGAAGAGGCTGTGGCCGTCGTGTCGGTGACTCGGCCCGAGTGGACACCGCTTGGGCTGGTCGAATGTCGGCGTGAAGGCACAGCCGAGAAGCACCGGTGGCAACTGGTGAACACGTCGGGCGTGGCCATCGCGTTTGGCAGTTCGCCCGGCCATGAAGCCCTTGGAGAGCCCGGCATGGCCGCAAAGATTGCCGCACTCAAGCGGCTGGCTGCCGGTGGACCGGTCGAGGAGCCCGTCGACCTCCGGGAGAGGGCAGTAGAAACCAGCGACACGACGGTCCCGCTGATCGACGACGGGGCCGAGGAGCGCCCTGAAGAGCCGCTCACCCCGCAATGACAAGGTTCCGCACCTCGCGAAAGCGTGCGTGATCCGCTCCACGACACCACTCAAAGAGCAACGACTCCGTGGTGACGGGCACCACGCCGGCCAGCTCCAGCCGCCGCAACGCCGTCTCGTGATCGATGGCATACCGGCTGCCCACCGCATCGACAGCCACAAAGACCCGCACTCCTCGCTCCAGCAGTTCCAGGGCCGTCTGCAGAATGCAGATGTGGGTCTCTAGGCCGGCGAGCACCACCGACTCGCAGCCAGCCGCAGGGGCCACCGCCAGACAGCCGCACCCGGCCGCGCTGAAAGCGATTTTTTCTTCCGCCGCAGGCATGCACGCCACGAGGTCCGGCACCGTCGGCCCCAATCCCTTGGGATACTGCTCCGTCAGGGCCCGCCGAACCCCGAGGATCTCGGCGGCCTTCGCCAAACGGACCGTTCGCTGAATCAGGCGGTCGCAGTCGGGCACCACGGCCGCAAGCCGCTCCTGAATGTCGATCACCGCCAACAGCGTGGACGCAGGATCGGTTCGCACGGGTGATTTCCCTGGGGCAAGAGGCTGGGTTGCACCGCCGGACGACGTGAAACGCGGCGTGCAAATGTGAGCATACCGCAGGGACTCGTGTGCATCTCACGTGGAAGCTCATGGGGCCCCATCAGTTCTTGGGTTGCCCTCAGCGATCTCCGCCGGGTACACCTCATCATGCACGCGAGAGAGTATTGCATGGCCGCCTCCTCAGACCGTCCCGTCGTTACCCGACTCGATCGCCAGCGACTGCTCGTGTGCGATGTGGTGGCTGCCGCCCGTCGCGTTCCGGTCTTTCCCGTTGAACGGCTGATGAACCTCGCCGAGGTTGCAGCAGCACGCTCCGCGGCACCTGTTCGTGTGGGGTGGGCCGCGCTTTTCGTCAAAGCCTATGCGGTCGTCGCGCGCGAAATGCCGATGCTCCGCAGCTGGTACCTGCCCAACCTCTGCCCCGGTCTCCCCCCGCGCGTCGCGACCAGTACTGAAAGCGTGGCCACGGTTTCGATCAACCGCAGCGTCGACGGGAGCGACACCCTTTTTTGGGCGCAGCTCCCCGCCCCCGATCAGCAGCCGCTCCCCAATCTTCAGGCGGCCATCTCCAGGCATGCGACCGAGCCGGTCGACACCGTCTTTCGTCGGCAACGCGAACTGGCCGCGCTTCCCCGGTGGCTGAGAAAAACCGTGCTCTGGTGGAACCTCCACACCGCCTCGCGGAAGCGAGCCAAGCGGATGGGCACCTTCAGCCTCTCCACCCTCGCTGGGCAGGCGGCCTACAACCGCTTTCATCCAAGCCCTTTGACCACCAGCCTGGCGTACGGCCCCCTCGACGAATCAGGCCGTGCGCTCGTCACGCTCTTAGCCGACCACCGCCTGCTCGACGGTGCTCCGGTCGCCAGGGCGCTTGAACGGCTGGAGCAGGTGCTCCAGCACGAGATGGTGGCTGAGTTGCAAAGCCTCGCACGTCACGACAACGCCCGGGCCGCCTAAGGCGCGTGTGGCATCGCGCGAGCAAACGCCGCCGCAGCCGCGTCGATCGCGGCCTTGAGTGTGGACGTTGTCGCCTCGAGGTGGAGCGTTCGTGACGACTCGCCTGTGATCTCAATCTGCAATCGCATCCGCTCCGCCGGGAGCGCAGACGCAATGCGCTCGGGCCACTCCACCAGGAGCCAGCCGTTTTCTGCGACGAGTTCCTCCCAACCAATCGCCGACACCTCATCCACGCCACTGAGTCGGTAGGCATCCATGTGTACAAGTCGCAGGGCCCTGCGGGCCTCTGCGTGGTGCGGCACCTCGTAGAGATGCACGAGCGTGAACGTGGGGCTCGTCACCTCGGCAGGTGGGATACCGACGGCCGCAGCCAACTTCTTCACAAACGTGGTCTTGCCAGCACCAAGGTCCCCCTCCAAAGCCATCATCACTCGCGACGGCAGCACGGCGGCAAGGCATTCCGCGAAACGCGCCACAGCCGCCTCGTCGCGGCAGACCACGCTAGCATCGGCCGACGGGTGGGACTCAAAGTCAGTTGAAGGCATGCAGATACCCCCGTGGCGGCAGGACGGACCGGCTGCCGTCTTCCGCGATGCCAACCATCCCACGACCGGCGACCACTCGGCCAATCTCGGTCAGTGACGTGCCGGGCCACCCAGCAAGCGTTCCATGCTCGTGGGCAGCCAACAGTTTTTCCGCCTCCGCCGGGGCGAGGCTCAGCAGCAGTTCAAAATCCTCACCGTCTCCGAGCGCCCGGTCGCACGCCGTCCCCTTGGTGGGCTCAGCCTCCGCAGCGGCCACGGCGTCGGGATGGATGGGGATCAGGGCCAAGTCGACTTCGGCGGCACAGCCACTGGCCTCAAGCATCCGCGAGAGATCCAAAGCCAGGCCATCGCTGATGTCGATCGCAGCATGGACGGTCACCATCTCCGCGATCAGCCGGGCCTCGGTCACCCGGGGCTGCACGGCGAGGTGTCGCCCCAACAGGCTGCCGCCGCACGCGCCGGTGACCAGCAGCACATCGCCTTCCCGCGCACCGTCGCGCCGCCAGACGCGCCCCGGCACCACGCTGCCAAGCATCGCCACGTTGACCACCAGCGGTCCGTCCCATGAGGTCGTGTCACCGCCGACGAGCGCCACGCCGAACCGCCGGGCCTCCTCAAGCATTCCCGCGAGGAGGTGCTCTCCGACGTGCTGGCCCCCGCGTCGCGGCAACGCCACCGACACCACCGCCGACTCAGGGCGGCCCGCCATCGCCGCCACGTCGCTGAGATTCACCGCGATCGCCTTCCGGCCCACTGCGCGTGGGTCATAGCCAGGCGAAGCGGGGAAGTGCACGCCTTCACAGAGCATGTCCGTGCACAGCACCGTGCGACGCCCCGCCGGCGGTCGCATCACCGCGGCATCGTCGCCGATCCCCACGTCATTTCGCGGGTCGACTCCAACCTCTGACACAAGCCAGTCGATGAAGCGCTGCTCCACCTGGCACCTCCCGGCATACGCGGCACACGACACCTGCTCCGTCTGCAGATGCTATCGCCGAATCGTATCCCATGTGAGGTGGCCGAAGAGCGTTTCACGCCCACGCAGCACATAGAACTTCAGCGGACCGAAGCACTCCTGCTGGGCACGATCGAGCACGTACGAGACATTTTCCGGGCGGATGGTCTCCCACACATGGAGCCCCACAAGGATGTCACCAGCCTGGATTCCCTGTTCATCGGCCGGCCCGCCGGGCCGCACTTCCATCACCTCCAGGCCGCCTCGGTAGCGATTTTGCAGCTGGCGAACCCGGGCGGGTGCCATCGCCTCGACCCGCAGGCCCAACTCACGCCAGCAGCGTTCGTCAGGCGAGATCGAGTCGGCTCGCAGCTGGGCCAACGGCAACTCCACCTGCTCATGCCCCTCAGCCCGAACGAGCTCCACGCTCACCCGCTCACCCGCCTTCCGGCCGAGCATGGCTCGCTCGATATCCAGCTGACTGGTGACCATCGAGTTGCCGATCCGCACGATGCGATCACCGGCCCGCATCCCCACCTGCTCCGCAGGGCTCGCCCTGTGGACCGTGGTGACGACAGCGCCCCCCTGCAGGTCGCGTCGGGCCACAATGCCGTGCCAGGTCTGATCGAGCCGCTCCACCGAGAGCAGCTCCGATACCACCTCAAGCACCTTGTCGACGGGAATCGCGAAGCCAATGCCCTGAGCTCCCGCCCGCACGGCGACATTGACGCCGATCATCTCGCCATCCACGTTGAGCAGAGGGCCGCCAGAGTTGCCGGGGTTGATGCTGGCGTCGGTCTGAATGAGATCGTCGTAACGCTGCGTGCGACTGACTTCCACCGATCGGTGCAGTGCCGAGACGATGCCTCTGGTGACCGTATGCTCGTAGCCATACGCGTTGCCGAGCGCCAGCACGGTCTCGCCGATCATCAGGTCACTGGAGGTACCAATCCGCACCACGGGAAGCTGGTGCGGCGGACTGATCTTGATGATCGCCAGATCCGTGCGGAGGTCATGCGAAACAAGCTTAGCCGACGTGGTCGCGCCGCTGGCGAGCGTGACTTCGATCCGCTCAACGCCTTCAACGACGTGGTAGTTGGTCACGACGTAACCACGGCTGTCGATGATGGCCCCGGTCCCCATCCCGTTGACCCGCTTGGGCTCGTCGTTCTCGGAGGCCGACACGAGCTTTTGGCCATGGATGTTGACCACGGCATCCCGTTGCGAGGCGATCGCGTCCACGATTGCCGAGCGGCGTAACTCAGAGGCCGAAGTGGCAGACAGACCGCAGCAGCAGGCCAGAGCCAGCACCACGTTCACCAAGGAAACTCGGGTGATCGCGACCCGACTGGCGAGTCGCGCAGGTGAGGGCTGACGGCGCGGCATGGCAAGCAGATTCTTTGTCGGGGAGCAGTGCCTGGTGGGGCGACCCGCGTGCCCCCCACACAAGAATCGGACTGCACGGCCGGCGATATCACCACCCGTAGCTCGATGCGGGAGAAATTGCCCACCCCTCCCAAATTTCCCCGCTTTGAGCAGAGAGGGGGCGGAGACCTACTTCTCGCGAGGGCCCTGGATCAGCAGTGGCAGCAGCTGCAGCGCGAGAAAACCACCCAAAGCAGCCAACACGACAAACGGCCAGATAGCGGTGAGCTGCTCGCCAAAGGCCCAGCCTGCCTTGTGGGCGATGCCGCCGATCACCGTGGCAACGACCAGCACCAAGAGGCCGATCATCACCAGCCCGCAGCCGAGCGATGCCATCGTGCCTTTAAAGGTTCCTAACTCGGTGAACTCTTCCTGATGGAGGTCGATCGCACGACCGCGGGCGAGGCTGCGAGGCACCGTTTCCGCCAATTCGATCGCTCGGGCCGCGTCGGCCCAGGATGCGGCCGGCTGGGCCCCCTCTTCGAGCACGCTCGCGGAGGCCGACATCGCCCGCGCGAGCGAACCCATCATCACGCTGCCTCCGTCAAACGCTTCGGCCTCGTGCTCGCCATCCAGATCCTGCCAACGCCAGACGGCAGGCCCGAGAGTGGAATCGGGGATCGTCACACGAATCTGCCCAGCATCCCCCGTCAGCGTCAGTTCTGCGAGTGGCGTGTCGCCTCGAGCGACCTGCCAGCGTGCCGGCACCTGGGACTCGCCACCAAACTCGACCGTCAGCGAGGCATATGCAGCCTCTGACGCGAGGCTGGCGAGGGTCGACAGCCGCTGGGGCTCGCCAATCAGCAGCCGGATCAGGTCTGCATCCCGTGCCAACCAACTGAGGGCCGCATCTTTGCTGCGGTTCGGAATGCGGCGGACGAGACTCATCGACTCCAACCGCCCCAGACGTCCTCCCCCAACAAGGCCACCCTCCACCGCGTCTCGCAAGCCGACCACAAAGGGATGCTGCCGGTCAGGCAAGAAGGGCAAGACCACGCCGCCCACATCCGCCCGGATCATGTCGAACTCATACGCCAAGAGCATCGAGGGCGTGAGCGGGTGGGAGAGCAGGAGCGGCCGGCCGGCCTGCACGAGGTGCCGCACGCCATCGGCGCGGGCATCGTCCCAACCGGTGGATCCAACCAGGATGGCCTCGCAGGCTCGCTCATCGATCAGCGCCTCCCACGAATCCGCCACGCGAGCCCCTGCAAGCAGGTCATCGGCGGGGGCGTGACAGGCGACCGCGACAGCACCCTCCCGTCGCGCGGCTCGCACGACGGCAGCGATCTGCAGGTCCCAGCCGTAAACTCCCAGTTTCATACTGGCATTGTTTCGCCTCCCGGACAGCATGACCAGTGGGCCGTGCCGAGCGGCCTTGCCGCGTCGATCCTGGGGGCATCGCTTCACGAAAGACGCCTGCGGGCTATGGTAAAGCGGCAATCAGGAATGCAGGGCACGAGGAGCAGCGGATGAAGGCTGAGATCATCGCGATCGGCGACGAACTGACGACAGGCCAGCGACTCGACACCAACAGCCGTTGGCTGTCGCGCGAACTGGGCCTGCTGGGCATCACGGTGGGCTGCCATGTCACCGTGCCCGACACCCTCCACGACGGCGAGCGGGCCTTCCGCGAGGCTCGGGAGCGGGCCGACATCGTGATCGCCACCGGAGGCATTGGTCCAACTGCCGACGACCTCACCCGCGAGGTGCTCTCGCGGGTGGCAGGCGAACCACTCGAGCTGGTTCCCGAAGCGCTGCGGGCCATCGAGGCCATGTTTGCCTCACGCGGACGGGTGATGACCGACAACAACAAACTTCAGGCGATGCTGCCAAGGACGGCGGCGATGGTCCCCAATCCCACGGGAACCGCCCCCGGCATTGACCTTCCCGGTCGGTCGCAGGCTCCACCACTCGGTCGCGTGTTTGCCCTGCCTGGCGTGCCCTCCGAAATGGAACGGATGTGGGTCGACACCGTGCGGCCTGCGATCTTGGCGATGAACCCAACCGGCGGCACGATGCAGTTTCGCGTGCTCAAGTGCTTCGGGGCAGGGGAGAGCGCGATCGAAGCGATGCTGCCCGACCTGATCCGCCGCGGACGCGATCCCCTCGTCGGCATCACCGCCCACGAGGCCACGATCACCCTTCGCATTGCGGCTCGTGGCAGCAGTGAGTCCGCCTGCCAGGAGGCCATCGCTCCGGTCGAGGCCACGATACGCGAGTGCCTTGGCGACCTTGTGTTTGGAGAGGAACAGGACGATGTCGAAGACGCCGCCGCACGTGCGTGTGCTGGCCGCGGCCTGCGTGTGACCGTCAGCGAGGGAGGTACGCTCGGTCGCGTGGCCACGCTGCTCGCCGAAGCCGACCGTCGGCAGCAGTCTGCGGTTTTTCACGGGGCCCATCTGGCCGCGGCGGGAGACGCCGGCGACGACATGCTCGCCACCGCGGAATCGCACCGACGAGATTCGCAGACCGATGCCTCGATTGCGATCGGCGATGCCCTCCGCGACGACGATGGGCAGGAATGGCTGCCGATGGCCGTCGTCACGCCGCAGGGACATGTCGCCCACCGCCACCGCTTAGCAGGATCCGGCAGCCTTCGGATCTCACGAGCGGCGAAGACCGCCCTCGACCTGCTCCGACGGCTCGCCCTGGGCTTGCCCACGCTCGAGTGAAGATGCCGCCCCTGCGTCCTCCGGCGTGACCTCTTTTCTCGGCCAGCATGCTGGGTGCTGCACAGCTTCTGCCAGCATCAGTCGGTACGCGTCGCGGTCGACCTCGACCACACCGAACTGCATCAGATGGTCGGTGGCCATCTGCACATCGAACAACGTGCAGCCGCTGGCCACCAGCCTCTTAAAGAGACTCACTAACACCACCTTCGACGCGTCGCGCACGAGGGAAAACATCGATTCGCCGGCAAACATGCTCCCCAGACAGATTCCGTAGAGCCCGCCCACGAGCCGATCGCCCTGCCAGGCCTCAAAGCTGTGGGCGATCCCGCGGTGATGCAGCTCCAGGTAGGCGTCGCGGATGGCAGGCGTGATCCAGGTGCCCTCCTTTCGATCGCCTACGGAGGCGCAGGAGTCCATCACACGAGCAAACGCCTCGTCGGAGCTGAGGCGAAACACCCCCTGGCGGAGCGTGCGGGCCAGCCTTCTGGGCACGTGGAGATTGCCCGGCAGCAACACGGCACGCGGATTGGGTGACCACCAGATGAGTCCCCCGGGTGTCTCATCGACCGGCCATGGGAAGATCCCTTTTCGGTACGCCTCCAGCAAACGCTCGGTAGAGAGCGGCCCTCCGACGGTCACAAACCCCTCAGGATCCCAGAGCGACGGCGGTGGAAAACTCACGTGCGGCATGCACGCTAAGATACCGTGCATGACAGCCTCTCAGCCGAAAACCTCGCCACCGCAAGCCGGTCTTCGCACGGCCATCCTCGCCTTGGGGCTGGTGATTTTGATCGCCCTGATTGTTTGGCCGTCCTTCATGGGCCGCGTCCACTATGCCCGCACCCGGGCGGAACTCGCCGCGATTCGAGATGCCGCAAGCCAGGCAGAACTGACCTCCGTCGGCAAGCTCTTCACCACGCTCGTGCGGGTTGTCGGCCCGGCGGTGGTGCAGGTGGAGGCGACCCGCCGGATTCGCACCTTGGCCGATGAGATCAACGTCCTGCGCGGGGTCGACACCTCATCGGCCACCGACGAGACCCTCGCGTCAGGCGTGATCATCGACGCGGAAGGGGTGATCGTGACCAACTACCACGTGGTTGCCCAGGCAGACAGCATCCGCGTGAATCTTGCCGATGGGCGAGCCATCGACGCCGAACTCGTGGGCGCCGACGCCGCCAGCGACCTCGCCGTGCTCCGGATCGACGCCGACAACCTCGTCGCGGCGTCGTGGGGCGACAGCACCGCCTTGGAGACGGGCGAGATGGTGTGGGCCATCGGGAACCCCTTTGGGCTCGATCGCACCGTCACCTACGGCATCGTCAGCGGCATTGGCCGCCGGGGTGTGCTCGACAACCCCTTCCAGGAGTTTTTGCAAACGGACGCCTCGGTCAATCCAGGCAACTCGGGAGGTCCTCTCGTCGATGTCCACGGCTCGGTGGTGGGTATCACCACCGCGATTGTCGGCCGCGACTTTCGCGGCATCGGTTTTGCAATCCCAAGCGTCACCGCCCGCAGCGTGTGCGAGGAGATTCTTGCTCACGGCCATGTGGAACGCGGATACGTCGGTATGGCCCTGCGAAGCCTGCCAACCTCCATCGATGCGGCCTTAGGGGCCGTGGTGCTCAAGGTCGAGCCCGGCTCTCCTGCAGCTCTGGCAGGCCTGGCCGAAGGCGATCTTGTCGTCGGCTTTGACGGTCAACTGATCGCAGAGCCCGCGGTGCTCGTGCTGTTGCTCACGCGAGCACCCGTGGGCACCGTGGTGCGGCTCGATATCGTCCGCGATGGCCGTCGCCTGGAACTCCCGCTCCGCATTGGCCGCCGCCCAATCGACGACTGACAAAGACGCACACTCGCGGCGTACGGACGCGGCCTTCGCGCCCGCGTCTGCCACCCGCAACCTCTTTCGCGGGCAACGGGCCTACGGACTCTCCAGCGGCGGGGGATCGTCGAGGAACGACGTGAAGTTGAACGAGTCGGAGTCGCTCGACTCTGGCTTGCTCGCAGGTTTGGGTGGAGGCGGCGGAGGGTCGTCTACGGGCGTCCCTTGCGGTCGCTTTCGCATCGCCTCGACCACCCCAGCGAGCCACTCGCCGCCAGGGAAGGCATAGGGGCGGAACTTCTCCACCGTGCCAGTTTCTTCGTGAATGAAGAGCGCCCGCTGAGGGCCGAGCTTGCTGGCGATCGGTGTTTCCATCAGCTGACTCGAGTCGCTGCCGCTCATCTGGAACAGCACGCGTAGTTCAAACTCCTTGAGCGTACCGCGTTCAAAGGTCCGCATCAGGTTGGTGAGCGAATCGCACCAGACAATCGTGTGCACGCCCACGGTCGGGCCGTCCTTGAGAATGTCGATGAATCGCTGAGCCGGCCCGACTTTTTGCTCGCTGCCAAAGGAGAAGCCAAAGTCGCCCTCGCTCTTGCGGAACTCACGAAACCGAGCCAGGTCGCGGACGACGACGAAAATAGAGTCGCCGTCGAGCACCTGCTCATCGAGCCGACGCTGCACCTCGCCAGCAAGTCGCTCGATTGCATCTGCCACGCCCAGCCGCCCGACGCACTCCATCCGGTGTGGCAGGTGTTCCGCAAACTGCGAGAGCATCGTCTCAGGGTGTTCTTCAGCGATTGCTGGCTCAAACAAAACAAAGCGGGCCGCACGCCCAAGGCCGCCTCCCGGGAAGGGATCATGGCCAGCAGCCAGTCCGATCATCGACATCGCCAGCAGGCTCGTCGCGAGGTCTTGCCGCTGCCCAACAATCAACAGATTGGAGCCACCCTGCCGACGGAAGGGCGCCGCGGTCGGATCCTTGATCGCGATCGCATCCCCCAGCCACGCCATGGCGACCGCCAACTCCTTGCCCCCCAGCGGCCCACTTTCGGCCGTGCCTTGCGTGAGGAGGTGACTCAGCAGGCCGTTGCCCGCCGGATCGGCTGCCTGGTTTCCGTCGAACACGATCCTCGGCAGCGGTGGAATATCGGGCCGACTCGCGGCCAGCCTCTGCAACGCCCCGAGATATTTTTCCCGGCGGTCGTCCCCCAACCAGACGACCTGAAACGGGTTGTTACCCTCCACCATGCCGTTGGCGTCGTTGTAAATCGCCTCACCGGGGCGGGTGAGCAGGCGGGCCGCCGAGTTGTCCTCACTCAGGATCAACGAGCTGTCGGCTTCGTTGCACTGCAGCGCGATGCGGACTGCCATCTGACCCATGGTGCTTCGCGGAAGGCTGTAGGATCCGCCAAGCGTCTGCGAACCCAGCAGCACGTGCATACCAAACGCACGCCCTTGCCGCACAAGGCGATCGAGCACGAGCGAGGCATCTTGGGCGAGCTTGTCATCCTCGATGAAGATTTCTTGAAACTCGTCGATGATCAGCAGAATGCGAGGCATCGGCTCGGGGTGCCCCGACGCGCGGTAGCCCGCGAGATTCTGCACGGCCAGATCACGGAAAAGATCACCGCGACGCTTGAGCTCACGGTCGAGCTGCTGCAACACCGACAGTCCAAACTCTCGCTCGCTTTCAATGGCGATCACCCGCGCGTGCGGAAGCCGGTAGTGATCGTAGACCTTAAACTCGACGCCCTTCTTAAAGTCAATGAGGTAGAACTGCACTTCGTCGGGGCTGTAGGTCAGCGCCAGATTCGTAATCAACGCATGCATCATCGTTGACTTACCGGAACCTGTCTTGCCCGCGATCAGCACATGCTGGCTCGTTCCCTTCCCGAGCTTCATGTGCTGCATCTTCTTGGCGCCCGCTGGCCCGAGCGGCACATCGATCTGGTCGGCACTATTGCCCGTCCACCAGTCTTCTTCCTTCGGGGCGACTCGCTCAAATGGCACTTCAACACGCTTCGCAGACTTCGCAAGACGGCCCGCGTTGTGGACGATCTTGGTCACCGTGTCGTCGCTCGGAGAATGCTCGACCGTGAGCGGCCAGTTGGAAAACTCTGCGTCTGCCCACGTGAACTGGCCGTTGGCGAGGTCGACGATGGTCGCGTACTTACCAAGGTCTTCGAGACTGAACTGCGGCGGGAGCGACTGTTTCGTGTCGACCGAAACGATCGTGTACACCCCGCAGCGTGCTCCTGATGCGGCGATGCTCATCAGCCGACGCGCCGCCGTTTCGGTGAAGTTTGCCGGGAAGTTGGCGACTACCACAAAACGGTAGGGCTCCGGAACCTCTGCATCAGCGTTGTAGTCGCCGATGGAGGCATATTCGTTGCGGAGATACTTTTGGATCACGAGCTCCATCTGCTCGGTGATGTCCGCGAGCCGCTGCTCGATCTGCGTGGGCTCGGTCCAGATGCGACTGGTGACGAGAAGTTCGTCGTAGTCTGCGAGGTGCATAAAGCCCGCGAAGTGCTTTCCAAGGCCGACGGGGTCGATGATCGTAAATCGCGTCTGTCCGGGAGGAATCCCGGTGGCGATGCGGAGCATCATCGCCTGCATCATTTCCGACGCGGTGTCGGCCTGCGACGCGGTCGTCTTGATCAGCAGCGAGGCGGCATCCGGGAACGGCGTCATCGAGGGCTGCTGCCAAGCGTTGGGCCCAAAGGCATTGAGTTCCTCGTGAGGGGAGATGCCGCCCTTGATCTTCTCCATGGCAACCGCGAGCTGCCCAAACCGCAGACCGACTGGCGCGTCGGCTGGAAAGGCCGAATCGTCAGAGGCCAACCTGTCCCAATCGGCGAACGCGGCGGCGTCGTACGCAACGGCCTGATCGACGATCGCCGCGGCAGCTACTCTTGCCACCTTCCAGCCCTCGACCATTTCCTCCCAACGGCTCACGCGGCGGCTCTCGAGTTCGGCCAGACGCTCGTCCCGCTTGGTCTCGATCGTGGACATCCGCTCGGCCCGCTGCCCCTCGAGTTTCTCAATCGCTGGAGGGTATTTCCCATTCGCTTCTGCGAGGAGCTCCGCACGCTTGCTACTCGCCGACTCAAGCGCGGCAGACGCCTTCGCCGCGAGCGCTGCCAGGTCCGCATCGCGTTGGTCGGTCAGTTTCTCCACATCGGCGGCGAGTTTTTTCTTCCGTCGCTCAACCTCGTCTTTGTAGGTCTTTTCGAGCGACGCCTGCTGCTCATCGCGGCGGGACACCAGAAAGGCCGCGGCAGCCTCGAGCGCCTTGTCCGCTCGACGCAAGTCACGCTCGATGTCCGCGAAGGCCGACGTCGTGGCATCCTGCAGCATCTTTGTGCGGCCAAAAACATTGAGCATTCCCGCCCCAGCCTTTGCGGCCGTCAATCCAGCGAGCTCTTTCACCGCATTGACGATCGACTGGTGCAGTTCTGCAACGTGCGCAAGGATTTCTTTGCCGGCGGGGAGGGCCGCGTCGTTTCCAGCGCTCGCCGACGCGGCGGCTGGAGACTCGCCTCCCTCCACTTTGCGTTCGGCCAGAATCGCCTGGCACCGCTCACGGAGTTTGGCAAACTCCTGCGTATACGACTCCAGTTGGGCCGAGTCGCGTGAGAAGAGCTTGGCGGGATCACGACGCCGCTCTTTAAACGACTCCGCCTCCGTACTCTCGGCGAAGTGCTCGTCTTCTTTCAGTTGCTGCTTCTTCTGCTCCGCCTGACGAGTGATCTCCCCGGCCTTCGCGTCACGCTGTTGCCCAACTTTGTTCTCAACCTCACGGTACTGCAGATCGATCCGCTGCTGAACTTCGGCAAACTCGCGCTTCGTGCTGGCAATCTTGTCGTCGTAGCGATCCATCGTCTCTTGAATGAGACGGTCCGCCTCCTGCTTCGTGGCTTCGCTTCCTTTCTGGAACTCCTCGACGATTTTTCGCTCGAGGCTGGCCCGAGTCGCAGAGGCTTCTCGCAGCGACGTGATCACCCGCCGCATGGCGTCAGGCGTGTAATTCGAGGCACCAGGCACCTCGACAGGAGCGGCGGTTCCAGTTGTCATTTCGGCGGTCGAATCGGCCATCAGTTCTCCTCTGTCCACACTCCCCACTCGCAAGGCGGATTCGTCAGCCTTGGAGGGAGTGGACTCTTTCCCCTGCGAATCTCTGCGGTGTCACTCGCCAAACTCGCTCACGTCGCGGGACGCGCGAGAGAGCACCTCCGCCAGACGCCCCAGTGCCTCCAGCGTCTGCTTCACCTGGGGCGTGAGAGGCTCAATACAGTCTTTGTGAAACTGCTTGGCGGTCTGATCACGCCACGTTTCCTCGGCCGCCTGCCACTTGATGTCGAGTTGCTTCACGGCCAGAGCGAGCTTCGACGCCCCACTGGCGAGATTGCCTGCCTTCATGCGTCCCCTCCGGCTGCATCCTGTGTGGTCGCGTCACCGGCAGACGCAGCCGCCGCATCACCCGCGTCGTGCGTTTTTTGACCTTGCGCGTCTTCT
>JAPOIM010000054.1 GCA_029978905.1 Planctomycetota bacterium
AGCGCCGCGGACATGCAGCGAGCGAAGGGCACGAAGCCCGCAGCGAACGTCCCGAGCATGGGCACGGGGCTCACCTCGAGCGGCCCATCGCGGCTGCGTTTTTGCCCCAGAATGACGCCATTTTCTGAAAAACCAAAAATCTTTTATTGACATGTCGAGATCTTACGATATATCTACATAGAGACACAACACACGCCAGGTACCCGTGCGATGCCCCGCTCATCAACTTCCCCGCCCGCCCTGTCGCCGACCTGCAACGACGACGAAACGTTGCTGCCGCTCGAATCGCTCAGCCAGGCCGCGGAGTGTCTCCGCACGCTCGCCCACCCTCACCGGCTGCGGATCGTGCAGATGCTGCTCAAGGGTCGTTACATGGTGGGCGAGCTCGCCGAAGCGTGCGGGATCGCAAGCCACATGGCCTCCGAGCATCTCCGACTGATGCAACGCTGCGGCTTCCTCAGCGCCAGCCGAGAAGGGCGCTGCACCTACTACATGATCGCCGAACCGCACCTCGCCAACATCATGGGATGCATCGAGCAGCGATTTGGCCCCGCCGACGATTCCTGACAACGCACTACTGATTTTTCTGTCCCCACGGTTTCCACACGCCTGTCTCCACGCCTCACCACTCAGGGAGAACTCTCATGGTCACCACCATCACCGCTCAGCAACTTCTCGACATGAAAAAGAAGGGCGAGCAGATCGAACTGATCGACGTCCGCACTCCGGCCGAATACCGCGAGGTGCACGTCAACTTCGCCCGCAGTCTTCCGCTCGATCAACTTGACCCCCAGGCGCTGCACGCCGAGCGAACGAAGAGCGGCGCCGCTGCACCGCTTTACGTGATCTGTCGCTCAGGGAGCCGCAGCCGTCAGGCCTGCGAAAAGCTGATTGCAGCCGGCTTGACCGAGGTGGTGAGCGTCGACGGGGGCACGCAGGCCTGCGAGGCTGCGGGCGTACCCGTCGTGCGTGGAAAGAAAACGATGTCGCTCGAGCGTCAGGTGAGAATCGCGATCGGAGCGATGGTTCTCGCGGGCGTGACTTTGGCCGCTGTTGGCGACGACTCGATCAAGCCGCTGGGGCTCGGGCTGGCTGCATTCATGGGCGGTGGTCTTGTGTTTGCCGGGATCACCGACACCTGTGCCCTGGCCATGCTGATCGCCAAGTTGCCATGGAACCAGGCCGGCGGCTCTGGCGCCGTGGCCACCTGCACGCGGAGCCTGCTCGTGGTCGCCGCCTTGGCTGCAGCGTCGACCGCCGTGGCAGGGCACACGAAAGACACGCTCGACACTGTGCAGGAACGGGTCAATTCGGGTGACGCCATGCTCCTAGACGTGCGGGAGCAAGACGAATGGAACGCCGGCCACCTTACGTCGGCGAAACTCATCCCACTCTCAGCACTCGAGGAAGGGCTCTCCAGGGAACAGCTGTCGAAGCTGCTTCCAGCCGACAAGATCATTTACTGCCACTGCGCGAAGGGCGGCCGCTGCCTGTTGGCCGAACGCATCCTGCGTCCGCTTGGTTACGACGTGCGACCACTCAAGAGCGGCTTCGACGACCTCAAGAGTTTTGGCTTCCCATCAGAAGTCGAAAGCACCAAGTAGACCTCGCTTCCTTCCGCACTCTCCCACACAGAAACAACTCCGATGAACATCAAGCAGTACTACCTCGCGTGTCTCTCCCACGCGTCGTACATGATCACGGACGACGCCTCCAAAACGGCCGTGATCGTCGACCCTCAGCGTGATATCGACGAGTACCTCCGCGATGCCGAACAGGGCGGATACGCGATCAGGCACGTGTTTCTCACGCACTTCCATGCCGACTTCGTTGCGGGCCACATCGAACTGCGAGAGAAGACGGGCGCGACGATTCACCTCGGCACGCGTGCCGGGGCGGAGTTTGCGCACGAGGCGATGGGCGATGGCGACTCGGTGGAGTTTGGCCAAACACGACTGACGGTGCTGGAGACCCCCGGCCACACTCCGGAGGGCATCTCCATCCTGGTGTACAACCTCGCGAAAAGCAGCGACGCCCCCGAGGCCGTGCTCACAGGCGACACGCTTTTTATCGGCGACGTCGGTCGGCCAGACCTGCTGGCGAGCATCGGGGTGACTGCGGACGAACTGGCAAACATGCTCTACGAGAGCATCACCGAGAAGCTCGTCAAACTTCCCGACGCGACCCTCGTCTACCCGGCCCATGGTGCTGGCAGCCTCTGCGGCAAGGCTCTCTCCAACGAAACAGTGTCGACTATCGGGGAGCAGAAGAAGTTCAACTACGCCCTCCAGCCGATGAGCCGCGAGGAGTTTAAGAAGATCGTCACGGCGGAACAGCCCGAAGCCCCCGACTACTTCGTCCACGACGCGATCCTCAACCGCAAGGAACGCACGTCGCTGGAAGAGTCGATGAAGAAGTCGTTGGTGGCACTGTCGCTCGAACGTGTCCTTGAACTCGCGAAGGAAGGAGCCCAGCTTCTCGATGTTCGCGATGCGATTGATTACGAAGGTGGCCACCTGAGTGGCACCCTCAACATCGCGCTGTCTGGAAAATACGCCACGTGGGTCGGCACCATGCTCTCGCATGACCGCCCCATCGTGGTGATCGCCGAAGACGCCGGCGCCGAAGAAGAGGCCGTGATGCGGCTTGGCCGGATCGGGTTCGACAATGTTGCGGGCTACCTGGCTGATGGCATGAACGCCGTCAACCACCATGAGAGCCTGCTGCGTTCCACGGAACGCGTGACCGTCGCGGCGCTTGCGGAATTGCTCGATGGCAAACGGCCAGGTGAGCCCGTGCCGCACGTCGTCGACATTCGCAGTGAAGCCGAGCACGCCCGAGGCCACATTGCCGGGAGCGTCAACATCCCATTGCCACGCCTCGAAGAACGGCTGGCCGAACTGCCGGCAGGACCTGTCGTGGTGCACTGCGAAGGTGGCTACCGTTCGGCGATTGCCGCGAGCGTGCTCTCGCGAGCCGGCCGCAACGGCGTGATGGACATGGTGGGAGGCTTCAAGGCCTGGGCCGCATCCAAACTCCCCGTGGAGTCGGATGCTGTCAGCACGGCCTGACCCTCTTCGCCAACCCAAGCAAGCCCGCAGCACCTGCGGGAGACGACTGCCGCCGGAGGAAGCATGACAGGATCGAGTGACGCGGTGGCAGCGCTGGCGATCGGTGGCCTCCAACTCGGCTGGGAGAGCGTCGCCGCAGGCGTGCTCGTGGGACTCTCCATGGGGCTCACCGGTGGTGGGGGCGCGATCTTTGCCGTCCCCATGCTGGTGTACTGGATCGGCGTGGGGCCGCGGGCCGCTGTGGGCGTTTCGCTGCTGACCGTCGCCCTCACGGCCATTGTGGGCGTGGTGGAAAGGCTTCGGCATGGGCATGTCGAAATCCGCACGGGGCTGCTGCTCGCCGTCGCCGGGATGCTCACCGCCCCGCTGGGCACCTGGCTCGGTGGACTTATTCCCGGGCCCGTGCTGCTGGTGTCGTTTGCTGTGCTCATGCTGGGCATCGCCCACGTGATGTGGCACAAAGCGAGCGTGCCGGCAGTCCGCCAGATGCCAAGCGACCTGCAGCCTGGGTGCTCCGAAACCGCTCGCGGCCCGGCCTGTTCCCGCGATCCAGAAGGAAAGCTGCGTCTGACCAGCCGCTGCGCCCGCCTGCTCGCTCTCGTGGGCCTCGTGGTCGGCCTCCTGTCCGGGCTCTTTGGTGTGGGCGGTGGGTTCCTGATCGTCCCGTCGCTGGTGACCTTCGCCATGATGGATCTCTCCATGGCGGTCGGCACATCGCTGTTGGTGATCACCCTCGTGGGTGGCAGCGGCGTGGCCAGCGAAATCTTGAGCGGTCGTGAGATCCCGCTCGATGTCACACTCGGGTTTCTCACCGGAAGCATTCCGGGCCTGTTTGCGGGATCCTTCATTGGCCGGCAGTTACCAGGGCCACTCGTGGCCCGCATCTTCTCCGTCACGATCGTGTGCGTCGCGGCCTTCGTGATTCTCAAGACCGTGGCTGGCTGGTAGGGTGCGGACGCGATCCGTGCGGACTCAGGCGTGGGGGAACGCGGCATCGCATGCGCCTGCACCCGGGGACTGCCGCCATGAAACTCTGCTCGGCCCTGACTCTCACTCTTGCCGTGCTCCTTGCCACACTGCCGATCGCTGCGGCGGCGGAGATCGCACCGCGCCCCAACCTGCTGTTCATCTTCCTGGATGACTTCGGCTGGCGCGACGCTGGCTTCATGGGCTCCGACTTCTACGAAACACCACACCTCGATGCGCTCGCGGCCGCGGGGATGGTGTTCACCGACGCCTACTCCTGTGCTGCCAACTGCGCGCCGGCGCGGGCGTGCCTTCTTTCGGGCCAGTACACGCCCCGGCATGAGATCTACAACGTAGGAACAGGGCCCCGCGGCAAGGCGGCCCACCGAAGGTTGCAACACATCCCCGGCACCGACACGCTCCGTCCCGACATCGTCACCTGGGCGGCATGTTTGCACGATGCAGGCTATCGCACCGCCACCATGGGAAAGTGGCACCTCAGCGACGATCCCCTGCCCTACGGCTTTGACCTCAACATTGGTGGCACGCACTCCGGAGGTCCGCCGCAGGGTTACCTTCCTCCCCACGGCAAAGCGCCGGGGCTCGCTGATGTGCCTGAGGATGAATACCTCACCGACACGCTCAGCCACCGGGCAGCAACGTTTGTCAGGGAAAGCACGGGGCATCCCTGGGCGCTCTACCTCACGCACTTCGCAGTGCACACCCCGCTCAACCCAAAGCCGTCGCTCGTCGCGAAATACGAAGCCAAAACGCCGGGCAAACTCCACAACCACGTGGCCATGGCCACCATGATCCAAGCGGTCGACGATGGCGTGGGGGAGATTCTCTGCGCGTTGGAAGAGTCTGGGCAGCGAGACAACACGGTGATCGTCTTCTTCTCCGACAACGGCGGCTACGGACCAGCGACCGACATGGATCCGCTCAAGGGCTACAAAGGCACCTACTACGAAGGGGGCATTCGCGAACCGATGTTTGTGGTGTGGCCTGGCGTGGTTGAGCCGGGCAGCCGCTCGTCGACGCCCGTGATCGGCGTCGATCTCTACCCCACGTTTTGTGAGATCGCTGGGGCCACCCTGCCCGACCAACCGCTCGACGGGGTCAGCCTCGTGCCCCTGCTCTCAGGCGACCCCGCTGCCGCCGACGCGCTCGCCCACCGACCACTGTTCTGGCACTTTCCCGCGTATTTAGAGAGCTATGGAGGCCGCACCGCTGGCGAACAGCGCGACCCGCTCTTTCGCTCGCGGCCCTGCTCCGTCATCCGGCAGGGCGATTGGAAACTCCACGAGTACTTTGAAGATGGCGGACTTGAACTCTACGACCTCAGGGCTGACATCGGCGAGACTCGCAACCTCGTCGACGAGCAGCCAGCGAAGCGAGACGAACTCCACTCCCAGCTCAAAGCCTGGCGACGCAAACTCGCCGCCCCCGTGCCCACCACGCCCAACCCTGACTTCGACGCTGAGGCGGAAGCCCACGCGCAGGCAACGGCGCTGAGCAAGCGATAAAGCCCGGAGAGGGGAGGGAAGCCGGCGCCGTCCGTACCCTACAGCCGACCTCTCAGCATGCCGTGCCAATAGAGTCGCGGGAGGAGCTGCGTCTTGAGCAGCCACATGCTGTACCGCTCTTTCGCCTGGTCAAAGGGGAACGACTCGGCCGGCTGATGGTTGTAATCAAACTCAGCCAGCATGAGTTTGCCGTACCCCGTGACAACAGGGCAGGACGAATAACCGTCGTACGACGCCTGCGACGCGCCCCCCTTCATCGCGGCGAGCAGGTGCTCAACGAGCACCGGCGCCTGCTTACGAACCGCAGCCCCGGTCTTCGAGGTGGGGAGGCCCGCACAGTCGCCAATCGCAAAGACCTCGGGAAACTTCCCACTCCGCAGCGAGTGCTTGTCGACATCGACCCAGCCATCTTCGTTGGCGAGCGCACTGGAGCGGATCACATCAGGAGGCCCCATCGGAGGTGTCACATGCACCATGTCGTAGGCCATGGTGACTTTCTCGTGCGTGTCGACATTTTCGAAGACCGCTTCCTTCGCCTCGGCGTGGAGTTCCACCAGATTGTGGCGAAAGTGCACATCAATCCCCTTGCGGGCGATCACCTTCTCCAGCGTTTTGCGATACTTGTCGATCGCAAAGATCGCTTTCTGCGGGGTGGCGAACACCACCCGGCTCTTGTCTCGAACGCCCACTTTGCGGAAGTAGTCGTCCGCTAAGTACATGATTTTCTGCGGTGCGCCGCCGCACTTGACCGCGGTGGACGGCATCGTGAACAGGGCCGTCCCGCCGCGGAATGCCTGCAGACACTCCCAGGTGTACGCAGCGTGGTCGTAGGAGTAGTTGCTGCAGATGCCGTTTGAACCGATGCCCTCAGCCAAGCCAGGCACGGAGGACCAGTTGATCTGAATGCCGAGGGCCACCACGAGGTAGTCGTACGTGACACGTAGGCCACCACTGGTGGTGACGACCTTTCCCTCGGGATCGATCGACGCCACTCGTTCGCGAATCCAGTCCACGTTGGTTGGCACAAAGTCGGCCTCGCGGCGACGACTCGCCTCTTGCGGAAACACGCCCGCCCCCACCAGCGTCCAGAGTGGCTGGTAGTCGTGCGTTTCCGACGGCTCGACGAGCCCAATGTCGAGCGAGGCATCGGCCCGCCGTAGCCGCGCGGCCACCGAGATGCCGCCCGAACCACCCCCAAGGATCAGCACGCGATGATGGCGCGACTGGTGCTGGTCAGAAGACGCTGGCTGGAGTTCCTGGTGTGCGCCTGGCATGACCACTCCTCACGGCAACAGGCCGGCGAAACAGAAACGTGCAGACGTGTTCAACTGTAGCAGTCTGCATGGCGCCGTGGCGCCGCGGCGCCGATTGGGCTGTGATTCGCGAGCCGCCCAGAGGGTCACTGCATCGCACGCCATTCCCACGGCGGCATGGGATTCGGCTGCGCCCAGAGACCGATCTTGCGGCTCTGGGCTTGCGTCTGGAGATCCGTCAGCGAGGGATCGCTTGAGGCAGCTGCGTAGTGCCAGGCGGCCCCTTGCCCGACGAGTTCGCGATTGATGTCGATACCGTCAACATACACGCGGGCAATCCATCTGCCCGAGCGGTCCTTGCCTTGGTCGACAACCTGCACCGTCTTTCCAAACACGTAGTCGGCAAGCGTTTCGCGAGACGCGGTTCCGTAGTCTTGCCCAAGTTCGGGTGCGTCGATTTCCGCCAGACGCACCTTTTGCTGGCCGCCTGCTTCATCGAGGCAGGTCATCAGATCGCCATCGACCACACCCACCACGCGCCACTGGTATCCCGCCGAAGCAGGCGGCGATGGAGGGGGCGTCGACTGCAGCGGAGGATCTGGGTCGGGTGACGGAGACACATTTGCGTTTGCCGCCACTGACGTCTGCACCGCTGTTGGCGGCGGTCCGATCGACGCGGTCATCGGGCCAGGCATCGTCGCCTCGGGAGTGGCCGCGGCGGCGACCGGAGCGGCGACGGCAAGGGTCGAGATCGCGTTTGAATCGACAGCCGTGCCCCACTGGCTTGGCGGGGGCTGAAGCGCGGCTCCGTACTGCTGTGGCTGCGGCGGGGGCTGGAGCGGGGGTGCCGCCGCGAGGGCGGGCGGGGGGGGTGAGGCCGCAGCGACCGCGGTCGGAGGCGGGCTTGCGCCATACGCGAGTGGTGGTGTGCCCAGCGGCGAACCACCCCACGCTGCCTGCGTCGGCTGCGGAGGAGCTGACTGCGCGAGGCTCGTGCTGACCGCCGGCACTCCCTGCTTTTGGTACACCCAGTTCGTTCCGTAGGGAACAGACGGCATGCGGCCTGGGGGCGTCGCAGGGAGCGGTGCCGGCTTCGCTGCCGCCTGGACAACCGCACCTGCCGCCTGAGCAGGACCGGGCTGCACCTGCCCAGCAACCGGGACCGCAGCCGCGGGCGTCGGGAGCGTGAAGACATAGGTGGGGGCGATCATCACCGTGATCGGCTTCCCATCCGGCCCGACCCCGGTGTACGGGATCAGTTTCGGCGTCCAGCCCTCGGGGAGCTGCCCGCCCTCGACGACCGTCTGCGGCGAAACGTAGGCAGGCGGCGAAGGTTGGCTGGCAGGAGATGCGGGCGAATCCTCTGCGACCGCATGAGCAACGCACACCACAAGCGCACCGAGAGCGGCAAAAAGTCCGATGGGCAGGTTCGATCCCACTCGGACCGACCTGCCTACGCTACGGCATGCTCGCCACACGATTGAAGCCTCCGCGGTGCTCATCGGCAGCATCAGCCCACCAATCCAACCTTTCCCGGAAACTCAACGCACCCACCCCGCCTTCGCTGTCCCTCCTGGCCTTCCTGCAACCCCCTTTGCCCAGCCCCAAGCACCCGCCCTAGCCCGGCTCGGTACATTAGCCACATGGCACGCGACGCACGTTCTCTCATCGCTCACCTCCTCCTGACCTCATCGGTCGTAGCTGCGGCAGCCGCGATCGCTTTCACGCACAGGGACGCCCGCGGGGATGAGGTCGACCCCAGGCAGGTGATTGCAACGGCCCGGCGGGCAGGGCTACGCGTGTTTGCGGGGAAGCACCTCGTGCTCGTGAGCGATCGACCGGCAAGCCCAGACGACGAACTTGAGCAGTTGCCGGCAGTGTTTGATGCGGCGTTTGACGTGTGGTGTGACCACTATGGCATGGCCGCCGCAGACCACGCCGACTGGCGGGCCGTGGGCTGCCTCGTGGTCGAGCCCGAACGGTTTCGCAGCTGCGGTCTGCTCCCGCCCGGGATCCCAGCGTTCGACAACGGCTTCTGCGCCGGGATGCAGTTTTGGCTGATGGAGCAGTCCAACCCTGCCTACCGCCGGCATCTCCTCCTGCACGAAGGCGTGCACGCCTTCACCCTTACGCTGCGAGGGCTCAACGCTCCCGTGTGGTACGCCGAAGGGATCGCCGAACTGCTCGCGACGCATCGTCTGGTGGATGGTGTCTTTGCATCGACACCGATTCCACGCGACGCCGACGACGTCGAGCAGCTGGGGAGGATCGAGGCCATCCGCGAACTCCGTGAGCAACGTCTCGCTCCGTCTCTGAACGATGTGTTCGCGACCGCAGGCAATGAGCACGGCCGCATTCGTGACTACGCCGCCAGTTGGGCTGCCTCGGCCTTTCTCGCGGAGCATCCGCAACACCGACACGCCTTTGCCGTCGCCGAAGCCGGCCCGCTCGACCGCACCTTTACCCAGCGGCTTCAAGACACCCCCGGCTTTGATGCCGACCTTGCGAGCCGAGACTTCGACGCCTTCACCGACGACCTGGACTACGGCTACGACCTCGATCGGATGGCGATCGACTGGTCGCCTGGAGCACCGCTTACAGAGGTCGTTCAGATGCGTGTGGATCCGACGCTGGGCTGGCAAAACACCGGCGTCTCAGTGAAGCGAGGCTCCACCGTGCGATTTCAGACGCAAGGCCGCAGCGAGATGGGGCAGCACCCCGAAGGAGCTGTCGACCTGACCAGCGAAGCACAGGGCATCACGATCGACTGGTACCGCGGCCGCCCGATCGGCCGACTGTTCCTCGCGCAGTGGCTCGACGAGCCCGCGGACGGTGGCCGCCCCCGCTTCCAGCGGCTCGCCGAGGGCAGCCACGGCAGCTTTGTGGCCGCCGACGACGGACCGATCTTTGCCCGTATCAACGACAGTCCTCTCGGCCGCCGCGACAACGGCCAAGGCCTCGAACTGCTTCTGTCGCCATAGCCCCAGACTCAGTCGCGATCACTTGGCGTCATACGGTCCGATCAACACGCGGTCGTTATCGCTGTCGGCAATCAGGAGGCTTCCGTCGGGGGCGATGCGGGCACCGTGCGGCCGGCGAAGTTTCGTCTCCGCCCAGGTGCTTGCCACCGTCGCCCCCGCCGCCGGCGGAACACCTGCCACGAGATCGATCTGTTCGCTGGCCGGGTCGTAGCGGCGGACACAGTGATTCTCGGTGTCGACAATCAACACACGGCCGCTGGTATCCATGCAGACATACTTCGGTCCCTTGAGCAGCGCATCGCGACCAGGGCCACCGTCGCCGCCGTAGCCCGCCTTCCCCGAAGCATTCACCACGGTCTTCAGGCGGCCATCACGAATGGCCACCAAGGCATTGCCCTCCCGCAACACGAGATACACCGTGCCGTCGGCAGCCATGCAGGCAGCGCGGGGACCTGCGAGCGGCGACTCCGTGGCAATCGCATCATCCACCGGCGAACCGCGTTCACCGTTGCCAGCAAGTGTGGCCACCGTCTTGGCTTCGAGGTCGATCGCACGCAGACGGTGGTTGCGGATGTCAGCAATCAGCAACTGCGACCCGTCGGGCGAGAGCGAACTGCAGTAGGGTTCGTGAAACACGGCCTCGGCGAGAGGTGCATTCTCACCAGCGAAGCCCGCCTGGCCGCTGCCGGCAAGCACAGACACCTGCCCATCCCCCTCACGGAGTTCTCGGAGGACTTGGTGAAAGGTGTCCGCGAGGAAGATGCGACCGTGCGGACTGATGGCGATGTCATGCATCCCGTGGAAGCGGGCCGACTGAGCTGTCGGTGAAGGAGCCTTCGCGTCAAATGTCGCATCGCTCGCTGACGTGAGGACCAGAAACGTTCCCGCAACAAACTCCACCGGCACCGCTCCCTCCGCCGGCCAGCCACCGATCGCCTCGCGCGAACGGAACACACGATTCCCACGTGTGAACTCAACCCCGTAGAGGAATCCGGCCTGATCAAAGTCGACGGCAAAAGGCTCGTTCACTTTCTCAGCCGACGGATCTCCTTGGCGCCCTTCGGCAGAACCGATGAGCACGCGCACGCCCCCGTCAGCAGCAACCGCGTCGCCAGCGAAAACACCACAGGCCACCCACACCACAATCGCAATCAGGCTTCGCAGACCGCAGCCCCGCAATCGCCTACATTGGGAAGCACTCGTCCACGTGTTGCTCCGCAGGAATCCTTGACTCATGTCTGCCCCCTCCACGCCTCAGGTCTTGATCGTTGTTGGCGATGCCACCGAAACCGTCGACACCCTCTACCCCTACTACCGCCTCCAAGAGGCCGGGTTCACCCCGGTTGTGATCGCCCCAGAGCGACGAACGTATCAGATGGTGCTGCACGAGGTGCGGCCCGGTTGGACGATCACAAAGGAGTGGGAAGGCTATCAAATCAAGGCGGACCTCGCCTTTTCAGACGTCGACCCTGCCGCCTACGCAGGCATCTTCTTCAGCGGCGGCCGGGCCCCGGAATACATCCGCTACGACGAGGACCTCGTGCGGATCACGAAACACTTCTTCGCCGAGAACAAACCGATCGGCTGTGTCTGCCACGGCGTGGAGATCCCCGCATACGCCGACTGCGTGCGCGGCCGTCGTATGGCCACGGTACCGAAGTGCCGCTTTGACCTCGAACTGGCCGGCGGCATCTTTGTCGACGCCCCCTGCGTGATCGACGGCAACCTCATCAGCGGCCGCACCTTCCACGACCACGGCCACTACATCGGCCCCTGGATCCGCCTCCTCGAACAGGGCGCAGGCCACTGAACCGCTCCGCCCTGGAGGCATGCCCCGTCAGCCGCAGACCGACGCCGAAGGCGGCGGACAGGCCGCCCCTCAACTACGAGCGAGGGGAGAGCCCGGTGCCTGCGAGCGGGGCTATGGAAGCAAGCGCAGCCCGGAGGGCGAAAGCGCCGCGGACATGCAGCGAACGGCGGGCACGATGCCCGCCGCGAGCGTCCCGCACGGGGGCACTGGGCTCCCCACGAGCGGCCCGCATGGCCCGCGGCAAACGTCCGGTGGGGCAGCACAGGGCTCTCCTCGGGCGGCCCCGGCCTTACGCCCCAGCGTGCACCGCAAACTCACCAGCCGACGTACTCGGCAGATTGGTCTGCCCCATCAGCCAGAGGTCAACATTGCGAGCCGCTTCGCGTCCTTCGTGAATCGCCCACACCACCAGCGACTGGCCTCGCCGCATGTCGCCCGCAGCAAACACACCTTCGCGACTGGTCTGGTACTCGGTCGCCTTCACGTTGCCACGCGGGTCGAGTTCCAGGCCGAGATCCTTGATTGGGCCTTCCTGGTTCGGGCCCGTGAAGCCCATCGCGAGGAGCGCGAGTTGGCAGGGCCACTCTTCTTCGCTGCCGGGGACTTCGCGGAACTGCTGACGACCACTGGCCGCGTCGGTGTACCACTCGATGCGAACCGTCTTGGCCGCTCGGACGTGGCCGTTTTCGTCGCCGAGAAACTCCTTCGTGAGGATGCTCCACTCGCGGCGGCAGCCTTCTTCGTGTGAAGAACTCGTGCGGAGAATCACCGGCCAGTTTGGCCAAGGCGTGTTTTCAGGCCGCTCGGACCGACGGGGATACTTGCCAAGGTCTGGTGGCTGAGGCAGCAGCTCAAACTGCGTGAGACTGTTGGCTCCCTGACGGTTGCTCGTTCCGTCGCAGTCGCTCCCGGTGTCGCCACCACCGATCACGATCACGTCCTTGCCGGTCGCGGTGATCTGCCCGGGCACGTCATCACCTGCATTCCGCTTGTTCTGCTGCGGCAGGAAGTCCATGGCGAAGTGGACGCCTTCGAGGTCCCGGCCTGGAATCGGCAGGTCACGCCCGAGCGTAGAACCTCCGCACAACAGGATCGCGTCGTAGTCGTCGACAAGTTCCTGGGTAGGCACGTTGCCGCCGACATTCGCACTGCAGCGAAACTCGATGCCTTCCTCTTCCATCTGACGCACGCGCCGCCACACCTTCGCCTTCTCGAGCTTGAAGTCGGGGATGCCGTACATCAGCAGGCCGCCGGGACGATCTGCCCGCTCAAACACCGTCACGAGATGACCGGCGCGGTTGAGCTGCTGGGCAGCTGCCAGCCCCGCAGGGCCGCTCCCCACCACCGCCACTCGCTTGCCGGTCCGCACGGCCGGTGGCTCCGCCACGATCCAGCCTTCGTCGAAGGCCCGGTCGGCGATCGTCATCTCGATCTGCTTGATCGCCACGGGATCTTCATTGATGCCGAGCACACACGCCGCTTCACACGGAGCCGGGCAGACGCGCCCCGTGAACTCCGGGAAGTTGTTGGTGGCGTGCAGCCGCTGGCTCGCCTCGTGCCACTGCTGGCGATACACGAGGTCGTTGAAGTCGGGAATGATGTTGCCGAGCGGGCAGCCGGTGTGGCAGAAGGGCACACCACAGTCCATGCAGCGAGCTCCCTGCTGCTTGATCTCCTCAGGGGAGAGGATCGTCAGGAACTCGTCGTAGTTCTTGAGGCGATCTTGCACCGGCGCATAGCCGGAGACCTTCCGCTCGTACTTCATGAAGCCGGTTGGCTCACCCATGGTTCTTCTCCCGTCTGACGTGAATGTTTGATTGAAATGCGTGATGCTGCGAGCGGATGCTTCAGCCGCGAACCGTTTCCTGGGCTTCTCGTGCCTCAGCCTGCTCTTGCTCAGCAAGCTTCCGCAGTTCATCGAGGGCACGCTTGTAGTCCACTGGCATGACCTTCACGAACCGCGACTTCTCGGTTTCCCAATCCTTGAGAATCGCCGCAGCGCGTGTACTGCCGGTGTACTCGGCATGCTTCTCGACCCGATCCTTGAGGTAGTCGAGGTCTTGGCCATCAAGCGGCTCAAGCTCGACGAGTTCCATATTGACTCGCTCCTTGAAGCTGCCATCCGCGTCCCACACGTAGGCGATGCCACCACTCATGCCGGCAGCGAAGTTTCGGCCCGTGCGTCCGAGGATCACCGCACGACCGCCGGTCATGTACTCGCAGCCGTGATCGCCGACTCCTTCCACCACCGCTTCCGCACCGCTGTTGCGAACACAGAAACGTTCACCCGCCATGCCACGGAGATAGACCTCGCCAGCGGTCGCTCCATAGAGCACGACATTGCCCGCGACCACGTTGTCCTCGGCCACAAATGGCGCTGCAGGGTCAGGCTTCACAATCACGCGACCACCCGAGAGGCCCTTGCCACAGTAGTCGTTGACATCGCCTTCCACCGTCACCTGCACACCTGGCACGCCGAAGGCCAGCAGGCTCTGGCCAGCAGAACCGCGGAACGTGATCTGGACCGTGCCGTCGGGCAAACCACCCGCCCCGTGCCGCCGCGTGATCTCGCTCGAGAGAATCGTGCCGACGGTGCGGTTGATGTTGCGGATCGGGAGGTCGAGTTTGACCGCCTCTTTCCGCTCGATCGCCGGCTCGCAAAGGCCGAGCAACGTGGTCATGTCGAGCGACTGCTCGATGCCGTGATCTTGCTTCTCTTGGCAGTAGGTCTTGATGTGTGCTGGCACATCAGGCTTGTGCAGGATCTGCGAGAAATCGAGCCCCTTGGCCTTCCAGTGCTCGATCGCCGCCCGCGTGTCGAGCCGATCCACCCGACCCACCATTTCGTTGATCGTGCGGAACCCAAGCTTCGCCATCAGCTGACGAATCTCTTCGGCCAACAGGAAGAAGTAGTTCACCACATGCTCAGGCTGACCGGCGAACTTCTTGCGAAGTTCCGTGTCTTGGGTGGCGATCCCCACCGGGCAGGTGTTGAGGTGGCACTTCCGCATCATGATGCAGCCCATCACCACCAGCGATGCGGTGGCGATGCCATACTCCTCTGCTCCTAGCATCGTGGCTACCACCACGTCCTTTGCCGTGCGGATCTGACCGTCCGTCTGCACCACGATGCGACCACGCAGGTCGTTCATCACGAGCACCTGGTGCGTCTCGGCGAGGCCGAGTTCCCAGGGCAAGCCGCAGTGGAAGATCGACGTCTGAGGGCTCGCCCCCGTGCCGCCGTCGTGACCAGAGATGAGCACGACATCGCTCTTCCCCTTTGACACACCCGCCGCCACCGTGCCCACGCCCACCTCGGCCACGAGCTTCACGCTCACCCGCGCGTGGTGGTTCGCGTTTTTCAAGTCGTGGATCAGCTGCGCCAGATCTTCGATCGAGTAGATGTCGTGATGCGGCGGAGGCGAGATCAGGCCCACGCCAGGCGTGGAGTGCCGAATCCGTGCGATCTCACGGTCAACCTTGTGGCCGGGAAGCTGCCCGCCTTCACCAGGCTTGGCCCCCTGAGCCATCTTGATCTGCAGTTCCTTCGCATTGACGAGATAGAGGCTCGTCACACCGAAGCGGCCGCTGGCCACCTGCTTGATCTTCGAGTTCTTGCTGTCGCCATTAGGTTCGAGTTGGTAGCGAACAGGATCCTCACCACCTTCGCCCGTGTTGCTCCAACCGCCCAAGCGATTCATGGCCACGGCGAGCGTTTCGTGAGCCTCCTTGGAAATCGATCCATACGACATCGCCCCGGTGGCAAACCGCTTCACGATGTCCTTCGCCGACTCCACCTCCTCAAGAGGCACCGGTTCCGGAGCAAACTTGAAGTCGAGCAGACCACGCAGCGTGAGCAGTTTGGTCTGCTGCTCGTCGATCAGCTTCTGGAACTTCCGGAACTCTTCTGGGCTGTTGATCTGCGTCGAGCGTTGCAGCGATGCCACGACGTCGGGCGAGAAGACGTGCGACTCTCCCTTCCGACGCCACTGGTAGCGTCCGCCGACGTCGAGTTCGAGCGTCTGCGGCACGCTGGTCTGAGGCCACGCATGCTCATGACGACGGAGCGTTTCTTCGGCAACTTCGGTGAGGCCAATGCCCCCGATGCGACTCGGTGTGCGAGCAAAGAACTCATCGACGAGGTCCTGATGCAGGCCAACCGCCTCAAAGATCTGGGCGCCACGGTAGCTCTGCTGCGTGGAGATGCCCATCTTGCTCATCACCTTCAGCAGGCCCTTCCCAACAGCCTTGATGAAGTTGCGATGCAGCTTCTCACGGGGAATCTCGGGGTCGAGCATCCGCTCGGCCTGCATCTGATCGATCGTGGCAAAAGCGAGGTACGGATTGACCGCGCCCGCACCATACGCAGTGAGCATGGCAAAGTGCTGCACCTCGCGAGCCTCACCCGTCTCCACAACCAGTCCACACCGCGTCCGCGATCCCTCTCGCACGAGATGGTGATGCACACCACCGGTGGCGAGGAGCGCAGGCACCGCGGCCATCTCGGCCGACGCACCACGATCAGAGAGCACGATGATCGTGGCACCGTGCGCGATGGCCTGAGAAGCCTCCGCCCGGATCTCGTCAAGACGCTGACGCATCCCCGCAGCACCTTCCCCAGCCGGGAAGAGCATCGAGATCGTCCTGGCGAGGAGCGCCGGCCGTCCCGAACTCGCCGGAATGTCGAGGGCCTTGATCTGGGCACACTCCGCGTTGGTGATCGTGGGCGTGTCGAGCCGCAGGAGTCGGCACTGGCCAGGCGTCGTTTCGAGCAGATTGCCTTCCGAGCCGATCGTGGTCACCAGCGACGTGATGATCTCCTCGCGGATCGCATCGAGCGGTGGGTTGGTGACCTGAGCAAAGAGCTGCTTGAAGTAGTTGGCGAGCAGCTGAGGCCGCTCCGACAGCACGGCCAGCGGCGTGTCGTTACCCATCGATCCGATTGGCTCGGCCGCGTTCGTGGCCATGGGGCCGAGGATCACCTTCAGGTCTTCCAGGGTGTAACCATAGAGCCGCTGCAGTTCGAGCAGGCTCGATCGCTCACCCGCCACCCCCGCGGCACGCCACGGATCGAGGGAATGCGGCCCGGCCGTCGCGGGTTCGCCCGTGCCCCCCTGCTCCACCGCACGACTGGCGGAGAGCTTCGTGGCCTCTTCGTTGGCAGGCAGCTGATCCAGGCGGAGCTGGTTTTCGTCGATCCACTGCCGCCAAGGCTTGGCCGTGGCGAGCGTCCGCTTGATCTCGTCGTCTTCAACAATCCTGCCCGCGGAGGTGTCCACGAGGAACATGCGGCCCGGGCGGAGTCGGCCCTTGCGAACCACCTCGCCTGGCGGAAGTTCCAGCACCCCCGCCTCGCTGGCGAGCACCACCAGACCGTCTGACATCTCCCACCAGCGGCCCGGTCGCAGGCCGTTGCGGTCGAGCGTCGCGCCGATCTTCACGCCATCGGTGAAGGCCAAGGCTGCAGGGCCGTCCCAGGGCTCCATCAGGCAGGCCTGATATTCGTAGTAGGCCTTGAGGTCGTCCGCCATGCTTTCATGGCCACTCCAGGGCTCTGGCACGAGCATGCTCACGGCCTCTTCCAGTGGCCGGCCAGCGAGCACCAGCATTTCCAGCACGTTGTCGAGGGTGGCCGAGTCGCTGCCTCCCTCGCGGATCACCGGCTTGATCTTCTCCAGATCCGGACCAAGCACCGGATGCGCAAGCATGCTCTCGCGGGCGTGCATCCAGTTGATGTTGCCGCGGACGGTGTTGATCTCGCCGTTGTGCGCGATGTAGCGGAACGGGTGGGCGAGATCCCAGGTGGGGAACGTGTTGGTGCTGTAACGTTGGTGCACGAGGGCCAGCGCACTGTCAAAGCGTTCGTCGGAGAGGTCCGAGTAGTACTTGTCGACCTGATCCGCCAGCAGCAAGCCCTTGTAGACGAGCGTCTTCGAGGAGAGCGAGCAGACATACGCGAAGCCGCGTTCCGAGAGGCTCATGGAATCGATCTCGATCCCAAACCGCTTGCGGATCACAAACAGCTTCCATTCAAAGAGCTCAGCGGGCGTGTCGGCCCCGCGAGCGATAAACGCCTGGCGAATCGACGGCTCAACATCGCGAGCCGTCTTACCAATCAGTTCGCTGTTGACGGGCACATCCCGCCAGCCGAGGAACCGCTGCCCCTCTTCACGGCAGAGATGCTCAAAAAACGCTTCGGCTTTGTTCCGCTGATTGACGGTGGGGGGCAAAAAAATCGTGCCCATTCCCCATTCACCGGCAGCAGGCAGTTCGATTCCCGCCTCGGGAGCCACCGCCGCAAAGAATCCATGCGGGATCTGCACGAGGATGCCCGCCCCGTCGCCGGTGAGCGGGTCGCAGCCTGCGGCACCACGATGCGTGAGGTTCTCGAGCACTTCGAGGCCCTGACGCACGATCTGGTGGCTCTTCGTGCCGTGCTTGTTGACCACAAGGCCCACACCACATGCGTCATGCTCATTGAGCGGATCGTAGAGGCCGGTTCGCGGAGGAAGGCCGTGCGACGTCCGGATTTCGGTGGGTCGGTGAGCAGTTCGCTTCATTGCGTCACTTTCGTGAGAGCCAAAGGTTGCCGTGGGCGCCGCTCATCGACAGCCCGTGGAGTAAAAAATTCTTGGTCGTCTGAGTGTCCGTGGAGCATCTCCACAAACAGCCGCACCGTGGGAGACATGGGCTTCCCACGGGCATGGATGATGCCGAGCGGCCGCACGAGATCGCTGGCGCCGTTGCCGCTGATCGGCACGGCCGCGAGGGTGCCAACGGCGACTTCGCGGCCGACGGTGGGCTCAGGCAGAACCGCCACGCCCGCATCGATCTCCACCGCGCGTTTGATCGTCTCGATATTGTCGAACTCCATCACCACCTTCGGCTCAACGCCGTGGCTGGCGAAGACGCGATCGATTTCGTGGCGAATCACGAGATCCGGATCGAACCCCACCATCGGGCAGCGATCGAGTTCCGCGAGATCGATCTCGTACCGGTCTGCAAAGGGGCTGTCGGCCGCACACACGAGCACCATCGGCTCTTTCCGCCACGGCTCCGCCTGGATCGACCGCGTGCCTCGCGGGTAGCTCACGAGCCCGATGTCGGCCTGGCCATTTTCGACGCTCTCGAGCACTCTCTCGGGATGGAGGTATTCCAGCCGCACATTCGCCTTCGGGTAGCGGCTCATGAACTCCTTGAGGTACCGGTTCATGTGATGGAGGCCGACGGAATAGATCGCCGCCACCCGCACCTGCCCCGCCACTTCTTGATGGAGCGTGCGGACCTCATCCTCCAACGCCTCGTAGCGGGCGATGAGTTTCTTGCAGCCCTCGTAGAAGACCTGTCCCTCGCGAGTCGGCACCAAGGGCCGCTTCGAGCGGTGAATCAGCTGTACGCCAAGATGCTGCTCGAGATGGCTCACCACCTGGCTCGCGCCCGATTGCGACATACCGTTATCCTCCGCCGCGCGGGAGAAACTCCGCCGGGAAACGATGTCACAAAAGACTTTGAGCGATTTGAGATTCATCTCGCCGCCACTCGATAAAAAAACCGAATACTCCTCGCGAGCAGCATTCGGATAAGTGATAGTAGCCTATCGGGCCTTCACTCGCCGTCAAGCGGCCACCTCAGGGCCTCATCGAACTCTCACGCGATCGGAGGAATCGGGTAGAGTCTGCGGGCGTAGCCATGAAACGCATCGCCCGCCCTCCCAAAGACGACCACGTTCCGAGCCTCCCCGAACAGGTGGGGATGATCCTGATCGGTGTGTTTGCCGGCGGGCTCGCTGTCGCCTTTCACGGCGTCATCAACCTCGCGGAAAAGACCCGTGAGGACCTCGCCACGATGGCCGACTCGCACAGTTTTGCCGCGGAATTCGGGATCGTGGTCGCCTGCGGCCTCCTCGCGGCAGCAGCGGTGGCGATGGTGCGGCTGCTTGCCCCCGAAGCAGAGGGGAGCGGGATCGCCGCGGTGCTCGTGGCCCACCGTACCGTCAGCCCACGTCGGGCGATGCGAATCCTGTGGGTGAAGTTTGTGGCGGGATTCTGCGGCCTCGTGAGCGGCATGCCACTGGGGCGAGAAGGCCCCAGTGTGCAGATCGGGGCGATGGCCTCGGTGATCCTTCGCCGCTACGGTCCACGGCTGATCTACTACAAACAGCGGGCCGTTCACCTGGGGGCCGCCGCAGGCCTGGCCGCCGCCTTCAACGCCCCACTCTCTGGGGCCGTGTTCTCGTTTGAGATGCTGCGACAGCCGTTCACGAACCGCAACGGCTTTGAGACGATACTTGTCTGCGCAGTGGCAGACTGGATCTGCCGCCTCGCCCATGGGCCGCTCCTGCAGCTCCCGATCGACCTCAGCGGTTTTCGACAGATTCAGGAACTGCCGGTATTTCTCCTGGTCGGCCTCTGGGCAGGGCTCGTGGCAATCGTTTTCCAGTGGATGGTTCTGGCCTCTGCCCGCTGGTTCCACGCCCGTGCCCGGCACCACGCTTCCGCCATCCTCGCGGCGGGCGCCTGGGGCCTGCTGCTGGGCTTTGTCTTGCTGGAATGGCCCCAACTGCTCGGGATTGGGCACGAACTCTTCGATTCCACGATCGACATGTCGCTCCCTCTCGGCATCGCGGCCCTGGCCCTCGCCGCCCGGCTCCCCCTGACCGCCATCAGCTACGCGAGTGGGGCTCCCGGCGGCCTGATCGTGCCCGCCCTGCTGTTTGGCGTGCTGGCTGGGCACATCTTTTCGGGGGGCTTTGCGATGGTCGCGGGACCGCTGGAAGCCGATTTCCACGCCGTTTGCCTCGTTGCAGGCATGGCCGCAAGCATCGGCGCCCTGTTTCGCACCCCGCTGACGGCGACGATCATGGCTGTCGAAATCACCGGTAGTCACGCATGTCTGCTGGAAATCGCGATCGCCTACGTGGCTGCCCACTCGATGCTTGGACTCGCCGGCGTGCCAGACCTCTACACCGCCCTCGGCCGGGTGCACGCGGCGTCCGACCACCATCATCCGCCACGCCGCTCATAAATCGCTCAAATCCATGCGGGAGAATCGAGGGCGGTTTTTCTCAGCCCGAGGCTTTTGCTCGAGCAGCCTCTGACAGGTAAACTGCGGGATTCCGTCGTTTTTGCAGCAATGTGCCATTCATCCCCCTCCCGTTCTCTCGCCCAAGGCCGCCTGTGAGCACCCCCGACTCGCACGCCCATCATTTCGCAGATGCTCACGAAGCCATCGGCAAAGCCGACATCCTGATCGAAGCTCTCGGTTGGATTCGTCGCTTTCGCGACACCACCACGGTGATCAAACTCGGCGGCAGCGTGCTTGAGCACGAAGATGCGCTGCGACACCTGCTCGTCGACGTGGTGTTCATGTCGACGCTGGGGATGCGGATTGTCGTGGTCCACGGCGGCGGCAAGGCCATCAGCCGCGCGATGGATGCGGCAGGCATCGTGCCTCGTTTTGTGCAGGGCCGACGCTACACCGACGCTGCCACGCTCGACATCGTCGAGAAGGTGCTTGCGACGGAGCTCAACGAAGAGCTCGCCGCCAAGGTGGAGTCGTACGGAGGCCGGGCGATTCCACTGAACTTCCGCTCCACGCCGGTGCTGTTTGGCGAGCGACTCGAGTTGAAAGACGACGCGGGAGAGCTCCTTGATCTTGGGGCCGTCGGGCATGTGACGAGCATCGATCGGCTGACGATCGAAAACCTGATGTATGCCGGGCAGGTGCCGATCATCCCGTCGATGGCGCTTGCGGCCAATGGCGAGAAACTCAATGTCAACGCCGACACGGCCGCCACCGCTGTGGCCGCGGCCCTCTCCGCAGAAAAACTGGTGGTGCTCTCCGATATTCCGGGCGTGCTGCGAGATGTCAACGATCCGTCGAGCCTGATCCACTCCCTCTCAGCGGCCGAAGCGAGGGCCCTGATCGCCGACGGCACGATCGCTTCCGGCATGATTCCAAAGATCGAGGGCTGCCTGGAAACGCTGGCCCAAGGTGTGAAGAAGATCCACATCATCGATGGGCGGCTGCGGCACTCGCTGCTGCTTGAGATCTACACCACGCTTGGCGTGGGAACCGAACTCGTTCGAGATGACTCGATCTCGTCGGCTGCGGCCGGACGGCTGGCCGCTACTGGCACGCGACCCTGAAAGGTGTCGGCAGGCCGATGCCTGCCACTGTCAAGGAACCATTGATGTCTGTCGCCAACTCACCTGCTTCCAGCCCAGCCGTCGGACCAGCCACACAGGCGGTGATCGACACGTTTGATCGCTACGTCGTGCCCAACTACCGCCGCTACCCCGTGTGCCTCGTGAAGGGGGAAGGATCGCGTGTGTGGGACGCCGAGGGCAACGTCTACCTCGACCTCTTTCCCGGCTGGGGCTGCAACCTGCTCGGCCACTGCCCTGAGCCAGTGGTGAAGGCTGTGCAGGAGCAGATCGCCTCGCTGATTCACGTGCCCAACACGTGGTACATCGAGGCCCAGGGCCGCTGGGCCCAGCTGCTCTCCGAGCGATCCTTCGGCGGAAAAGCCTTCTTCTGCAACTCCGGCACTGAAGCCAATGAGGCGGCGATCAAACTTGTCCGGCTGCGAAGCAACGGCAAGCGATACAAGATCATCACCTTCCTCGGTGGGTTCCACGGACGCACCCTCGGCAGCGTGTCGGCCACGGCTCAGCCGAAGTACCACGAGGGCCTCGGGCCGATCGTGGCAGGCTTCCAGTACGCACCGCACGGCGATCTCGCGGCTGTGGAAGAACTGATCGACGATCAGACCGGCGGCATCATGATCGAGCCGATCCTTGGCGAAGGGGGCGTGGTGCCCGCACCGGAGGGCTTTCTCCAGGGGCTGCGTGACATTGCCGACCGCCACGACCTGCTGCTCGTGTTTGACGAAGTGCAGTGTGGCTGCGGCCGCACCGGCACCTGGTTTGGCTACCAGCATTTCGGCGTGACCCCCGACGTGATGACGCTGGCCAAGAGCCTTGCCGCGGGCGTTGCCGGCGGGGCGATGCTCACCACGAGTGAGTTGGCCGGGCACCTTCGGCCAGGCATGCATGCGGCCACGTTCGGCGGCAATCCGATCGCTGCCCGTGCTGGTATCGCCGCGATCGAAATGATCGAGCAGCAGGGCCTGCTCGCCAACGTCGAACGCGTCGCCGACGTCTTCCGCACCCGGCTTCGTGACTTCCAAAAGACGTGCGAAGCCGTGGTCGACGTGCGGGTGCTCGGCATGATGATCGGCATTCAGTTGGCCTTTGACGGCACCCCCGTCGTGCAAAAGGCCATGGCCCGCCGGCTGCTGATCAACTGCACGCAGGGCAACGTGATTCGGCTGCTCCCCGCGATGACGCTGTCCGAGGCAGAAGCCCACGAGGGCTGCGACATCCTCTGTGAAGCGATCCTCGAAGCCGCGTCCTGACGCGGCCCCATGGTTTCCTGTTTCGTTTGCGACCTCCTTGTTAGTCAGTGTCCGATGCCACGTCACCTACTCGTTGCCGAAGACCTCACCGCCCACGAAATTGAAGCGGTCTTTGCTGTTACGCGCGACCTTCAAGTGAAGTTCGACGAGGGGATCCGCGAACCTCTGATGCCAGGCCGTGTGCTCGCGCTCGTGTTTGAGAAGCCGAGCCTGCGGACGCGCGTGTCGTTTCAAACCGCGATGGTGCACCTCGGTGGGTCGAGTCTCTTCCTGGGGGCCGACACCGGCTTTGCGTCTTCACGCGAGAGCGTCGATGACTTTGGCAAGGTGCTCTCGCAATACGTCGACGGTATCGTCTGCCGGACAAAATCCCACGACACGCTCGAGGCCCTCGCTGCGTCGTCGTCGGTTCCGGTGATCAACGGACTTTCCGACGCCAGCCACCCCTGCCAGGCCCTCGCCGATATCTACACACTGCGGCAGCATGCAGGGCGGGTGCAGGGGCTGAAACTCGCGTTCGTCGGCGACGGCAACAACGTCGCCCGATCGCTCGCCATGGTGTCTGCCCTGCTCGGCATGCGTTTTGTGCTCGCAGGCCCCGAGGCCTACCACTTTGGCCAAGACTTTCTGGACCACGTAGCCCGCATCGCGCCTGGCGCGGAACTCATCCAGACCACCGACCCGCACGAAGCAGTGCGGGATGCCGCGGTGGTCTACACCGACGTGTGGGCCAGCATGGGCCAGGAAAAAGAGCGGGAAGAACGTCACAAGGCGTTCCGGGCCTATCAGGTCAACGCCGCCTTGATGGCGTCAGCGCCTGAAGCAATCTTCATGCACTGCCTGCCTGCCCATCGCGGTGAGGAAGTGACCGACGAAGTGATCGACGGCCCTCAGAGCGTGGTGATCCAAGAGGCCGCCAACCGCCTGCATGTGCAAAAAGGCTTAATCGCCTGGCTGCTTGGCCACGCAAACTAGCGCCCAGCACCAAAGGATGAGGAAGGTGCAGGGGCCGCAGTCGTTGACGTGGCCTCCTTCCTCCGACTATTTGGGCTCCTGCTCGCCGGCAGGCTTTTCATCGTCGCCGGCCACCGCCTGCTTGGCGTCATCAGGCATCATCTCGTCATCGAGGATGATCGACGCCGAGTTGATGCAGTACCGCAGGCCGGTCGGTGGCGGACCGTCGTTAAACACATGCCCGAGGTGGGCTCCACAACGACGGCACGTGACCTCCGTGCGAACCATGAACAGTGACGTATCGAGGTGCTCTTCGATCCGCGAGCCTTCTCGGCCATCGACCGGAGCGTAGAAACTTGGCCAGCCGCAGCCGCTGTCAAACTTTTCGCCGGAGGTAAACAGCGGCTCGCCACAGCCGATGCAGCGATACGTGCCGGCGGTCTTGGTGTTCCAGTAGCGACCGGTGAAGGCCCGCTCTGTCCCTTTCTGCCGCGCGACGAGGTACTGTTCCGGGCTCAGACGCTTCTTCCACTCGGCTTCTGTCGTGGGAATCTCGTCGTCCTCAAGCCGCCCGGCAACGGCCGGATTGCGCTCAGCTTCCATCGCTTTGATCCTCTCGAGTTGCGCCTGTTGCCTGGCAAGAAGTTGCTCCTGGGGCGTGAGACGTCGCGGCTGCTCGCGTGTGGTGCTCGCTGGCTTCTGGCCGGCCGCTGCCCCTTCCGCTGGCTCTTCGGCCGCCCCACCACCTTGTGTCAGCGCGACCGCCACCAGCCCAGCAGCGCACAGAACCGCCAAACTCCACGAATGTGCACGAGTCATCGCTTCACCTCCCCGGAATGCTGTACCGACGCCGCCTGTCTCCGCGTACGGTGCCTTACGGCCGTTCGGCCATCGTCTTTGGATTGTATTCGTGATCCCGCTTGCGGAGGACCTCAGCCTTCACGATCTGGTCGGGTGGGCTCCCGGCGAAAGGCCCTTCGGTCCGCACCAACTTTGGCAACACGTCAAAGCCCTCAATAATCCGGCCGAAAACCGTGTGCCGGCCGTCGAGGTGCTCCGTGGGACGGAACGTCAGGAAAAACTGCGATCCCCCCGTGTCTTTCCCAGCGTGGGCCATGGAGAGTGTGCCGAGAAAATGCTTGCGAGCGTCGGGCTCGTAGCACTCGCAAGGGATCACATGCCCGGGGCCGCCGGTGCCGGTGCCGGTGGGATCCCCACCCTGGGCCATGAAGCCGCCAATCACGCGGTGAAACGGCGTGCCGTCATAAAAACCGGCGTCGACGAGCGTGATGAAGTTGGCCACGGTATTGGGGGCCTCATTCTCAAAAAGTTCCACCACGATTGGCCCCTTGGTGGTTTCAATCTTCACGCGTGGCAGGTCGTCGGCGGCGGCTTCCTGAGCACGCACCTTCATCTCAGCATCAACCTTCGGCCGCTCCGACGCGACCATGAACTTGAGTTCTTCCACCCGGTCGTCCTCAACGCCCGCCTTCTTCGCCTCATCGATCCAGGCTTCGGCGTCGTCGAGCCGACTCGCCACAATCGCGGCCGACGCGCCCAGCAGCACCACATCGGGCGAAGCCGCCCCCGCCGCATCGAGCTTTTTGACCAGATCAAACGCCTTCAGCGGATCGTCGGATTCGACCGCGGCAGCCACAACGGCCCCGCAGTGCTCGCGGGCTTCCTGGTCGCTCGGATCTGCGATCGCCAGCGAGAAAGCAGCCCCCTCAAGCAGCTGATCCGCAGCCATCCCTTTGACCTTGGTGTCGTTGAACTGGGCCTCAATCACCCGCTTGTCGCTGCCATCCTTGCGATATTCGGCCTGCAGCCGAGTCAGTTCCGTGACAACGTCACGCATCTCCTTCTGGGCTGCCTTGAAGGCTTCCTTGGCTGCAACAGGATCCACGCCAATGTCGATGGTCACGCCCCCCACCACTTCTTGCTCTGCCACAGCGGGCGACGCAAGCACAGCGAGGGTCAGGAGCAGTGCGCCCCCAAGGCTCAGGACGGCGAAATGACGGTGACGGTGAGGCATCATGGCATCCATAGAAGAGAGGGCTCTCCCGGTGGTTCTTCTTTAGGTTTCGTGAGGGCAGCGGACGTCCGGCGTCAGCCGGGGCTCCCACCTGATACGATAGCAGTTTCCTTTGCCGTTTGGGTGGGTGCCTCCAGCCTCCCCCCACCACGGGGTGGCCGCCGATATGGCCTGTTTGCCCTCCTTTTTGCCTGAGCGTTGATCTCCATGTCCCGTCGCCCCGCCCGTGGCCCTGCCGCCCGACACCGTCCTTCCCGCGCGACGGCGCATGAAACGCCTGAGGCGGTGCAGCCGCCGCGGATCATCGGTGGCGAACTCAAGGGCAAGCGGCTCCCTTTCACCCCCGACGGACGCACCCGCCCGATGAAAGACCGCGTCCGCGAGGTTCTGTTCGACCTGGTGGGGCCCGAGGTGAAAAACGCGCTCGCCGTCGACCTGTTCGCAGGCTCAGGGGCCCTCGCGTTTGAAGCGATCAGCCGCGGGGCCCACGCCGCAGTGCTGGCAGAGCGTCATTTCCCCACCGCGACCGTGCTGCGAAAGACGGCCCAAGACCTGGGGATTGCCCAGCAGGTTGATGTGCGGCCGGGCGACGTGTTGCTCTGGAGCAAGCGACTGCCGTCCCTCGACACGTCGCGTCCGTGGATGGTTTTTTTCTCCCCGCCGTGGGCGATGTTTCAGGAGCGGACCGACGACCTGATGGCCCTCGTCGAGTGCTTCCTCGAGGCCGCCCCCACCGGAAGCAAACTGATCGTCGAATCCGACCACACCTTCGACCCCTCAGCACTGCCCGACGCACCGCTGTGGACATGTCGGCCGATCCAGCCGGCCATGCTCTACATCCGTACCAAGGAAAGCACGAGCGAAGCGGCGTCCTGACTGTCCGCAACCTGACCGCCCACCAGAGGAGCCCTGCTGTATGGATGTCATCAATCGCCGCGACACGACCCCTTTCACGACCGCCGACGGATCGACGATTCGCGAACTGCTCGCCCACCGCAACTCATCGATTCGCAAGCAGAGCCTCGCCGAAGCCCGCCTCGCCCCGGGAGCAGCGACCACGCCCCACCACCACGCCGCCACCGAAGAGATCTACTACATCCTCTCCGGCACGGCCGTCATGACGATCGAGCAGGAAAACCGCCCCGTGGAGCCAGGAGACGCGATCGCCATTCCGCCCGGTCAACAGCACACGATCCGCAACACCGGCAGCGACGAACTCGTGTTTCTCTGCACGTGCGCCCCCGGCTACGAGCACGACGACACCTTCCTCGCCCCGGCCGACGCCGTTCCGCCCACCACCTGAGCGCACTTGCGGCGGGCTGGCATTTTTCGCCTCGGCGGGTGGCGTGGTATGTTTCGAGGTCTCTTCCTGTCTCCGTCTCGTCCGCCACCTCTCGCATCAGCACACGCCCTATGGCTGCCTCCAACGGATTCGGCGATCAACTCGTCAGCGCAGGCCTGATCAGCAAAGACCAGCTCACCGAAGCCACCCGTGTCGCCGACTCCTCCGGCAAAAAGATCCACGAAGAGGTCATCAGCCTGGGCTACGCGCCAGCCGGTGACGTGATGCGACTGCTGGCGAAGTCGCACGGGCTCGTCTACGTCAACTTCAACAACCTCTCCATCACCCCCGACCTGGTGGAACTGCTGCCGGAGAGTGTCGCCCGGGAAAACACGATTTTTCCGATCGGGGGAGATGACAGCACGATCCGCATTGCGACGAGCGACCCCACCGACATCGACACGCAGGAAAAGCTGCGGTTCATTCTCAATCGCGAGGTCGAGATGGCCCTCGCCCCCCGCGACCAGATC
>JAPOIM010000055.1 GCA_029978905.1 Planctomycetota bacterium
GGCGAGCACTGGGCGCGGCACTGGCTCGATCTGGTCCGCTACGCCGAGACCAACAGCTTTGAACGCGACAATCCCAAACCGCACGTCTGGCGGTATCGCGACTACGTGATCCGCTCGCTCAACGACGACAAGCCGTACGACCGCTTCGTCACCGAGCAACTTGCCGGCGACGAACTGCCGGATGCCACCGCCGACGACTACATCGCCACCGGCTACTACCGGCTCGGGCTGTGGGATGACGAGCCTGCCGATCGGCAGCAGGCCACCTACGACAACTTCGACGACATCGTGGCCACGACCGGCCAGACCTTCCTTGGGCTAACGGTGAACTGCGCCCGGTGCCACGATCACAAGATCGATCCGATCTCGCAGAAGGACTACTACAGCCTGCTCTCCTTCTTCCACAACCTCACGCCGATGGGGAATCCCAATCCCAATATCGAGCGGGTGCTCTTTAGCGACGAGGCCGCGCGGCTCGACTACGAGACGAAGTTGGCGGACCTCGAGCAGCGACGCAACGCCGCGCAGCAGGAACTCTCGCAGATCGAGCAGCGCGTGCGGCTCGCCTGGCAGCAGGACAAGGCAGGGGGTGTGGCGGGAGGCGACCTCGACGACCTGCGGTTTCGCTTTTACCGCGACACCTGGGAAGCACTTCCCAACTTCGATGAGCTCAAGCCTGAAGACGAGGGCGTGGCCAAAGCGAATCTCTTCGATTTGAGCATTGCCCCGTCGTTGCGACCCGAAGCCTTTGGCTACGTGTTTGAAGGTTTCTTGAAGGTCCCGGCTGCGGGGGACTACACGTTTGTCCTCGATTCGGATGATGGCTCGCGGCTGTCGATCAATGGCAGAGTGGTGATCGAGTACGACGGCATCCACGGCGAGGGGCAGCCGCAGGAGAAAACCGTGACGCTGCCGGCGGGTCGCCTGCCTGTTCGGCTCGACTATTTCCAGTGGAAGTATGGCCAGGGCCTGTCGCTGGTCTGGTCGGGCCCAGAGGTGGAGCCGCGGTCGCTCGCCGCGGTCCCGGCAGGAGCGGCGGAGGCAGGTGGTGGCGAGGCCTTTGATGTGGCCAAGGTGATCCGGGCCGAAGGGGCGCGGCTGCTCGGCCAGGAAGGGCTGGCCGAGTATCGCAGCAAGAAGAAGCGGCTGCAGGAACTCTTGGGCGAACAGCTGCCGGCTGACAGAGCCCTCGTGGTCACCGAGCGAGGTCCAGAGGCTCCCGAAACCTTTGTCTTCTACCGCGGCAATCCGCATGCGGAAACCAAGCCCGAGAACCGTGTCGAGCCCGCGTTTCTGGAGGTGCTCGATCCGCCGCAGCCCGAGATCGTGCCGCCGGCGGATGGGGAATCGACAGGGCGGCGGTTGGCCCTGGCTGCGTGGATCACGTCGCCCGAAAACCCGCTGACAGCGCGGGTGATCGTGAACCGGCTGTGGCAGCATCACTTCGGCCGCGGCATCGTTCGCAGCGCGAGCAACTTTGGCTTTGCCGGTGATCCGCCGACGCACCCGGAACTGCTCGACTGGCTGGCAAGTGAGCTGATCGCGGCTGACTGGCGGCTCAAGCCGATCCACAAACTGATCCTGATGTCGGAGGCCTACCGGGCCAGTTCGGCGGCGGTGCCTGAGGCGCTTACGGCTGATCCGCTCAACGACAGCCTGTGGCGATTCGACATGCGACGCTTGGCGGCTGAAGAAATCCGTGACTCGATTCACGTGGCCAGCGGGGCCTTCAACGACACGATGTTTGGGCCGTCGATGTATCCCGAGATTCCACCCGCCGTGATGGCCACGCAGTCGCGGCCAGGCAGTGGCTGGGGTGACTCGTCGCCGGAGGAGCAGGCTCGTCGAAGCATCTACGCACACGTGAAGCGGTCGCTGCTGGTGCCGATTCTCTCCGACTTCGACCTCGCCGATACCGACACCACGTGCCCCGTGCGGTTTGTGACCACGCAGCCGACGCAGGCCCTCGGCATGATGAACGGCGTGTTCCTGCAGAAGCAGGCAAAGGTGTTTGCAGAGCGGGTGCGGGAAGAGGCAGGCACGCACGATGCGGTCGACGTGGCAGGGATGGTCCGCCGTGCGGTCGAGATCGCCCTGCTGCGGCCAGCGTCGGACGAGGAGGTGGCCCGCGGCGTGGACCTGATCAACACACTGGAAGAGACCGACGGCGTCAGCCCAGGGCGGGCCCTGGAGATCTACTGCCTGATGGTTTTGAACCTCAATGAGTTTGTCTATCTGGACTGAGCGAGCTGGACTGAGCGAGCTCGGCTGAGCGGCAAGGACACGGAGCACCATGATGAGCAACCAGACACCACCGCCTCGCGGAAGTTTCTGCGGCCGCACCCGCCGCGAGTTTTTCTGGGAGGCGGGCGCGTCGTTCACGGGCCTGGCCCTTTCCGGCATGCTCGACGGTGGGTTCTTTGCCCGGCAGGCGGCGGCAGCCACGGGCACGCCGTTTGCCAACCCGCTCGCTGCCAAGCCGCCGATGTTTGCGCCCAAGGCCAAGAGCGTGATCTTCCTCTTCATGTACGGCGGCCCGAGCCATGTCGACACCTTCGACTACAAACCCGAGCTCTATCCCCTCGATGGGCAGACGATTCCGGTGAAGACGAAGGGACGCGGCGGTGAGAAGAGCCAAGGCCGCGTGGTGGGCCCGAAATGGAAGTTCAAGCAGTACGGTGAATGCGGCAAGTGGGTGAGTGACCTGTTTCCCCATGTGGCGGGCCACGTCGACAAGATTGCCTTTCTCAATGGCATGACCGCCGACTCACCGATCCATGGGTCGGCGATGCTGCAGATGAACTCCGGCAAGATTCAGTCGGGCGCTCCCTGTCTGGGGTCGTGGGTGAACTACGGCCTCGGCAGCGTGAATGAAAACCTGCCGGGCTTCGTGGTCATGCTCGATCCGACTGGTGGGCCGATTTCCGGAGCGAAGAACTGGTCGAGCGGCTACATGCCCGCGACCTATCAGGGCACGCTCCTGCGGAGTAAGGGAGATCCGATCCTCGACCTTGCCCCGCCAGATGACATGCCGCTGGAGGCACAGCGGGCGATGCTGGATGCCCTTCGCGATGCCAACTCAGCGCATCTCCTCTCGCGAGGTGACAACTCGGAGCTCGCTGCCCGGATCGCGTCGTACGAACTCGCTTGGAAGATGCAGGAGCATGCGCCTGAAGCGGTGGACCTCTCACAGGAAACCGCAGAGACGCTCGCGCTCTACGGAGTGGAGAATCCGCGAACGGCCGACTTCGGCAAGCGGTGCTTGCTGGCACGGCGGCTTGTGGAGCGGGGCGTGCGATTCATTCAGCTCTACTCCGGCGGGGCCCACAACGACGACAACTGGGATGCCCACGGCGACCTCGTGAAGAACCATGAGTTCCACGCGGGCAACACCGATCAGCCAATCGCCGCGCTCCTCGAAGACCTCGACCGTCGCGGGCTGCTCGACGAAACGCTCGTGATCTGGGGGGGCGAGTTTGGACGGCAGCCGACCGCGGAATACGCCGAGGGCACGGGACGCGATCACAACTCCTTCGGCTTCACGATGTGGGCCGCTGGCGGTGGGATCAAGGGAGGGGTGAGCGTGGGCGAGACCGACGAACTCGGCTCCGCCGCCATCTCACCTGGCCCCGGCCATGGCAACGGCGACAAGGCTGGCTTCCATGTGAAGAGCCTGCATGCCACGGTGCTGCAGCTGATGGGGCTCGATCCGAACCGCTTGTCGTACTTCTTCGGCGGCCTCGACCAAAAGCTCGTCGGCGTGGAGCACGTTGACCCGATCCGCGAGATCATGGCGTGAGCGGGTGGCAGGATGTCACTCCACCTTGTGTCACCCCGGCTTGGCGATCAGCGGGTAGGCAGAGGGATCGCGAATCGATCCAACTGCGAGATCGATATCGAGGTCGGGCCAGTAGAGATGGTCTTCCGTCGGCCGTTCGATGGTATGCAGTTGAGCGATCGTTGCATGGCGAAACCATGGAAACGAGTCGAAGGGTAGGAAGAGTTCTTCCTCGCTGAGGAGAAGCCAAAACCCATGAGGTGACACGTGGCTCACCTCAACGGGGAAAGTGGCGGTACCAGGCATGGAGAATCTCCTGCGAGTGGGCATGAACAAGTTTTTCGGCTGCGGCAACGACCTGCGAAGGCATCCCGACGCTCGTCGCCAACTCGATCTCGGGTTCGAGCGAAAACTTCGCTTCACCATGAGGGTGGGCGACGGGCACATGAGGTCGTGGCTCTTCTCTGGAAAAGAAGAACAGCCGAAAAGGGCCGTCGCGAAGCACGGTTGGAATCATGGTCGGTTCCTTGCTCGCAATTGTACCTGGTGGACGGTCGCGGTCGCTGCTGGCTTGATCTTCGCGGTTGGGTGCACGCGGCAAGCGAAAGACGCTCCTGGCATCGATTTTGAGACCCCACATTCCCCCAACAGTCTCATAGAGCAGATCCAGGCTGTGCAGGAGGGTGGGTCGCAGCGGATTGAGGTGGAGGAGCCGCTTGCGGATGACGAGTGGGAGGCGCTGGAAGGGCTTGAGGGCCTTGAGGAACTCGTGCTCGCGGAAGGTGGTCTCGATGATGCAAGGGCTGAGCGGCTGGCGACGCTTCCTGCGCTGCGAAAGCTCGTGGCAAGGAACTCGCCGTTGACGGATGCGGGATTTGCGGTGCTCGCAACCTGCGGATCGCTGCAGGAGCTCAACGTGCCGCAGGCGGCCTGCACGGCCGAGGGCGTTGCTGCCCTGTCGGCCCTTCCAAATCTCCGCAGCCTGCGGATCGGAGGCGGGCAGCTGCAGGGCGCGGAGGTGTGCCGTGCGGTGGTGGCACTCCCGAAGCTGAAGTTTCTGCACCTCGTGGAGATCGTGATCGGCGATGAGGGGCTGGCGGTGCTTGAGCAGCGTCCAGACCTGTGGAGCCTCTACCTCGACGGAGCGGGGGTGTCGGACGAGGCCTGGGGGAGGTATTTTCATGCCTGTCCCCACGTGCATGTGCATGTCGATCAGATGCACCACGACCGGGACCCGGGGGCTGACCACGACGAACACGCCTCTGCGACGAGCCCGACGTCATCGACAGAACTATTGAGGATGCGTGACATCCTCGCGTTGATTCAAGCATCCCCGAGTGAGGTTTCCCGATGAGCCTGTCTGTTTTCCGTCTCCGTCACCTGGCCACGCTGGCAGTCATGGGTGCACTTCTGGTCACCGCAGGCACCCTCACCGCCAAGCTTCGCCAAGGCCCGGCCGATTCGATGGCGACCGCGGCAGCCGCCTGGCTCAAGACGCTCGATGACGACCAGCGGGCACTGGCGACGAAGCCGTTTGACGACGGCAGCCGCGTGGGCTGGCACTTCATTCCCAAGAACGATCGTAAGGGCGTGCAGCTGCGAGACATGAGCGAGGCCCAGCAGCAAGCCGCGCGACGCCTGCTGCGGTCGGCCCTCTCGGAAGCGGGTTACGAGACCTCGACCACGATCATGGCCTTGGAAGGGATCCTCAATGTTCACGAAGCCGGGCGAGGCGCGAACGTGCGTGATCCGCTGCGGTACTACTTCACGATCTTCGGCACGCCTGGCGAGACCGGATCGTGGGGCCTCTCGGTCGAGGGGCATCACCTTTCCTACAACTTCACCGTGCGGGATGGTGCTCTGGTCGACACCACGCCGCAGTTTATGGGAGCCAACCCTGCCGTGGTGAAGGCCTCGCTCGAGGGCATGCCAAAGAAGGGCACCCAGGTGCTGCGCGACGAGGAGATGCTGGCCTTTGAGTTGATTAACAGTCTCGATGACGCGGCCCGCGGGAAGGCCATGATCGCTGAAGAGGCCTTCAAGGAGATTCGCGCTCCCGGTGAGGAGCAGGCCCCGGTGGAGCCCATGGTGGGGATTCGCTATGCCCAGCTGCCTGCGGCCTCGCAGAAACTGGTGCAGCAGATTGTGGATGCCTACTGCAGCCTGATGCCCGCCGAAGTCGCTGCCGAACGCCTCGAGCTGATCGCGGCTTCGAAGGCGGGCTGGGACGGGATCCACTTCGCCTGGGCAGGCGCGCTCAAGCCTGGCATCGGCCACTACTACCGCATCGAAGGGGAGACGTTCCTGATCGAGTTTGTGAACGTGCAGCCGGATGCCGAAGGCAACGTTGCCAACCACATCCACTGCGTGTGGCGCGACAAGACGGGCGACTTCGACCTGCCTGCAGCCGGCTAAGCCCAGCAGCACGCGGCCAGACGCTCAGTTGAACCAGACGGCGAAACTGAGGAACTGGCCGCGGAAGGACCGCTGGATCGCCGCCCACGTGCTGGGATTGGTGCGCGGGCCTTGCTCGGTGTAGGGCACGGCTGCGGCACCCTGCGCCCAGCGGACGAGGTCCATGTCGCGCGGCTCAAGGAAGACGCGGCGGATGTTGATCCCGTAGCCATCCTTGAGCCGCCAGTGGGGGATAAGCTTGCGGCCGGCGAGGATCTCCTCGGCTTCACCGAGAAAGGCTTGCCAGCTGCCGATCATCTCGGCCGTCACCTGCATGCCGGGAAGCACGCACTGCTGGCGAGGATTTGGAATCCACTCTGCGTCGTTGTCGTTTTCGGCTTCGATCGCGTTCCAGGTCTTGCGGCTCAGGGCCAGCACCTGCTCGAGATGCGTCAGCGCCTTTTCCATGCGGGGTGGGGCGATCAGGGGAAACCGCGTTTCGTGCACGGCGGCCACGAGGTCGGCAATGTGCACCTGGTCGAAGGGCAGATTCATGCTCTGGCTCGTCTCGCGAAACATGGTGGGCGGGAGGTCGGGCGCGGCGGGAACGGCGAAGAGATACGGGGCGACGACGTTGAAAAACACGTCGGCGTCGTGCGCGAGCGCCACCTCGCCGAAGGCGGAAAGCAGATGGCAGTAGCCCTGCAGCCAGTAGGCATCGCCCCGGTCAAACTTCACCACGAAGGCTTCGACTGCCGGGGGCATCTGTCCGTTCGCGTCGTTCGGCTGACCACGAAACGGACGACGGGCGTTTGTGATTGCCTGAAACATCTGCCAGCCCGACTCCTCCGCGGAGACGGTGCCGTCGGCGTTGAAGTCGAAGTGCATCTTGCCCACATGCAGCGGGAGTGAGACCTCGTCGGTGTTGAGCGAGGCAAGGGTCTTCTCGGCAACGGCAAGGTCGTTGAGAAACACCTGCACCAGCGACCGCACCTCGGCGGCAGAGGTGGTCGCGGGCTCTGGGTTCTCGGGCACCGGCAGCCGCACGATGGGGAGCATGCGGCCAAGCCAACTGCGGGATCCGAAGGCGCCGTGTCGATGCAGCCCTTGGCCCAACCGCTCGACCGCCTGAAGGAACTCGGCCGTCGCCAGCCCGAAGTGCACCTGAGCGTCATCGGGGTGCGCGGCGAGGTGCTCTTTGGATGCGGCGATGCCGTCGGCGATGCGGCCCTCGATCAGATACGGCTCGATCAGCGGTGCGTCGTCTGCCCACGTGAACGAGGGCAGGAGTGTTACCAACGCTGAGAGCATTACGCTTAAGAACGGAACGCGCATGGGGCTGCCTCGCCGGGATGGTGAAGATCGCGTCGGCATCATACGCGGACGAACAGTCGTGAGGCCACCAATGAGCGATCGCCGATGGCGGTGTCACTCGGATGCGTTCAGCCTCCGCTCGTTGCCAACGGCAGTGTAAGGCCGATGTCGTCGTTGTTTCGGTCGCGCGGTGTGTCGGGGTCGTCATGTGCCGGGCCGCCGTCGTCCTCGCCATTTGGGCCAACCGACCAGACGGTGAGGCCCTGCTCATCGAAGCGAACGCGGAGTGGCTCGCGGTCGGTCAACCTTTCGCCGGTGAAGGGGTCGCCGGGGGGCAGCGGGAGCCAGTGGGCGTCGATGGCCTCAAGCGACTCTGGCAGCGTGCCGGTGGCGAGTCGCTGGCGGGTGGCGGCGATCAGAATGTCGCGGGCGGCATGGCGAGCCTCCTCGCGAAAGCCCGCTTCCAGGACACTGTTGAGTGCGGGGAGCACCAGGCCAGAGAGAATGCCCGGGGAAGACTCACGGAGCTCGGTGTCCAAGGTCTCGGACGTGCTTTGCAGGGCCGCGTAACTCCGCCCGCCCGCGGCCTGCTTTTGATAGGTGTGCAGGAAGCGGCGGTAGCCGGCAAGGTCCGAGGGAATCAGGAACACGCGAAAGAGCATGCCGACCGGCGAGTGCTTGCCGACGAGCACGGGGCCAAGGTTTTGTCCGCTACCCGCATCCTGCAGAAGCCCAATCGCGTCGTCGCTGCCGTCGATCACATCGGCGAAGGTGGAGAGGCCGAAGGCCTCCTCGCCGAAGAACGCCCGGGCCATGGTGTCGCGGACGGTCGGAAGCCTTAGGTTCGCCAGGGCCTCGTCATCTGCCTCGGTGACGGCCGGCAGCACGTGCATCAGCGTCTCGTCGGCCATCGCGTCGAGGGCGAGGCCCACGAGCATCGTGATCAGCAGCGGCTCACTGGCCGCATGCTGAGCAAAGGCGGCGATCATCTCGACTTTGGCGAGCCCCGCGGCTGCATCGCCGTTGGCCGCATCGTAGCGGGCCGCCAGTGCGATGAGTCGGGCGGATCGCCGCATTGCCTGGATTTCGGGGAGAAGCATGGCAAACGACGGCCTCGTCCAGTCGCGGGTGAAGCGGCAGACGTCGCGGGCAGCCGCCTGCTCGAGCAGCGCCAGGGTGTCGGCATGCCGGGCGAGGGCTGCGCCGACCTCTGGGCGGTCGAGCAGGCCCGGTTCGTCATCGGCGAGGAGTTGTTCTGCCGCACCGAAATCCGCGTCGCTGTCGAGATTCGCCGAGGCCTGGATGTAGAGAGGGGCGGCATTCTCGGCGTCGCTGACCTGAGGCGGGAGATTGTTTTCGATCAGCTGTGCCGCCTCGATCCGCAGGAAGTTGGCCTGGGCGACAACCGACTGATCGAGAGCCATGAGCACGCCCGCCGCCGCAAGCTTGGAGGCGACAAAGGCCACGGCCAGTTTGCCCAGCGGCCACGTCCGCCCCCGTGGTCCATCGGCAAGCCGCCCTGAGCGGAGGCCAGCCAGAGTGATCCAGATAGAACCGACCACCGTTGCCACCCAGACCGTGAAGACCTGCGGAAACCAGTTGGGCTCCAGCCGCGGGCCCCCGACACCAAATGCCAGAAACCCAGTGATGCCCACCCACGGCAGCAAGGCCACCAGCGGCAGCAGCACGCCCGCCGCGACGAGCAAGCGGGTCTGCCAACCCTGCTGCACCCGCGCCGCCGCCGCGACAAACACCGCTGCCCAGGTGAGCCCCGCCGCGAGGGCGGCCAGAAAGAAGAATGCGTAGGACATGGAAAAAGTTCCGAAGGGTCTTTGTGGGAGTGATTCGAGCGTGAAATGTATGAAGCCTTTGACAGTCCGTGGAAATTCCACGGAGGGGCATAGGGAGCGGAATCAGAGCGGTTCTTGGAGCACCGAGCGAAGGTCGCCCGGACGCAGTACGGCGTGGCCGATGGGAGCGTCCGTCGGCAGCCTGAAGGATCGAGCAGATGCATCCCCTTGAGGCCGCTCGCTGGAAACCATTGCTGTCAGGAGTCGGTCTCGCTCGGTCACGAGGTCTTTGACACGACAACCTTCTGCCAAAGACGCAGCGGCTGCCGGAGGAACCGGTGTCTGCGCTCGCACGACGGGCGTTCCCAGCAGAGGCGCGATGAGAAGGGCCAAGGCGACGGCAGAGACACCGGTGAGCACGCCCCACACGGACTCGAGGCCTGGGTGGGTTTGTGGAGGCTCAATCGCAGCAGTCCCGTCGAGCGCTTCGCAGATCGCGGCGAGGACTGTGTGGCGGAGTGATGCCGGAGGCGTCGCGGTCGATGCCGCAACCCTAGCCTCAAGCGCGGCGTCTTCGCGGAAGCCGTGGTCTCTTCGGTCACCAGACACAGGAGAGTGTTTCATGAGAGTCGCCTCTATCACGACGTGATGGTACGTGAGGGACGGGAAGTTGGCTGTGCAGCAGTAAGAAGTTGACGGAGTTGCGAAAGGGCATAGCGGTAGCGGCTGGCAGCCGTGTTGAGGCTCGTGCCGGTCACGCGTGCGATCTCTGCGAAGGTCAGGCCACCGTCGATCTTCAGGGCGAGCACCTCCCGCTGGGCCTCCGGGAGGTGCGCGATCGCTCTAGCGAGTTCTTCATCTGGGACTGGCGACGCATGTGCGTCAGGCGAGCCGTCACGGTGCTCGGTGGCGAGTTTTTCCAGGGCGCGGCGATGCACGTCGCGACGTCGCCAGCGGCGACTGACGATATGGCGAAGGCTTGTGAACAGGTACGCCTCAAGGTCATTGACTTCGTTGAGTCGGTGTCGGTGGGTAGCGAGCTCCACAAAGAGATCCTGCACGATGTCCTCGGCCTCTGCAGCTGAGCCCGTCAGTGTGTGTGCGGTGGCGTAGAGTCGGGGACCCAACCGATCGTAGAGGGCGGCGAACGCTGCTGGATCACCGGCTGCCAGAGCCTGTGTCAGTGCCTTCCCCACGCTCATTCCCCGTCGATGTCAACGCGACCAGCACAAAATGTCGCCGCACACTCAAGGGGCCGCGAGCCACCGGTTTTTGTCTGCGGTTTTTTGGAGCCTGGCGGTCACCCGCCGGTGGCGTCGACTCGGGAGATCCAGCGGAGGAGTTCCACGAGCCTTGGTGGCTGGCCAGTGCGGAGGATGCCGACGGCGAAGATGCGGCCGGCGAGCCAGAGCGTGAACACGACTGAGGCGAGCAGCAGGAGCGTGGTGCCATAGAGGTCAATCGCCGGTGGGCTTGCCGCTGCGCGGTTCATCATCACAAACGGCGTGTAGATCGGAATCCAGCTCATCACGCGGGCGAGCGTGCCGTTGGGATCTTTGGGAATGAACACCATTGTCAGCAAGGGCACGATCATCACGAGCATCACCGGCTGCATCATGTTCTGAGCTTCCTTGAGCGTGTTGCAGACGCTGCCAAGGGCTAAGAAGAGGCCGCCGTAGAGCAGGTAGCCGAGGAGGAAGTAGCCGAGGAACGCGGGAAGCAGGCCAGAGCCCACGACAACTTCGAGCAGGCTCTGGGCGAACTCGGCCTGCGGGCCAGCCTGCCACCAGAGCACGGCCACGAGGGCCACCAGCCACGAACCCACCATCGACAGACCAGCCGCCGCGATGCCGGTGAGTTTGCCGGTCATCAGTTCCCACGGTGTGATACTCGAGAAGAGCACCTCTACGAGCCGGTTCGACTTCTCTTCGATCGTGTTGTTGAGCAGCATCGAGGCGATTGCGAAGATCGAGATCCACAGGAGATAGACAAAGCCTGTGGGGGCCCACTGGCGGATCTGGTCCGCCATACTCACCTGCTCGCGGCCGGAAGCCTTGGTGGGATTGAGTTTCACCAGCGGTACGCTCGTGCTCTGCACGGCACGCACGGTGGTAGCGTCGACGTCGCGTGCGCGAAACTCCTCACGCCGCTGGTGGTCGTTGATGGCCTGTTCGATGACCGCGGCGAGGTCGGTGTCGGCAAGATTCGCTGCCCAAAACTGCACGCTCGCCTCGGGAGTGGGCTGCGTGGGCAGGCTTCCAGGGCGGATCACATGGTCGATGACGGCCGGTGGCACCACGACCGCCGCAAAGAGGTCGACGTTTCGCTCGTCGTCGGCCACCTGTCGCTCGCCGCGCAGCCATGGCCGCAGGGCTTCGGCGACCACCTCAGCCGAGTCGTGCGGGTCGACCTCGGCTGGCAGCTTCACCCGCACGTAGGGCCGCCTAGGCTCTTCAAAGGGAGGCGCGTCTGGCTTGAGCTGGCTGCGAACGAGGCCGAGGGCCATCGCCACGCCCCCTTGGCTCACGAACATGTCGACGGCGGCAGGGTTGGCGTCGGAATACCGCTTGAGCAGGGAGTCGACGTCGACCGCTGGCGTCGATTCAAGGTCTGCGGCGGTGGGCGGTTCTTTGCGGAGGGCGTGCCGTGCCAGGTAGGTGCCGAAGGCCTTGAGCACCTCTTGCTGATGCAGCCGATCAACTGCCGCATCAATCGCGTCGATGTAAAGCCCTGCCGGATCGACCACCACAAAGGCTCGTGTGGGCGTGCTCGCGTCGAGCCACCGCTGGGCGTTGACTGCGAGCAGCAACAGCAGTGGCGTGGTGATCACCCCCAACCAAAACCCCTTGGTCTGCACGTTCTCAGTGAACTCACGGCGGGCGACGAGCAGCGCGTTTCTCATGCCAGCACCTCCGCAGCGTCGCTTGGGCCAACGAGCCTGAGGAAAACATCGCGGAGTGTTGGCTCGCTGCGGTCGAAGGCGAGCAGCGGCAGGCCGTGGTGAAAGCACGCGGCCAAGACGGCGTCGGGCTCACCGTCTTCAGTGAGCGTGAGTGCATACTGGTCGTTGGTGAGCCGCTCGATCCCCACCACTCCAGGCACGCGCTGCAGTCCATCAGGCGTGCTGGTGGTCCGCAGCAGAATCTGCCGAGGGATCAGCCGCTTGGCTTCGGCGAGTGTGCCGTCGAAGAGAGCCCGTCCGCGCGCGATCAGCACCAGCCGGTCGCAGAGCCTCTCGGCATGCTCCATGATGTGGGTCGAAAAGATGATCGTGGTGCCAGCGATCCGTAAGTCGTCGATCAACTGCTCGAGCACTTGCTGGTTGACCGGATCGAGGCCGGAGAAGGGTTCGTCGAAAATCACAAACTCTGGCCGGTGGGCGATCGTCGCAAGCACCTGCACCTTCTGGCTCATTCCCTTGGAGAGTGCTTCGCAGCGGGTGCGGGCAAACTCACCGAGCCCATACTGCTCTAGCAGGTCGTCGGCCCGCTTTCGCGCGGCGGCCAGCGACATCCCTTTGAGCGACGCAAAGTAGGCGATGATCTCGCGGGCCCGCATCTTCTTGTAGAGGCCTCGCTCTTCCGGCAGGAAGCCGATGCGGTGGCGAACATGGAGTGCCGACGGCCTCCCCAAGATCCGAACGCTCCCCGAGGTAGGGCTGTAGATCGAGAGGGCCATCCGCAGGGTGGTGGTCTTGCCCGCTCCGTTGGGCCCAAGAAACCCGTACACGCTGCCGCGGGGCACGGTCAGAGACACGTCGTCGACGGCGGTGAAACTGCCAAAAGTCTTCCGCAGGTGCTTCAGTTCGAGCACCGGTTCGTCGAGGGTCATTGGGCAAGCCAAAAAACGCGTGGGGGACTCAAAGAAGGGCGGGGCCAAAGACCGCGGTTTTCAGCGACCCGTCAGGAGCCTATCTTCAAGGATTCGTGGCGGGTTCGCCACTGTTTTTCCCGTGCACAGCGAGCAGTCATGGCCGACACCACCGAGCAAAACACTGAGTCCGCCCCCAAGCCTTCCGCCGTGGAGGTGGCCAAGCAGGCCAGCGACTATCTCCGCGGAGACATCCCGCAGGAACTGGTCGACGGAGCGGCCGGATTCGGCAAGGCATCGGTGCAACTGCTGAAGAACCACGGCATGTATCAGCAGGACGACCGCGAAACGCGGGTGAAGTCGACTGATGGGAAGAAAAGCCAAAAGCAGATCTCCTTCATGCTTCGCAGCCGCATCCCCGGTGGAAAGCTGACGGCCGAGCAGATGCTCTCTCAGATCGACCTTGGCGACACGTTTGGGAACGGCACCTGCCGGCTCACCACCCGCCAGGCGATTCAGCATCACGGGATTATCAAGGGGGATCTCAAGGCCACCATCCGCCGGATCAACGAGATTCAGCTGACCACGCTCGCAGGCTGCGGCGATGTGGAGCGGAACGTGATGTGCTGCCCGGCGCCGATCCGCAACAACCCGGTCCGCGATGAGATGATGGCACAGGCGGAGGAACTTGCCGCGGCCCTTGCCCCGCGAACCAGGGCCTATCACGAGATCTGGCTGACCGATGAGGAGACTGGCGAGAAGACCCTTGCGGGGGGCGGACCGGATGGCCACGAAGTGGAGCCGATCTATGGTCCGACCTACCTGCCACGCAAATTTAAGACGGCGTTTGCCCTCCCCGAAGACAATTGCACCGACGTCTACGCCAACGACCTCGGCTTCCTGACCGTCCACGAGAACGGCAAGATCCTCGGCTACAACGTGCTCGCTGGTGGCGGGATGGGTGTCACGCCGAGTGCGGCCAAGACATTCCCAGCCTTGGGGAAGCGGCTTGGCTTCGTGCCGCCGGAAGACGTGATCGACATCGCCGTGGCGATCGTCAAGGTGCAGCGAGACTTCGGCAATCGATCCGACCGCAAGGTCGCTCGTCTGAAGTACACGATCAACAACATGGGGCTCGAGGCCTTCCGAGCGAAGGTCGAGGAGTACTTCGGCAAGCCGCTTGCCCCCTGCCATCCTGCCGATGTGCACGGCTTCGACGACCACATCGGCTGGTACGAGCAGGGAGACGGAAAGTTTTTCTACGGTCTCAACGTGGAGAACGGCCGCATCTTCGATCGCGAAGGGTTCCAGCTGAAGTCGGCGATTCGCCAGATTCTCACCGAAATCAAGCCGGGTGTGCGGCTCACCGCGCATCAGAGCATGCTCTTCACCGACTTGGCGGAGAGCGATCGGGAGAGGATCGCCGAGATCCTCCACGCGCATGGCGTGAAGACCTCAGAAGAGATCTCCACGATCCGTCGCTGGAGCATGGCCTGTGTGGCCCTGCCCACCTGCAGCCTGGCGGTGGCGGAAAGCGAACGCGTGCTGCCCGGGCTGATCGACAGCCTCGAGCCCGAAGTGGCCAAACTCGGCCTCTCGCAAGAAGCCTTCACCGTGCGGATGACCGGCTGCCCGAATGCCTGTGCCCGCCCCTACAACAGCGACATCGGCATCGTGGGCCGCACCAAGGACAAGTACACGATCTTTCTTGGCGGCCGCCTGCTCGGTGACCGCCTCAATGAGCACTACAAAGACGTCGTGCCCTTCGACGAACTTGCCGGCGAACTTACCGCGGTGCTGGCCTACTACAAGGCGGAGCGGACGGAGGGTGAAACGCTCGGCGACTTCTGTCACCGCAAGGGCGTCGATGCAGTCCGCACGTGGGCCGACACCTGGCTCGCCGGCAGCCGCGGCTGAAGCCGCCGCAGTTGACGTAGGCGAGGGGGTCGGCGAACGCTCGAGGAGCGTTGGGACGCCCCGTCCCCTGCGACGAGACTTTTGCCGCCCCCGAGCCGCGGCCGACCACGGCCGTCGCACCGACCAGCGGAGGGCAGGGAGTCGGCGAATGCTCGAGGAGCGCTCGGGCGACTCGCCCTGCGAACTCGTTACTTACCGGTAAAGGCCTCGGGATCAGTCAGCACAAACATGTGACCGTGGTCGGCTGTCACGATCACGGCCGTTTTGTCCCAGCCACCGTGGCCTTCGATCCAGGTTGTGATCGCGGTGAAGGCGGCATCGCCACTGATGGTCGCGCCGATCGCACCGTCGATGTTGTTGGCGTGGCTCGCCCAGTCGACATCGCCTGCCTCAACCATCAGCCAGAACTTTTCCTGCTGACCCAACACGTCGAGTGCGGCGGTGGTCATCTCCGCAAGCGTGGGATTCTCGCTGACGTCAGCAGGCGTGTAGGTGATCTTCGGGCTGTATTTGCGGCGGAGTTCGGAGTCGGCCAGGAGCGACGGGTCTTCCGGTTCGCCGGAGGCCGGATCGAAGCCACCATCGGCCGTGGCAAATGGCAGGCTCCCTTCGGCTACGCCAAAGAAGCCAAACAGTCGGTGCTTGGTGGCGATCGCCTTCTCTGCCGCCTCACGCAGCACGTCGCCGCCATTGCGGCCGGCTGTGCGCAGGGCGACTTCGTAACGCCCACCGTTGGCCACGTCGATCGCCGAGAGCGTCGACGGGGCGAGGTACTTGTTGCCCGGCTCGTAGTTGAGGCCTTGCTGGTCGTCTTTCGCGACCTCGACGCCGTAGCCGCAGCCAATCAGCACATCCAAGCCTGGCAGCGGTTCGCTACGGTGCGAGATGGATCGCTCGCCGACCATGTCGCGGGTGAGGTCTTGGTAGTCGTTGCGGGTGACGTTGTTGGCGTAGGCAGAGGCGGGTGTGGCGTGTGAGATGGGCACGCTGGAAACAGCCCCGGTGGCCCAGCCCTGCTTCTGCAACACGCGGGCGATCGGTTCGTAGCGACGTCCGTAGGTGTCGACGTTGACCGCGTTGTTGTAGGTCTTGATACCGGTGCACATCGACACGGCCGATGCAGCCGAATCGGTGACAGCGTGGGGCCGCGTCCGGCTCTTGCCAATCAGGTAGGTCGCATTCTCCCGCGCATCCCACGGGGTGCTGCCACCGAGGGCTGGGTCGTAGCCCCCCGGGGTCTTGCCGCCGGGATTGACCACCAGCTGCACATCGACGTCGACGTCGGTGCCGTCGTTGGCGGGGCTTGTCACGAAGAAGCCAAAGTCGGTGGCTACGCCCTTGTAGTCGAGGAATGCCAGACCGGTGCCACGGCCGTCTTGGTAGTCGACCGAACCATTTGCGGCGATCGCCGTCGTGCGTGTGGTCGGCCAGTCGAGCCCGTCAAACACCACGAGCACGATCCGCTTCCAGCCGGCGTCGGCAGCGGCCATCTGCAGGGCATGGATGTCGGTCTGATCGAAGTATTCCGCCTGCGGGTTGAGCGTCGCGTCGGGCAACTGGCCGTAGAGCGCCGTCAGGCGTTCGGCGTCACGGTAGACGCTGTTGGCTCCGTCGATCCCGCTGAGGCTAATCCCGAACGAGTAGACCGGGATCAGGCGATTGGAGTGGCTGCTGTAGCTGACGTACCGCTCTGGCTGATCGCCCCAGTAGCCCCAGCTGGCCGTTCCCGACTGCTCTGCGGCAACCTGCATGTCGGCGATTTTGTCAGCGACCGCGGTCGCACACATCGTCCACGCCAGAACCCCCAGGCAGCACGCTCTCAGCAACCGCATCGCAGTCTCCCTCATGATGAACCCACGGGACACGCCGTCTCCCGTCTCACCACCGATTGCGAGCAGACGCTGCGAGCCATGGCTTACGCAGGCAGGTCGTCCCACATCGGGCACCAGAGCGGCGTCCGCGGAAACATCTGCATAGCAAATTTTTGCGCGATCTGCGTGGACGCTGCGAGTCGGCCTGCGGCCGCCGCCTCGACCGGATCGCACTGGCCCAGCAGCAGTCTGGCCAGCTCGTCTTCCGAGAGCCGCAGGTAGCTGCGGCCAACACGCCCGGAGTGAACCTTGCTCTTCCCCTTGCCAACCACGATCGATCCACGGAAGGAAGGCGTGTCGAGCCCGAGTTCCATGGTGTCGGTCGTGCCTTCGGCTGCGAGCCGAGCGGCGATCGCTGGAGCGACCAACTCAAGCACGCCTGCAGGATCGAACACGCGGCCCACGAGCATGCGGTCTCCGGAAACGTCGAGCGGGCTCTCAGGTCCCGCCACGAAGCCGTGGAGGGCGTCGCCGGCCGACGACTCAAAGCTGATCTCTTGCCGATCGTTCTCGATTGCTTCGCTGCAGACCCGTGCGAGGATCTGCTTCTCGAGCCCCGGAAACTCAGGGTCGGCCAGCAGTTCCAGCACCCGATGCCCCTGCTGAATGCAGTAGCCCACGATGCGGGCGTTGGTTTCGTGGAGGTCGTAGCGATCGTGTCCTACGAGTGCGACGAGCAAAGAGTCAAACGCGCCGCGGCTGACAAGCCACCGTGAGTAGGCTTCGCTGCGATCGCTTGGCCCATGAAAGCGGCCAGCGTTTTTATTGTAGACCCGCAGGATCGCCGGCAGTTCTACATGCCGCCACTGCCGCATGGTGACGGTGTGGCCTTCGTGGTCACCGCTGGCGAGCAGCCGGGAGAGGATGTCGGTGGGCCGACCGGGTGTGACCCCATCGCGGCCCAGGACGCTCCAGCCGAGCTGATGAAACGACGAAGCGATCCGTGTGCGCGAAAGACCAATCATCGCGCCGATCGATCGCATCCGCGATTCCGCGTCTCGCACGAGTCGCTGGCCATGCCCGGCACCTCGGCACTCCGGCAGGACCGCCAGCCGCTCAAGCGCTGCGGCGGTCACAGGAACGCCGGCGACGTAGATGCTGCGTGGCACCACTTCGGCGTGGCCGACGATCCGTCCGCCGAGGCGGGCAACGAGGCGATTGGCCGAGTCGTGTTCGGGGTGGTCGACCGAGGCTTGGAACTCCGCGCGGGATGGCGGAAAGGGAAGCCCAGAGAGCAGTTGTAGGATTTCCGCCTGCTCGCCAGCGCGGGCGGGCGAAATCTCCGGCTCAGCGAGCATCCATTCCGGCGGCCGCGAAGGCACAAACGGGGTGTGCGGCTGATGCCAGACGGCCGCACGTGGAGCGCGGCTTCGCCTTCGGTAGACGGTGCCTGAGGGGCGGATTTGCACCTCCTCGATCACCTTCTTGGAAGCGGCCTTTGTGCGCGTTGCTTTCTTCGGCTTGGGAGCCGATGGTTCGCTCGACGTCTTTGCGAAAACCTTACGGCTTCGCTTTTCGATCGTGCCGAGTGCCGAACCCGCTTGCCGTGTCGATCCCCCTGCAATCCGAGAGGACTGACTCTGGGCGCGTGGCATATCGCGTCCTTTCCCTGGAGCCTCGTTTCCAATCCGTTGGGAGGAAACCATAGGCTATTTGTCAAGAGGATTCCAGTAGCAGGAACCTTCTCAAGCGATCTTCCGAGTAGAAACACCAGGGAAACTCACGCGATTCCAGCACACTCTGCGCCCGCACGGCGCGGGCCAAGGGGCCGACGCGATCCAAAAGTTTTTGCCGTAGAGGGAGCGTGTAGGTGGCGAGTGAATCGTTGGCCGATCGGATCGCATGGCAGCGTCGCTTTGCCAACGCGGGAGTGGCTGGGGTGTCGATCCACCGTTGCTTCTCATGCGCAAGATTCGCGGCGACGCCATCGGCGGACACGGCAGCCAGATACCGCTCGGGATGAAACTCAATGTCGCGCAGCTGGCGATGAATCGAAGCCAGTTCCACATCAGGATGACTGCCGAGATGGGTGGGGAGACGCAGCGTGCCCGACACGACTGCGTGCCGAGGTGGTTCGCAGCCCGTCAGGCCCATCACGACCGAATCGGTGATCTCGTCGTAGGCCGCACCGCCGATGCCATGCACAAACACGTCGGCCACCAAGAGCCGCGTGATCAGCGTGGTGAGGATCGCGCGGGGACGAAGTCGGAGTTCGTGCTCATCGAGCCTGGAGAGCGCGTCGACCCACTTGGCCGGAGAGGTGTCGGCGGAAATGGGCAACTCCACCCGCAGGGTTTCCATATCGGAAAGCAGCAGGTGGCCCGCGTTGTTGGTGTTGGCAAACACGCGGCGTCGCCGTGGATCGTCTTTCGACCACAGCCACCAGGGAATCTCGACCCAAGGGCCTTCGTCGTCGCGGCCCGGGCGCGTGGCGAGATCCGGCATCGGCCGGCCGCGGCCGCGGGTGCGATGTTCTCGGCGGTAGGACGCGAGCGCCTCGTTGTAGACCTCGTGGAGGTGGCGGGCCTGCGAGAGTAGCCAGCCGCTGAGCACCATCACGGTGGGCAGCCGAACAAGCTCGCTGACAGGGAGTTCGAGGGTGTCGAGGCCCCACTCTCGCTCAAGCCCATGCCTCGCCTGGGCAATCGCGAGCCCAAGACGATGCGAGGCGGCGGCCCGTTCGACGACCTTGGGCCACCAGCTGCGGATGATCGGATTGGGGACGATCGGGGCGAGAACCGAGGCGACCCGTTCGCCAAACGACGCAAACCGTTCCTGGTCGACGATGCCACGCTCTTCCCAGGCCATCTCGCCACAGGGAGCATCGAGTTCCACCGTTTCGAGACGGGCTTCCGAGGCGTCGCCCACAGGAACGCCCACGCTCCAGCGGGTGCAGCGGTCGGTGTCGACCACGAGGTTGATGGCGGTGCCGCCAACGGCCTGGGCGTAGGCATCAAGCACAAAGTTCTTCAGCCAGACGCCCGGGTGAAAGAGGTCGGGTTGGTGTCCGCCCATCACGATCGGGCGTCGGATCCAGTCGGCCATGTCGGAGGGACGGAGCACATCGTGGTAGCTCGAGGTGTACTCCGCGGAGACCACGAGGATCTCACGCCTGGTGGCGGCGATCAGTTCCCAAAGTTTGAGATCCCCCACCCGCGTGTCGAAGGCGGCCCGCAGCAGCCGGTTGTTGTCGACGAGGGGCTCGATCGCGTCGACCGGAGGGTCGATCAAGTGGCTCCCCGATTCCGCCGGAGGTTTGTGCGAGCGTCGGAATCGAGGCATGGTCACTCGGGATCTTTTGCGGCCACAGCGGCCTCGGCCTGGTCAATGACGCAGCGATAATAGTCGAGACGCGTGGTCGCGTCGTCGAGAGCACCTCCGAAGCTCCGAGCCTCGTCGAGGTAGATCAGAGGCACCGGCAGTTCCTTCACCCGCAGGCCCGCGGCTGCCGCCTGCACCCACAGCTCCAAGGGCATCGCATAGCCCTGCTCGGTGATGTGCAGGCTCTCCAGGGCTCGCCGCGTGTAGGCCTTGAAGCCGCAAAACGCATCGGTCAGCCGCAGGCCCAGGCGTTGATTCAACTCACCGGTGACCGTTTCGTTGATCCGTCTTCGGTCAAAAGGGACCGAGGCGGAGCGAGGGGGCGTCTCGAGGTAGCGACTCCCACTGATGATGTCGGCTTCCTGCTCGGGGCTGCCGGCGGCCTGAATAAACGCAGGGATAAGTTGTGGCTGATGCTGGCCGTCGCAGTCGATCGTGACGAGCCCGGCCCAGCCTCCCGTGAGGGTTTCGGTGAAGGCGGTGATCAGGGCGGCCCCGTAGCCGCGATTGATCTCATGCCGAATCACCCGCACGTCGCTGCGGGCAGCGAGCACCTCGGAGGTGCCATCGGTGGAGCCGTCGTCGACCACCAGCACGTCACTCGTAAACCGCAGCACCTCGTCGAGCACGCCCGCCACATGCCGGGCCTCGTTGAAGACGGGGAGCGCAGTCAGGTAACGGCTGGAAAGTGGCAATTCGTCGTGACGGGGCATAGAGGCGGCAGACAGGCGTGTTTAACAACGACCCGTCCCGATGGCGAACCGTCTAAACCGCTGATTGTAGGGGACGAAACTGGTGGGGCAATGAATCTGTGGCCGGTCAGGACGTGGCTGCAGGGGCGGCCACCCAGGCCAGCGGGTCGGTCTCGCTGCGGCTGGCCCACACCGTGAGCCCGGGGACTCGCTCGGCGAGCAGGCAAGCAAGCTTTTCCATGGCAAATCGCTCGCTGGCATGGTGTCCGACCGCGACCACTGCCAGGCCCATCGCGGCGGCCTCGGCGGCCGTGTGGAGCCGCACTTCGCCCGTGACGAGCGTGGAGCAGCCCGCGGCTAGAAGATCGCGGAGCATCTCCCCGCCGCTGCCGCAGACAATGCCTACCAGCCCTGCCGGTCGGTCTTGGTCGCCTGCGACGTGTGCTCCCTCACTGGCCAGCCCCGCGGCCAGGTTTTTGGCCAGTGCCACCACGCTCATGCCCTCGGCAGCGAGCCCCATGCGGCCGGTGCCAACGTCGGGCATGTCGGCGTGTGGCACGATCGGACGCACCTCGGTAAGGCCGAGCATGGCGGCCAACTGATCGTTGATGCCCCCGGCGGCGGAATCCCAGGCGGTGTGCGAGCTCCAGATGGCGACGCCGGCCGAGACGAGTGTCAGCAGGGCGGCGCCTGCGGGGGTGTCGTCGGTGATCCGTGGGATCGGGCGAAACGGCAGGGGGTGATGGGTGACCACGAGGTCGGCCTGTTCACGGGCGGCTTCCGCGGCCACCTCGGGAGTGAGCGTGAGGCAGGTCATCACGCGCTCGCACGCTCCGCGGCGACTGCCCACCAGCAGGCCGACCGCATCCCAGTCAGCGGCGAGCTCGAGAGGGGCGAGTTGTCGCAGGATTTCGGTCACATCGTTGAGCGTGGGCATGTGATGATCGTACACTCCCCGCAGTTTCCCTTACACGTGACCGGGCGGCTTGCGGCATGTTCACCAACCGACTTTCGGTTTCAGCCAGCGGGCTTTCACGGCATTTTCGTGACAGCTTGAAGATCGCGCACGATCTCGGGGTTGATGGGATCGAGGTGGATGCCCGCTACGGCCTTTCGCCCGACGAGGTGAGCCGCTCCGGCCTGCGTCAGATCCGCAAGTGGCTGGAGGACTATGGCCTGCGGGTGTCGGCGGTGAACTTCCCGACTCGTCGCGGCTACGGCGATTCCGACGCGCTCGAAGCGCGGGTCACCGCCACCAAGTCAGCCATGCAACTGGCGTATGACCTGGGAGCACGCCTGCTGACCCTCCACGTTGGCGAGATTCCGATTTCTGACGACGAGCCGGAGTGGAAACTGCTGCTCGAGGTGTTGGCAGATCTCGGTGCCTGGGGTGACCGTGTGGGCACGACCATCGCTGTGGAGGCGGGCCGGGCAGATCCGGAGGACCTTCTCAGGTTGTTCACCGCCCTGCCGCAGGGTGCGGTGTCGTGTGATCTCTCGACCGGGCTGCTCGTGGTGCATCGGCACGATCCGGTCGAGGCCATTCAACTGCTTGGGCAGCATGTGGTGTATGTCCACGCCACCGATGCCATCGCCGGGCCGATCGCTGGTCGTGGGCGTGCGGTGGTGCTGGGTACGGGCCAGGTCGACTTTCCTGCGGTCCTCGGCAGCCTGGAGGAACAGGCCTACCACGGCTGGCTGTCGCTGGAGGCGGTGGAGCCGGTCGCCGCCCGTCGCGAGATCGAAAACGTGGTGGGTTTCTTGCGGTCGATCGGTTGACATCTGCCCGTGCGGGAACAATCAGTTGCGGTGGCCCCCCAAGGATCCGTACCCTGACACTATGTTTCGTACTGTTCGCATGCTAAGCGTCGGCTTGTCGCTCGTGGCACATCTGCTGCTGGCGGGTGCGCAGCTTCCGCACTGCCATGCGGACCACGGCTCCGCAGCCGAGCACCATCAAGCGGAGCACGCCCACGGCTCGCACGCGAGTCACGCGCAGGCGTCCCCGTGTCACGCACACGCGTCTCACAGCCACCATCGCCACACGCACACGCACATTCGGCCTGCTCCGCGGCGCTGCGATCACCGCCACCAGCCGCGCGAGGCTGAGGGAAGTGTGCGGGAGTGCAGCCACTCAGCCTGTGGATGCTGCCTGGCGGATCACGTCATCCCAGCGGCGATCCCGCCGCGGGTCGAGCGAGGGTCCGACAGAGGTATCGATCTTTTATTGACCTGTGCAACACCACTGGCTGCGACGCCTCATGCGCAGCCGGCGGTCGAACAGCGAGGGGCCCTGGTGCAGGCGGGCCATGCCGCCAGCCGCGTGGCTGCGCTTCACGATCTCTTGCCGCACGTCTTGCGGCTCTGAAGGCGACCCTGCTGGTCGTTTTTGCTGGTGTTCTCGTCTCCCCGGACCTGCGGCATGGTGGCCGCAGCGGGGGCGCGTTTCTGCCTTCAGGGTGTGCTCATGTCTCATGCTTCCACGTTTCGTGTAGTGCTGCTTCGCGCGCTTCGCGTGCTGCTCGTTCTTGGCACCGTCGGAGGTCTGGCAGCGCTCGTCGTGACCTATCGCAGTGTGCTCGTTGCGTCGCTCAAACCCTTTCTGCCGGGAGCCGCGGGGCTTGCGCTCGACCGGGAGCCGACCGCTGCCGATGACCACGATCATGATGCGGCGACCGATCTTGGCGTGGTGGAACTGAGCGTGCAGGCGCGGCGCAACCTGGGGATCACGGCGACGCCGCTGCGGCTGCGGAGCGGCTGGCGGACGATCACCATCCCTGGCGAAATCACCGATCGTCCCGGCATTTCGGATCAGGGCGTGACCTCACCTGTCGTTGGTGTGGTGACAAAGATCCATGCCTATCCAGGCGATACGGTGCGGCCTGGGGAGCCGCTGTTCACGCTGCGGCTCCTCAGCGAATACGTGCAGAACGCCCAGTCGGAGCTCTTCAAGGCGACGCGTGAGCTCCAACTTGAGCAGGAGAAGCGGCTACGGCTCGAGCAGATCGGCACGGCGATTCCTGGTGCACGGCTGATTGAGATCGACCAACAGCAACGGCGGTTGCAGGCTTCGATCACGTCGGCCCGGCAGGATTTGCTCACGCGTGGGCTCACGCCCGACCAGATAGAACAGGTGGCGGTGGGGAAGTTTGTGTCGACGGTGGAGATCGCGGCCCCGCCTGTCGCCGAGCACGCCGATCCCGCACCGGTGGCCGGTGGCGCGGAAGCGCCGGTCGTGGCCGCGAGTGCCGAAGTCCAGGAACTCTCTGTGGAGCTTGGCAGCCAGGTGCAGGCCGGGCAACTCCTCGCGACACTCTCCAACCACCGCCTGCTGTATGCGGTCGGTCATGCGTTTAAGGGAGAGGCACCGGCGCTTGAGCGAGCCACCCGTGAAGCCTGGCCGGTGCAACTCGAGTTTGCCGAGGATGACCCGGCTGGCTGGGATCCGTTGCCCGAAAACTCCCGCATTCGCCACATCGCCAACACGATCGATGTGGAAAGCCGCACGTTCGACTTCTTCGTGCCCCTGGTCAATCAGTCGCGTTCATACGAGCGGGAGGGTGCATCGTTTGTGGTTTGGCGGTTTCGGCCTGGCCAGCGGGTGCGGTTGCTGGTGCCGATCGAGCAGCTCACCGATGTGTTTGTGCTTCCGGCTGACGCCGTGGCCCGCGACGGTCCCGAGGCGTATGTGTTTCGGCAGAACGGCGACCTCTTCAACCGCTTGAGTGTGCATGTGCTGCATGCCGATCGGCGGAACGTGATCATCGCCAACGACGGCAGCCTGGCTCCGGGATGGTTTGTGGCGGCGTCGGCGGCAGCCTCGCTCAATCGCGTGCTCGCTGCCCAGCTGGATGACGGAGCACCAGCCGGCATGCACGTGCACGCCGACGGAACCGTTCACGAAGCGCACTAGCTTCACGCGGGAAAAGCCCGGGCTCGGAGGCGGAAAAAGTCTCGTCGCTGCAAACACTCCTCGAGTTTTCGCCGACCTCCTCACCTCACCGCACGTTTTTTGTTTTCAAGACCAACGCTTCGCTCCTTGAGGCCCGTGCATGCTCGACGCCATCATTCGTTTCTCACTGCGGTCGCGATTGCTCGTCGTGATCGTGAGCATGGCGCTGTTGGTCTACGGCGGTCTGCTGGCAACGCAGATGCCGATCGACGTGTTTCCTGACCTCGACCGGCCGCGGGTGGTGATCATCACCGAGTGCCGCGGGCTCGCCACCGAAGAGGTGGAGACGCTCGTGACCCAGCCGATCGAAATCGCGTTGTTGGGGGCGAGCGGCGTGGAAGCCGTGCGGAGCCAGTCGACGGCTGGCCTGACGGTGATCTACGTGGAGTTTGGCTGGACGGTCGATGTGCGGGCCGCGCGGCAGACCGTGCAGGAACGGCTGGCGATCCTGGCGGACACACTGCCGGCGGGCATCCGTCCGCAGATGACACCCACCGCGTCGATCATGGGGCAGATCGTGATCGCAGGCGTGTCGCGGCAGGAGGGGCCGCGGGGGGGCGTGCTCGAACCGCTGCCCGGTTCTGACCACCTCGCCGAGTGCACGGCGGCCGATGCGGCGGCCGACGCGATCCGTGTCTGGAAGGTGCGCGATCGACGGCGGCCGGAGACCTGGGAGGAGGTGCCGCTCGACGACGTGGCGTGGCTTGAGCCTGAGGAGGCGGGCTTTCCCGATGCGGTGGGCGAGCGTCCGCGCGGAGCGCGGCTGACCCAAGGAGGTCGTCCTCTGGAGGTGACCTTTCCCACGCCGCTGCAGCAGGCGATGCGGCTGCGGACCCTTGCCGACTGGGTGATCCGCCGGCGGCTGCTGAAGATCCCTGGCGTTGCCGAAGTGTTTGTGCAGGGAGGCGACCGCAAGCAGTACCAGATCCTGGCGGATCCGGCGGCGATGATCGAGTATGGCGTGTCGCTGCCGATGGTCGAAGACGCACTCCGCGCCAGCAACATCAACACCAGCGGCGGCTTTGCCGTGGAAGGGGAGAGCGAGCGGCCGATCCGCATCCTCGGCCGGCTCGGGCCAGATCCCGAGCAGGTGATCGAGCAGCTCCGCGAGGTACCGATCGCCGTGCCGCCCCGGCGGCCGATCCTGCTGGCTCAGGTGGCAAGCGTGGTGGAAGGGCCCGAGTTCAAGCGGGGCGATGCGGCGGTCAATGGACGGCCAGGCGTGGTGTTCACGATCGCCAAGCAGCCGCACGTCGACACGCGGGCGCTGACTGAGCGAATCGAAGAAGCCTTCGCCGACATGGAGGCGTCGCTGCCGGCCACCATCGTGGTCAACTCGGAACTCTTCCGCCTGAAGAACTTCATCGACCGCGGCATCTTCAATGTGGGGGAGGCGCTGGTGATTGGGGCGGTGCTGGTGGTGATTGTGCTCTTTGCGTTTCTCGTGAACCTCCGCACGACCTTCATCACGCTGACGGCGATCCCGCTCTCGCTGGTGATCACCATGCTCGTGTTTCGGCTCACGAGTTGGCTGACCGGGACCACGCTCTCCATCAATGTGATGACCCTCGGTGGGATCGCCGTGGCCATGGGGGAACTCGTCGACGATGCGATTGTCGACGTGGAAAACATCTTCCGCCGGCTCACGCAGAACAACGCCGCGGAGCACCCCCAGCCGGCGCTGCGGGTGGTCTACGAAGCGAGCCGCGAGATCCGCGGCGCGATCGTGTTTGGCACAGCGGTCGTGATCCTCGTGTTTCTGCCCCTGTTTGCCCTCTCCGGCATCGAGGGGCGGCTGTTTGCTCCGCTGGGCGTGGCCTACATCGTGTCGATCCTCGCGTCGCTGGTGGTCTCGCTGACGGTCACGCCCGCGCTCTCGTCGTATCTCCTGCCCAATGCCCCCTCGACCCACCGCGGCCGCGACGGCCTGCTGCTGCGGCTGCTCAAGTCGCTTGCGTCTCCGCTGATTCGCCTGAGCATGGCGGTGCCGGGGATGCTGCTTGTGCTGAGCTGGCTGGGGGTGGCCGGGGCCGGCTGGCAGCTCGCCCACCTGGGCCGCGACTTCTTGCCTCCGTTCGATGAGGGCAGTGTGCAGATCAACGTCACGCTGCCGCCGGGATCGTCGCTGGAGGCCTCGAACCGTGTCGCGTCTATCGTCGACGCCAAGCTGCGATCGATGCAGGTTTCTTCTGAGCAGCCCAACGGGGAGATCGTGCACTTCGTTCGGCGGACCGGCCGCGCGGAGATGGATGAGCACGCGGCCCCGGTGAACGCCAGCGAATACATCGTGAGCATCAACCCCAGCAGCGGCCGCCATCGCGAGGAAATCCTCGAGGAACTGCTCGACGACCTCGGCAGCGAGGCACCTGGCGTGGCGATCGAAGTGGAGCAGCCGCTGGCCCACCTGATCAGCCACATGGTTTCAGGTGTGTATGCCCAGATTGCGATCAAGGTCTACGGCGATGACCTCGATGCGCTGGTGCAGACGGCCGACGCGATCCAGGGGGCGATCGGTGCGATCCCCGGCATCACGCCCCCGGTGGTGGAGCCGATGCAGCAGACCGAGGAGCTGCACATTCGCCTGCGGCCCGACGACCTGGCCTTCAACGGGCTGACCCGTGAAGCGGTGGCCCACATGCTCGAGACAGCCCTGCAAGGGACGGTGGTCTCGCAGGTGCTTGAAGAGCAGCGGCGGTTTGATCTGCTGGTGCGGCTGGAGGAGGAGGCCCGCACCGACTTCTCCAGCCTCGGTCGGCTGCGCGTTGACCTACCGCAGGGACGGGGCCAGATCGAACTCTCGGAGTTGGCCGACATCGGCCCTGGCCTGGGGCCGAACTCCGTCAACCGCGAGA